>CBDUQR010000023.1:0-45098 GCA_965369655.1 uncultured bacterium | reverse complement strand
AGCGACTGCAAACACTATCTTCTTAACATGTCCGTTATAGCGGGGGAAGATCAATGTATGGCTTATTCCAGTCACGCCCTACGCAACGGAGCGGATGTTGAATATCTATGCATCCGATCAAAAGGGATACTCTCATAGTGGAGCGCCGAAATTTGTTCCTGATCTTCCGGAGTACACAGCAGCCACAAGAAAAGTGCTCGGTGATGCTCAAGGCAACTTCGTATTCGATGAGGTTGCAGACGGAGATTTCTACGTTATTACAATGATCACCTGGGTCGTTGGATACAGACAGCAGGGTGGCACGTTGATGCAGAGCGTTAAGGTTGAAGGTGGAGAGACGGCAAGAGTTGTTTTAAGTCCGTAAGCGATAATCCGGTATCCCATGCAGAAGGCAAATCTGGTAGCCCACCCAAAGCGAAAGCGTCGGGTGGGTTTCAGTAGGCTTACTGCGTTGCCAACTTGTGAAGATGACAGAACCGCTCCGTTGCGGATCGCTGCCCTACTCAAGAGTAATGTCACAGTAGGTCATGCCAACTTGGGGCGTGATGTTCAAGCGCCAGGCTCCCCTTCGGAAAGCTCAGGTCAGGGCAAGTGAGCCTGACCTACAAGAGCTTGCCTTGTTAGTACCTACGGTTCTTACATCTGCCAAAATTCGCGTATCAAACTGACGGACACGTTACCGTTCAGCGATCTTCCCACCTATTCAACTTGAATCCGTCATCCCCGAGAACCACATACGTGAAATTCTCGCACCAGTCGCCGCTGTTGATGTAAGTACCATTCTCGAACTGGATGATCTCGGGGACATGCGTGTGCGCGCAAATAACGCAATCGTATCCGTCATCAATCTTACATTTCGCGAAATCGCGGTACTCCTGCAGGAATGATTCTTTCGGTCGCTTCGACGTATGCAGGCGACTCGTCCGCGAGCACCATTTCGCGAAGGGTATCCCGATATCGGGCGGCACCTGTCGGTAGAGGAATATGCTCAGCTTGTTGCGCATGATCTTTTTGAGTACGCGGTAGCCCCGGTCGTTCTTAGCGAGGCCGTCGCCATGAATCAGGAATATCTTTTTTCCATGATGTTCGATTGTCATCTGGTCGCGGTGAACATCGATTTCGAGCTGCCTAGTCAGAAGATCGCCGAGCCAGAAATCATGGTTGCCGGTTATGTATGTCAGCTTCACACCCGCATCGACAAGCTTTTGGAGTTTGCACAGGACAGTTAGATGATCTTTCGGGATCGCGTGTTTGTACTCGAACCAGAAATCGAACAGATCACCAAGGATATATAGCTGCTCACCTTCTGACGCCACAAGCTCAAATAACTGATCGAGCTTACGCAGCTTCAGCTTTTCTCTCTCAGGCTCATCATGCCCAAGATGCACATCGGATAGGAAGAAGATTGACATGGAAAGGAAAATAAGAACTGATGCAATAAATGAAAAGGATAATCGATGAATCACAGCCCGGTACTAAACCCGCGTTGGGCGCTCCTCGCGATCATCCGCACTTCCAGAGGTACACCGTTAGGAAAGAGTTCATCCAACTCTCCACTCTTCAGATCGCGAATCTTACATACATTAGGCAATGCTCTATAGACATGTCCCGATGCAGGATAATTCGTTATCAAGTAATAGCTGTATTTTCTTGCGCTGTCAGCGTCTCCCCCTCTGCTTAGTTCACATCCGAAGTGCCTGATAAGCCAACCGCAAGCTGCATCTGCAAGCAGACTGTCGGGGAATTCATAGATTAACCGCTTCATCGCCCGCTCGCCATTATAATTGTTTGCGCAGGGGCGGCCCCTGTTTAGCCACAATTCATACATACACCCCCTAGTGCTGTCAGCATCTCGGAAATGGACATTCAGAGTGTTAGACCTGTAATGATCAAGATAGACACATGTGATCGAGATATCACCCACAACTGGAGGATCTTCGTATGTTCGCCAATCGATTCCTTTGTTTGGCCAAGGTGGGATATGTTCCAATTCGAGCTCAATAGTGTTGTAGAACGTATCACCTGGTTCGAGCCAGGTTCTCGGCTCACCGAGCCCGCAGAACATAATCAGTCCGGGACAAAGCGTATCACCTTCCGAAGTTTGAGCATCGAAGCCAATCGAGTTGTTGAGACTGCTTGGCCAGGGGATATACACCGCTGTGTCTGCCATGTTGATCAACATCAAATCGATCCATACAGTCTCTCCACTCACAAACACGTTTGTGTCAGCCGTTATTGTCAACTCAATATTCATAGCATTACCGGTCCTGGGTATCAGCAAGCATGTGGCAATCAGAAGACTACACATCATCATTGATTTGAGTGTGAATTCGCTTGCTTGTATCTTGCGCATGTTATTACTCCGACTGTATTGCCATACTGCTTCTTAGGCAAAGACGCATAATCAGTCCGTTTGTGCAATTGAATCCTGATATAGTGATTGTCCACAAGGATTCAAAAGGTCAGGGTAGCGCTCTCTTCAGCACCCACGCTTCATTTTTGTGGTTGTATTTCGGGTTCATCAGGTGCAGGATCAGGTCGATCAGCGATGGTTCCCCGTGATGCACAACCTCGTATCTGCCGAGTTTCGATCCGTATTCCGCAAGCTGATCGTCGGGATAACCATCGGCATACACCACGATATAACTGGGCGGACTTGATCGTGAAATCTTATCAGATTGGATCGCGTCATCGAGATCATACTTAGACGTAAGCTTGACAGCATTCGGTTTCCGGTAATCCCAGTACGAATACGGCAGCCACTTTTTGCGCGCAGTGCAGTCGAACACCACGCCATCGACATCATCCTGCCTCGACAGATATGCCATCGAATCGACAAGCCCGCGATGAGCGTAGTTGAATGTAAATGGAATCAGCAACAATGTATTCAGGACTATGAACCATATCCACAACCCGATCACCAGTTTGCGCCACTTCGCGTAGTTCTTTGCACGATAGAAACAACTCATGCCTGCGCACCCGAGAATGATCAGCACCGGGAAAACCGGTATCATAAAACGCTCCTGCTTGTTGGGAATTATCGAATGTACGATCACAAACAGCAGCGCAGGCAACAGCATGACCAGGTGCTTTCGGATTGTCTCGCGCTGGAATACTGATCCGAAAAACAAAATCGAGAACGGCGGAATCATGATACCGAGGATCAGCAGCAGATGTCTGTACCAGGGTCCGGCCAATGGCGCCGACTCGGGCAGATTACTGAGGATATGGGCGTACAGGCTGCCGAGAAACCGGCCATGAGTGTAAATATCGAGCAGACCCAGAATGCCTATGGCGCCTGCGAGCGACACGCAGTATATACCCGCACGTTGCCAGTCTCGCCTCGAAATCAGAATAGCTACCGGTACAGCGATCAGAGCGGCGGCTATCTGGAAACGCAGCATAAAAGCAATCGCGCTGAACAGTGCCGCAAGCAGGGCATCACGATCCGAGGAACGCTTTATCGATCTATGAGCGAAGTAGAGCGCAGGCACAAGGAAATCCGCGCCCACCATCTCGATTAAGTTTCTCACAGCAAGATACGGCATAAGGAAATGAGCGCTGAGGATCAGACCACCGACCAGCGCAGTGTTTTCATCGGTCTCTTCTCTGAGATACCTGTATCCGAAAAAGATCGGCAAAAGTGAAAGCAGCGCGTGCATCATCCTGTCGAAATACATGTGCTGATCAAGGTGTTCGACTCCAAACACGGAGGATATCTTCATCATGCCGAGCAGGAACAGGTTGTAGAGAGGACTTCTGCCGGGACCGACGTCCGGCTTGCCATCCCAGCGAAGAGTGCCGTCCTCGAGGAACAGGCCTTCGTGATGCCACACCCACGCGATCCGAACAGTCTCGAAATGATCATCGTGCGCCATGAAACCCTGAGAAAAGAGCGCGGCAAACAGACGAAACGCTCCTGCAATGATCAGGATCGAGAGAAGCGGGTGTTTCTTGATGGACTCAATCATATGCGGGGAATGTAGCATTCCATATGAGGTTGCTCAAGAGTAAACTGTGGAAGGTGGTGGAAGGTGCGTAACTAATGCTTGTCAAAGGTCTCACTACCCTGAATCGAAAGTAATGGACCTATCGCCTCGACTGAGAAAAGCTGACTCATTTGCAATAGTCTTACATGTTGTTCTCAGGAAAACAATTCAAGCAATTTGTCTGTGCCCTTAAATGGCCTCTCTCTGCCAAGTTTCTGTGATGTGAGAAAACCTAGTCGCTCGAGTTCTTCGAGATCTTTTCGAGCGGTCATCTTGGAAATACTATTGACATGTGAGTGCACCTTGATTGATGTTGTAGCAGAAGAATTCTTGTACAAATGGCGAAGGAGTAAAGTCTGACGATCATTCAAGTGGTATTTATCACGAGCAACTTCAACCATTTTGCGATTTTCAATCTCTTTTCGTTCCACGTACTCCTCAAACTCGCGCTTGGCTTGAGAAAGTTTCCGAACATTGTAATCGATGAAATAGGTCAGGTCATTATCGTCTTGTTCAGAGTATATGTATGCATCCCGATACTGTGCTGATGAGTTTCGAATCACTCTGGATATCGGAAGATATGAAAACGCCCAGTAGCCCTTTCGCAAAAGAAACCAATAGAAGATCGTTCGGGCCAACCGCCCATTGCCATCAGTAAATGGGTGTAGATATCCGACCCAGAAGTGCAAGATAATTGCCTTAATCAACGGGTGCACGAATTGGTGTTCTTTCGAACCTCCATTCGCATACTTGATAAAACGTACAAGTTCTTTCTTGAGGAGTTTCTCTGGTGGCGGTTCATGATAGACTACTTGAGAAGCAGTGTCGCACACTACGATGTTGTCCTGATCTTTTCGGAACCGCCCTATTTCCTTACTATCTATGGTATCTTTGGTTAGTATGCTATGCAGATGGAGCAACATATCCAAGCTCAAGTCCTGATGTCGTAACTCTTCCTCCACTTCCAACATCGCCTGGTAATTGTTGATTATCATCTTCTCGGAACGGTTCGATGGTTTTCGCTTTTCCAGAAGCATTCTCTTTGCAAATCGCCGCGAGGTGCTCGCCCCCTCCAACTGTGACGACGCGATAGCTTCTTCCATTATTCCGCGCGTTATGAATCTTCGACGTGTCGATTGATCCTCAATGAGTGTGGACTCAAGAGCACCACCTAACTGCATATCTACTTCGTGCAGGAAGTAGTCCAGTCCGGGTAATGGTTGCCATGTAAAGTAGTCTCCGTTTACATCACGGACAACCGCTTTAACCCTGTTTGCGGAATACTTTCGAAATAGTTTGATCAGTGACCAAAATTCCTCAGCTGTAATTCCATCCGGCCGAGGCTTATAACGCACTTTGTCCCAAAAAAGATATCGTGGTTTACTGGTGCTTTCTACGTAAGAGGATATTTCTTTCGTGTCAATTCGTTGAAGCACATTGTCAATTTCCAACGTGATTTCAGGCTTTCGTAGTTTGTATATTTCCATCGACGACTCCTGTTGTATATATAAAGTGCATACATTTAGTTTACATATAATATCTATTTCTACATATGTAAACACTTTATTGAGATTTTATATATATTGTGCATTTCTTGTATATATAAAGTGTATATATTTAGTTTATATATAATATATATTTCTATACATGTAAACACTTTATTGTAATTATATATATTATATACATATTGCACAACTCCTAACCTTATGAAACACAAGTGACTTTCCTAGTGAGTATCATGGAGACACACCGCCATTTAATATGCAATGTCTTGGTAATTTGCATTATGAGCTTTCTGAACCTAAACATGTTTTGAGTTCAATTAGAAAAAACCTCTTGCTTTCTAGACGGACTGGACTACTTTAGGAACAGACCGATATATATAGATAAAGCAGTTCCCTATTTCCTCACGAACTCTTTGCCGCAGACAGAGAGGTATGAAATGCATTTGTTAAGGTTCAAGATCAGCATGTCCATTCTCGTGTCGATCCTGATGACGGTCACCGCCGTTGCATCGAGCGACGTCCAGGTCAATCAGGATACCGACAACAGCGTCCAGAACGAGCCGAGCATCGCGATCAACCATCACTTCACTGGCGACCCGATGAATGTGATAGTCGGCTACAACGACATCGGGAAGACGCTCGGTGTCAGTTACAGCTCCGACGGCGGGATCAACTGGTTCGATGTCCAGCTTCCATATGTCTGGACGACTACCGGTGATCCGTCTGTTGCGTGCGATCTCAACGGCAACGCCTATGCCTGTTTTCTATCGTATGAGGGAACATGGTTCTACGGCTCCAGTGGGATTTTTGTCTGCAAATCAACTGACGGCGGTCGAACATGGGGGACGCCCGTTAAGGTCGACTCACTTAAATACATCGGCGGCCCACCTGTGAAATTCGCGGACAAGTGCATGATGACTGTCGACACCAATGCGTTCAGCGCTCACGCAAACAACATCTACGTCGGCTGGCAACGCGACGACACTGACGGACAGCATTCCGACATTTTCTTTGCACGGTCTACTGATGGCGGGATGTCGTTTTCCACGCCGATTCAAATCAACAACAATCCACCCCAGACAGCATTCGCCGAAGGTGCATTTCCGTTCGTCGGTGCAAATGGATTGGTCTACATGACGTGGTATGACTGCTATTTCAAAGGCGGCGTGCCCGGATCGCTGTATGTTGACATTTCGTTTGACGGCGGTCAGACATTCGGCGGCGATGTGAAAGTCACCGATTTCCTCGCTCCTCCGCTCTACACATGCGACTGCACCGGTTTCAAAGCGAAGTGTTTCCCGTCAGCCGCAGGCGATCCGTATGATCTTAACAAATTGTATATCACGTATATTTCCGATCCGGACGGCTATGAGGACATTCGACTCGACGTCGGCGATGACCCCGGTCAGTCACAGGCAGACCGACCGGTGATCGTGCGAAATGTCAACTATGTGTTTGCGGCTTGGGAGGACTTCAGAAACGGCTCTGGAGACGTCTATTTCAATCGTTCCACAGACGATGGTCAGACATGGGAGCTTTCCGCCATAGGGCCGCTCGACAATACTGATACGCCGGGCGCGAACAATTCATGGTGGATCAGGATGAGCAGTTCGGGCAACAATGTCTATGTCGTATGGGAAGATTATCGAGCAGGCACTCACTCGGATATCTACTTCAACAGATCAACCGACAACGGTTTGACATGGCAGACCGAACAACACATCGACGGCAATACGACATCGACATCCAGCAATCCCCACATTGTGAGCACAGGCAACAATGTGTATGTGGCGTTTACAGACTTCCGTAGTGGAGGCATGGATGATATCTACCTTGCTCGCTCGACGGACGGCGGCGCCACATGGCTGTCCACAGTCAGAGTCGACAACGGAGATGGGTCGGGTGCGACCTCCTCGTCAAATGCCAGACTTGCGTGTACTGGATCATACGTCTACTGCATGTGGAATGACTTCCGCTCCGGAGCGGTCCTCAAGCCTTACTCCAATTACTCGAGCAACTACGGGCAAACCTGGCAGGCGATTTCAACCTTGCTCAGTTCAGGGACAGGTATCGGCTACAGTTCGTTGCCGTTACGCGACGGTATCGAGTGCACTGGTTCAAATGTCTATGCCTGTTTCAGCGACAACAGATCCGGTAATAGTGAAGTGTATTTCAATCGGTCAACAAACAACGGCGCCAGTTGGGTCGGTGATATTCAGATCAATGAACCTGGCTTCAATTGCTATAACCTCGAAATGAACATCCAGGGCAGCTATGTCTATATCGGCTGGGATGACAATCGACTAACTGGCATGAGTAACGACATCTTCTTCGACTACTCGAGCGACAATGGCGTCACATGGCAGACTCCAGACATCGGTCCACTCGATCCGGGCTCCATCGGAATGCTATCAGCCGGCGTCGATATCAAGTCCGAAGCGAATTACGTTTACGCCACCTGGTATGATGGGCAGTTCGGCGGACAGGTGTTCTTTAACAGATCTACAGACAATGGACAAACTTGGGGATCCGATATCTTCATCAGCACAGGCACTCTCCCATTCGGCCTTGGCATGGTAAAGCCAGTTATTGATGCTGGCAACGGTTGGGTGAATATCGCATGGCCTGACCCACGGTGCGTCTATATGGGAATGGGATTTCAGGATATATTCTCGAATTACTCATCCGACAACGGTGCAACATGGCTGAGCGGCAGTGATGAAGCCGATGTTTTCTGTGTGCGATCAACCGATGCTGGAGTGACATGGCAGGCGCCGGTTCAGGTAAGCGACAATCCTGAGTCGTACCCGGATCTCCTGCCGTGGGTGGCGGTGAAATCGAATGGTACGGTCGACATAGCCTACTACCAATTTCAGACGAGCCCGCTCGATCCATGGATCCCTGCGTCGCAGGTACGCATGACAGTCAGTACAAATGGTGCTGCCAGCTTTGGACCGAGTTATGTGATTCAGGATATGGAAGTGCCTCCGGCGACTAAGTGGGTCGGCGAGTATATCGGCATTGCGATCAAAGACTCAGTCGCATATACAGTCTTCACTGATTTCCAGCAGAACGGCAACTCGGATGTGTTCATCGATACGACAGTCAACCCGTCGCAGTCGTACCTGTGCGGCGATGCTGACGCAAGCGGAGGCGTCGACATCGATGACGTTGTCTATCTGATCAACTACATCTTTGGCGGCGGTCCCCCGCCAGTTCCGCTCGCCGCAGGCGACGCCGACTGTTCAGGCGGTGTCGACATCGACGATGTTGTCTACCTGATCAACTATATCTTTGGTGGCGGCAATGACCCGTGCGATCCTGACGGGGATGGAACTCCGGACTGTTGATCGTACTCTTAGTGCATTACAATATCCGGGAGTCGTGAAAGCGGCTCCCGGTTTGCATCTGTGAGTCCGGCGCCCTGCCCCCTATAAACACAGATTGAAAGTCAGCATATAACTGCCGTCACCGTCCTCCGCAAGGCAATCCACGGTACGTTGATTCAGATTGTCAACACAACATGGTCTTTGGCTGGTGGGCTACTCCTTAAGCTGTCCCGACGACTTACAGATTTCGCTTGCTTCCAACCTGCAATAACAATAGGTTCCTTACGTTGACGATTATGTCCACCAAGGAGGCGTTGGTCATTTGATGCACATCAAGAGAATCGAATGATTCAACAAGTTTGACAATTTACGGAAAGGGAGATCAAATGAAAAACATGCAGTTCCTGGTCGCAATGTTGGTTTCACTGTTTCTGGTCGCAACCGTTCTGGGCGAGAACAGCAAACCGACAATTTCCATTGACAGTGCAAAGCAGACAGCAACCTCAACGGCTACCGAAGACACAAGCGATATAGCCGTAAAGCAGGATCTCACAATCATCGGCACTTGGGCGATAGAACCGAGCAAGCACATTCTGGACGGTGAGTTGACTTTTCAGGCAGACGGCAAGTACAGCAAAACTGAGATGGGTACCGACAGTACGAGCGCGACCATACAGGGCGAATATGAGTTAGATATGTCTGAACAGCCAATTACTCTTGATCTCTGTTTCGGTAAATGTGGTGGTCCAGGCTCTGAGTGGACAACAAGGTTTGGGATCTTGAGATTTCTCTCTGCTGACAAGATCGAAATCAGACACTCGCCCAGTGACAAGAGACCGAAGGAGTTCTCCAAAGAACGTGATGAGTACACGTTGATTCTCACACGAAAAGCTGTAAGCGAGAAGAAGAAATAATCTGTGGGTGTTTTATCTCCCGATTGTAACTGGTGGCCCACTCCCTGGGGCTGTTGAAAAACCTTTATTGGGTGCAGGTCTGTGTTGTCGTCATCACTCGGTCGCTGATCCCGATCCCCGAGGGAGAGGAGCGACAGCGACGTGGTGATCTCAGCCTTGTAGATCAAAAGCCCTGCACGTCCTGAGTCTGACGAAGGGTGTTTTCGACATTCTTCTCTTGTTGTCGAAACCGCTTCGGGTTTCGACCTACTCGACTCAACTTAATGCTTTCAGAATTTCTTCAGCATCCAGCTTGCCCCAATAATAGCCCATTTCTTCGCTCATGGACAGGGCATGCTTTGCTTCTTGACGGGCGGTTTCAGGTTGCTTGTTTGCCAGATGCGCCCAAGCTAACGCAATCCGAATATCAGCCTCATAAATCCGATAGCCGCCCTTCAGGGCATAGTCGAGAGCTTCGTTCAGATCGCTTGAAGCCTGCTGCGACAAAGGAGCATGTTCCTCTGCTACCGCTTGCTTTGCCTGCCAACACCCTCGCGCCAACAATGCCTCAATCAGCGCAGGAAGGAACGAAATACTTCTCGCAATTTTGAGCGCGGTTTCATAATGCTGGCCCGCCTGCTCATGATCGCCCGCATCCGCCGCTAAATCACCCAAAACCCGGTGACTCCTGCTGATGTCATCTGCCCAATGATTTCGCTCACAAATCTCCAGATTGGCTTCGGTAACCTGCTGAGCATAATCCGCTTTACCCACTCGCCGCAGATGATCGGCATGTTGGATGCCATCCAGACTGGATAGATACTGTTTGTCAGGATCGCTTTCTCGTTCTAAGCTCTCCGCTTGCAAGAAATCCTTGTTTGCGGAATCAGATTTACCAAGCAAATGTTCTCCCCACGCTAGCCAGCCGAGGCAAGCTTTCTCACCCCATTTATGATCCGCACGACGGGCGAGTTGAAGGGCTTCCATCGCTGCCTGCGCACTTTCTGCCAATCTACCCAGATTAGCGTAGAGATCCGCCAGATTATGGTAGCTGGAGCTTGCGTTGCCCCAATTACTCATTACTTTTGCAATCATTACACCACGATCATAGAACGGCGCAGCTTCACCCAAGCGACCCAGATTCATTAGGCAGGCTCCAACTGTGTTAAGAATCCAACCCTTATCATTCGGATCGCTCACCAGCGGCTTCTGTGATGTATCACTATTGGGAAAGAATTCACTCATTATCATTAATTGAGTTTCATAAGCTCCAAGTTGATGAGCAAGCACATGCAGGTTCTTTTGACTAATTCGCTCGTCAGAAATACAATAAGCCTCATCATACGCTCCAGCCTGGCAGGCATGATGAACAACTTCGATCAGCGGGATCAAATCGTCTAACGTGGGATGATGGGGCACATCACCCGCCACCGAGAGGTAGAAGTCCTTGATTTGTTCGTGCGTCCTTTGAGTTTGGGAACTGTCTCGATTGGTGAGCAGAGTTAAGTAGTGCGAACGTATCAGCGGGTGAGTGGTGTAGTGGTTTTCCTGCGGATCGTGACGCAAAATACGGTAGTTTAGCAGGCGCTTTATCAAGGTTTCAAATTCGTCATCACTCAGGTCGGCAATCGGAGCGTTGAGGGCATCATCTGATGTTTTGGTGCGAAAAACTCTATCAAACGCTTCATCTTTTACGGGCGTGCGAAAGGCGCTAAAGAGCTGTAGAAATGCGCGTTCATCGGCGGTCAAATGTTCGTCGTAGCGGCGCAGGATGCGATGGACGCGTTCATAGCGCGGTTCGTCGGCAGTGGGAGGTTCGATTTCGTTCAGGTGGGCAATATCACCATTGTGGACTTCAGCGAGATAGGCGCCAATCAAGCTCAGGGTTATGGCGTGTCCGTCCCACAGCTCGACGGCTTTTTTCAGGTCAGGTTTGCTGCCCTTCACACCGACATTTTTCAGCAGATTACAGCCTTCGTTATCGCTGAGACGAGTGACGTCACGATGCTTGAATGTGGTGTGGTCCATCAGATCGAAAACGGGTGCGCGGCTGGTAATCAGGCAAAACGAGGAATGTCCGGGTGCGCTGAAGTATTCGAGAAACTCGCGCAAATTTTTATTGCCGAACTCGCCGTAGTCGTCGCCTTTCTGCTTCTGCATCACTTCCAGCCCGTCGAGGACAAATAGGTAATTTCCGTTGTAGAGCATAGCAGCAATCTGGTGAGCGCGGGCGTTGGGTGATTTACATCGTGCCAGCAATTCTTCATCATTGTCACTGAGATAGGTCAGTGCGGCTTCGAAGAATTCGTCCACACTGCGCCGGTCGTAAAATGACCACCAGAACAAACCGTCCGGCTGCTTTTGATCCGGATTATGCAGCAAATCATCAATCCACCTGCTGGCAAGACTGCTTTTACCCTCGCCGCCAAAACCGATCAACCCGACAACTTTGGTCTCCGCATCGTTCCAATCCTGATTTAATTGATCGAGTAATTCCTCTCGACCAACCCATTCTGATGGTGGAATCGGAGCAGCGTGTTCCGTCAAACTGAGGTCTTGCTTGACAAAATCTTTTGCCTGCGACATCACATCGTCAGATGGTTTTGCCGCTTCTTTGAGTTCCAGAAATTCGCCTTCATAAAGCGAAACATTAAACGGATCGAAAGTGAGAACTCTCGCATTGACAGCCCAGCCGGTATCTCGGTCTTTGCCGGACTGATCAGCAAAATATGTATCCGAAACAATCCCGACTATGAGATTTCGTTCTGCATCAAGAACAGCGGCACCGCTCATGCCATGATTAATATGCTTGGAGTCTAATTGAATCGGATCAACAAGCAGTTTAGTACCTTTCGGCGGGCTAACACTGCCCATGATCTTACCATCAGCCCATGCATCATCAAAACCATCCAGCTTTCGATATCCGTAGCTGCGAAATGGATTGCCTGCCGAACGTTCGGCATCACTCAGAATGGCGATTTGCTCCGGTGCTAATGGCGGCGGCTTACCGATCACCTGCAACACAACTACATCATCTTTAGAATCCGAAAAATACCGCGCCAGTTTTGCCCGCCGATTTTTCTTTTCACCCTTCGCTCGTGGAAAATAGACGCCGACTTCGCCCGTTTCAATATTTGCTGTTTGTGAGATCACGGCGCCTTCAAGGACATGCTTACAAGTCACAATTTCACCATCCATCGAAATCGCAATACCGGTCCCGACAATTTCATCAGTTTCGGCATGGCGAATCTGAACGGTGAAATTCCGCAGATTCTGGAGCCTGGATTTAGTGCTCACCCTTTTATTCCTTGTCCTTCTGCCATTTGATCATCACCTTGAAATTTGCTTCGATTCCAGCAGCCGCGATAATAACACCCGATTCTGCACTAAATTTGAGTCCAAATTCAACACCGATTTCGTCCGGTTGTTCAATCAAATCTCGCAGTTTGGAAATCACTGCATTGGCTGTGGGTTTTACCTTATCCAGTGCTTTTTCAAAGGTCTGGTTTGCCTTTTCGATGGTTTTATCACCGCCGCGCGCGACTTGTCTTGTTCTACCAGCGCCTTCGGGTTCATCAACTTCGACCAAAATCGTGCTGCCATCTTCTAAAGGGAATTCGATTAGCTGTTTCATTAACTTGCCTCCATTTTGCACGTTCTCAAAATTATGCTGCAACCGTCTGATTATACTATTACTTACAGCAGTTTAGCCTGCCAGAAAGCTAATGTCAACGAGATTCAAGGAAGAAGCTCTGAGTTCCGCGGGGGGGGCGGCAGATGTCCTCGCAAGTCCTGAGTCTCGAAGGGTCCCCCCCACTTTCAGGTTGACAAGCCAGCGCGCATTTATACATTATCGCACTATGCGGGTCGGCATGTCCGGCCCGTGTGTACTATCCGGCGCTGACGCATGGACGCGTCGGCTGCCGGTACGATTACCGATGGGGTAGTATTATGTTTTGTTATGTCAATGGAATGGTGAGCATGTCCTACTACAAAGGGCAGATATAGCCCGCCGGCTTTCTCCGTGATCACGAAGAACGGGATCAGAAAAAGCCACTCTTGAAGGAGAAGGTTATGGCTAACGTACATATTCCAGGAATCGTCACCGAGCTTCCCGGCCCGAAGAGCCGCAAGCTCATCGACAACGACGAGAAAGATAATAGATCGAGCCGGATGCGAAATACTTCCGGCTCCGCTTTGGAATAGAGAAAGGAGAAGCCAATGCGGCTGTTCGAGTACGAAGCAAAACAGCTGTTCACGGAACAGGGAATACCGGTGACCGAGGGAACGCTGTGCAGCACGCCTGCAGAGGTGCGTAACGCAGTGATGAACCTCGACGGCAGGGGAATGCTCAAGGCGCAGATTCTCTCCGGTGGTCGCGGGAAAGCCGGCGGAATCAAGATGGCGGAATCACCCGAGAATGCCAACGACCTCGCTGAGGATATGTTCGAGTCGGAGGTCAAGGGATATCCGGTCAGGAAGATACTTGTCGATCGCGTTCTGAACATCCGCAGGGAATACTATCTCGGCGTCACCATCGACCGCGCAAAATACAAGATTGTCGTGATCGGGTCGCCCACCGGTGGAGTCGACATCGAGGAATTCGCCAGGAAAAACCCGCAGAAGGTTTTCAAAGAAACATTCGAGATCGACGAGAACATACATGCGTTCGAGGCCTACAGTCTCGGGTTGCAGCTCAATTTCCGTAAAGAGAAACTCAAACAGATAGCATCGATCATCCAGGGTCTTTTCAAGACGTTCAAGGCATACGACTGCAAACTCGCCGAGATCAATCCGTTGATCGAGACCGAGGAAGGCGAGATGATCGCGGCGGACGCAAGAATATCTGTCGATGACGACGCCCTGTTCCGACACCCGGAATTAGCCGAAATGGGAATCGAGAAACGACACGAGGAAGGCGAGATGACTCCGCGCGAAAAGGAAGCACGTGAGCATGGTATCCCCTACCTCGATCTCGATGGCAACATCGGGATGTTCCCGGGTGGCGCCGGTTTCGGAATCGTCGGCAACGATTTTGTCAACTACTACGGCGGCAAACCTGCCAATTTCATGGATTCGGGAGGCGGCCCCTCCCCTGAGCGGCTCGCAAAGATGCTCGTGCTTCTCGACGAGAATCCGAATGTCAAAGCGATATTCGGTGCGCGTTTCGGTGGTATCTCCCGTTGCGATGATTTTGCTACAGGCGTAATTATGTTCCTCAAGGATCACGGCCTCTCCAAGCCAATGGTCATGCGCATGACCGGCAACAACTGGGAGGAAGGCGTCAGGCTCTTCGATGAAGCTCGGAAGGAAAGCCCGGAGCTTTTCGAGAATATCGAAGCGCACGGTATCGAGACGCCGATCGAGGATATCGCCAAGCGAGCTGTGGCACTTGCGAAGGAGGCTAAGTAATGGCTATTCTCGTTGACAAAGATTCGAAGATTCTCGTCCAGGGCATAACCGGCACCGCAGGACGGTTCCACACCAAACGGATGATCGAGTACGGCACGAACATCGTCGCCGGAACATCGCCCGGAAAAGGCGGTGAAATCGTTGAGGATATTGCAGTCTACGACACTGTCGAGTTCGCAATGGACACCACTGGCGCGGACACGTCGATCATATTCCTGCCCGCGCAGTTCGTGAAAGAAGCTGCTATCGAAGCCATCTGGGCCGGCATGAAGCTGGTCGTGGTCGTACCGGAACATATTCCGATCTTCGACATGATGGCGATACGCAAAGAAGCCAAACGATACGGCGCAACTGTAATCGGCGGGAATACGCCGGGCATCATCTCGCCCGGACAGGCGAATCTCGGAATCATGCCGGACATCGCATTCAAGCGCGGCAAAATCGGCACAGTATCGAGATCAGGCTCGATCACATACTATGTCGCGGACACGCTGACTCGCACAGGTTACGGTGAGACAACATGCGTCGGACTCGGTGGCGATCCGGTGCTCGGTTCGACCTTCAACGACATTCTCAAGATGTTCGAGAAGGACCCGGAGACCGAAGCGATTGTCATGTGCGGTGAGATCGGCGGCGTCTACGAGGAGATCGCCCGCGATACGATCCAGCGGATGAAAAAGCCGGTGATTGCAATAATCGGCGGAGTGTACGCACCACCCGGCAAACGTATGGGTCACGCAGGCGCGATTATCGAAGGCTCGATGGGTACCGCCAGGACCAAGCTCAAAGCTCTCGAAGCCGCAGGCGCCAAACCAGCCAAGACTTTCCTCGACATCCCGAGAATTCTGAAAGAGGAAGGGATCGAGCCGGTAGAAGAGTCGTAAGATCATTTGATATATTCGATACAGACCCCGCGTCGCATAATTGGCGCGGGGTTATTGATTCCCTTGTCACAGTCTTTTCCAGCGCAATACTTGATTGACACAACTATCAACTTGGCATATTCTTACCCAATAGGCAGTGTTGATATCAGAAACCATGCAGAGGCAAGATATTGAATCCGAATCAAGAGACGTTGTTTCCTGACCCTGACAAGACGAAGTATGGTGAGAACCGCCACCATCAGAATCTGTTTCTGCCCAGATTACTTGAACAGGAGTCCGTAGAGAAAAGACTCCGCGGGGAAGCCTGGGATAGAGCATTTCAGATCATGTCCAGATGGGCTGATCTGGAAATGAGAGGTAAACTCAAGACCCGGAAAGAAAGCAACCTCGAAGCTGAGTTTCTTACTGAAGTATTCGGCGAAGCACTGGGATACAAACTCTTCTCAAAAGGGGACGAGAACTGGGATATTGAAGTAAAGTACAATGTTAATGGAGGTGAGGCAGACGCAGCCATAGGGAACTTTGGCCATCAGGAGAAGGCTTCACCTGTGGCCGTAATCGAATTCAAAGGGCCGAATATCAACCTTGACCGGGACAGGTCAAGAGGACGAACCGCAGTTCAGCAGTGCTGGGATTATATGAATGCGATCCCACAATGCCCGTGGGGTATCGTGTGCAACTTCGTGAGCTTCCGCCTCTATCACCGCGAACATACGCCAAGAACATACCAGCTATTCACATTGCAGGACTTGCATAGAGAAGAAATCTTCAGGCAATTCTATTATGTTCTTGAAAGAGGAGGACTTCTCCCCGGCACGACTGCACAGAAGCCCAGGGCATTGGTTCTTCTCGAAAAGACCGGAGCGCGACAACAGGAGGTTGGCGATGAGCTGTACGACAGTTACCACAGAAACCGCGTGAAGCTCATCAAGCATCTGACTGGACCACAGCATAAGAAATCACAGGACGAAGCAATTCGCATTGCGCAGAAGCTGCTGGACCGGATCATTTTCGTCGCTTTCTGTGAAGATCGTAACCTGCTGCCTCAGAACTCGATTCACAAGGCGTACAGCCAATCGGCGCCATTTGACCAGGTAACGCATCCAAAATGGAAGAACTTCCTCGATCTCTTTAGAAGTGTTGACCAGGGGAACAAGAGACTCCGTATTCCTCCATTTGACGGTGGTCTTTTCAGGGAAGATCCGGAAGTTGACAATCTGAAACTCGATGACGAGTGGACTGATTTCTTTGAGATCGTCGGTAAATACGATTTCAGGGACGAGGTGAATGTCGAAGTCCTCGGTCATCTCTTTGAGAAGTCCATCAACGATTTGGAGCGCATCAAGTTGACAGGGCTATTCGATGCGGTTACGACTGATGACGAGCAGCCCCGGATGACCAAGTCCGCCGAACGTAAGCGACACGGCGTTTACTACACTCCATCCGAATTCACCGAATTCATCACACACAACACTGTCGGTAAGATCATCGACGATAGAATTCAAGCGCTTGCCCGGAATCGTGGTGTGCAGATTGATGCGCAAAGCGATGAAGGACAATCAAAGGAAACTGCCGATTTCTGGCGTGAATGCCTTAGCCTTGTACGGACTATCAAGGTCGTGGATCCTGCCTGCGGAAGCGGCGCGTTTCTTATCAGCGCATATAGCATCTTCGAGGAGAAGTACCATTTCATAATCGATCAAATAGTGTACCATGCCGGTAAGGACGACAGTCAGCTTGCGGATCAGGTGCCGGAATTCATCCTGAATGACAATCTGTTCGGAGTCGACCTGTCTCAGGAAGCTGTTGAAATATCTCAACTCGCTCTGTGGATTCGCTCCGCGCAACCCGACAAATCACTGGCAGATCTTTCCAGGAATGTCGTTCATGGAAACAGTCTCGTTGATGATCCGGAAGTAGATGCCCGTGCTCTGAACTGGAGAGAGATATTTACCGATGTGTTCGAGCGCGATGAAAACGGATTCGATTGCGTGATTGGCAATCCACCGTGGGAGAGGATTAAGCTTCAGGAACGGGAGTTCTTCGATGCGAGCGATCCAAAGATCGCTTCGGCTGTAAATGCCGCCACACGCCGTCAGATGGTAGACGATCTCAAGACCAGCAACCCGGAGTTGTACGAGCGATACATTCAGGCAAAAGAAAATGCTGAAGGAGCGCTGAAATACATCCGCGAATCTGATCGATACCCGTTAACGGGAAAGGGCGATGTCAATACATATTCCGTGTTCGCAGAACTTGCACGTACCATCGTTGCGCCAAACGGCCTCGTCGGCTTGCTCGTACCATCCGGGATCGCAACTGATAATACGACCAAAGAATTCTTCAACGCTCTCGTTTCTTCAGAGTCACTATCCGGACTGTACGACTTCGAGAATCGCAAGAAGGTATTTCCGGACGTTGATAGCAGATATAAATTCTGTGTTCTTCTCTTTGGCGGCAGCAAACAGAAAGCGAAATCCATGGACTTTGTCTTTTTCGCGCACCGGGTGGATGAACTGGAAGACAAGAGCCGCCATATCAAGCTTTCTCCCGCCGACATCAAACTGCTCAATCCAAATACTCGCACCTGCCCGATCTTCAGATCGCAACGCGATGCGGAACTAACGAAAAGCATCTACAGGCGCGTACCCATTCTCATAGACAGAAACCGCGAAGAAGGCGGGAATCCGTGGGGAATCAAATTCCACACTATGTTCCATCAGACCAACGATGCGGAACTGTTCATAAATGCCGAGAAACTAAAAGAAAAGAAATTCCGCCGTGTCGGGAACCGATGGATAAAGGGAAAGAGCACATACCTACCGTTGTACGAAGCAAAGATGGTTCAGATGTATGATCATAGGGCTGCCAGTATCAGGATTGATCCCAGCAATTGGATGAGGCAGGGACAGACTATCCCCGCAAGTCTTGTGGAGCATCAGAATCCGGAGTTTGTCCCAGAACCAAGATGGTGGGTGAACTCAGCAGAAATCCCTCCGTCTGTTTCGCGCACTATGCAACGAGGCATCCTGAGCTACAAGGACATTACCAGCCCTACAAACCGACGAACGATGATAGCGGCACAATTACCTCTCTCTGCGGTTATGAATTCTGCACCACTCATTGAGACTGATGCAGCAATTTCTGCCCGCAGGCAGTCTTGTCTACTCGCTAATCTGAATACAGTTGTTCTTGATTTCGTAGCTCGTCAGAAGGTTGGAGGTGTTCATCTCAATTTCTTTATCGTCGAGCAGCTTCCCATATTGTCGCCTGACCGATACTCTGACCGCTGCCCGTGGGATCGCCGTCAGACGCTTGAGAAATGGATTTCTGACCGCGTTCTCAAATTGTCCTGCACCAGCAACGATATGATCCCTCTTGCCGAGGCAGCAGGATTCGATCCGCCGGTTCACAAATGGAAACCTGATGAACGGAAGAATCTGTTAGCTGAACTCGATGCGGCTTATTTCATCCTGTATGGAATTGAGAAAGATGATGCTGAATACATCCTGACAACTTTCGCGGGGGCACGAACTGATGACAGCGGCCTGTTCGATTTGGATGATGCTATCAGCCTCACTCTCAAGCACTACGATCTCTTGCTGGGAAAAGCATCCCAGAAGTAGCGACATAGCACTAACAAAAAAATGCTGCCTGCGGTTGACGCTGACAGCATTTTCATTTTGCAGCTTAGCTGCGTATGACCTGGCGGCCGCTTACTATTTCTTCGGCGGGACGACAGAGTCCTTGCAGGCCTTGGCTACGCGGAACTTAACGACCGTCTTGGCCGGAATCTTGATCGCTTCGCCGGTCTGCGGATTACGACCCATACGAGCCTTGCGGTGCGACTTCACCAGCTTGCCGAAGCCGGGGAGTGTGAACTGGCCGGCCTTCTTTGTCTCTGTGACGGCTACCTTGTGCAACTCGTCGAGAAAACCATTCACCTGCACCTTGGTCATTTCAAGGTCTTTCGACAGCTTAGTAACAAGCTGCGATTTCGTCAGTGGCTTTGCGGGCATCATACCCTCCGTTAGTTAAGAAGTCCTTCAACAACTCCGGGCGTCACAGCCTGATTCTCTTATCTCGTCTTCCCCTTTAGAATCAAGGGTAAGATCGGTGTCCTGTTGTATGACAGGCGTGAAACCCGTTAATTTACTGACTAAAATAGAACCTTTGATTTGAGCGCGCAAGAAAAAAATGACGTTTTTGGACATTTCGCGAAAAAAAGTTTTCGTGATTTGACCGCTCCAAATCAGGCCGAACAGCGATTGCCAGCGTTGATGTCAACGTTCCAATTCGGACAATATCGCATCAGAATTTCGCCCATCTCGGTACGCGCGGGAATGCGATCACATCGCGAATGTTCGACATGCCCGTGATGTACATCAATGTCCTCTCGAAACCGAGACCGAATCCGGCATGCGGAACGGTGCCATATTTCCTGATATCGAGATACCAGTCGTAGTGCTCGATCGGCAGTCCACATTCCTTAATGCGCTGTGTGAGAACATCATAGCGAGGTTCACGCTCGCTGCCTCCGATGATCTCGCCGATCTTTGGAACGAGCACATCCATCGCCCGGACTGTCTTTTCGTCGTCATTGACCTTCATGTAGAACGCCTTGATTTCGCGCGGGTAATCGTAGACGATCACCGGTTTCTTGAAATATCTCTCGGTCAGAAATCGTTCGTGCTCGGACTGGAGATCAACACCCCAACTGACGGGAAATTCAAATTTCTCGCCCGATCTTTCCAGAATCGCGACAGCTTCGGTGTAGGTTATTCGCTCGAAATCGGACTTGATGACGCCTTCAAGCGTTTCGCGGACGGTCGTGTCGACCCACTTGCCGAAGAACTCCATCTCGTCGTCGCACTCAGTGAGGGCATACTCGAACAGGAACTTGAGGAATTCTTCCGCGACCTGCATGTCCTCTTCGAGTTCGCAGAACGCCATCTCCGGTTCGATCATCCAGAACTCGGCGGCATGGCGCGCTGTGTTGGAATTCTCCGCCCTGAATGTCGGCGCGAATGTGTATATGTCGCCGAGCGCGGTTGCGAGAAGTTCACCCTCAAGCTGACCGGAGACATTCAGGAAAGACTCGCCCGAAAAGAAATCCTCACTGAAGTCGACCTTGCCATCGACACGAGGCGGGTTGTCGAAATCGAGTACGGTCACGCGGAACAGCTCGCCTGCGCCTTCAGCGTCGGATGCCGTTATTACCGGCGAGTGGATGTAAAAGAACCCGCGTTCCTGATAATACTTGTGAACCGCGTACGCGATCTTCGATCTTATTCTGTTCATACAACCGAACGTGTTTGTTCTCGGACGCAAATGCGCGATCTCTCTCAAGTACTCGAGGCTGTGACGTTTCTTCTGCATCGGGTATGTCTGATCCGCCTCGCCTATCAAATCAAGTGTCTCGATCTTGATTTCATATTTCTGACCTTTGCCCTGCGACTCGACCAGTTCGCCGACCATCCTGACCGACGCTCCAGTCGATATTCTCTCGAGATCGGGGAACGATTCCGGATTCTCGATTACGCCCTGTATATTGCCCATGCACGAACCATCATTGACTACGACAAAAGCGACATTCTTCGAGACACGGATTGAGCGAACCCATCCGAGAATGATCAGCCTACCGCCGAGTTCAACTTCATCATCGAGAATGATTGCGCGGACTTTGGTGCGAGTGAAATAGTCCATCGATTCCTCCGGGGATCGTCTATCTATACCAAAACAACGCCATATGGTACGCGATGTACGTGTGAAGTCAAGGGCGAAATGGAGGAGCAATATCTGGATATAGCTTTGCGGACATTGATAACCCAAGTGCAGAATGCTCATTTTGGCGCTTGACACATGCGCATAGACTCTGCATAGTTTATTGATCTATGCGCATGATTGCCGAGCAACCATGAAGATGGGGATGCGAGAAGACACCAACGAAATGATCAGGGACATTCTGCATGACCAATGACGAATCGATATTGGGTGCCCTTCAAGCTTTAGCCCAGACCGTCACGAACAAAATGTCGCAGATGACGCGCGGCGAACGGGAAGACCAATTGCGCGCGCCGTTCGAGAACTTCATGGCGAGCGTTGCCGACGCGTTGCGTTTGAATCTGGTCTGCACGGGCGAAACGTCTCTGCCTGATCGTCTCGGGAGACCTGACTACGCTGTTCATCACAACAAGCTTCTTTCAGGTTATGTCGAACTCAAGGCTCCCGGCGTTGGCGCAAATGTAAAGCGCTTCAAAGGCCACAATCGCGACCAATGGAAACGTTTCTCTTCCATCCCTAATATCCTGTACACCGACGGCAACGAATGGGCGCTCTATCGCAGTGGTGTACTTGTAGACAAGATCGTCTGTCTCTCAGGCGATATTTCCAAAGAGGGAAAGAAAGCAGCTACCCCGCCTGATGCCCATGCAATCGAGCGCCTTTTGCACGACTACCTGTCCTGGGAACCCATCATCCCCACGGGCCGCAATGGGAAGATCGATCTCAAGGACTTTGCGGCAATGATAGCTCCTCTCTGTCGAATGTTACGCGATGATGTGACCGACGCGCTCAAAGATTCGGATTCGCCTCTCGTCCAACTGGCGAAGGACTGGCGTGAACTCCTCTTCCCTGATGCATCGGACGAACAATTCGCCGACGCCTATGCCCAAACCGTGGCTTTCGCTCTGCTGCTAGGACGCAGCGAAGGTGCCGATCCGCTAACGCTCGATAGCGCAGAAAAGGCACTTGATGCACAGCACAGTCTACTCTCTCGTGCGCTTCAGGTGTTGACTGATACGAATGCACGGGAAGAAATCTCCGCTTCGCTCAATCTGATCCTTAGAGTTATTGGCTTCATACCTACGGCAAGTCTGACCGGTCCAGAGGACCCCTGGCTCTATTTCTACGAAGATTTCCTCGCGGTTTACGACCCCAAGTTGCGCAAGGATTACGGTGCCTACTACACTCCCATTGAAGTCGTCCGCGCACAGGTGCGCCTGATCGACGACCTGCTCGTCAACCGGCTGAACAAACCGCTCGGCTTCGCCGACCCCAGCGTAATAACTCTTGATCCGGCTGCCGGAACAGGAACTTATTTACTGGGCGTCATCGAACACGCGCTTGGCAGAATCGAGTCCGAACAGGGCGGTGGTGCCGTTGCAGGTCAGGCGACTGCTTTAGCCAACAACCTATACGGATTTGAACTCATGGTCGGTCCATACGCCGTGACCGAACTGCGCGTCAGTCGCGCCCTGCGAGACCGTGGCGCGGAACTACCCAAAGACGGCACGCACATCTACCTGACTGACACACTCGAAAGCCCGAACGCTAAGCCACCGCAGACGGTGATGGGATTTGCCCAAAAAGCGTTCGCCGAACAACATAAGAAAGCAACCCGTGTGAAAGCGGAGGTTCCTGTCATCGTCTGCCTCGGCAATCCGCCCTATGACCGGCATGAGGCAGTAGATACCAAAGATGAGGAAAACTTATCGCGGTATGGAGGATGGGTTCGTTTTGGTGATCCTTTACCCGCAGATACGATAAAGGATAAGAAAGGGAAGAAAAGGAAACTCAAGTCTGCTAAAGCGAGATTGACAGAAAGAGAACGACACTCGATTTTCAGAAACTTCATTGATCCAGTCATTGCCGCCGGTCATGGTATCCACGTCAAGAATGCTTATAACCTGTATGTCTATTTCTGGCGTTGGGCGCTCTGGAAGGTCTTCGAGCATGAAACAAGAGAAGGCGGCGGCAGTGGCATGGGCTTCCAGCCCATGAATCATGGCCATGATGGCCATGCCACTTCCAAACCCACCGGCGGGCCGGGCGTCGTCAGTTTTATCAGCGCCTCAAGCTACCTCGACGGCGACGCCTTCTGTGGGATGCGCGAGCACATGCGACGTGTATGTGATGAAATCTGGATTCTCGATCTTGGTGGTGAGGGGCGTGGCACTCGTAAGACTGATAATGTCTTCGCCATCCAGACGCCCGTCGCCATCGCCGTGACCGTCAGAGGTGGCACGGGCTTCCAGACCGTGAATCATGGCCAGGATGGCCATACCACTTCCACTTCAAATGAGGAATCCTCTGTTAAAATCCGCCAGGGGGCATACCTCCCGCACTGGACGAAGGACCATTCGATCTATTCTGTAACCTTTCGTCTCAGCGATTCTCTTCCGAAGTCTGTTGTCGAAGGATGGCTTGCTGAACGCGAAAACATCATTCAAATATCAAAGCAGATGAACCGCTCCCTCTCTGAAGACGAGGAAAAGAGACTGCAATACCTTTTCTCCGAGAAGGTTGATAAATACATGGACGCGGGTCACGGCGCGTGCTGGATGAAGCAAGACAAAATCGCTCAAATCATTGACAACGCGCTCAGGCATTTCGACGGCGAGCGCTATCGACTTCTGGCTTGGTGCATAATGCCCAACCATGTTCACGTAGTTGTTCAACCATTGCCAAAGCATGAATTGCCGAATATTCTGCATTCGTGGAAGTCCTTCACCGCAAGCCACGCTAACAAAGCGCTGAAACGCAAAGGCTCTTTCTGGCAGCCGGAGTACTATGATCATCTGATACGAGATGAACAGGACCTTGCTCATTCCCTTGAGTATGTATTGTGCAATCCTGAGAAGGCAGGCTTGGAAGATTGGAAGTGGGTTGGAGGTGGCATGGGCTTCCAGCCCATGAATCACGGGCAAGATGCCCGTGCCACTTCAACGCCCGCGAAGGTCCATTACGCCCGTATCGACGGGACGCGCGACACCAAACTCGCCGAACTCGACGCTATCGGTGATTTTGAATCCGTGAAATGGCAGGACTGCCCCGACGACTGGCAAGCGCCGTTCCGCCCGGCTTGCAAAGGCAACTACTTTGACTGGCCGCTACTTACTGACCTTATGCCGTGGCAACATTCCGGCGTTCAGTTGAAGCGCACTTGGCCAATCTGTCATAACCCTGACACATTAGAGATTAGGTGGCGTAAATTGCTAACCTCCGAAAACATGGTTATGGCTTTCAAGGAAACGCGAGATCGCAAAATCAGTTCCAAGTGCTCATCATTGTTAGAGACTAACGAAACCGCGAAACCTGTCGACCAATTGCCTTGCAATTCTTCTGCACCGAGTGTCGTACGCTACGCTTATCGTTCATTTGACCGGCAATAGGTTTTTGCCGACAGTCGACTGGGCGATTACTTCCGTCCCGCTCTCTGGCGCGCTCACGGCGAACGGCAGATATATCTGACGAGCCTCCTGAATCATCCTCTTGGACAAGGACCAGCCGCTACGGCTTGTGCACTGATTCCAGACCTGCACCATTTCTCGGGTCGGGGGGCAAAGGATACTGTTCCCCTTTACCGCACCGCTGACGCTTCGGAGGCTAACATCCTGCCCGGCCTACTTGATCTGCTTGGCAAGGAATACAGCAGGAAGTGGCATGGGCATCCTGCCCATGATTCACTGGCTGGAAGCCCGTGCCACTTCACGCCGTGCCACCTCACGCCGGAGGATTTTCTGGCTTACGTTTATGGCGCACTGGCGCAACCGGCCTTCACCGCACGATATGAGAAGGAACTGGAGACGCGCGAGCTACGCGTACCGATCACCAGGGACATCGCGTTGTTCGAGCAGGTCCGCGACATCGGCGCGCGACTCCTCTGGCTGTACACTTATGGCGAACGCTTCGTCCCCAGAGGCAAGCAGCGCGGTCATGTCCCGCGGGGTGGGACGAAGTGTGTCAAGGCTGTGTCCGGCGAATCGGACAGCTATCCAGAGAAGTTCGATTACAATGACACGACGCGGACACTCCATATTGGCGATGGTGAGTTTCGTCCGGTCTCCTGCGACGTTTTCAATTTCGAGGTCTCCGGGCTGAAGGTAGTCCAGTCATGGCTCAAGTATCGCATGAAAAAAGGCGCGGGTAAGAAATCCTCACCGCTGGACGACATCCGCCCCGAACGCTGGACCAGCCAGTTCACCACTGAACTACTCGAACTGCTTTGGGTGCTTGAAGCGACAATCGACGGTTATCCCGAACAAGCGAAACTGCTGGAAACCATAGTCGCAGGTCCCTGCTTCCAGGCCGACGAACTACCCGCCGTCCCCGACGACATGCGTAAACCGCCCGCATCTCCACGCGGCCCGGACCTGTTTGTCTGACTCGAAGATTAGCCGAGTCCGTAACTCACTATTTCAGATTCATCGAGAGGATTTTGATATCGGTGTAGTCTTCAATTGAATAGCGTATACCCTCGCGGCCAAAGCCTGAGTCTTTCATGCCGCCGTATGGCTGATGGTCGGCGCGGTATGTCGGGACATCGTTGATAACAACTCCGCCAGCTTCGATCCGCTCGTATGCGTACCAAATGTCCTTCAGCCGATTCGTGAAAATCCCCGCCTGCAGGCCGAAGTCAGACCTGTTGACCTCGTCAACTGCGCTCTTGAAATCAGTGTACTTGAAGACTGTGACCAACGGTGCGAACACCTCCATCGAGCAGACTTTCATCTCCGCCTTGACATCGGTGAGAATAGTCGGCTGCACGGCTCCACCATCGCGTTTGCCGCCCGCAAGGATTTTGGCGCCATCGGTGACAGCCTCGTTGATCCACTCCTCGATCCTGATTGCCTCGCTCTCCTCGACGACCGGGCCAATGCTGACACTCGGGTCGAGTGGATTCCCAACCTTCAGACTGTTCACTCTATCAGCGAAGATACGAATGAATTCATCATAGATATTCTCATGCAGGAATATTCGCTGTACCGAAATACAACTCTGTCCCGACACCGCGAACCCGCCGAACACCATGCGTTCGGCAGCGTAATCGATGTCGGCGTCGTCGGCCACAATCACACCCGCGTTTCCGCCGAGTTCCAACACCACACGCTTCTTCCCGGACATCGCTTTGATCTTCCAGCCGACGGGCGAGGAACCGGTGAATGTTATCACCTTGACACGCGGGTCTTCGAGCAGGGGTGTTGTATCTTTCGAAGACGCTGGCAGGATCGAGCAGACACCTTTCGGAAGATCAGTCTTGTCTATGATCTCCGCGAGTTTCAACGCTGTTATTGGAGTCTTGGAGGCTGGTTTCAACACTATGGCATTGCCGGAAGCCAGCGCGGGTCCGATCTTGTGTGCAACCAGATTGAGAGGGAAGTTGAACGGCGATATTCCGGCAACGACTCCCATAGGGAATCTTCGGACTATCCCCCATCGTTCTTCGGATCCGGCCTGCCAGTCGAGCGACATTACTTCTCCGCCCATCCTCCTGGCCTCTTCGGCGGAGATATTAAACACCGAAATTGCCCTGCCTACTTCGCCGAGCGAATCGGCCAGTGATTTCCCCATTTCGCATGTGATTGTCTCGGCCAGTTCATCTTTGCGACGCTCAATCTCCGATGCAATGAACTGCAGCGCTTCGGACCGCTTGTAGCTTGGGTAAAAACGGTAGTCCTTGAATGCCTTGTCTGCTTTCGCAATCGCCTCGGTGAAATCGTCAGGTGACGCCGCTGCGACAGTTCCATAGATCGATTTGTCGTACGGATTGATGACATCGATCGATTTGTCTGAATCTTTCCACTCACCGGCAAGGTACATCTTCATCTTCTCAGCCATTTTGCATCCTTTTCAAGTCTGCCATTGCGCCTGTATTCATGGCGTCAATTCCGGACTGAACTATGTTTCAATCAACTTCGGATCGGTATCCAGTCACAACCGGATTCACTCATGCGCTTTGCCTCGTTCAAGCAACGTCCTGATTTTCGCTTTGAGTTCGGTCAGGTCACCCGATTTCACAACATAGTCATCCGCCGCCCACGATGTGAAATCATGCTTATAGTGTGTGAATGCCGTGTTGAGGATGACCGGTCGGTCTTTAGACTGGTGCTTGAAATCGCTGAGAACCTTGAGCCCTTCTTCGTCTCCGAGCTTGATGTCGAGCACCACAAGGTCCGGCTGGAATGTCTTGGAGATTTCGAGAGCGGCTTTGCCCGACTCAGCGGTAGCCACGCTGTATCCCTCTTCTTCGAACTCCATTCTGTACAGTTCGAGAAGATTCTTCTCGTCCTCCACTATCAACAATTTATTCATCTCTGACCCCTCAGTATGATTCAGTCATTTGTCAGTATCGATCGCAGGCAGATTGACCGTAAAGACAGACTGCCTGCCCGGAATCGACTCAACCTCGAGAAAACCTCCGTGATCATCAACAATTCTCCTGGAGACCGGCAAACCGAGCCCACACCCGGCGCTTCTCGTAGTATAAAATGGTTTGAAAAGCTGCTCGACAGTCTCCTTCGACATCCCGCAACCGGTGTCAATAATCTTAAACCATCGGTAGCTGGCGTTCGTTCCGGTCGAGACATCCAGTTTGCCGCCATTCGGCATCGCCTGCATGGCATTGTCGATCAGGTTGAACAACACCTGCTTCATTCTGTTTCTGTCCACCCTCACGCTCAGTTCCCTGTCGCACAGGTCTATCACAACCTCGATATTGCCATAAGACAGCTTGTCTGTCACGATGTTCAAAGTTTCGCTAATCAGGACGTTCAAGTCCAGGGTTTCGAGCGTAAGTTTTCGTTTTTTCGAGAAATCGAGCACGCCGCTCGCGAGTTCCTCGAGCCTCGATATCTCTTCGACCATCACATTCAGATCGCGCGATATATCCCTGCCGTTCCTGTGTTCCTTCATCGCTCTCATCGCGTATCCGCCGATCGTGACGAGCGGCGTCTTGATCTCGTGTGCGATTGTAGTGGCCAGCCGACCCGCCTCGACGAGCGGCTCCGTCTCCATCAGATACTTATTGTTGTCCTGCAACAGGGCATTGACGTGTTCAAGCTGTGCGACGCGGAGCTCGAGCTGGTTCTGAAGATTCAGGTTGTCTATCTTGGCGGCGGTCATGTATGACAAGGTTTCCAGTGTCGAGATTTCCTCGTCAGATATATCTCTGGATGTTACGGGATTATCGACGACGACGACTCCGAGAGCGGTTTCTTTGGAGATGATCGGTACGACCGCACACGGGTTTCCTCCAAATATATCGAGTACCTGCTTGTCGGTCGAATGATCGCTGCCGAACTTCTGTATCCTGAATGATTTCCGACGAATGACCGACTGAGCCAGAATACCGAAATCTTCTTTGAGCGGGATATATATCCTGGAGGTCGCCTTGCTCAATTCGTTGTCAGGCTCATCGGTTTCGCTCAGAATGTTCTCGACGATCTCGGCAAACGTCAATTTCTCGCGCTGAATGCGTTCCCAGGTCGAGTCGTATGAACTGACGTTGAGATGTCCCAGGCCGAACTGACCTTCGAGTGTGTGTCTTGGATTATTGACAAGAAACACGACCGCCCTGTTGAATCCAAATGCTTCCCCCGATGTGATCCCGGAAAGGAATATCTTCAGGCCGCTCCTGAGATCCGTGGCTTTCAGGAGAGCCTCTGCCACTGTCTTGAGCACTGTCAGTTCTTCAATTTTCTTCCGGAGCGAGTCCGCCATCTCGCCGAGTTCGACATTGTAATTGGAGAATATCGAAAGGAGTCTGTTGATCGCTTCGGATATCAGACGATCGGAGCTTCGTCTGCCTGTCGATCGCACGATGGCATCGGCGAATACATCGCACGTGATACATTTGTTGATCCTGTCAATCGGCAGCGGGACCTCATCGAGCCGTTTGCCATCGAGTATGTCAAATATCCAGCACTCGACTGATTCATAGCCTTCGAGCAGACATCGGCGGCGTTCCATATCAAATTGCCTCCAGAATCAATATTAGTGGCTGCGCACGTCGGGGTCAATCAAAATACGAGTTGACATAGCTCTGTGTTCCCTTTTTTTTCGTGACATGGAATTCCTCGCCGAAGAACTCGACAAGTTGATCGACCTCGCCCTTCAGGAAGACGTCGGCGATGGCGATCTGACAACGCGCGCAAGTGTAGACCCGAATCTAAACGGAGAGACTGATATTCTCTTCCGGTCGGGTGGTGCGCTCGCGGGTCAGTCGATCGCCCGCCGGGTGTTCAAGACTGTTGACAAGAATCTCAGATATACGCCGATGTTCGAGGATGGCTCTGTTGTCGAAGCTGGAAGTGTCATCGCTACGGTCACAGGCAACCTTACCTCAATCCTGACTGCGGAGCGCACGGCGCTCAATTTCCTGATGAGACTCTCCGGCATTGCTTCGCTAACGAAACAGTTTGTCGACCGCGTAGAGGACACCAATGTCAAAATCCTCGATACGAGGAAGACTACGCCGGGGATGCGTCAGGCCGAGAAACATGCGGTCGTCTGCGGTGGCGGCTACAACCATCGCAGAGGTCTCTACGATATGATCCTCATCAAGGACAACCATATCCGGGCGTCCGGATCGCTGTCTGCCGCGGTGAAACGATGCACAGATTATCGCGACCAGGTCAAACCGGATATCAAGATCGAAGTGGAGGCATCATCGCCTGTCGAACTGGAGCAGGCCCTGCAGTCGGGCGCTTCCTGGATTATGCTCGACAACATGAGCGTCGACCAGATACGGGATGCCGTCGAGAAAATCCGCGCTGTCTCGACCGACATAAAGATCGAGGTATCCGGAGGCGTGTCTCTCGAGACAGTCAGACAACTGGCCGAGTGTGGGATCGACTACATTTCGGTCGGAGCACTCACGCACTCCGCGCCAGCCGGCGATTTCTCGCTGAATGTCGTCAGAATTACCGGTTGAAATGGGAGGCCGGGTCGATGACATAGCGGTCGAACTGCTCAACTTCCTGAGAAACTCCCCCGACAGATTCTATGCAATCCCGAAACTCGCCGAGAGGTTTTCGACCCGCGTGAAGTTCATCAACGAAGCCCTGCGCGGGCTTGTCGTCTGGGGCTACAAGTTCGATTTTGACAATACTTCGAGAGTCAGGTTTGTCTCGGCGCCGGACTGCATTTTCCCTCACGAGATCGGATATCACCTGAAGACGATATTCATAGGTCGAAACATAGTCTCGCATTTCTCGCTGCCATCGACGAACTCGCTCGCATTCACTCTCGCCTCGGAAGGCGCGCCGGAAGGTACCCTCGTGATAGCCGAAAAGCAGACATCGGGAAGGGGCAGGCTTGGACGCAGATGGCACTCGCCATCCAAGCTCGGACTCTGGGCATCGCTGATCCTCCGCCCCACACTCCCGCCGTCGGAGTCGCCCGGCCTGTCGATCGTCACAGCAACCGCGCTCGCCGAAACGATCATCTCGAAACTAAATCTCGACGCCAAAGTCAAGTGGCCTAACGATTGCCTTATCGATGACCTCAAGGTCGCCGGGATTCTTACGGAACTATCAGCGGAGCTTGACAAAGTGAATTTCGTCGTCATTGGCGTCGGTATCAATATCAATCATCTCAGGAAAGACTTCCCACCGTATCTGAAGAAGAAAGCGACATCGCTTCAGATCGAATCGGGCGGTCGAATCGACAGGATCGCGTTTCTCGCTGATTTCCTTCTGAGTTTCGAGAAGATGTATCTCCAGTTCAAGAAAAAAGGCCTCAAGCCGCTGCTGCCGAGAATCAAGAAACGATCATCGCTCCTCGGCCAGCAGGTGAAACTGAAAATGGGCAACAAGACAATAATCGCGAAAGCCATAGATATCGACACAAGCGGCGCGCTATTGGTCAAACGCCGCAAGGAAACCCTGCGCGTGACAGCAGGAGAAGTGACGGTGGTGTGAGGAAGTTACAGCTCGCTAAGGTTGGAATTCCTCGCCGTCGGGAAATCCTACTTCCCGAACTTGAGGGAATTGAAGGACAGTTTTCCTAATCTCCGACCACAATATATGCACTCTGGTGGCTCCGCCACTTGTTTCATACTTAGGGTCATCAAACTCCAGGTACAGAACTCCGTTGTGGAGTACGCTCCTCACTAATCTAACACTATTAAACTGAGGTGCTACAAACCCGGCAGCCTTCTCCTCTTCGGTTAGCTCTCCAGCGATCCATAGCTCTATTGCATCCTCAATTGGAGTGCGTGTAGGAGGTAAGCTCCTTTCGACAGGCAACACTGCCATACTGTCGAGAGGTCCGTCAACTCCATATGCTCTTGCGCTGTCTACATTGAAGTAGAAGAGCTTTATCGGACCCCTAAAATAGCGTCGATCCAATTCTATTGATTTGGAAAGGCTATCTAAAAGAACCTGCATGTCTGTTCTTAAGCTGTCCGCTTCGCGACGACATTCCTCAAGAGCGGTCTTGCTACCATCACATGAAAGCTGTGAAATCACGGATAGTATAATAAGTAAAGCTGCTGATGCTCCGACAATCCTTCTGCAATACTTGAAAAACATAGACCTGCCTCCATTAACCCTTGTTTTCATTAACTTAGCTGGCTTACAAGTCAGCGCAAAGAAAAAACTGTCGACCGGACTCTCGCAACTGTATATAATTCCTCTCAAAGATACAAACAACCTCAGCGGAGCCTTGATATGAGAATTCCCATCTACCAGATCGATGCGTTCACCGGAAAACTTTTCGCCGGTAATCCGGCGGCGGTCTGTCCGCTCGAAAGCTGGCTCGATGATGAGACAATGCAGGCCATCGGCGTAGAGAACAACCTGTCCGAGACTGCGTTCTTCGTGCGCAAGGATGACCATTTCGAGCTTCGATGGTTCACTCCGAAAGTCGAAGTCGATCTGTGCGGCCATGCCACGCTGGCATCAGCTTATGTAATTTTCAACGAGCTTGGTCATGTGGAACCTGAGATTCGCTTTGAGACTAAGAGCGGCCTGCTGATTGTCAGAAAGGAATTCGATCTGCTCTATCTCGATTTCCCGGCGCACGTGCCTGAACGGATTGATGCGCCAGCCGATCTGATCGGGGCGCTCGGTCGCGAACCGAAGGAAGTCCTGAAAGCACAATCATATCTCGCTGTTTTCGATAGCGAAGACGACGTACTTGCGATCAATCCTGATTTCCAATCGCTCGCAAAGATCGGCGACGGCAGTGCAATCGTGACAGCCGAAGGCAGGATATCCGATTTCGTATCGCGGTTTTTCGCTCCGGGTGCAGGCATCGATGAGGACCCGGTCACCGGTGCGGCTCACTGCACACTGACGCCATACTGGTCGAAAAGACTCGGCAAACCGGTGCTGCATGCGCTGCAAGTCTCGGAGCGCGGGGGCGAGTTGTTCTGCGAGGACAGAGGAGACAGAATCAACATCGCAGGGCGAGCGGTCAGATACCTCAAGGGTGAAATTGAAATATGAGTAGTTTCGATAGGTCTTGGTGACGACGAAGTCGTCGGTGTGACCTGTCGATACTCTGTAAGCTATTTTTCCGGCAGTTCATCGGTCGCAAGAACTGCCGGAACGAACGCATCTGATTCAATATCATTGGCATCCGATGTGCCGGATGATAATCACTTGTGTACAGAGACTATGGTCCCGTTATCGCCGCATATCCATATCTGACCATCGACAATCTCGATATCCCGCAGAGTCGATCTGACGAACATGGAATCGATATTCCAACTGATACCACCGTCGGTCGTAATGAACATCATGCCCCTGTCGCCGACAGCCAGACCCTCGAATGCAGTGAGAAAAGCTACCGCATAGAGCTTATCTTCGGTCAATTGACCTTTCCTCTGCCACGACCATCCACCGTCTGTCGTGTTCGCGAGAAGGCCGTTGTGTCCGACGATCCAGCCTGACTGACCGGAGTGGAAATATGTCCCCCTGATGACATCGTCATCGTTTAGGATATTCTTGTCCCAGTTTTCGCCACCATTCGTTGTCGACCCGACCGCTCCGGTGCAGGTTGTCCATCCAAGTTTCGGCTTGCTCAGAAACAAATCCGATATGCCGTTCATGTCGTTATAGACTTCCTGCCAGGTACCGCCGCCATCCTTTGTCGAATAAAGGACGCCGATCAAGTCGCCGTCATCGGTCTTCTTCGCACCCACCAGCACTCCCTCGTCATCGTCCCAGAATGCTATGTCGTAGAACCAGCAGTCGGAGTCGAGCGATCTGTCTGTCCAGATGCCGCCGCCGTCGGTCGTCTCAAACAGTCCGCCTTTGGAGCCTGTCACGAAACCCTTGTCGCCGTCTATGAAGTAGACGTCCTCCAGCCAGATTTCTCCCACGTCATAGGAGTTCCATGACTTGCAGCCGTCGTTTGTCCTGAGTATTTTGCCGTCCGAGGTCACCGCCCAACCGTCATCGTCATTTCTGAAGTAGATGCCGTATATATCGTCGTCGGTTCCGATCGACAGCTTTTCCCACTGCATCTCCAGAATACCCGTCTTATCACATCCGGCAATTGCGATCAGCATCGCGAGCAACAGTAATCCGATTCTTATTATCACTTTCTCAAAGCTCCTGCTTTCGTAGTTGTTATTGAGCGAATATTCGTGTTTTTACCGACGAAGAAAAGCTTTTTTTTGATATTGCCTGCCGATATATTCCATCCGTGACAAGTAGTGACATGCGAATCTATCTGGAGGTGGCAAACGTCACCTTCGGCTATCATCCCGAACAACCGGTGTTTAGCAACCTGGAGTTCTCACTGCCAGTTGGCGGAGTTGCGGTCGTTGCCGGTCCGGTCGGATCAGGCAAGACGACTCTCGTTCGACTCGTAGCGGGACTCCTGAATCCCGATTCAGGCGAGATCGGGGTTTCCGGCAAATCAGTCAGCGAAATGAATGCGACAGAGAGAGCAAGAATGCTGTCGGGCTGGGGTATGATCCTCGAACGCACAACCTACCTCGCAGATCGATCGGTGCGAGACAATATCTCGGCTTCGGTCAGGTTGTCGTCGTCGCGAATCCGTCCGGACAGAAGCGAAGTCGATTCAATGCTGATGCAATTCGGGCTTGTCGAAAAGGCGGGGCGAATCCCCGGAGCCTTGTCGAAAGGGGAACAGAAGCTTGTCCAACTGGTGATGGCCTGCGCCAGAAATCCGGCATTCCTTCTTTGGGATGACCCGGACAGCGCGCTCGACGAGACTCATCTCGGTGTGGCGCTGGAGTTGGTTCGGAGAAAAAACCTTGCTGGAACCACACTCCTGATTACCTCCACGCGACCGGAAAAGTACAGAGAACTCGGCTGGGATATTTACGATCTTCCGGGAGTTAAAGCATGATACTCGGCGAGTTCTGGAGAGGTCTTAAATCGGGCGTCGTCGAGCTTCTATCCGCCCTGATCGCCGCCGGACTTCTGTTTGCGTTGGGCGATTGCGCGGTCCTCGCGACAATGAATCTCACGATGTTCTCGTCCGAGCTGAAAAGCGAGTCGGCGCTTGAAGTATTCCTCATCGACGAGATTACGGAGAGTGGAATCGACTCCATTGCAGCATACGTATCATCGCTTTCCGGCGTGTCGGAAGTATCGATTAAGGATCCCGAGGCAGCTATGACCGAGATGAGCGCAATACTCGGCAGTGACCTCACTGACATCCTCGGGTTCAACCCATTGCCATATAGTTTGGAAGTCAGGTTTGAACCCGGTTCGTATGACGCAGGCAATCTCAACCGCATCTCATCGGAGCTTGCCCTCCGCGATGAGGTCATGGAAGTGCAATATGCGTCGGAGTGGCTCGATAATCTGGAAAGACTCACCGACACCTCTGTCGCCCTGTCTGGAGTCCTGCTCGCATTGGTCGCAATCAGTTCTCTGTTCATCTTTGTCAGTCTGCACAGGCACATATCCGAACGAAGACGGGATATCGTCCTGAACCTGCGACTCCTCGGAATCTCGCCCTGGAAATTGAGGACAATCTCGGTGATGCGGGCGCTTTTTGTCGGAATCGTCGCCGGAGCCGTCGGAATCGGCGTCACGATGCTGCTGTGGAAACTATGCTGCGAATATGTGGTGACCGTGCCGTTCCTGACTCCGGAACTGATCGCTCTGGTCATCGCCGTTCCGGTTGTTCTCGCGCTGATCTCGCTCCTGATTTCAGCCGGGAGATCACAATCGAACACGTTCGCGTCGGGACCATCGACGTGAAATGCCGACTCGCATGGCTTTCAACTGCGTTGCTTGTCGCGGTTCTGGGAGTGGTCATCGCTCAGATGCACTCTGACAGCAATGATTCGCGCATGATCGAACGATTGAGAGAGCAACTTAAAGATGAGCGCAATGAATTCGATTCACTCTCGCATACCAAAAAGACCGAACTCGAACAGTTGAACAGTGTCGAGGATCAACTCGAATTGACGTCACAGTTGCTGTCAAGGCTGAACCTGAAGCTGAGGCGACTGGAAAGACAGGCTACATATCTCGAAGCGGAATCGAGCCGTCTCGATTTCACTCTTGTTCGTCAAAGAATGAGACTTGCTCTGAGTCTTCGCAATTACTATCTGAAACGACGTCGCCCGACAGGCGCGTTCCTTTCGTCATCCGATATAGTGGAGGCGGGAATGCAGTCGCTGTATACGCGGCGATCGCTCGGATCACTGGAGACGCTTCTCATCAGGACCGACAGCCTGATGGCGGTGCACGAACAGAGCCTGAATGCGCTTGACGATACTCGGCAACAGTTCAGCGAAGCCTGCGAAGAAAAGAATCTCGAAGAGAGTCTGCTGAAATCTGAGTTCAGGAGAAGAGACAAGTTGATGGACAGAATCAGAGAGGAAGAGGCGCTGTACCGTGAGCACATGCGCCAACTGACGCTGGATATCGCGTCGACCGATTCGCTTTTCGAACCTCAATTCGAGAGGGCAGGCGGTTCGCTGTTTGAAGCACAGAAAGGACGACTGCGGTATCCTGTCGGCGGCGAAATAGTCCGGAGTTTCGGAATCCACCGGGACACGAAAACACAGACCGACATCTTCGTGCCGGGCATAGATATAAGAAGTAAAGTAGGAGATGAAGTCCGAGCGGTATACGACGGCGTCGTCTTTCACCGGGGCTATCTTAAAGGATACGGCAATGTCATGATCCTGGACCATGGCGACGGCTGGTACACGCTGTATGGACATCTCGCAGGCTTTTCCCGGGAGCTTGGCGAAATGGTCGGCACAGGAGAAGGGATCGGGCATATCGGGACCAATGATCCTGACCGGGGACCGACGCTTCACTTTCAGATACGGCACAGGAAAGAGCAATTCGACCCAGTGGAATGGCTGAGGCAGTGATTCTCTCCAGTAGCTCACCAATTGGGATGGGGACTAAGGGTTCATTCTGTATTCAACAACCCCACCGCAGGCGGTGGCCCACCTGCCGAAAGCGTGCTGTCCCAGACGCGACGGGACTTCGAGTTTGTGACTTGGGATGCCGGTTCCGATGACCGAAATGCTGCCATTCAACATATAACTTCTCAGCGACAGGAATCAACGGCAGTAAACCTACGTAGCGAGTTCACTGTATGTTAGATCCCTTTGTCGAATCCACATTTTCTCTTATATGCTTCAATGTGTACGGGAATACCCCTTGATCAAATAGTGCAAGAGCGGTTTTGGTATGGTCAACTAAGCGGGATGCCAGTGACGTATCGGAACTCTTCGGATCAGTTTCTAATAAGCCGGCTGAAACCTGTATTTCGGTGTCTTCGCTATATTCAGCTTTCTGCACTTCGTCATGAGTGGCGGTACCATAAAGGTTGATGGCTAATACAAGAGAATTACCGATTCCATAAATAAGATTGACGTCATTGTCATATGTCTTGAGTTCCGATCCGTATACGTTTTTGCAAGCTGTCTTAAGTTGCGACAGAAGATTGCTGTTGTAGAAGCTGCCTTCAAACAGTAAATATGGATTGATCTTGCATTTGGTATCGACTTTGATATTGCAGTCAAAGGCCTTTATCAAAAACTCATCAAAGAGGTTTGCAACCGTATCGCCGAAGGTTTTGACGTGCTGGAGAGCTGTGTCATTATCAACTTCTGGTCCCCAGGCAATCTCTATGGTAGCCTCACTCGCAATAGCATGGACTTCCGATTTCCAATCGCTACCCCTATTTGTTGTTACCTTGAATCTCTTCTTTTCTTCATCATGATCAGGATACTTCATCTCTGGAATAGCAGATGACATTTCCTTCAAGAACTTAAGGATGTTTTCGGTCGGTAATGACGAAACATATTTGACTCGAACTCTTGTAACTTGCGCCTTAAGGTCATTCATTTTTCGTTCTCCTTAATCTTGAATCTATCTATAACGAATATGGGTAAGATATTCATCAACATCCCGATTAAGGCCAGCAATCCGCATGTCACGTTTATGGATGTTGTCCTGGCCGAATCCGAATACGATGACCAAATGAATATGACAAGACCTATCAAGATCGCACCGAGGGGAGAAAGAATTCCGACAATAGCCTTGGTTCGCGATATATACTCCAACAATCTATTCCTCTGCTTCAGTTGTTCATTGAGGCGGGTGTTCTCTTTTTCTATTTCGTGAGAGCGAGAAGTCGTTTTAGACAGAAGGATGAGAAAGTTGGCGTCTTTGTTGGAACTTTGTCCCAGTGTTGATACCAAATCAGTAAGCGGGAACCCCCAAGACTCCTCCAAGGCCTGGAACCTTATAGGCGGTTTCATAGTTGGTGAATAGTCTACTTCCCGATATTCCTTTGTTTTGGTTCTCGCGCCGTAGTCAGGTGATTCATCCATATTGTGATCCCTTCTGTCACAGAGCTATGAGCTTATATTATTCCATCACAACACGTTTAGTATGTGCGGGTAGATCACCGCTGTGAACCAGCCTACAGCACCGCCATGACGGTGTTGCTGGGTTGGCCTCCTGCCTGTGCGTAACCGCGCGCAGACAGGTCACCGGCTTTGTTGAAGGCGATGACACGGTACTCCCGTTCCTTGCCACATTCCTGTCCCAACAAGTTAATTTCGCTATCGATCGGTATTCTGGCATCGGTCCAAAACCCTTCGGAACTTACACCATTACGCCCAAACACCTATAAATGCATATTAACTTGTCCGAACTGAAAATCAAAGGAAAAATACACCCGTTCCGGCTGTTCTTGCATCCGCCGAAGGCTGGCGCGGGAACTGCCGGAAAATGGAAGTAATGTCTGGAAACAGCTTGCAGAAGATCGCCACGTCTCTGTCGCTCCTCGCGATGACGACGGCCGGTGGCTCATCCCCCTGGGGTGAGATCTATGTGTACGACATCATTGACAAAATACTCGTTTGGGAGTATGATCCAGACTGATGGACAGAGAATTATCGTACAAAATTGACATCACGTTTCAACCGGCAGTCGTCAGGCTGCTGACGAATGCTCTCAGATCGGGCCGGTTGCACTCCGCCTATCTTTTCACCGGAGATGATGGGTACGGCAAATGGCTCACTGCGGTGGAGTTCGCCGCCATAATACTCTGCCACACCTGTCGGTCAGAATCTGAATCAAATACGTGCGCCGCAAGGGTGAGGAAACTGATCCACCCCGATCTTCACCTTCTCTTTCCAATGCCTTCGCCGAAGAACAAGTCGGAGGAAGCCGAATTCCCTCAGTTCTTCAGGCAGGCCAAGATCGATGACCCGCATTCGCCGGTCGAATATGGCCGCGTCGCCAATATTCTCCTGGACAATGTTCGCGCGGTCAAGAGGACGCTCTATACGACGCCGGCCGAGGGTGGCTACAGGGTGGCGATCTTCCATCAAGTTGAACGGATGCCGGATACAAGCTTTGACATCATGCTCAAAACGATCGAGGAGCCTCCGCCAGAAACAGTTCTGATCCTGACGACGAGCAATGTGAACCGCCTTCCGGCGACAGTCATCTCGCGGTGCCAGCGAGTACGTTTCCTTCCTGTTCCAGAATCGTCAATCCGGGAATATCTCACCGATGCAAAGGGTGTTCAACGGGAGCAGGCAGAGCAGTTCGCCCGGCTTTCGGGCGGCAGTTTCAGCGAGGCGTTTCGTCTTTTTGGAAGCAATATCCAGCAGAAGAGGGAGATTGCGGTGAACCTGCTCGGTGTTTTCACTGCGGGCGGTAAGGCTGAGGCATTCTCGGCCCTGACAGATGGCATCAATCTTCGCAATCGCGATGAAGCTCTGGAGTACATTCAGATATGGACTAGCCTGCTCCGTGACGTGATGATCTTCAAGCTCGACTTGTCAGAATCGTACGCTTTCAACGACGATTACGAATCTGAGCTGCGGAAGATTGCATCGAGCATCGGATCCGAACGCGCTGTTCATTTGGCGATGTCGGAATTGCTCGAAACGAGGAAGCTGTTCTATCGAAATGTCTCTCCGCGATTGTCGCTGACCAGACTCGCCTGGCGGCTGAATCAGATAGCCTGCGACCGGATTAGTTCGCGGCCAACAATTTCTTGATCAGAGTTAGGAATTCTTCTCTGTCGATCTCAGTATTCTTGCAGGGACCTTCGGGTCTTATGTTCGGCAATCCCATCACCGGTACCTGTGGATTGACCTCGACAAAGCCGCTTAAGAGATCTCTCTCGCATGCAATCGCGACGATCGCTTTCGGTTTGAGTTCCTGAATCTTCTTGCGAGCTTCCTGACCACCACCGACGGTAGTCATGTTGAACTTGAATTTGTCGCGAAGTTCCCGCAGGTACACAAAAGTATCCTTCGTGAGACATCGCGGCAAAAGCACGAGAAGTTCGTCCGGAGAATAGACTTTTCTGAACGGCAGGAGGATATTGTGAACTTTAAGAAACGAGTTGAACAACCTGTCTTTGGATATGCCGAGAATACTACCGATCTTCAGCGCGATCGCTAGCAGCCAGTTGACTGGGTGCGGAACTATCAGCAGCCCCCCCAGTACTGATGTGCCGGCCATCGCCGAGAGGAGAAAGAAAAGCAGCCAGAAAACCACGACTCCGGAGAAAAGATAAACTAACCATCTGGCGACGCTGTACAGGATTGGATTAATGCTTAGAAGCCTCGGTTCAATCAACCACAGTACTACAAATGCGACAGCGATGACCACGCCGACCGCAAGGGAAGCTATGCCGACAAATATGCCTCGCCTGACAGGACTGGTGCTGCCAACTGTGCCGTCCCAGTCGAGCCACTCGTCGCCGAGCTTTCTGTCACCGGTATGTTTGGCTGTCGAATCTGGCTTCGTTTCCACTACTGCAATCCCGGGTCTCAGGTTCCCGTTACTTTGACCTTATCGATGGATATCGTGGGTGCGCCGATCATACCGTTGGCCGCTACCCACACCAAATCATCAGCAATACTATCAATATTTCGGAAAAGTTCCAACAGATTTCCCGACAGCGTGATATTGTCGACAGGGTACGAAAGCTCTCCGCCTTTGACAACAATGGCTTTGGCCGGTACTGAGAAATCCGCCGTTGTCGGATTTATTGCGGCGTGCAGTCCCGAGAGATCGGTAATATACAGCCCGTTCGAGACCGATTTGAGTATGCTCTCGCGCGTCTGTTCTCCAGGCTTCAGATAGAAATTTGTCGGAGCAATTACCGGTTGAGAGTGATAGCTCGCGCGGGAAGCGTTTCCCGTAGAAGATGTCCCTCCCTTTTTTGCGCAATATGAATCATAGAGGAATGTCTTCAACTCTCCCTTATCGATCAGTGTTGTCGTCTGTGATGGCATCCCTTCGGAGTCATGCGGACTCGTAGCCAAGCCTCCCGGGAATACGCCGTCATCGACCACAGTGATAAGATTTGACGCGACCAACTCGCCCAACTTGTCCCGAAATGGCGACTTGCCCTTCTGTACACGATCCGCAGAGAGCATATCGGACAGAGCCCGGAGAAACGCCGATGATGTCTCAGGCGGAAGCACAATCCTGTATTCACCAGTCTCGGCAGATGACGCCCCCAGCATTCTGATGGCATATTCAGCGGCTGTCTCTCCGATCGATTTCGCGGAGAGCCTGTCAAAGTAGCCGGAGCTTTCTACATTCAGTCCGGTTTGCACGGCTTCGCCGTCTTCGGCGATTGCATACGCGAATACCGTCGCGACAGAGCCTGTCGATTCGCAGCAGATTCCGTTGCTGTTGTAGATCGCTGTCTCCTGAACTGAATCGCCATATTGCAGCCACATAAAACCTGTGATGCGCCGATCGTATGCAATCGCAGCATGTTCTACATCGAGTGCCATCTCGATCTTGGCAGATAGCGGACGAGTCGCGAGTGTCGGATCAAATGGTTCCTCGATGGCAGAATCGGGCGCGCGCGCCGGTTTCGGAATGACATTGTTTTCGTCCGGCGAATGCAGCGCACATCTCTTCGCCAGTTCAGCCACAAGCTCGATAGCGTTCTTTTCATTGGACTGATTCGACGATCCGAATGCCACGCGCTGATTCTTCACAAGCCGAACAGCGAACCCATTGTCGGATTTGACCGTGACGATGTCGGCCTGACCGTTGGAAACCATAATCTCGGTTTCCGTCGATCTGCAGCAGTAGACCTCTGCGCCCTTGGCTCCCAGCGAGAGAGCCGCGTCTATCAGTTTCTCTGCGAATTTGGAATCGAACATATCAAAAAGCGCTTCCTGTTCCGCCGACAGTCAGTTTCCTGACCCGAACCGTAGGCATGCCGACGCCTACGGGCACTTCCTGTCCTTTGCCGCATCTGCCGGGTGAATGATTGATGACGAGGTCGTTGCCGACCATGTCGATATTCCTGAGCGCATCAATCCCTATGCCTGTGATCGTCGCTCCTTTGACAGGTCTCGTCAGCCTGCCGTTTTCGATCAGATAACCGAGCACAATACTCGTGATGAATCTTCCGGTCACGACGTCGACCTGCCCTCCGAACCCAACATCGGCGGCGTAGATGCCCTTCTTCGTCGAGCGAATGATCTCTTCAGGATCGTCCTGACCAGCGGATATGTATGTATTCCTCATTCGCGGGAGCGGCGGAAATTTGAAATTCTGTCGTCGTCCGGAACCCGTCGGACTCGCTCCGAGTCTTGCTGCGGTCGTGCGGCTGTGGAGGAAATTCTTCAAGCGACCGTTCTCGACGAGCACCGTATCCTGCGCAGCGACTCCCTCATCGTCATACGCGTATGATCCCGGATATCCCGGCAGAAGCCCGCTGTCGTGGATAGTCACTTTCTCTGAAGCAACAGATTCTCCCATCATGGATGCGAATGCGCTTCCCTTCTCGACGAGATCAGCCTCCATGCCGTGCCCGCATGATTCGTGGAACAGGATACCGTTTTCGCCGGGCGCAAATACGACGGGCACTTCTCCGCGCGGGCAGTCATCCGCTTCCAGCATGATATGCGCCTGCCTGCACGCTGTCTCGGCAAGTGCGACCGGGGAGTTCTCGCCGGTCAGCGCATCGAATCCTTTGTAGAATGACTTGCCTGCCCATCCCATCTGACGGTCCGATCCGTTCCCGACATAGACAGCGATCAGGAATTCGACCAGACCGAGTTTCTGTCGTATGATTCGATCTGTATCCGATGTTGCGATAGTAATTTCCCGATAGAAATCTGAGTATCTGGCAGTCACCTGATGCACTTCATCAGAATAACTCCATGCCTTATCCTGGGCTTCGTGCATCGTATCGAACTTGAGTTTGATATCGACTGCTTCCGGATCATCATTGCCCTCAGACATCGGATCAGATTTCTGTCCATATTCCAACACGACTGGCTCTCGCGGCGAAACCGGCGCCGTGCCGATACCCGAAACGAGATGCTTTGCGGCGGCGATGAGATTCTCCGATGATGTATCCTGACAGACTGTATAGAATGTATTGTGATGCTTGATGATTCTCAGCCCGACACCCGACTGCGAGGACCGTGATGTGTTGAGTTTGCGGTCATCCGATGTCACGCCATTGTACGCCGATTCCTCGGCATAAACATCGCAGTAGTCAGCGCCTCCATCCATCATGATGGAGATCAGTTGTGTAAGAATATCCCGCTCAATCATATTTCATCCCTGCTTCTATTACAGTACGTAAAGCAAGAGGATGGTTCCAGAAAAAAGTGCTTCAGGAGTTATCATTGCGAGCAGAGCATGGCAATCTCGACTTAGAAGGGTGGCATGCCAGGAGGCCTGCCGGCGACTGAATCAACGAACGATCATGGGTTACTGGCTATCTGCGGAGCCTGATGTTAAAGTGCAGTAATGGCATGACGATACAGTAAGAGGTTGCTTTCGATCTGCCAATGCTCTATCTTAGTAATAATTATAGCTGGGAGAATCTATGCCACCAAAGAAAACGAAGACTTCTTCAAAGAAAACTAAGAAGGATAGTTCCAAGAAACCAGCACAAGGCTATAGTTATCCACTGACAGGTGTGGAGGAATTTAGTTGGTCTGACTGGGCAAAGGTTCGGATCGGTAGCATGGGCTTATTTATCAGTTTTGGCCAAATGCATCCTGAAACCGGTCAATTCCAGATCGTCAAAGAGATCCTGATGCCTCTCAATGTAGCATTTGCCTTCAAGGATTTGATCGCAGACCAACTCAACAAAGCTGTTGAGCTTGGCTACATAAAGTTTGAATCTGAAGATGAGAAGGATTGAGGTCTGATGCGTGAGCAAATGGATGCACATGGAATCCCAACCCACCCCTACTACTCCGATTATTCGCCTCCTCTAGCTGACCAGAAAGCAAATTGGGCGAAACCTCAGTCTACCGCAGGTGGCAAGGATAATCGTGTTTCAACTTGGGATAATTATATCTCTGGATATACTTTCATTCTCAGCGATTTCATTGTTGATGGCTGCAAATTCTACTTGAAAGAACCGCTAAGTCTGAGAATCGACAGAAGTGATGATATTTTCGTCATCGAATACAAATACCTTGATATTATTGCTTGTGAGTTCTCAGAAGAGGAAACAGAACTTGCCTTCAAGGAATACTTAGCATTCATCTGGCATAGATATGCGCAAAAAAAAGATGAACAACTACATCGTCACGCTCAAGTTCTCAAAAATCATATAAAAAAGATTGTCCGGAAAGTTGAGAACTTTGATTGAAAGTAACGCCTGTCAGGTTATTACAAAAGGCTCTCAAGAAGAAGGGTTTTGAAGAAGACAGGTCTGGACATCACATTTTTTTTGCCTTGGTTGTTGATGATAAGGAGGTTGGGGTCAAAACCAAGATAAGTCACAGTGGGAAAACAATTCCTACAAGCATATTTTCGCAAATCTCTAAGCAACTGATGCTCACCAATAGCGAATTACAAGATCTTATTGATTGCCCACT
>CBDUQR010000022.1:0-46647 GCA_965369655.1 uncultured bacterium | reverse complement strand
CGACTGCAAACACTATCTTCTTAACATGTCCGTTATAGCGGGGGAAGATCAACTCGAGCACAACGACTATCGAACACAGCAATGGTGGAGAGTTCATTTGGAGGGGTTGCATCTCGTTTCCAGTTGAGCGAATCAGGTTTCCCATCTATTGTGACATCAAAAGTCGCTTCAGGAATATTGTTTGCGCTATTGGGGTCGAAAGCATCTGAAAGAATGGTTTCAGAAACATCACGGGCACGGCATGCTCTTTTCAATACACGGAAATATCCGGATTTTCCGGAGGCATTACCTCCGTAGATCACAGTAATCCCTTTATGCACAAACTTAAGTTCATGCCCTTGGACGATGCGGTTAACGTTCTTAAGATCCCGTAATGCGCAAAGAATGACAGGTGTGGATTTGTCCACTTGGACAGAAAGATGTTCCTCGGAAAGAGGAACCGGCTTTCGTTCTTTGAGATCAGACAATCCATGTTTAGACTTCATCATTGCATATAGATCATCGTAGTCTTGAGGCTCAAGGTTCTCATATTGAAAGACACGACGCAAAGCATCGCGTTGCCACAAAGAGAGACCTGTTGTAGACCATGTTAAGATATCATCAAGCAGGCTCATATCAATTCCTCCTTAGTCGAGTAAGGCACGAGTCGGCGATTCGTTCCCTACTCCTCTACCACCAGATCTGCTTGCCATCCTCAATCGTAAAGATGCGTTCCTCGTTGTCGGAGTCTGTCGCGACCAGCCAGTAGAGACATCCGGCAGGAACATCAGTGAATACCAGAGGCTCATCACCTGCGACTGACATGCCAAGCGACTCCCAGCCATCATCGAAGTAAAACAACTCGTATTCCTGCCCGACAGTCAGAAACGTCTCGGCGATACCATCAGTCGAGGCCTTCTGTTTGCGATGCGTTGTCGAGACAAGACTGGTCGTGATAACACTGTCGTCTTCTGGGCGAAACTTCCCAACATTGCAATTGGAGTCAAGCAGGAATGGCGCACCCCAGGGCGCTACTTCTTCGTTCATGTAAAGCGCCGGAAGATAGGCGATATCTCTGCCCATGTCGGTGAAAATCACAGAGTCGCCTTCGATTCTGCCCCAGTGGATCGCTTTCCATTCGCCTGAATTGAACACGCAAAGATATGCCATGTCCACCGAGTCCGGGATATCCTTCGTGAATTTCACGCTGACGTCGCACACATCGATGTAGTCAGCAGTGACGTCGATATAGCTCTTCCCTGCCAGCCAGCGAGGCGTCTTTTCCTGCTGATTATCCTGAAAAGCAAGGTTATCTTTTTGCTTATCGAAAGCCTTGCGGTAGGTCTTTGCCATCTTGTTGGCGAGTTTGTAGTCTCCCGGATTGCTCTCCGCACCCATAAAAGGTATCACCTCGCCATCGGGAGTGACAATCGCGTTCCAGGCATGATTATTCCCGGTATTCGCCCAATAGGGCGTGTAGTCGCTCGTAACCGCCAGACCGTTAGCCCGCATGGCATAGATGGCTAAGTTCGTCATGTCCTCACACCGTCCCATGCGATTTTCGAGCATCTCACTAAGTCCCTGATCGGTGGGATGATAATAGTAGCGGGGATCAAACGAGAACCACGATCTTATGTCACTATTAATCAGCGATGCGGCCTCTATCGCGTCGGTCGAATCGGTCATCTTGCCTGCAATATCCTTGTACATCTCCCGGAATGTTTCCCGCCACGGTTCCAGCGGCTCGTTGCTGCCACGATATGGGAGAACATAGCGGCGAAACTGGTCGAACGAGAGAGCCTTTGCCCACGGTTTGTCGCGCCAGGATAAGAAAGCATAATCGATCTGGTCGATCAGAAAATCGGCGGTGATAGTATCCAGATCGAGTATCTTCTCCCCGCGTTCAAACTCGAGTTCGCCATGACTTTCCTCCAGAGCGTTACAAGCCGCCTTCATGGTTTCGTAATCGGGGTAATCAAGGATATTGAAGTCGACTTCAGCGCCTGTGCTGTCATCGAGAGTATAAGTTGCATAGCAGTGCTCGCCCATATTGGCGATCAGCCAGGACGCTGCCTGCTGCTTGAGCGAATCCCCCTCGACAGCATAGTGTTCCAGGACTTGTTCGAGTTCGACTCGGTTATCACCGGCAGCTTCCAGAGCCTCTGTCACCTCTGGTGAATACGGCGATTGCGTGCCACAGCCGCACAGTAGACCCACAAACAACACCATCATCGAAATAAATACTCTCATAATCACTCCCTCGTATTTCTGTCATTTCACGATAAGAGTAATTGAAAGGCAACTTGTTGTCAAGAGAGTGTGGGCTGGTTTGACAGCATGCAATTTCAGTTCCGCAGGTCGAAACCGCCCTTCGCAGGCTCAGGACAGGCAAGTCTTTCGACCTGCTCGGCTACGACTCGCTTCGGGTCCCATACCACCAAATCATTAAACTTGCCATGCAGAATTCCAACCTATAACTTAATCAAAAATCTCCATAACGTCCTGACGACGTGCAGAGGGGAACAGAGCTATCATGCAAGTGAATCTTGAAACGCTCATTCGTAACTACGCAGAGACGATGTCTTGCAAGATGCTGGAGATCGCCAACAGGTCAAAGTCCGAGGAGGATGTTCGTCATGAGTGCAACAAACTCATCGACGATTTCCTGACGAAGGCGAAAATCAAGGTGAAAGGCCGTCACGAATACGGCCTGGCTGGGGGCAGGATTGACTCCAAGTATGGCGGAGTTATCATTGAATACAAGGACCCAAAGGGATCGGGCAAGATCACGGAGAACCCGAAATCCGCAGGCGTGAAAGCCGTTGTCAAACAGTTGAAGAAACGTCTCACAGACTTTCAGTCCGAAGAGAAGGTCGGACTCGAACGGATTTTCGCGGTCGGTTGTGATGGCGATACATTTGTCTTTGTCCGCTATCGCGGGAAGACAATCGAGGTCGAGAACCCGCAGCCGGTAACTCCTCATACTGTCGAGCGTCTTCTCCGCGCCCTTGTCTCGCTGGGCGCAAAGGGTTACTCTTTCACTCCGGATAACCTCTGCGATCACTTCGGCGGTCAGGGGCACATTGCTTTGGAAGGAATCGCCCGCATTCACAAAGTCATTTCGACCACAAAGAGCAAGAAGGCTCAAGTCTTTTTCAAACAGTGGCAGATTCTCTTTGGCGAGGTTTGCGGCTATGACGTCCATGGCAACAATGCCAAAATTAGAAAACTGGGCGAGCACTATTGCATCCCGAAGGCGGAGCCTGCTGAATTGCTCTTCTCAGTCCATACGTACTATGGCATTCTCATCAAACTGCTCGCTGCTGAAATTGTGTCTTCATTCTCCCCTCTGGGAATGTCAACACTTAAGAAACTGATCTCCGCACCCACGTCGGCCAAGCTGCGTTCAGAGCTTGAAACCCTTGAGCAGGGTGGTATATGGTCCCAATTGGGCATCCGGAATTTCCTCGAAGGTGACCTGTTTTCGTGGTACCTCGACGCCTGGGACGATTCTCTCGATAGCGCTGTGCGCAACATGGTCCGCACGCTTGATCAATACGACCCATCGACACTGAGCGTCGAGCCAGCTGAATCGCGCGACCTGCTCAAGAAACTCTATCAGCATCTTTTCCCGAAATCCGTCCGCCACGATCTGGGCGAGTATTACACACCCGACTGGCTGGCAGACCTTGTACTCGATGAACTCGGGTACGACGGAGACCCTGACAAACGGCTCCTCGACCCGGCGTGTGGCTCCGGGACGTTTCTGGTCATGGCGATCAATCGGGTCAAAATCTGGTTCGACGAGCGCCGCCACGAATGCGGATTCAGCGAGGATGAACTGCTTAGGAAAATACTAAGCAACATCATTGGCTTCGACCTCAATCCCCTGGCAGTAATGGCCGCCCGGACCAACTACCTGCTCGCCATCCGCGATCTGTTGCGTCACGGTGGAGAAATCGAACTGCCCATTTATCTATGCGACTCAATCATGACGCCGTCGGAATATGGAGACCTGTTCGCAGGAGACCTTGGAAAGGTCAACAAGCTCAAGACCAGCGCAGGCGAGTTTCTTATCCCGACTGAGGTAGCCGGCAAGCGCGAGATCATTGGCAAGTACGCCGACACGCTTGAGTACTGCATCCGCGATGAATACGACGCTGATGATTTTGTCAAACGGTGCCAGGCGGAAGGCATCCCCGTCGATGAGGAGCAACTTCACAAAGCTCTCTACCGCCAGTTGCAGGCACTTGATGGGAATAATCAAAACGGAATATGGGCGCGCATAATCAAGAACGCTTTCGCGCCGCTTTTCATCGAAACCGTTGACTACGTCGCTGGCAATCCGCCGTGGGTCAATTGGGAAAGTCTGCCAGAGAATTACCGTGACGGTATGAAACCACTTTGGCAGGAGTACGGCCTCTTCACGCTTTCGGGTTCCGCGGGGCGCTTGGGCGGCGGCAAGAAAGACCTCTCCATGCTGTTCGTCTATTCAGCCGTAGACAACTATTTGGAAAACGCAGGACGTCTCGGGTTCGTTATCACCCAAAGCGTTTTCAAGACTCAGGGCGCGGGCGATGGCTTCAGGCGATTCTACTACGAACAGGATGAGAAAATCTGGCGCCTGAAACCTCTTGCTGTCCATGACATGAGCGCCATGCAGGTATTCGAGGGCGCAACGAATCGCACGGCTGTATTCGTATGTCAGAAGACAAAGCGACCCTTCAGTTATCCTGTCAAGTACACATCATGGTCCGGCGTCAGCCGTGTCAATCAGGATGAATCGCTCGAGAGTGTTCGGAAAGCAACGACTCAAACCAAGTTGAAAGCTATGCCAGTCGTCGCTGATAAAGAGACTTCCCCCTGGTTAACAGCGCCTCAGAACACTATTCCTGCCATACAGAAAGTGCTTGGTAAAAGTCACTACACAGCGTTTGAGGGTGTCAACACCGGCGGCCTCAACGGCTGCTTCTGGATTCGCATAATCGAAGAACGGCCGGACGGAAATCTTGTGATCGTGAACCTGTATGATGTTGGCAAAATCAAAGTGCCGCGAGTCGAAGCCGTCATAGAACCGGACCTGGTTTATCCTTTGCTGCGCGGAAGGGATGTGCATCGGTGGCATGCCGAGCCTTCATGTCATATCATCCTCGCTCAGGACCCGGACTTGCGCAAAGGTATCCCCGAAGCCACTATGAAGCTGAAATACCCCAAGACGTACGCATACTTGAAGAAGTTCGAAGGCGACAGGAATAGTCCAGAGCGGGGCACGCTTCGCGGACGCTCAGGATACAAGCAGTATTTCAAACCATCGGACCCATTCTACTCCATGTACAACGTTGGTCCGTACACAATGGTGGAGTGGAAGGTCTATTGGACACGAGTCTCGGCAGAAATCGGCGCCGCAGTTTCTGGCGGTAGTACAGGAAACCTCATATTGTCCGCGGAAACCGCAACATTTGCACCTCTCTCAAGTGAGATGGAAGCTCACTACTTCGCCGCGCTGATGAATTCTTCTCCCTGTCGGTGCACGATAGAGAACTACGCTTCGAAGAGCACAGGGAGCTTTGGATCTCCACATGTACTTACAAACGTGTCTATTCCACAATTTAATCATGGAGATGCTGTTCACAGTAGACTTGCGACCCTCTCCAAGGAATGTCACGTCGAAGAAGTGGCTGACAAGCCCAATACACAATTACAGTTAGAAACGGAGATCGATGAATTGGCTGCGGAACTTTGGTCCATTACTCCGACAGAATTGAAGGCAATCCAGAAAGCGCTGGAAAAGAGCTGAAACAGCAAACTTCAGTCTCGTGGCCGGCAGACGTCCACGTCTGCCGCTCTTTCTGCCGCCCCAGATGGGGCAGACTAGGAGGTCTGCCGCCCACAATACAGACTCAGGGCATTTAGCGGACGTGAGCTACTTCAGTGGCTGGCATAGCAAAGCCGGCGGGTCTCACGATCGGCCGGCTTTATCATAGAAAGTAGGAATTCTTAGAGCAAAGTAGCACTCTCTACTTTTTCTCTACACTTCTTTTATCGTATCAATCGTGTATTTCTTTATCTTCTCGAACAAAGTTGTATAATCTATCTGCAGAATCTCGGCCGCTTTTCTCTTGTTTCCCTTCGTGTCCTTGAGCACGCGAATTATCATCGCTCGCTCCGCCACCATCTGGGCATGCTGCCCAACTTCTTTTAAGCCCGCGCCTTCCCTGAGCCGGATTTCCTCGACTGTAGGCAGCCTGATTGCAATATGGTCGGTGCCAATTACTTTCCCCTCGCACAGAATAATCGCACGTTCGATCGTGTTTTCGAGCTCGCGGACATTGCCGGGCCAGTTGTATTTATCCATGAGATTCAGCGCTTCTTTCGACACACGCATTTTCTGCTTGCCCATCTCCCGGCAGTATTTATCGAGGAAATGCTGCGCAAGAGCCGGGATATCGTCCCTGCGATCACGAAGCGGCGGAATAGTCACCGGAAATACCGAAAGCCGATAGAACAGATCCTCACGGAATCTTTTCTCAGCGATCGCTTCTTTCAGGTCGGCGTTCGATGCCGCAATCACACGGACATCGACCTTGATGGTCTGTGTGCCACCGAGTCGCTCGAACTGCCTGTCCTGGAGCACGCGCAGGAGCTTGGCCTGCAGAGCAGGATCCATATCGCCTATTTCATCGAGGAAAACCGTGCCGTGGTTGGCGACCTCGAACTTGCCCATCTTCTTCGCTGTCGAGGATGTGAACGCGCCTTTCTCCGAACCGAACAGCTCGTTCTCCAGAAGCTCGTGCGGTATCGCAGCGCAGTTGATGGCAATAAACGGCTTATCCGCTCTCGGTGAGGTCTTGTGGATCGCTCTTGCGAAAAGCTCCTTGCCGGTACCGGATTCGCCGAGGAGCAGCACCGATGTATCGGACGACGCGACCTTTGCGATCAGCCGCATCACCTCATGCATCCGCACGCTGTCCCCGATTATCTCGTCGTAGCCGTGAGTGATTTCCAACTCTTCCTTCAGGATTTCGTTCTCCGCCTCGAGCTGCCGCTGTTCGAGCGCCCGCCGAATCAGGAATGTGAGATGATTCGTATCGAACGGCTTCGTCACAAAATCGAATGCGCCGAGTTTCATGGCTTCGACAGCGTTCTCCACCGTAGCGTATGCGGTCATCATGATCACAGCCGTGTCGGGATCACGATCCCTGATCTCGGAAAGCACCTTGATTCCATCCATGTCCGGCATCATCAGATCGGTTACTACGACGTCGAAGCTCTTTTTCGATGCGAGATCGACCCCGCGTGTGCCACTCGATACCGAATCGACGTCGAACCCCTCGGCAGTAAGCGTCTGCGACAGCATATCGCGCATTGATTTTTTATCGTCAATTACCAGAACAGTAGACATATTTCTCCCGTGCAGATGGTTGTCAACCCGTTTGCCTGCTATTCTTCATATCGGAAGATGGTGGGAATAGTGTAGAGAATTGGCCAGGATTGTCCAGGCAAAACCAGTCAGAGCACTACTATGGTTTGCAAATTCTGCAGGGAGAGAAACCGAGGTCGAGGAAATCGTCGCGCGACTGATATTCGAGCAGGCGGGACCTGTCGGATCGTCTGAGCGTGCTGCAGCCGGGGCGATGGAATCTGAATGAATTCGCGTTGCCGAGATAAGACTCCTCGATCGGCTCCGGTGGCGGCAAAGACCAAATACCGCGTCCCGCCTCGCGCGCATTCATCTGAGCAAGAATAAGCCGCCTGCGGTATTCCATATTCTTCTGGTCAGCAGGGAAAATGTAGACACATGCCAGCCCGGCATAAACCAGGACTTCATTGACCATGATAGAATCCTCGACGAAGACATAAGCCAGTTGCCTGTCATACTTGTCACTCTTCCTATGATCTTGCTCAAGGCGCACAGCCTGCCCCCGGCAGAGTTCTGAACTCATACTGAGCGCCTCGAAATAAAACTCCTCACCTCTCTCCGGCGTATCAATGCCGAGAAATCTCACGGTCCCGCCATCGGATAACTCGCCGGTGTCACCATCGATCATCTCGGTCATTATCAGAACTTCACTCGGCTCACGCTGCTCAGACGCCTGCCGTCCAAACTGTCGATACAGCGAATAGGCCGCAAAGATAATCAGGAGAGCGAGTGCCAACCCGAAAGCGAAGCTGACAACTCTATTATTCTTACCCATAATATTATCTACTATATTATTCTAAACGTATCTCCATATAAGTACTTCACTAATACACCCATCGCTCAATCACATCCGTCGAATTCCTACATGTCCGCACGCTCACAGTTCGACTCCCGTGACTGCTGACGGTGTGAGTCACCGACGTTTTAGTGAATTCAACGTGCGCAATGACGCAATGTCAACCAAAATTGCCTATAGCAATGTCTTTCGGCACCATCCCATGTATAGTATGTCATATAATAATAGTGATGATAATAATACTGCCAGTAATTCATTGTGTGTGCAGTAGCTGTGCTGCTGTGTTCTCAGCTTACTGCAAAAGCAAGCAGATATGACACAGAATTCACAGGGGCACAGCCCCTGCGGGCACTTTAAGGGGCTTTTTCAACATACCCCGTTCCACGGAGCCGACATTTCAGCTTCATAGACCGGCGCAGGCTGGATCAGATGGTCTGGTGCACAGGTGATTTTTTGTTAATTTCAGGGAAGAATGTTCTTGACAATTCTCAGTAATCCGTTACATTGAGCACGGTTTGAATAAGAAAAGCAGTTTGTACTCGCGGTTTAGGCCCCGCGTGGATGAACGGCCTCTTACATTAGCGTAAAACAGCTACGGTTCTAAAACAGACGAATCATAGCAACGAAGATTATTACTTCGACGCTTGCTTCTTTCTATCACCTCATCTCTTTTGTTGTACTAACTGGCAACCGTTAAAATGCAAACAGCTTATATGATATTAAGTTTTATCGTGTGAATGCTGTAGGAGGTGATACTAAGATACCCGGGAGGTTTCTTAGGCAGATGAGTTTTACAGAAGATAATCTTTTACATACGAATACAACATATGGGAGAAGTCTCAAGACACCTTTGATTATGCCGACATTTGAATTGAGACTGAACCCTGACTCCAAAAGTAGGAATTGTGAAGAAGTCGATTTTGTTTGAACAGCAACAGAGCCCCTAGACAAGATTCTGTGTTCAAACGATCATATTCTTCCCTCCCTGTCAGCCGGTTTCGGTCTGTCCTGGAGGAGAACATTTAACTAAAGGAGAAGATGATGATCCAGGTGATAAATCTGCCTGGGGTTGACTTCATGAATGACGTATTTCCTAGCAATAAGGAGGAAATAGATGTTTAAAAAAGTCCTTATCGCTGTGTTTGTTTTCAGCTTAATCCTGGCTCTAAGCAATGCAGCGTTCGCTTTCAAAGATCCTAACCACATCAAGAGATTGCCCAACACGCTTCCTGATGCGGCAAAGGCAGGCGCTGAGTTTATGGTGGCGTTCCCCGATATGCCCCCTCAATACAGCAAGCCGATGTCTGCTGCTCAGCCAGCAAGTGTTACCGGCACAGCGTATCGCGGTCCTGCGTGGTGTGACACATACTCTTATTGGGATGGCACTCCGTTCTGGTTCTGGACAGTTCCAGATGCCTACGGTGATGACTTCTTCAATATGAGGTTCACTCCCGTGGACTGTTGTACACTGACGACGGCAGCGGTTCTCTTCTACGACGCTGGCAGCGTTGTCAATACTGCCAGCGGCGTTGACATCATTGTGTGGGATGATGCCTTTGGCTTCCCGGGCACTGAGCTCGCGCGCATCAATGTCCCGGCGGCAAATGTAGTGTTTCATCCGAACTATGTTGAAGTTGATTTTACCAGCTTCAACCTCGTGTTCTGTGACGATTTCCATATCGGTTACACTACTGTCGACCAGGTCAATGACGTCTTCGCAATCCTGTCGGATGAAGGTACTACCGGTACCGAGCGTTCCTCAGAGTACTACATGGGTATGTGGGGAACTATGTACAACGACTGGGGTATCGATGTCAACTTCGCTATAGAGGCCGACTTGTGCTGCGAAAGCGGCGAGCCGCCTCCATGTGAGTGGTTGACATACGGCACGTACGCGGCATGGTACTTCTGGACTATTCCGGACGCCTATGGTGATGACTTCTTCAACGAGAGGCTCACCACTGGCGCGTATGAATCCGACCTGACTCAAATCGAGCTCGCGTTCTATGCGGCTGGTTCTGTCGATGTGACAGGCGAAGGCGTTGACGTATATGTGTGGGATAGTGACGGCTCCGGATTCCCGGGCGCTGTGCTCGCCATTATTAACGTCCCGTATGCCAGCATGGTCATGTTCCCGGGTATGCATACCATCAACATGACGTCGTATGGCCTCAGCTTCCCGCCTGGACACGACTTCCACGTCGGTTACACGACGGTGAACCAGGGTGCAGGCAATGTCATGGCATGTTTGTCCGATGACGGCTCAGGCGATCCGGAATACCGTAGTTCTGAGAACTGGAACGGTTTCTGGGGACTCATGATCGACGACTGGGGACTCGACGTCGACTTCCTGTTCGGCGCTGAGGTCTGCTACGATGTTGGTCCTCCGGATGACTGTTACACCCTCTGGTATTATGGCCCTCTAACCTATTACTGGACGATTCCGGATGCCTATGGCGACGACTACTTCAATACGCGCTTCACGCACGTTTCGGCTGACTGCCGTCTCGAGAAGCTGCGCATTGCCTTCTATGCGGATGGTTCAGTTGGCGCTCCCGGCGCCGACTTCATTCTCTTCAACTCAAATGGCACATACCCGACTGATACTATCGCTGTCTATCCGGTACCGGTTGTCACAACCTGGTTCCCGGGTATGGAAGAGGTAGATATCTCGGGTGATAACCTCGTCCTCAATGTCGAGTACCATCTTGGCTACACACCGATCTACAATGATCCCGGCGATGTTCTCGCTGTACTTTCCGATGACGGTTCGACAGCCACAGGACGTTGTTCCGAGAACTGGAACGGTTTCTGGGGTCTGATGGTCGACGACTGGGGCGTCGATGTCGCTTTCCTGATGGAAGTCGATATCTGCTGCCCGGGCGTTGGTGTCGAGTGTGTTGACGAAGGCGAATGGCCAACTCTGGCGCACGATTACGCTCGTACCGGTTACAACCCGGTCGAAATCGGCGATCTGTGCGGCTTCCAGAGAATCTGGCAGTACTGGTCACCCTATGATTTCTGTTACTTCGCGACTCCGACTATCGCGGATGAAATCGTGTATGTGACGTTTACTTCGCACGCAGTTGCCCTTAACATCACTAACGGTTCATTAATCTGGGACACCAAGACTGCTGATCCTCTGTATCCGACAATCATGGGTGGTAACATCCGTACCAGTATGACAATCGCCGATGGCGCTGTCTACTTCAGCACCGGTACATTCGAAGGCTTCGTAAAAGCCGACGCGTACACTGGCGCTGTTATCTGGGCTCGTGCGCCAATGACCGCTAATCCTCTCGAGGGTACGGCTGGCACGATGCGCTTCTGTGCGTCGGTAGTCATGGACAACCAGGTCTTCTTCGGCGGCGACGGTGGTACCATCTACAACCTGGATGTTGCGACTGGCGCAACCAACGTGTTTGCGGCCACGCCGTATGGCAACGGAATATGGGTTTCGATGTCGTCTGACGGCACGGACCTGTATATCACGTGCTCGGCAGGTCTCGACGGTGGCGATCCTGGTCCGTTGGTTGGAGTAGGCGGTGTCTACAAGTACGACCAGGCGTTGAACAACATCTGGCCGTACGGCGGCTTCACAGGACTGCTCGGCTATGACGAGGGCAGCACATGTGGTGTAAGCTACAGCGCTTCCACCAACATGTTGTTTACCGTTCTCGGCATCAAGGATCACCCCAGCTTCGATGGCTATAATATGAAAATCGATGCTGCGACTGGTGATCCGGCGGTCAGCAACTACTGGCTCTGTGGACTTGGCCAGTACGCCAACAATACGCTGATCGAGCCTCTCGAGCGTTGGTACTACGGTAACAAAGCTAGCGTGGATGCCCGCTTCAGCGGTATCTGGTGCCGTTCGTATGACAACAACACGGTCTGGGATGATTTCACCAAGGGTGCCATGATCATGCCCGCCGGCGCGACCTGTGATCCGTACGTATTCTGGGGCACTCAGGTACCCCCGTACGGTACGTTTAACTGCAGTGATGCCGAAAATGGAGACCTGCTGTTCTCGTATAACATCACCGGTTACGGCTTCGGCCCGGCCATCGCTAAGTATGACGGCGTTCCGTACGTCGCGTTTACTCAGCTCTGGTCAGACTGCGGCACCGGTGGCGGTGCTGTAGCGATGTACTCCATCGGTGCAGACCGTCCGAGATTGTTCATTCCTGGTGATATGGTTATCGATCCTCCGATCGAATTCACCGATCCGGATGGCACACAACGTACTGCTGACGATGTATTCTGCAACGTCGGCTGCGTTGGCCTCGAGTACTGTCTGACTCTCGAAGCCGATGCGTCCTACCCATTGAAGGCCTTCACCAGCACTGTCAACCCGTACCACATGGCTCGGGCTGAGAAGAATGCTGATCTGATGGTCGATTACGCTGTCGACGGCTTCAACGCGATGTCCGGCTGGAAGGCCGCTCGCATGGGTCACACCCCGATGAAGTCCGAGCTCAGCGATCGCGCAATGGGCAAGCAGGATGTAGAGATAACTCTGGCCGGTCCGCCGTCCTGGGTTACTCTCGTTTCTGGTGCGACTGGCATTCTGAATGGTGGCGACTGTTATGACGCCACATTCGCATTCGACGTGCCGGTCATGGGTCGTGGTGAGAACTGGTTCTACCTCGTTGTCGCTTCCGACGATCCGGACTTCAATGAATGCCCCTCCGCGCTGCCGCCTTGCAATGGGCTCCCTGTTAACGCAATGATTCACCTCGCGGCTGTTAAGGGTTTTGCCTTCTGCGACGGCTTCATTGAGTTCGGCGCGGGCGGTGACGATGCTGCTTATGTCAACAATGGTGGCTTCTTCGAAGACGGCGATGCCCCAGTCGATGCTATTATTGTTGATGGCGCAGACGATCCGATGTATCAGGGTTCATTCCTCATGATGGTCGACTCGAACCGTGCAGCATGGCTCGAAGAGGGTGGTAAAGCCTTTAATCACATCTTCCCGGATGCAAGCTGCACGTTTGACTACGGCATCCAGGTGGACGAACTCTGCGATGGTACACCGATCTTTGCCGACTTCTTCGAGGCTGCAGTTATTGACTCGATATTCGATTACACAACCGAACAGCTCGACAACGCGCTTACCATAGGTATGCGCATGTCTTACAGAGTGTACGGTGCGTTCGTACCGTCACCTGCGAACTACGGTTCGAGTATCTTCAATAACTTCTACCTCATCGCTTATGACATGACCAACAGAAACGCTACTCCTGTGGAAGGTCTCTACTGGGGTGCGTTTGCTGACTTCGACATGCCTGGCGATGCGGCTGGATACGAGTACGTACTCGGTGACATCGGTGTCAGCGCAATGTGGCAGTACAACGGAGTGACCGATGAGCTTTCTGGATTCGGCGCTTTGCCGATGGCCGGAAGTTTCGTTAACGGCTTAGCAACCACTGGCATGTACTGCGGCTATGGCGTAAACAACCCGGATGAGATATATGCACCGGCAGAACTGCCAGTGACTATATTCGGTACGATTGACGCTATTCCTGCTGGCACAGTAGGCTATCATCCTAATGCCGCTCCGGGTATGCCTCCGGACGACAGAGGGACGATCATGATTGCCGGACACCAGGACTTTGCTGGTAACGAAGTAGTGCAGGGCGCGATGGTTGTCTTCTACTTCCCGGCTGGCGCTACGGCTGGCGAAATCGGCGACATGATGGCATTTGCCAACAAGTGGGCTGGTTACGGTCGTGGTGATCTCAACGACGACGGCGTTATCGATCTCCTGGATCTCTGCTTACTGAGCAGTTATGCGGCTGGCGTAGGCGGTCCGCCTTGCCCGTTCGTATACCTTGGTGACGTGGATCTCAGCGGCGATGTTGACGTGGATGACGCTTTGTACATGTATGAATACATGTTCAATGGCGGTGATCTGCCGAAATCGGCGCTCGTTCGTTAATTCGATATTTCGCATATCGAATAGATCAGGAAAGCAAGGGTTTTTACCCTTGCTTTCCTTTTTTGTCTGTTTTCTCCGAACTATATCCCGATATTCCCTGTAGTAGCTGACAGAGTGCACGAATCACCTTTGGAGACGCCATGCCCGTTGACCGGCACGAGTTACAACGCATCGGAGAAAAGCTTTATCCGGAGATCGCTCAGTTCGCGGAGGTGGTCGCCGTCTACCATCGTGGCTCGGATATCATCTTCGAGATACAACCGAAGATATCCCCCGATGTCTGGCGACAGGCTCTCAAGGCACGCTTCTTTGATCTCGGTTTTTTTCTGAGGCTGTACGAACAGGACGACTCATACGTCATTGTCGCCAAAGATATCCGCCCTGAAAAATCACGCGTGCCGTGGATCAATATCATCCTGGCCGTACTGACCGTATTCTCGATGGTTTTCAGTTTCAGCTACCTGAGAAGCGGAGACGCCGTATTTCGCGATTGGTCGCTTCTGGTACCCGGCGTCTGGTTCATGTTTGCGCTGATGAGCATCCTTGTGTTTCATGAGTTCGGGCACTATTTCGCCGGTCGATGGCACCATGCTGACGTAAGCCTGCCATATTTCATACCTGCGCCGACGCTTTTCGGAACGCTGGGCGCTTTCATCAAGTCGCGGTCGCCGTTCAAAAACAGGATCGAGCTCTTCGACGTCGGAGTAGCCGGACCTTTGGCGGGATTCCTGCCTGCGCTGATCATACTGATAATCGGGCTGGCCTCGGCGCAGTTCCAACCCGCCATCGAGCCGCAGCCCGGAGACACGTTCTTCGAGTTCGGCGATTCGTTGCTGCTGTTGCTGCTCACGAAAACTGTGATGCCAACGCAACCCGAGGGGTATCAACTCGTACTCTCGCCACTGATTTATGCAGGATGGGTAGGTTTGTTCGTCACCATGATGAATCTGCTGCCGATGGGACAACTCGACGGCGGTCACATCGTCTACGCTCTTGTAGGCAAGAGGCTGCACCGGATCATCGCAAACACATCGCTCGGCGTTCTGCTGGCTCTTGGTCTTGTCTGGACCGGATGGCTCTTCTGGGCCGCAATGGTGGTGTTTATCGTGAAAGTCAAACATCCACCGACGCTGAACGATGATATCGGGTTGGGACCGACGCGGAGAAGACTGGGATGGCTTGCGATACTGATCTTCGTGTTGACGTTTATGCCACTGCCGCTGAAGATAATCTCATTCTGAGCTGTCGGCACCGACGGAATGCCCGGCGACATGCACCGGACAGGACGTGAGCTGTGCCCTGTCCGTCTCGGCTTCCTCGAATCCGTACAACGCATCGAGATCGATGCCGCCGGAGTTGATAAGTTCAAGAAATGAATCGACGAGAATCGGGTCGAACTGTCTGCCCCTGAATTTTGTCAGTTCATCAATAACTTTCTCCAGGGCGCTTGCAGCTCTGTAAGGACGATTCGTGAGTATAGCATCAACAGTATCGGCTACCGCGAGCAGACGACCTTCGATTGGGATATCCTCTCCCTTCAGGCCGGCAGGATATCCGGAACCGTCCCACTTCTCGTGATGGCACAGTACATAGGGACGAATCGGCTTGAGAAACGGAATTCCTTCGAGCAGCTTCGAGCCTGTCTCCGGGTGTTTCTTCATCACTTCGAACTCCTCGTCTGAGAGAGGACCCGGCTTGTTCAGGATGCAATCCGGGACGCCGATCTTACCGATATCGTGCAGGGTTCCGCCTATTCTCAGCCATCTGATTTCCTCTTCGCCCCACCCGATTCCCCGCGCAATCATTTCAGCAACGTGTGTAACTCGCTCGGCATGGCCTCGCGTATAATTATCGCGGGCTTCAATCGAATTGGCGAGTGCGCGAATCGTGGAGAGGTAGGCATCCTCAAGTTCATCGTAGAGCATGGAACTCTCAATTGCCGAGGCCGCTTTGGCTGCTATGATCGATATGGAATGCAGATCGCCGGTCGTAAAGGGACGTATGAGACCGAACCTGACGAAACTCAGGACTCCGATAACACTTCCCTTTGCGAAAAGCGGGACACATATGCCGACGGCTTTGGCAGAGCCTCCGCTCTGTTCAGAATCAGCATTCTCAATAACGATATTTTTCACTATCTTCGCATCGCCGGTCTCGACTACGGTTTCAGGGATTTCGTCCTTGCCCGTCAGGAACGGCACGCCTGATATCGTCTCCCAGTCGCCGTGAAACGCCTGAACCTGAAGCTCATTCGTCTCGGAGTCGACGAGCGCGATCGTTGCAAGCCCGGCATCGAACCCACCGATGACCGATTCGAGAACAAGCTTGAGGAGAGAATCGAGATGGATCGTACTGCCCATAGCTGCTGATATCTGATAAAGCGAAACTGCGTTCTTCAGACGTACGTTCTCGCGCTGAAGAGACAGCTTTTCGAGACCTCGTTCCACAGTTGCTCTCAGATTCTCCAGCTTGAACGGTTTGACAAGGTAGTCGTAGACGCCTCGCTTGAGGACAGAGATGGCGTTCTCGATCGTCGGATGGCCGGTCATGAATATGACCACCGAATCGGGCTGATGCTCCTCGCATGCGCGCAGTATATCAATCCCGCTGTAATCGCCCATGATCATGTCGGTCAGGACAAGATCGATCCTCTCCGACTGGATCATCCTGATCGCCTCTGCAGGGTCGCTGCATGACGTTACGTGATGGCCCTCGTGGTCGGAAAGGATGTTATGCACTATGGCGCAGATATACTCCTCGTCATCAACCACAAGAATGTGAGCCCTCATCACCACCTGGAATTGCCCTCCCCGTTTACGTCCGTTATCGGTCACAACGGGAAGCAGCTTAGCCGAATCCCCTCGGCATTAATCGCGATTCGGCCAGTATTCATGCGTATCTGCCGCTGTTGGCAGCGAGATTCTAAGGGTTCTCAAACAGCTCTCTAAACGGCCGTTCTGATCAACTTATTGACATTGACACGGGCACTGCTATTGCTTACAATTGGCCAGAGACAATGATACCGACCCCAACAGATTATATCATACTGGCTTATCTTGCTGATGGGCCGCAGCACGGTTACAGTCTGATCGAGAAACTGACGCAGGACAACCTGCAATCGGTCGCCAGTTTCTCAGTACCAAATATCTACACCGCTCTTCGCAGGCTGTATAGGAACGGCGCGATAGGGCTGAAAACCAGGAAAATCAGGAATCGGCCTGATCAGAAAATCTACAGCATCAACGAATCCGGGAGAGAGATTCTCGCTGGTTTCTTAGAGGATGAGAACATTCTCCGTCAGCAAACCCGCTTCCGATTCGACCTGCTGTTTCTGCTTGCGGACAAGATGGAATCGGGCGCGAAAGAGCTGTGGCGAGAGATTCTCGCTGGTTTCTTGGAGGATAAGAACATTCTCCGTCAGCGAACCCGCTTCCGATTCGACCTGCTGTTTCTGCTTGCGGACAAGATGGAATCGGACGCGAAAGAGCTGTCAGATACAGTCTCCAGGCGGATCACAAGTTTGTCGCATGATCTCGAATGCATTCAACAGGACTGGCGTGAGACAGAGGCGAGCGACCGAGGACTCTCAAAGATGAGAGAGGTCGCACTGCGTCATCAAATCAGATTCTTGAAAAGCGAAATCGATTTCTACAAGAAGCTTCTGCGCGAACTGAAAGAGTGAGCATCAGCCGGCGTCAGACTCAACCGGAGACGAACTGTTCTCTCGCACGGTACGACGATCTCACCAGAGGCCCCGCCACCACTGATTCAAAACCGTAACTGAGAGCGATCTCACGGAGCTGCGAGAACTCTTCAGGAGAATAGAACATCACTATCGGATGGTGCCTGTCAGATGGTGCAAGGTATTGACCGATCGTCAGGAGTTGGCACGAAACACCGGCGAGGTCCGCAAATGCCTGCTCTATCTCGCCGATTTCCTCGCCGAGCCCGAGCATTATCCCCGACTTTGATTTGATCCCGGTATCGCTCTCCGATACGCGTCTGAGCAACTGCAGTGACTTGTCGTAGTCTGCTCCGCTTCTGACCGCCGGAGTCAGCCTCCGCACTGTTTCGATATTGTGATTGATGACATCAGGTTTCGAAGCGATCACTTCCAGCAGGCTTTCCCCCGAGCCACCGAAATCAGGTATCAGGACCTCAATGCCAATGTTGTCGATCCGATCCCTGAGCGCTCGCACAGTGTCGGCAAATAGGGACGCACCGCCATCAGGCAGATCATCGCGCGTGACTGATGTGATCACTGCGTACTGAATTCCCATTTTCTGCACAGCGTCGGCCACACGCTCCGGCTCTCCAAAATCGACAGCCCCGGGCTTGCCCGTCGCCACATTGCAGAACCTGCATTGGCGAGTGCAGACATCGCCTAAGATCATAAACGTAGCGGTCCTCCTGGACCAGCACTCGATCCTGTTTGGACAGTTGGCCTCCTGGCAGACCGTGTGGAGAGACAGCTCACCGAGCATCTTTTTGACCTCGGCGTAAGTCTCGCCAAGTGGCGCCTTGACCTTGAACCAGCTTGGTTTGCGATTTCCTGCAATTGGAGACAAGACTATCTGCCCGCGAGTTCCTTGTCGTGAAGCTTCTCGATATGTTTCTCAGCGGCGACAGCGGCGGTTGTGCCATCGCCAACGGCGTTCGTGATCTGCCTGACAAGCTGCGCGCGAACATCGCCGATCGCAAAGATACCGGCAACAGACGTCTGCATCCTGTCGTCAGTCACGAAATATCCGCCCTGGTCCTTTCGGACTGCCTCACGAACGATGTTGGAATTCGGAACGAATCCTATGAATACAAACAGCGCGCCGACATCGAGAGTAGATTTCTCACCGGTCTTGACATTCTTCAGGCTCAGAGATCGAACCTTCGTGTCGCCGTTTATTTCCTCGACGACCGAGTCCCAGATGAATTCGAGTTTGTCGTTAGCGAACGCGCGAGTTCGAATGATTTTCTGCGCACGCAACTCATCCCGCCGATGAATAATTATCACCTTCGAGCCAAACTTCGTCAGGAACATAGCTTCTTCGACAGCGGCATCCCCGCCCCCGACTACTGCGATAACCTGATCCCTGAAAAAAGCGCCGTCGCAGATAGCGCAGTACGAGACGCCTTTTCCGGAAAAGTTCTCCTCGCCGGGCACTTTCAGCTTGTTTGGAGATCCGCCCGTCGCCAGAATCACCGCCTTCGCGGTAAGCTCCCTCTCGTATGTCTTGACCACGCGGATATCGCCTTTGCAGTAGACTTCCTCGACCTCTTCGGATGCGATCTCCAGACCGAACTTTTTGGCATGCTCAGTCATCCTGCTCGCAAGCTCAGCGCCGGAGATATGTTCAAATCCCGGATAGTCTTCGACATCTTCGGTGTTGGCAATCTGTCCGCCGGGAAGGTATTTTTCGAGGAGCAGTGTCTTCAGTTCAGCCCTCGCCCCATATAGTCCGGATGTTAATCCACCGGGACCGCCGCCCACGATGATGATGTCGTAATCCGTTTTCATTGTCAGTCTCCCTATTCAATTTGCGTGGGTTTCAATAAACGACGAACGTGTTCAGAAGTCAACTCCCTGCTGCGCGAGGATACCCTGCTGAAACGGATGCTTGATTTCGCGCATCTCAGTAACGAGATCAGCCTTTTCGATCACCCGCTCGTGCGCGTCGCGTCCGGTAATCACCAGATGAAGCTGCTCCGGTCTGGCGTCGATCAGATCGAGGACATCCTCGAGCTTGACGAGTTTCAGGTTCAGCGCGACGTTGAGTTCGTCGAGAATCAGTATGTCGTACCTGCCGGAAAGCATGTCATCACGCGAGCGTTCGAGCGCCTCTGTCGCCGCCCGAATGTGTGTCGATATGTCTTCTTTGTCATCAATGATGCCGACGAAACCTTTGCCGAGCTGCTCCAGTTCGACATAATCGGAGAGCAGCTTGATCCCATCGAGCTCACCGTAGTGCCAGCTTCCCTTGATGAACTGGACGATCTTGACTTTCTTGCGGTGTCCCGCGGCACGTATGCACATGCCGAGAGCCGCGGTCGTCTTGCCTTTCCCGTTTCCGGTATAGACAATCACCAGTCCTCTGTTTTCCTGCTTGTCATCGCTCATCCGAAGCTCCTGATTTAGTCTTCGTGAATCTAATGTCGTGTCCCAGGAATCCATTCACAATAAAAAGCGGCATATTAAATCGTGGCATGGGCATCTTGCCCATGATTCACGGGCAGGATGCCTGTGCTACTACAAAAGAATATATGAACATATATCCGGGACACGACACTAACAGGTAAGTTCATCGATCAATTCCACAATATGCTTCACACGATCCGGGGCCTTGAGGCCGTCGGCAAACTGCAGCACGCAGGTGGGACAGCTCGACGTTACAATATCCGCGCCCGACCGAACAAAACCGGACTTCTTTCGCTCGAAAATCTTCATGCTGTTCTTATAGTGAAACACGTTGTAGGTTCCAGCCGCGCCACAGCATCGGTCCGCGTCTGGCATCGGAACGAAACTGATCCCCGGCAACGAATCGATCAACTTGTGCGTTAACTCTACCCGTCCATCGCCGCTTTCGCGAAGGTGGCATGGCTGATGAAATGCCACCCGCAGGCGCTGCTTATTCTCGATAAACTTCAGGTCTGCGTGCCTGGACAAGAACTCCGCAATATCATAGCACCGTTCTGCAAGCGTTTCGGCGCGCGATCTGTATTCAGGATCATCGTCGAACAGGTCACGATAATGCAACAACTCGCTAAGGCATGTCGCACACGTAGTGACGATGTAATCGAATCTGATTAGGCTATCGATGTTTTTCCTCGCGTATTCAAGCTCATACTCGAAGAATCCGTATGTCTGCTGGGGCATGCCGCAGCAGTACTGCTCTGGCAGAGATATCGAGAATCCTGCTTTTTTCAGAACCCGTATGGCTGCCGGGCCGGAGCCGAGATCGAGCAACTTGTCCGCGCATCCATAGTAATACGCGACGTCGGCTTCGTCCCGTCCGACAAGATCGGGATACCGCTCAGGGAGAGTCTCATGCGAGAACCGGGGCAGAATTCGGCGTTTGTCAATCTGAACGAAGGGTGCGCTCAGGTAGTGAACAGCAGGTCTGAGAAGAGGGGTGTCGATCAGAGCATTGACTTTGCCGATTCTTTTCACCCACTTGTCGAAATCATCCTGTCGAGACTGTAGTTTGAAGATATTCTTAGCCAATAGACCCTTGTGCTCGGAACGTCGCTCCGTGACATAGCGCGAGACATCGACGCCGGCAGGGCAGATCATGAGGCAGTTCTTGCAGTTCAGACATTCGTCCATCAAATGCCGAGTCCGTCTGTTGGTGTACTCCGACGTCAGCATGATTCTCACCCATCCGCGAGCGGCCATCTCCTCCGTTCCGTGAACATCAAACGCAGGGCAGTAGCTGTTGCATTTGCCGCACGATGCGCACTGCCTTGTTAATTTCTCGAAGTCGAAGCCATCAGTGAAAGGGATATCGCTGAGCACTATATTGGGGTTGATTGACTGCTCAGGGTTGAGTTCCTGGCGTATTTTCTCGAACAGGTGGTAGAGTTCAGCGCCGTACATTCTCCTGACCATCGGCGCCCTGAGCCTGCCATCGCCATGTTCAGCGGTCGTCGATCCGCCGAGCGAAATTACTTCCCCGTAGACTTGATCGTAGAGCCTGCGCACGAGCTTCAGACCTGCGGATGTCGACATGTCGATGACAGGCCTGAGATGCATGTTGCCATCGCCGATGTGACCGTAGATGCCGGCAGTCAGCCCTTCGTCTTTGAAGAGCCGATCAACGAATCGCACAATCTGAGCAACCCGTTCTACCGGGACTTCGATATCCTCGATGAATCCGAACGGCTTCGCGCGGCCTTCGCGCTTGTAGAGCGTCGGGACAATCGACTTGCGGGCTTTCCAGAGCTCGCACTGTCTCTGCTGATCAGCCTCGACGAAAATGTCACTCGATAGCTTGAATGACGACGTCATGCCGCGAGCAGTCTCTATCTTCTCATCGAACGAAGGTTCATCGTATGCCACAATCAGCATCGCCTCGGCGGACCCAGGGATATCGAACCTGCTTCTCCCGATCAAGTCCATCGTGGAACCATCAATGATTTCCAGAGCCGCCGGACAGGTCGTCAGCAACTCGATGACAGCCTCGCCCGCTTCGTCGATCGAGTCGAAGAAAATCTGAAGCGTCACTTTTGCTGTCGGCTTCTTCGTCAATTTGAGCCTCGCGCCGAGAAACATCCCGAGCGTTCCTTCGGAACCGATAAAGAGCCTCGAGAGCGAGAATATCCCCTCCTTCAACTTGTCTGCAACAGCCAGCAGATTGTAACCGGATGAGTTCTTGCAGAGCCTCGGGAATCTGGACTCGATCAAATCGGCGTTGGCGGTGATGATGCGATAGATGACCTCGAACGGTCTATAGCTCGAAAAAAGCTGCTTGCAGGCTTCGCTGCCAACCTTGACGTCCTCGATCCGAAACTGGTTTCCATCCGGCAGCAGGATGTCAAGCATCTCGACATTGTCGGAAGTCAAACCATACTTGACCGATCGTGGCCCGGAAGCGTTGTTGGCAAGCATGCCTCCGATCCTGCACGTATCCCCGGATGATGGGTCAGGCGCAAACATGAGTCCCATCGGCGCGAGCCTCTCGTTCAACTCGTCGAGCAACAGACCCGCCTCGACGTCTGCCGTCATGCCAGCTACGTCTATCCTGCTGATGCGGTTCATGCCGGTGAAATCGAAGATGATTCCAGCGCCAAGCGCGCCACCCGCAAGTCCCGATCCGCCGCCGCGAGGGTGAATCGGCACGCCGCAGGACCTGCATATCTGCGCAGCCAGTTCAGCGTGTTCTGAATTCTTTATCAGCGCGACAGCGGTCGGCGTGATGGCATACGGCGACGCATCCGAACTGTATGCGTGCAGTGCGGACCAGTTGGTGAGAACATTGCCGGGACCAAGCGTCCTCTTCAGTTGTCTTATGCAGCGTTTTTTTCGGCTCATGCCTTGCTAATATTGGTCATTCATGCTATAGACGAAAGATATTTCTGATATTATTGATTCATGCCATCTTCCGAGACCGGCGTTACGATAATCCGCATGAATCCAGCATAGTCGAGACCAGTTTGTGAAATCAGTAACGACTTTTCACTTGACATAGGCACATGCCTGTCTATCTTCCCTGCTGATAAATGTCGGAAGGATGTGCCTGCCGCGCAAGCGGTAAGTGCATAAAGACAGGTCCATGCGAGCGCTTGTGAGCACTGTGACGCAACAAGCGTAAGCAGCTTCAGAGTCGAGGTCGTTTATGCAGTTCACCAAGGCAGAAAGTTACGGGCTGCACGGCATCATCTACCTTGCAGGCCAGCCGTACGGTAAGGTCACGCCCTTGTCAGAAATATCTGAGCAGCAGCAGGTTCCGGAGAAGTTCCTCGCCAAGATATTTCAGAATCTGTCGAAGTCAGGTTTGATCAAGTCGCACAGAGGCGTCAAGGGCGGTTTTTCTCTCAACAAGGCGGCTGACAAGCTGACAGTCATTGAAGTCCTCGAATCAATTCAGGGGCCGTACTTCATCGCGAAATGCCTTGAGGATGAGGAAACTTGTAAGAAGTCCAACAACTGCTCGGTCAGAATGCTCCTGAAGATCACCCAGGAGAGAATACTCGAAGTCTTCGAAGGGCATACTATTGCGGATCTCGTCGCCTGGGAAAAAGAACTGCCTTCATAACCAGCCAGAGTTCGGCAGGCCACGTAACAAGTTTAGTTGGAATGGGTAACTGCAGTTGAGGAGTAATAATGCCAATTAAGTCGGACCGCTGGATCACAAAAATGGCCGAGGAACATCGGATGATAGAACCGTTTTCCGAAGCGCGAGTAAGAGAGAATATAATATCATTTGGCGTGTCATCTTATGGCTACGACATGCGGATAGCGGATGAATTCAAGATATTCACGAACATCAATTCGGACATTATCGATCCGAAAAATTTCTCGGACACACTGTTTGCAGACGTCAAGGCGGACTCGATCCTGATACCGCCGAATTCCTTTGCGCTGGCAAGGACTGTGGAGTATTTCAGGATACCTCGAGATATACTCACCATATGCCTCGGCAAGTCGACGTATGCTCGCTGCGGCATCATCGTAAACGTGACCCCGTTTGAGCCGGAATGGGAGGGGTTCGCAACGCTCGAGGTGTCGAACACGACTCCGCTTCCGGCGAAGATATATGCGAACGAAGGAATTGCTCAGTTGATATTCCTTCAGGCGGACGAACAATGCGAAATGTCGTACAAGGATAAGAAAGGAAAATACCAGGCACAGACCGACATAACGCTGCCGAAAATATAGTAATGCTTTAGCTCTCTCGATTTCCGGAGGGAGTCGTGAGAACAGGCTTGATTCCGAAATTAGAATAGAATACATTTCAAGCAATCGTGTGCATTTATTCGAGTAAGGAGATACATCATGGCACAGGAAACTGCTTCTTTGAAGCGAACCAAGGCTGAGGAAAAAAAGTCCTCGCCGGATAAAGAAAAGAAGCGCAGAATGATCAGCATCGACGGCAATATGGCTGCGTCCTATGTCGCCCACGCTACCAATGAAGTCTGCGCGATCTATCCGATCACACCGTCGTCATCGATGGGCGAGATCGCGGACGCCAAATCGGCTGCAGGGGAAAAGAACATCTGGGGCACGATCCCTGTGATCTCAGAATTGCAGTCGGAAGGCGGAGCATCGGGCGCAGTCCACGGCGCGCTGACGACGGGCGCGCTCACGAGCACGTTCACAGCGTCGCAGGGACTGCTGCTGATGATTCCGAACATGTTCAAGATAGCTGGTGAATTGACGCCGACAGTATTCCATGTCTCAGCACGAGCAGTCGCTTCGCATGCGCTCTCGATCTTCGGCGATCATTCCGACGTTATGGCTGTCAGGAGCACCGGATTTGGACTTATCGCTTCCGGCTCGGTGCAGGAAGTCTCTGACATGGCGCTGATTGCACAGGCCGCCGCTCTCGATAGCCGGGTGCCGTTCGTGCATTTCTTCGATGGGTTCAGGACTTCATCCGAATTGCAGAAAGTCGAGGAAATTACGTTCGACGACATGCGTGAGATGATTCCTGATAACCTCATCACAGCCCACCGCGCGAGGGCGCTCTCTCCGGACAGGCCGACGCTCAAGGGATCGTCGCAAAATCCCGACGTTTTCTTCCAAGCGCGCGAGACCATAAACAGGTATTACTCCGCAACTCCCGACATTGTCCAGAAGTATATGGACAAGTTCGGCAAGATCGTCGGCAGACAGTACAAGCTCTTCGATTACTTCGGCGCACCGGATGCAGAGCATGTCGTCGTTATCATGGGATCAGGCGCGGAAACTGTCCACGAACTGGTCGACTATCTCGTTGGAAAAGGCGAATCTGTCGGTATGATCAAGGTCAGGCTCTACAGGCCGTTTTCTGTCGAAGCCTTTGCATCGGCTCTTCCCGCGACAGTCAAGCGAATCACCGTGCTCGACAGGACAAAAGAGCCGGGCGCTGTCGGCGAGCCTCTTTACACGGATATTTACACAGCTCTGAGTGAGGCAATGTCTGCAGGTAAGGCGCCGTTCGACAAGATGCCGGAAATCTATGGCGGCAGATACGGTCTCGGATCCAAAGAGTTCAACTCCGCACATGCCAAGTCTGTCCTCGATAACATGAAGAAAGACGCGCCGAAGAATCACTTCAGTGTTGCCATCAACGACGACGTCACGCACATGAGCCTCGAATTCGACCCGTCGTTCTCGGTCACCGGTGATGACGTGTTTCAGGGCATGTTTTACGGCCTCGGCGCGGACGGCACAGTCGGCGCGAACAAGAACTCGATCAAGATCATCGGCGATAACACGGACAATTATGCACAGGGTTACTTCGTATACGACTCCAAGAAAGCCGGAGCGGTGACGATCTCGCATGTCAGATTCGGAAAGTATCCTATCCGCAGCCCGTATCTGATCGACCGAGCGAATTTCGTAGCGTGTCACAACATCACATTCCTTGAGAAGTTCGACATGCTCTACAATATCGTCGAGGGCGGTACGTTCCTTCTGGCGAGCCCACACAACAAAGATAAGGTCTGGGACACTCTGCCGGTAGAAGTGCAGGAGTCAATCATAAACAAGAAGGTCAAGTTCTATGTCATCGACGGAATCGGCCTGGCAAAGAAGCTTGGATTGGGCGCTCGGATAAATATGATTATGCAGACCGCGTTTTTTGTCATCTCGGGCATTCTCCCGAAGGACAAGGCTGTGGATGCGATCAAGGACGCCATCAGGAAGACTTACGGCCGTAAGGGCGAGAATGTGGTCAAGATGAACTTCGACGCAGTCGACGCCGCGCTCGAACATATCGAGCAGGTCGAGATTCCCGAAAAACCGACCAGCACGGTACACATGCCTCCTGTCGTCCCGGATGATGCTCCTGAGTATGTCAGGACGGTCGTCAAGAAAATGATCCAGAACAGAGGCGATGAGATTCCTGTTTCGTGGATGCCCGACGATGGCACGTTCCCGCTGGCAACCACGCAGTATGAGAAAAGAAATATCGCAGTCGATATCCCTGTCTGGGATAAAGAGACCTGCACGCAGTGTGGCCAGTGTGTGCTGATCTGCCCCCATGCTGCGATCAGGATGAAGGCTTACAAGCCTGAGCATATTGATGGCGCCCCATCGACATTCAAGTCTGCTGATGCTCGCGGAAAGGGATTCGATGGTCTTAAGTACACGATACAGGTCGCCCCTGAAGACTGCACCGGATGCAATTTGTGCGTTCATTTCTGTCCGGCACATGTGAAAGATGAGCAGGGTAATCGCACCGAGGAGAAGGCACTGCGGATGGAATCGCAAGCTCCGTTGCGCGAACCGGAACGAGAGAACTACAACTTCTTCCTGAAAATTCCCGAGACCGATCTCTCGCTGTTCAATCCGGCAACGATCAAGGGCAGCCAATTCATCAGGCCGCTTTTCGAGTACTCCGGCGCATGCGCAGGATGCGGTGAGACGCCATATGTCAAGCTTCTGACCCAGCTCTTCGGCGACAGGCTGATGGTTGGAAATGCCACGGGATGTTCGTCGATCTACGGCGGCAATCTTCCGACAACTCCGTACTGTGTGCGTGATGACGGACGCGGGCCGACCTGGTCCAACTCGCTCTTCGAGGACAATGCCGAGTTCGCATTCGGAATGAGATTGACCGTCGACAAGCTCTCTGAGTTCGCCTCCGAGCTGCTCAGAGAACTGTTCCCAGACAAGGCCAACGAGATTATCAACGCCGACCAGTCGACACAACTCGGAATTGAAGCTCTGCGACTCGAGGTAGAAAAGCTCAAGGATGCGCTCAAGACCAGGTCAGATGCGAAGTCGCAGCGACTGCTGCCGATTGCCGACTACCTGGTCAAGAAATCGGTCTGGGCGTTCGGCGGCGATGGCTGGGCATACGACATAGGCTACGGCGGTCTCGATCATGTGATGGCGTCCGGTAAGAATGTCAACATCCTCGTGCTCGATACGGAGGTCTATTCCAACACCGGCGGCCAGATGTCGAAGGCGACTCCTCTCGGCGCAATAGCTCAGTTTGCAGCCGCAGGCAAACCGCTGCCGAAGAAAGACCTCGGAATGCTGATGGCGTCGTATGGCAATGTCTACGTCGCGCGAATCGCCATAGGGTCGCATCCGACGCAGGCTGTGAAGGCAATTGTCGAAGCCGAGGCGTACGATGGTCCGTCGATCATCATCGCGTACTCACACTGCATCGCGCATGGGATCGACATGACGAAAGGCACTGATGCACAGAAACGTGCTGTCAAGTCGGGGCACTGGATCCTGTTCAGATTTAATCCCGACTTGATCAAGCAGGGCAAACGTCCGTTCCTGCTCGACAGCAAGGTGCCGACGATTCCGTACGAAGAATACGCTTACGCCGAAACCAGGTTCACGTCTCTTCGTAAAATCGATCCTGAACGCGCCGCATATCTCCTGAAGATGGCTCAGGAGGACGTCAACATGAGATTCAAGATGTACAAGCATATGGCCGAGATGGACTACGTCGAGACCCCTGCAGACTAAACTCGATTTCATCAATCAACGAATCAACAAGAGTCGCCACTCAGGCGGCTCTTGTTTTTGTTTCGATCAGAAACATACCTGCCGCCAGCCGCGAACGCTTAACCTCAAAGCAGATCGTCCGATAACTTGAATAGCGATTCTATTATTCAATTGGGAGGTGAGATGACCGGCAAAGAACGTCTAGTGATATTCGGAATCCTGCTCGTCACGATGCTGCTGTTGCCCTTCACACTGAGAGCGGAGACCGAACAGGAAATGGTCGACGAGTGGTTAGCCAATGCGGAATCGAAAAAACCGAAGCTGCAGATCATACCGTTTTTTGGCATTTCATACGGTAAGGTCAATCCTGATGGTTACAATCGATTCGCCATCGAGACAAATCGCCACGTCAAATACTCGAGTTCGTCAGGGACAACCGCACTGTCGGGAATCTATCGAATTACGAGCTTCAATGGTGGATTTGGCCTTGTAGTCAAGCGGGGAATGCTGACGTTTGGCTTCGACTATTGGTTGACAGTCGGATCAAACAACCGGGGCGATTTCATAACCTACAATGATCTCGGAGTTGGATTGTCGGAGTATAATCACGATCTCGAATTGCGCAGCCAGATCAATGTCCGGGGCGTCTATCTTGACTACCAGTATTTCCTGCTGAACGCTCCTGAGCCGTTTATAAAATCCAAAGGAATGTCTATCAGAGCAGGTGGTGGTCTCGGATACTACGCTGGATATTGGAACTTGTGGGAGGGATTCAGTCTAACCGACAAGGAGACAAAAGAGAAATTTCAACTCGAGGGCGCTCTGAAAGGCTCCGGCCCTGGATTCCATCTTTCAGCAGGTTTTGAATATCCTGTCCCGTACGGTTTCACGCTTGCGTTCGACGCCAGGTATCTCTGGCTCAAATTCGACAAGTTTGACAAAAGACTGTCAGCCACGTCTGAGCTCTACCTGGTCGATTCAGAGACAGGCGATCCGGTACAGTTCGATTTCTCGGGACCGAGAGCGACACTCACGATCAGACGATATTTCACATTCTGATCCAAACGATTTGACACCTGGCCCGGCATTTTGTATAGTCCTGCTTGATGATTTGTGCAACCGCGAGAGCGCGTTTGTGTAGAACAGGAAGAATCTGGACAGCAAACCGAATTCACAAGAGGAAATAACATGTCCATCTCGCACGTGAAGACCTGTATTCTGTTTATTAGCCTTATGGTGATCGCATCCAGCGCGCTCGGCCAGGTTGCCGGCGACGGCAAAATCGCGTTCATTCGGAACGGCGATATCTGGCTGATGAGCACCGATGGCAGCAATCAACACCCGTTAGTGGGAGGAATTCAGAACGCCAAGGGTAAAATATCCTGGAGCCCGGACGGAAAGATGCTTGCTTTTGCGCGCACCGGCAACCTTTCGCTCAAGTATCCTGATGGCGGCGGCGGACAACACAATGTCTATGATCTCTTTTTTGCTTTTCTCGACTCGACCAACAACTTCTGGGAAGGGTTCACCGAGACTCTCGGAGCGCAATCGCCCGACTGGTCCGTCGATGGTTCAAAGATCGTGTTCACCTATGACGTAAACGCGGTGACTGCCAACGCAGTCTGGCCGGAATACAGAATCGGGTTCTACGACAAAGCTACAAGAGTCATATCGAGCCTGAAGCTCCCGAGAGGCGAAAACACTTTGTTTGCGATGTCGCCCAGCCTTTCGCCCGATGGCAAGCGGGTGGCGTTTATGCTCGCGTCGTTTGATGGCAAGAGCGTGTCTCCGATTGGAATCGTCGTAACAAGCTCCTCGGAGATAACCGAATCCGCAGCGCAGCTCATAGAACGCGCGCGGAAGCTCTCTGGCGGCAGCGCGCCCTCATGGTCTCCTGACGGCAACTGGATATCGTACGTGTCGTCGGATTTGTCGAATCCGGGACTCTATACCATCAAGCCCGATCTAACCGGTAAAAAGCTGATACATAAACCGAGTCTCGGAGAGACACTGGCGGGATCGCCACCGGCATGGTCGCCAAATTCAAAAAAGCTCGCTTTCGGTACGCTTAATGGCGCGATTTACACTGTCAACTTCGACGGCACAGGCGCAAAACTGATCTCGGGACCCGGCTCCGATGCATTTCCAGCGTGGAGTAAGTAGTTGAACAAGCAATAGTCAAGAGGTTGTCCCAAAAGTCCTGATTAACTCAAGCGGTAAGCTGACTCTGTCTCTCCCGCGAAGGCCCTTCGCTTTGCTCAGGATACCACGGGAGCCTATTTAACATCAACGCATTCAATAGATTCCCGCCTGCGCGGGAATGACGCTATTTTCTTTCGCAAACATGATTACCTGCTTTTCGGATCTTTTGGGACAACCTCTCAAGCGCTGCCAATCTCGACGGCGCTTTGATTTATGCTTAATTGCGGCAGTTGCGACTCATTTCCACTGCCTGAGGAACTCTATCAGCAGACGTGCTCCGACTCCTGATGAACCTTTCTTGATATAGCTTCCACCCTTTACGTCCACATCCATTCCGGCAATATCGATGTGCGCCCATTTCGTCTTGCCGACGAAATTCGAGAGAAATGCGGCTGACGTGCAGAATGAACCGATCTTGCCAGCCGAATTCTTGATGTCGGCAAGGTCGGCCTCGATGTATTTCTGATAATCATCCCAGAGCGGCATTCTCCAGACGCGCTCATTGCTGGCAACTGCGGCAGCCTCGATCCTCGCTGCGAGACGATCATCGTTTGCGAACATACCGGCGCCGGAGTATCCGAGCGCAATCTGGGCTGCGCCGGTCAGAGTTGCGATGTCGAGTAGCGCGTCAGGTTCGAACTTGTCTACGGCATACCCGAGGCCATCAGCCAGTATCAGTCTGCCCTCGGCATCGGTATTGGTAACCTCGATCGTCTTGCCGTTGTACGAAGTCAGAATGTCTCCCGGCTTGTATCCCTTGCCTGAAACGAGGTTCTCGGTAGTTGGAATTATGCCTATCACATGAACTGGCAGTTTCAACCTCGCAGCCGCAGATATTGAAGCGAGAACGCAGGCCGAACCGGCCATGTCACCCTTCATGTCTACCATGTTCTGAGCTGCTTTCAACGAATACCCGCCGGAATCAAAAGTGATGCCCTTGCCTACGATACAAACTTTGCGAGGCCCGGCCTTTGGCCCCTTGTGTTCGAGAATAATGAATTTGGGCGGCAGATCCGAACCGGCGTTCACTGCCAGGAGGCATCCGAGCTTCAACTTCTTAATGTCTGATAATCCGAGCACCTTGCACTTGAAGCCGTAATCCGATGCGAACTGCTCGGCATACTCCGCCAGCCTTGCAGGAGTCAGATTAGCAGCAGGGTGAGATACGAGTTCTCTTACTTTGTTCTGCGCCCATGCTGTCACCTCACCCACGACTCTGCCCTTGTCCGTTGGCGCTACTGCGGCTTTCCTGAACGGGCTGAGACACAACTCTTGCGGCAGCACGATCTCCTTCGGCTCAGATTTGTACTCCGTCATCACATACGATCCGAGGAGTATGCCTTCGGTGACAAACTGTCCGATCTGCACCGACGGCATCACGGATGCTTGTAATTCAGGCAGCATAACAGTCGCCGATTTCGCCTTAAGATCAGCGAGAGACTTACCGATCGTCCCGCCATATTCACGGATCACATCCGGCTTGAAATCAGATTTCTTACCAAGCCCGACGATGAGAATTTTCGCCGACGGAATCGCGTTCTTAGGCAGTATCCTGACAGTGCTGTTTTTCTTCCCCTCGAATTGATCCAGACTGAACAGGTTCGAGATGTGCCCATCGAGCAAGACATCCAGATCTTTGAGGTGGGCATTTTTTGTGAGTTTTTCCTCCCATGCGTGAGTTACCAGAAGCTCCGATTCGGGAGACTCTGTTGCTCGGTAATTGGTCGTCAGCTTCATGCGAAACCTCCCAAGTAATGATTATAGCAAAACTTAACTCATTCCCGATCAATAAAAGCTCCGGCGGCAGGTGTCGAGGACACCTCCCTACTCATATGAGTCAGCACTCAGAGACACCGTTGGCTGACCTGCTCCAAGTTGTGTCTAATCACGCTCGAAGTCAAGAAACGTTTCCAAGTCCGGAAATACACAGCATTGTTGCAAACACGGTGTCAGTAAGTCAGGAAGTGAATTGATGTGAGAGTGAAATCTGAGAGATCAGGCTATTCGCTTACGATATCTCTCTCGGTCAAAACAGGTTTGTTATCAATAGCGTTAAACGTGACTCCCATCTTTCCCATTCGGCGATGGATGTTCTTATCGATGTTGATCGCATCAGAATCGTTGTAGAACTCGACATTTTCAAGGTTGCCGAGAGCCTTTAGTTCTGTCAGGACCGCCATGATCTTCATCAATGAAGTATCGATCACCGTGAGCGTTTCACCGAGCTTGCCTTCAGGGTCCTGCAATTTGTCGGATTTCACCATCATCTCGAGCAGTTGGGTACGCCCTGATATGATAGTGGCTGCATTATTGATGTAATGTGAGAGAGTCGCAATCGCGATGTCCCTGGACCGCATGGCACCGATTCTATGTTCCTCCTCGATGATCCGCCTCGAGAGATCCTGCCTCTCCTTGAAGAGACTCTCGATTGTAGCGTAACTCTCGAAGAGCTGCGAGTTGGCACGCTGAATGATCGCCATTGGATCACCTATGTCGATGCTGAGAAACTCGGCGGCGTTTGCAATCTCGCTGAGCAGTTTCGCGCTCACCCGGCTTATAAACCCGTCGCTCACCTTGAGTGCTTTGGTAAGCATCGCTGATATTTCGAGACGACGCTCGACATTTCGATTGCTATGGCTATGCACTGCGCCACTGACATGGTCTGCCACGGCCACGATCAGGTCTAATCCTTCAAGGCTGTCGATCTGTTCCTGGTTCAATCTTCTGTGGTGCTTCTCCAGCGCGCTGGCGAAGCCGGTTGGCAGATTCCACGACTCGGCGATTCCCTTCCCGAGTTCGGCATGGTCAGTTCCATACAGTTCACGCTCATGCTCCGGCAGATTTTCATCGTATAGATAATCTCTCAACAGCGCTACGTGCCGATCAGGCATAACCTTCAGCAGCAGGATATGACCGAGGTCGTGCAGGAGACCGGCTACGAAAGCTTCCTCCGGCTCCTTGAATCCGACTTCTTCAGCTATGAACCTCGCAGCGATTGCGGTCCCAAGAAAATGGCTGTACAGATCACGTATATCGAAGCCGTCCTCTTCCAAGCCGTCATCAGGCTGGAAGACAGATGCGGACAGCGCCAGACATTTCACCATTGACGATCCGAGCTTTATGACAGCCTGGTTTACAGTCCTTACCTCCTCACCACGCCAGTAGTAGCTTGAGTTAGCCATCTTCAGCAAACGAGCCGTGAGGCTCGGATCGTGCATTATTATTTCTGCGAGATCGTCTGCTGATGCCTGCTCGCTGTCGACTATCCGGAGGATTTCGACCAGAACTTGTGGCAGAGCGAAAGCGTCTCCTGCCTTGTCGAGGAACGCGCTGATGTCGATTGTGGCGGTTTTCTTCTCCATAGCTCTTGCATTTAGTATCGGCGGCGGATGTGGAGACTTAAACGCATATATCGTTGCTACCATATTATGTGGCAACGAATTACAGAGACACACGGTATGGTTTTGGAATGACTCGCCGTTTCCGGGTGAAACGTCAGGCAGACGCCCTGCGCGACCTGATATCCTCAATCAGCTCGCTTAGGTTTTCAAGTCGAAACGGTTTTGGGAGTATGTGTTCGATGCCGAGTCGGTTTGCTCTTTCGGTTTCACGACCAAGCCCCCACCCCGTAATCATTATGATCGGGATGTTAGGATCCCGACGCTTGATCGTCTCTGCCACCTGCCAGCCATCGATGTCAGGGAGACCGATATCGGTTATGACCAGATCATATTCGTCGCGCTCAAACGCCTCGATACCGGCAGTACCGCTGGAGCAAACCGTCACGTTATACCCGAGCTGTTCCAGCATACCGGTCAGAAGTTCCCTGATTATTTCCTGGTCGTCGATCGCCAGGATATCGAACGATTCCGAAGCAGTTTTTCGAACCTGGGAATCACGGTCGAATCTGAGACAGAGAACCCGGGAGCCATCCTCAAGCCTCTGCTCACAGAATGCCACCGGAAGTTCAAGCGGATCAGCTACCGAGCCGAGTTGCGAAAGCTGCGGATGCAATCCGACCTTCCTGAACGTCATCCGTTCCGGGTCAACCCAATCATCCTGCACCGCGCGATCACTGATTAGTATATAGCAGTGAGATTTCTTATCGCGGATTTCGACATATGCCTTGTCATCGATATCGAATTCATCCCACACAAACTGAATCGCTTCAGCAACAAGTTCTTCGAGTTCACGATCGACTCCATTAACATCGTGGCCCGGTTCGAGCACAGCCTCAAACACAACGCTCGGATCCTCTCTAAGATAGTGAAGATTCGGATCACCACCGTATCGAGTGATTGCCACTTTCTGCAGTACATTCGCCAGATCGGGGCGCGTTTGCTTTTCTTCGTGAGATGTTTCCTCACGCATGGATAACTGGATTTGCTTTATCAATTCGCCCGCCTGGAAAGCCTCGTCAGCGACAAGATCGAGGTTGCGGAGAACGCCGCCCTTATCCTGGAACTCTTCGCTGTTGAGGCCGAAGCTGAGCAACTGAGCCTTGCCGATTATGCCGGTAAGAATATTGTTCACCTGGTTGAGGCTGTCCCCGGCTTCTCTCGCCTGAAGCGCACCGAAAACATCTCCACCGGCGCCTGCGATCAGCATCTCACGCATTCGGAAACCGATCAGATCAAACAGCACCTGCTCGTGTGACGATCCGGATTGCTCCGATGGAAGTTCATCTGATCCCTCCAGATAAAGGCATCCGATTCTCTCCTCGCCGCAGAAAAGCTGCACAACGCGGCAATACTCGGGAAGCCTTTTCTCATCGCTTCTCTCCATGAACCAGGCGAGATCATCTCCAGCCAGGGTCAAAAAGACATCTTCGATCTGACGTCTCTCAGTAAGAAGCATGTCGGTAACGTCGGCTTTCAACTTCCCCCACGGACCTTTGGACGAATCCAGCCGGTGACCGGATGTCCTCATGCCCTGATAACCGAATGACGAAACGAAACGGAGGTAGTTTTTTCCGTCCTCGTATGCGAGCATCATCCCGGCATCATACTCCTGCATCAGAGCCGCCACCGCAGATCCCGCAGCTTCGCCAAGCTGTGACGCGGTCGAGGCAGCCATCAGCAGTCTGAATGCTGATGCCGCCCCCGCCATTACGGAAGAATCCTCGTCAATCATGACGCTCGTTCGGGATAACAGCATGCCAACCAGCTTTAGCTGGAGCTGCATGGCAGCGATCTGGTCCTGCGAGAATGTGTCGTGACCGGTCGAAACAGACGCGACGAGAACAGCGCGCAGATCCGCAGGGGTCTCGATCGGGAATATGAGGAACCTCGATGACTCACGCCGATCCCTGGCGCCGGTTTTGATCATCAGAGGCTTGCGGTTCTTCACAGCGTTGTCGAGATGTCTGCTGAAATCGCGCGGAATATCACCGTCAAATGGCGAATCATCCGTTGCCTTAGTGATCTTCCACACTGAATCGCCGGCGCTCTCGGCTAACACAAGACCATCGCTCTGGAGAACGCTTTCGGCGTACTCCAGAAGAATGCCAAGGTTGTCCGACGCCGACATTTTGCCGTTCAGCGAAGATATGACGCTGAACAGGCTGCTGCGCTCCTCTGCGCTCACAGCGATACGTTCGTTCAGTTTCCTGATTTCCCGCTCCATCCGGAACGACGCGACCACCGGCCCCAGGAGATTGGCCGCCGAGTTGACCATTTCAGACTCGCGACGAGTGAACTGATACGGCAGATCGGAAAAAATCGCGACAACCCCGACGCAGCCGTTTCTGGACATCAGAGGAGCAGCGAGAACCGAGTCAACCTGCCCGCCGCCAAAGAGACTCTGGGTAGCTTTGTCCGATTGCGAGAGCCGTCCAACGGCATGAGAACGCGATGTCTTCTGTGTGCGAGAGAAAATATCATTGCCGAGCGTGATTCTCTCCAGAGTAGATTCCAGCGTCTGATCAAGTTTCACCGATGATGTAAGATAGAGCTCTCTGCGTGAAGCATTGAAAATGAAAATCGCGCTGGAGCAATCATCGAGCGTCTGCGAAATCTCATTCAGCGAGAAATTGAGGACCTCGACGAGTGAATACGGCTCGAATATGATGTTCTTCAGGTTGTCGAGGAACTGCAACTGCGATTCGCGTTTCTGCTCAGAGTCCTGCGTGATCGCAAGTCGCCTCACGGCCACGAACACCGCCATCGCTACTACTACTGCGCCGATGACAACCACGATATCGGATATCTGTGCGACGAATTCCGGCGTTCCGGGGACAAACAGTTCAGCAAAATTAGGTAAAGACATCACCGCGCGGGAAATGAATGCGAGAAACACGAGCACCATGCCGAAGAGCGCCGTTTTCCACCCCGCAAGCCCGTATCGGCTGAAGCGGTCGGAGAATGCGAAGATAGCGATTATCATAAGCGCAGAGAGTATCGACCCGAGCCAGACAGGAAGACTATTCATCGATCCATCCCCCGCGATGATTGTTGCACCTGCCGCGCCTTACCAGGATCAATACCAACAGAATCAGAATTACCACTCGTGAGTACATAATACAACAACCTGAATTGTCAGTCCTCATGCCGAGGACGAAAAGCGATTCGTACCAAAACGGCGAGTAGAACCTGCTGATTTCTCAGCAGCGCAAGGCCACATGCTTTCGCCCTGCAAGCTTGTTTCAAACAAAATATGATATGACGAATGGCGCCAGATGCAACAAAAAACTTGAACATGCAAAAGGACAGGCGAATTGTCCTGAGTTCCTCTATCTTCCCAAAGTCCGGATGATGCCGATACATCAAATACAGAAGCGCCCGGGCATGAATATCGCCCGGGCGCATTGATTCGCAAATGCGTGTCCTGTTATTTCACAACCTCGTCCTGGAACGTGTGAACAGCAGATGTGAGAGGCGGCTCAGGATCCCAATCACAGGGCGGTGGGCCACCCTGGAAAATATAGGCCAGAAGGTACGTGACATCATCGATGTCGACAGTATGCGAGCAGTCTACATCGCCCACCCAGACACCGGGACACGGTTCCGGCCCCCCTTGGAAAATGTATTTCAGATCATAGACAACGTCATCAATGTCGACAATTCCGTCGCAATTAGCATCGCCGAAGGTCCAGATATAGAGATCGACCGTGACCTCGATCGGGCTGTTGGTGGCCTCATCGGAATTGACGAAGAAGCTTGTCGATGTCTTGCCGAGCGGCAAGCCGAAACCATTAACACCGACCCACGCCAAATCCGGGACTTCACCAGCATCGGGCTCAATGTCGAGCCAGGTCGTGCTCTCAGTTAGATACCAGTCCATACAACCGCTGGCGGTGTTCAGGATCGTCAGTGGTTGCTCACTCGTGCCGACCTGTGAATGCTTGAAGATGAATTCGTAGTGAGTCTGCGTCACCAGGATGATCGGCGGATCAGTCTGCTCGGCTACGTTCAGGATGACTTCTACTGATTCCGGTGGATTGATGGAGAGTTCGGCGACAATCACTACAGTATCGACATACGTGCCGGTCGCGAGGCCTGTCACATCGACGGTCGTGAAAATGGTCCCGCTATTCTCAGCGGAACTCGGCGTCAGAATCAGCCACGAGGCATCCCAGTATGCGGTCCAGTTCAGGAATTCCGCCCCTGCGTTTTGTACCGAGATCAGTTTGGTAGGTGGATTTGGATGATTGTAACATTCGTATACGTCAAACGTCATCTGATCGGGATTCACCACGAGGATAGGAGGTGACTCCATTTTCCAAATGGTAACCGGGATGATCTGCGGCGAATTCGGGGCTGTCGGTGATGACACCTCAATGTTGTCGTAGTTCAGCCCAAACCCGAGAGAAGCAGTATTGAAAATAATCTCAATCGTAGCTGTCTCGCCCGAAATCACGGAATCCACATCAGGAATGAACGACATCGTGCCCTGCGCGGATGTTATCGTGTACCTCAGCCAGTCTCCGCCCACATTGGTTATTGACATCTGGCGATTGTACGGTTCCTGAGTGGCCGACGCGACAACGAAGAAACTGTCTGGATCGAGTTCAATGATCGGGAAAACGGATACAATCGTCAGTTCGACTGTGGCGATTTGCGGAGAATTCGACGCATTCGGATCCGAGACGATGATCTGATCGTAGTAGACTCCGAACGACATGCCAGTGATGTCCACATTCAGATCTATCACATCGCCGGGTCCACCGCCATACGCCGAAAGCGTAAGCCACGACTCGGAATTCGATGCTGTCCACTCCAGTGTTCCGGCGCCAATATCGCTTATCTGCATGCTTTGCGGAGCCGGATTTGCCGAGTCCTGCTGCGCCAGGAACTGGAAATCGTCCGGGACGAGTTCTATGATCGGTGGCGGAATAATCACCTCGAAATTGACCACTGCAAGTTGCGGCGAATTCGTGGCGGCAGGATCGGAAACGGTGATCGTATCCTCGTACAAGCCTGCAGCAAGCCCGGCGACACTCACATACAAAGAACACGGTTCGTCATCAACACCGGAGTTGGGGCTAAGTGTTAGCCACGGCTGAGTATTCGCGGCAGTCCAGTTGAGCGTCCCCTCTCCGACATTTTGCACGCTTAGCACCTGCACGTCCGGATCTGCCTCTCCGGCCACGGCTTCAAAAGTGAAGCTTGTCGGATCGAGGCCAATCGTAGGTTCAGGAGTACAGATGTTGTTGACCACGTGAATTGTCGCGCCTACATATTGCGGCGCGAAGCCGGAGCCGGGAGAGGGAGAGAACTTGAAAACCCCAGCAGGCGGGAAAAAGACCGAGTCGACAGTTATGTCAAACTCACACGGCAGCAAGGTGGGATCAGGAATCTTGATAAAGAAATCGCCAATCTTCGATGACGTATTCGGAGGGAAGAACGGAGAGATCCGTCCGAGCAGGCAGCCATTGTACTCGCTGTGCCGCGCCCCTGGGTAACTCGCTGAATCCACCGCGCTAAATGCCCAATCTACCGGAAAGGCCGTCGACATAGTGTAATTAAATGTGTCAACCACTATCAGCGAGTCATCATGGCCAGTGCCGCCACCGGTGCTCGTTGGGATTTTGAAACCAAGCGAAAAAGCTGTAATACTCTGGTCCGTCCAGCCGAAGAACTCGAAAGAGAAGAGCGAATCTCCTGCGGAATTGATCGTCCACGTCGAACTCTCCGGTACGTAGCGGACGGTGTCCAGAACGCCAGTATCCTGCGCGAACGCCGATCCTGTGAGAAGCAGCACCACAGCCAGACATACACCCAAGGTAAAATGCTTCCTATGCATCTTTCCTCCAACTGCTAAAGGTTTTCATTCAAAATCAATTTAGCACTGCCCGGCAAGAGCGCAAGGCTCCCACATGTGCTTCAAACTGGCGAGACATCCTCTATGGTTTGTAGGGTAAGCCTCAAAAGCAATTAAGCCTGTTGCCCGCTTCTTGTCAAGACACTATTTGGTTGGAATTTGGCTGGAATGGTGGAAAAGCTCGTAGGATACTACTATCGATTCGGGACAAATGAGACTTGAACTGGTGACGAACTACCGTTTTCTGGTGCGCTTTGCTGTGGTACGCTTCTTCTTCACGACGGCGCGCCCCCTGCCCAACTGCGTCTGCTTCTGGAGGTTCTTCGTCACCTTGACGATCTCGTTCTGAACCAGTTGCTGCAATGACAGGATTTTGGGATCGAAGTCGAGAAGCGTATGTTCGAAAACATCTTCGACAGTATCGACGAGAATGAACTCGATCTCATCGCAGAGCTGGCTTGGAAGCGTCTTGATATCTTTCTCGTTTCCTGAAGGCAGGACGATTCCATATATGCCCGCCCTGTGAGCCGCGGCGATCTTCTCCCTGATTCCGGATACGGGCAGCACCTTGCCACGCAGAGACACCTCACCGGTCATAGCTATGTCATTTCTGATTGGGCAGTCGGACATCACAGACGCTATGACGATTGAGACAGCCAAGCCTGCCGACGGGCCGTCTTTCGGTATGCTGCCCGATGGGAAATGTATGTGCACATCGTAGTTGGCAAAATCGGAGTGATCGATTCCGAGAAGATCCGCCTTTGAGCGAATATACGAATGCGCCGCCTGAATAGATTCGCGCATCACATCGCCAAGTGATCCTGTCGTGAAGACATTTCCCGCGCCGGGCATCCTGAGTCCCTCGACAAGCATCAGGTCTCCACCTGATCCGGTCCAGGCCAACCCGGTCGCGACGCCGACTTCAGGCTGAACCTCGGCAACTTCGGGTATGAATATCGGGGCTCCGAGGTAACGTTCCAGGTTTCGCTCGGTAATCTTCCATGAGACTCTGCCCGATGACGCTTTCTGCCTGACACACTTTCGGCAGAGGACTTCAAACTCTCGTTTAAGCCCCTGAATGCCTGATTCGAGAGTATAATTACGTACGATCTTTTTGATCGCATTAAGGGAGATTTTCAGGTCGGAAGCCGACAGTTTGTGCCGTTTTATGAGTTTCGGCAAGATGAAATTCCGAGCGATCGCGGTCTTCTCCGCCTCAATATATCCCGCTGACTCGATCACCTCCATCCGTTCAGCCAGCGTGTCCGGGATCGAGTCGAGTGATTCCACAGTCACGATGAAAATCGCCTCCGACAGGTCGAACGGGAGACCGAGATATTCATCGAAGAAACATTTGTTCTGCCTTGGATCGATTATCTCCACGAACAGCAGTGGAAGACCATACCCGAGCTTGTTCTCGGAGAGCTTGTCGAGATCATCAATAACAACAACCGGATTGCAGGTCTTTAGCTTGGAGAAAGCTCGAATGATTTTACCCGGAGCAGCTCCGATAAACGTCCTGTTTCTACCTCTGATTTCCTCCACCGATGTCATACCGGCAACATTGATATTCACGAATTCCCTGTTGAGAGCTTTTGCTATAAGCTCCGCAAGAGAAGTCTTCCCGGTTCCGAGGGGACCGGTCAGACATAATACCGGCGTGCGAATGTCGGCTGTCAGCTTACGAATTGCGAGAAAATCGAGCACTTCGGTCTTGACCGTATCGTGACCATAGTATCCCTTTGAGATCGTTTTTTCGATATTCGAAACGTCGTTCTCCTCCGCGCCGAGCCTGTTCCACGGCAAGCTCAGAATGAGATCGAGATAGTTTCTGGTGGAACCATACTCTGCCGATGCCGAAGAGAGCATACTCAGGCGTCCGGTCTCGATCAGAGCCCGTTCCCGAACATGATCGGGCAGATTCGGGATTGTCCCAATCCTGTTTTCGTATTCCTTGATAAGCTTCTCCTCAGGATCAGCGTCCCCCAACTCGCGACGAATCTCGGTGAGCTGTTGCCGCAGATACTTCTCTCGCTCATGCCGGTCGAGTGAAAGCTCAACTTTGGATTTCAGTTCTCTCTCTATACTTGTCTTATGGAGCTCCTCCGTGACAATGCCGAGGAGAATCCCGGCGCGTTCGGTGATGCTGAGCGCGGCCAGCACCCGCTGTTTCCGTTCGAGAGGAATGTGCAATTGGTTAGCGACAGTATCACAATAGAATCCCGGCTCATCGCGAGACAGATCGAACAGGCTGCAATGTTCTGGTGAATACCCATCATCGGTTTTCGTCAATCGCTCCGTCAGGTCGGCAATTCGCTTCGTCATGGCGCGCTGTTCATTCGGATTGCCGAAGTCCTCAACAGCCTCTTCCACATAGGCTATGTGGTATGGCTCTTCCGTCACGAATTTCTTCAGGAGAACCCTGTTTTCTGCAGCGACTGTCAGAATGAAGCTGTCCTTGTGAGATTCCTGAATCTTGACGATTTGCGCTATAACCCCGATCTCGTGCAGATCCCTGCACCGAGTCTCGTCTGAATTCACTTCTCTGGCAAGAACCAGAACTATCTCGCTATCGAGATCACTGTTCTGCCGAATCAGATTGATGCTCTGCTTTCTGTTGACATGAAGGGTCGCTACGGTTCCTGGGAAAACAACCGTAGTCAGGAGCGGGAGAACAGGATACGCTGTGTTCTCGAGTGCAGCCGATCTCTTTGTCGCCATTGCTCCTCTTGGTTGATGTGCTCCGACCGTCACCTTCTACATTGCTTTATTATCGGCCAATTGTGCGCTCGCAATAGACCACATCGGAGGCTAAGTGGTGAAATTACCAAGTTTAGGGCGCATGCATGTCCGTCGTCATGTGGAGCGCCAGCGACTTGGTGATCTCACACCTCACCCCTTCTGTGGGCGGCAGACGTCCTCGTCTGCCCCAAAAGACGCGAAAAGCAGGTAATCATGTTTGCGAAAGGAAGCAACGTCATTCCCGCGAAGGCGGGAATCCATTGAATGCGTTATCGTTAAATAGGCTCCCGCCTCCGCGAGAGTGACATAGTCAGCTTCCCGTTTCAATCTGAAACTACTGAGCAACGGCCAGTTCGCGAGACAGATCCGCAATCTCGAAATCATCCGAATGCAGCAGGCTTCGCAGGTCGAAATCGATTTCATCCGAGTTCAACCTCAACCGATAACCGCCCTTGCGGTCATTCTCGATCAATTCGGCCCTGTCGCGGGAGGAACCACCCATCTCCTTTTTGAGATTGTAGAGATAACGAGCCTGGTTGAAACCGGGTTCGAGTTCCTCCTTGTCAATCCATCCCTCGCTGTCCATCTTCTTGCGCACAGCCAGTTTGAAGAGGTACTTGAAGCTCTTCGCAGTCAGCAGCAGCGGTGTGCCTGAGAAGAAAACTTTGTACCTGTCTCTGACCATAGCGCCCGTCAATTGCAGCCTGGAGGCGGGCTCAGATCGCTCGTTTCCTCCTGTGACATTGAGTTTCTCCTGCGTCCTGTTGGCGATATGTCTCATGGCAATCTTCACTCTCCTTTCTCCAATAACTTTATCGAGTTCCTCGCGGTCGGCATTCAGGAACGCTTCCCTGGTGCAAACGCCCCATTCCCACAATTGCAGAACCTCATGCCTCGACAGGACCCCTCTCAGACATGTAAAGAGTTTCCGCGTGCTGACCGGCAATCCATATCTTACTTCAAAAGACAACCTCTTGAGCAGTACTCTCCTCCGCTTGCTGATCCCAAGCGCGCCCATCAGGCAAAAAGCGCACTCCGCCAGCCAGCCGATAGTTTCGCCGACGCTCTCCAGTGTGCCGCAATGAATCCTGTAGTTCGCTTCAATCTCCTCCATGCTGCGACCATCGATATAGTCCTGCAGTGCCAGGACAATCCGAACACGCGTCAGACACTGCCTGTCGAGATGTCCCGGATTTTCGATCAGGTCCGAAAGCTGCGCAGGAAGATTTTCTTCACCAGCGAGCAGGGACTTGAACCGCGCGAACAAATGGTATTCCGCCTCCTCCCGCATGCGCGCACTCACGTATATCCGACGACCTTCACACGTGTCCGCCAGTACATACATCCATACCAGAGCGGAATGCCCTGCATCATCGAGAAACACCTCTCTCATTCTGGCTGCGGTGACGGCGGACATACCGAGACGCGCCAGTTTCAGGCCGAAGTATGTCAGGCACAATTTGTTCTCAGATACGAAGATCAGATCATTATCGGCAAGCCATTCGATCGCACTCTCGATGCGTGCCGACAAGTCGTCAGGCGTGTCGCTGAATCCCGATTCAAGCACTCCCGTAAGACTCTCCTGAGTCGTCGCAGAACCGGATGCAACGAGATCGAGCGCAAGATCCTCAATCGATTTCGAGAACAGGCAACCGACGAGCTTTTCCGGGCTGCCGTTGGTATATCGTTTCCAGAGCATCTCGGATTCGAGTTCGCTGCCTGCGACAACTATCGCCCTGCCGAACCCGGATGTATACCTGAGTCTGCCGGCTCTGCCGCACATGTTCTCGTACTCGCTCCAGGTCAGCGGCTCCATCACAGGCCTGCCCGTATACAGCCCCTGGCGGAACTTCTGTGTCTCGAGGAACACGGTCTGGGCGGGGAGATTCAGCCCAAGCGAAAGCGTGGTGGTGGCAATAATGACTCTTATGTCACCGGAGAGATAGTGCTCTTCGACTATGCGCCTCTCATCATACGAGAGATCAGCATGGTGGAACGCGATCCCGTTCGATAGAACGCCGACCAGTTCTTCACTGAGAGAAGTTGTTTCCTTCAGGCCGAGCGCCTCGATCGCACCATCACAGGATGTCAGCGCAAGTCTCTCCGCGAGAAGACTCGCCAGTTGAACGCACGTATTCTTGCTCTTGAGAAACACGAGAACCTGCTCACCTTCGGTTGCGAGCTTCGAGACATTCTGCAGCAGGCTCTCGACAGCCTGCATCTCGCACGATGGCGCCATCTCTTCCGTGCCCCTTTCGCCCGAATTGAAACACCGGTAGGAGAAAGTGTCATCGAGAAGCACGCCCTGACGCAACTCAACAGGGCGATGAGATTCGACGAACAAGCGCGCATCCATCCACTCCGCGAGTTCATCGGCGTTGCTCATCACCGCCGAAAGCCCGACGATACGACAGCGATATGAACTCCGCAGCACCTTGAGGATAATCATCTCGAGCACGGCTCCCCGGCTCCTGTCAGCAAGCATCTGGAGTTCATCGATCACAATCAGATCGACAGAATCGAGCAGGTCGAGATTCCGGGTCAGCATCTGATTGAACTTCTCGTAGATGATCACTCCGAGATCGAATTCGCCCTTTTCAATGCTGCCATCGTAATTTCTGTGATCCCTGGTCGAGACAACGGTGCGTATGCCGAGCGAATCATACTTGTCCGCGAACTCGCGGTAGCGCTCCTCGGCGAGAGCCTTCAGCGGAACCAGGAATACCGTCTTCTTTCGCTCAGAGAGTGCGCGAGCGGCGGCCAGTTCGCCGCAGAATGTTTTCCCTGATGATGTCGGCGCACTGATAATCAGCGACTCATCACCGAGAAGCCCGTGTTCTTTGATCGCTCTCTCCTGCAGCGGCAGGAGTTCCTCGCCCTGCATCTCGTTCCACCTGTCGATAAGCGCCTTCGGCAGTCCGTACTCCTCGAGAACCAGTGTTTTCATTGCAACCTCACACGGAAGTGTTTGACTCATCAACCACAAGGACTGTAGCCGCACGACAGACATATCCTGCAACCGGACTGCTGCACAAACGACCCGCCACAATCAGGACACCGCTGATTTCTCAATTGCAGCAGCGTCAAAGAGTCTCTCACCTCCCTGTGAGACTGTTCGAGAATTGAAACACATCCACCGGACTTGCTCCCACCGGTGGTCTTTTCATTGTTGAACTCCACGATAAATCTCCATCCTGACTCATTCTCCATCACAATCCCAATATACTGCACATTTGTGCAGGTGTCAAGAAAAAAATTCGGATTTGACTGGAATTAGCCCCGCGAGGCTTCAGCTATTCATATTGTGAGACAGAGACTTACGATTTACTGGAAAGAATAATCGTGCTCGTCGAGCTCATAACCCGAAGGTCGCAGGCGGTTCTGTCTGGTGTTGTCTGTTGTTTGGGAAATCGCATAGACACACGTCCAAAGAAGAATGTCGAAAGCGCCAGGGATTCGACGCGTTCTTAGAAACCCACCCGAAGGGCGGGCCACCCAGCCTATGTACACGGTCGTACAGTCCTTGGCCCACGCCACTCCGGATCTGTCATTTTGTCTGATCGTCTACAAAGCGTGCTACGCGAGCGCGCAGTTGGGACAGTTCTTCGAAAGCTACTTCATCTAGTCCTAGATCGCCCCGGCGTATCAGCGCAGCAAGTTTTTCTGCGACCAGCCTTATGTTTTTGTCGATGACTCCAGCAGTTAGGGCGGCGCTCGTTAGGCTTCTCCGGTCCGGCAGTGCGTCCCAAGTTGACAATCCCGTTGCCTTGGAGTATGCAAGGAGAATAGCCTCCGTGAGTATGCGATCGGTGTTTCGTATGAGCGCTTGCAGATGTTCGGCGTCGCGGTCTCGACGCACAGCTATTGTCCGTTGACAGCTTTCGGAAAGAGAAGTGCCCCGGAGTGCCGCGTATACGCGGTCGAGGAGGTCGCTCTCGGCATAGATAATCCGTCCGAGCTGAAACACGTGATACCAAAGCGTGCAATCGATGCCTGCTTCAAGCGCCTCATCGAAGTAACTCTCGACGTACCAGAACGGGTCGCATCTGAAGCCCTGCGCGGTAAAGTACTTAACCGCACTGTCTACAACGGTGACCGGGTTTATTTCTTGTCTCGTGACAAGGAAGATATCCAAGTCCGCGTCTGGCCTAGTACTAACTTGACATAGTCGACGACATATCTATATTCTCTCCATACATGAC
>CBDUQR010000021.1:0-46754 GCA_965369655.1 uncultured bacterium | reverse complement strand
CCAAATTCACCTTAACACTGTCGCCAAACTGTCCAACCAACTGGGACCACCTCTGTCAAAGAGGAAGAGCCTGCTGGACACATACCGATTCCCCGGGTTTTGTCCGAGGGCCACGATTAAGGGGATATTCGGTGACCCGAAGGCCAGGGTCATACGGCTTGACCGGCGTCAAAAAAAACGGCGTGCGGTTGTTGCGGCACAATGCACCGGAGTTTCTACGACCACAAGGTCCGCAGGGTCTCGTGCCTGCGGCTTTGCGCGCTGTCGCGAAGGGCGGTATAGTGGTCTGTGCCGGGATTTACATGAGCGATATACCGTCGTTCCCATACTCGATCCTGTGGGAGGAGCGCACGATAAAATCTGTCGCGAACCTTACCCGACGCGACGGCGAGGAGTTTCTTGCGCTCGCGCCGAAGGTGCCGGTGCGATCGGAGGTACATCTCTATCCGTTGCATGATACGAACAAAGCTCTCGATGATCTGCGAAATGGGAGATTCACCGGCGCTGCGGTGATTACGATCGTTTAGGATCAATTCCGACAAAAATAAATACATAACAGGCCCACTTTATTTTGATTTGACAAAGATTGCTGCAACCTCCACCTTTCAGAAAACGCTTGTCATAACTGCATGTTATCGCTTAATTCCAGACCTACAGAGGCATCACAGCAACTACCGTGACAATTCTGTCGCCGGTTATCAAGTGGAGTGAGTGGTGGACAAACTAATCTATTTGGACAATGCAACAACGTCATGGCCGAAGCCTGATAAAGTTTACGATTTCATGATCGAATTCTACCGCGATTGCGGCGTCAATCCGGGACGAAGCGGTTTCGACAAGGCTATCGAGGCTGGAAATGTCCTCGAAGATCTCCGCAAACGCCTGACAAAGTTCTTCGGGGGTGATCTCGCCGTACCCGAAAGGCTCTGCTTCTCGTACAATGCGACCGATTCCCTGAATCTTATCATCCAGGGTATTCTATCCTCGGGAGATCACGTTATCACAACCAATCTTGAACATAACTCTGTGATCAGACCGGTGAACTGTATGGTCCGGGATCACGGCGTCGAGGCAACGTATATTCCGTTCGACAGCGCGGGCTTCGTCAATCCCGACGATATCCGCGACGCAATCAAGCCGAGCACCAAGATCGTTATCGTCAACCACGGCTCGAACGTCATCGGCACGATTCAGCCGATCGGGGAAATCGGCGCCGTCTGCAAGGAGAAAGGCGTTCTGTTTGCCGTTGATGTTTCGCAGACTGCGGGTGTGATCCCGATAGATATGAAAGCGATGAATATCGATGTCCTTGCGTTCACAGGTCATAAATCGCTTCTCGGATCGACCGGAATCGGCGGCATGTGCGTGCGCGAACATGTCGAGATCAAACAGACACGAAGCGGCGGCACCGGCATCAGGTCCGCCTTTCCATATCACCTCGAAGAATACCCATATCGAATGGAATACGGCACGCCAAACATGGTAGGTGTGGCGTCGCTCTGGGCTGCTCAGGATTGGTTCGACGAGCAGGGTGGTTTTACACCGATATACGAGCATGAGATGAAGCTGGCTCAGAAGATGGTCGACGGATTCAGGAATATCGATGGTGTCAGGATGTATTGCTGCGACAGCCTCGAGAATCACCTGTCGACTGTGACGATCAACGTCGATGGTCTCGAAGCCGGCGATGTCGGAATAATGCTCGATGTCGATTTCGATATCGCTACGAGAACAGGTCTGCATTGCGCTCCGCTTGTGCATAAACAGCTCGGCCTTGTGGAAATTCATGGGGGAGTGCGTTTCTCGATTGGCGCATTCAACACTGAGCAGCACATAGATGCGGCTATTGATGCGATAACCGATATCGCAGAACGCGCCAGGCAGATGAAACGACCAGCCATGCATTCGAGTGGGAAATAGTTGAAGAAGTATCAAGTATCTCCATTCGCTTAGCGAACTCCGAGATTTGACCTACTCGACTGATCAATTTCTGTGTTTTGCCATGAATTAGCAAGCCACCCAATACAAGTCAGTGAGAGCATTATTAGCACTATCACGGTTATCGCAACTCCGAGTAAAACCTTCATCATTGTGCACCCACCATTCAAACATTGCCTAATAATATACAATTATAGCAATATATACTCATTTGTCAACTTAGCTTACGCAGGCTAATCATATAAGTCATGATTTTATTGCTTGCTAACGCATAAAATAGAGCCTATTATCATATATTGCGTTTTAGTTAAAAAATATTGAAGGCAGTATAAAAGTAACGCATCATTTTATAATAAATAATTCCTATGTTGACATGACATACCAAAGATTTGAAGCTGACGGACCATATTACGCAGGCTACATTGAATTTAAGCCAATTAAATAAGAGTTGGGGGGGTTATGAAAATAATAATAATTATATTAGTTTTACTTATGAGTTGCTCCACAATTGGGGCAAGTGAACAGTCTGAATATGATACGGCAAATGATATTTGGTATAACGGCCAACCTAAGAAAGCAATTTCACTCTTACGTGAGTTCATTAAAAAGTATCCTAAAAGCAATTTAGCAGACGATGCTCAATCTCTAATAGGGACTGCTTTTGGTAATTTGAATCAATACGAGAGAGCTATTAGTGAATATAGGAAGGTAGCTAAGAATTATCCTACATCCAATATGGCAGCCCTCTCAATCTATAATATGGCTCACACATATTACTATTCAATTGCTGACTTTGATAGTGCTAAGGCTTGTTATAAAAGGTTTATACAAACAGCACATTCGTCTTCGGATGATAAGTGGGTGAATATAGCAAAAGAGCAATTAGCTGATTGGCCTTCCGAAAAAAAACAAACAAAGGAAAAGAATTCGTTTAAAAGTACGAGTTCAATTCGAGTTGATGGCAAGAAGATTTCTTTTGGAATGCTTGCTGATAGTGTTTTCCCTATTCTTAATGAATATAAAAGGAGTGAACCAAAAACTACTCAGATTTGGGATTACACCTTAACAGTTACTCACTATTACGCATTTGATAATGGAAAGATTTTGGTTAATATTACATTTGAAAGAGATGATGAAAATGGTCCATATAAAATTTCAGGCATTGAAAGAAAGGTTTTAAAATAGGAGGTTTTGCTGTGGGCGGCAGACGTCCTCGTCTGCCCCATTGAGTTCACAATTGCTGGAATGCGGCAGTCTTGTAGCTCACGTCCACTTGGGACGTGAGGATTACCGGAATGTCATGCCCCAAGCGGGCATGACCTACGGGACTGCTACGGTCTCTCTTTCCGCTTCTTTCCTGCGAGCTTCCAGATATAAGCGCGGCCAGAGCCTTTGATCCTCGACAGGCCGATCTCTTCTTCCAGACGCTGCACCCACTCCGAGCATGGGCTTTTGTACGGTAGATCAAGCCGATCCCTCAGTTCCGGCCATGTCAGGCCGCCGGGATTTCGACGAAGCTCATCTCGGATATTATCTCTGAAATCAACATATCTCATGTTTGTTCTCTATAATTGTGCGCGGCAGATCTCACGGTCTGCCCGTTCAATTGCTCTTCGCGATGGGGCAGACTCTTCGAGGCTCAGGACTTGCGAGGACATCTGCCGCCCACGTAGCCATGTTATCACTTCAGCATTATCATCTTCTTCGTCTCAATTAATGTACCTGCTTTGATGCGATAGAAGTACATTCCTGATGACAGTCGTTGCCCGGAATTGTCTCTGCCATCCCATGTTGTGCTGTGAGTACCATTGCTCAGACGACCAAGATCAATCGTCCTGACTTCCTGACCGAGAGTATTGAATATGTGGAGTTCGACATCGGAAGCCCTGTCCAGATAGAATTCAATAGTCGTCGAAGGATTGAACGGGTTCGGATAGTTCTGATATAACGAAAAGCCGTTCGGCACGATACCGTCAGATGCCACTTCATCGGCAGCGACATCGAAATCACCGATCTTGGTGACAAAGGCATCCTGATATCCCTGATCTATCTGGTATTGATCGAGAGTCGGGAAATTGCTGGACTCAGTCATTCCCACTATGTATACTCCTCCAGAGCCGTCCAATGCGATGCCATGAGCTTGGTCCTTGCCACTTCCTCCGAGATAGGTACTGTAGTCGAGGCTGTTGCCGGAACTGGAAAGCCGGGTGACAAAAGCGTCATATTCCCCACCCTGAAATGTCCCCTGGTACGGATTGAGGATCGGGAAATCGGTGGAACCTGTATATCCCGTCACATACGCCGCCCCGGAGCCGTCCACCGCGATGCCCCAGCCTTCGTCCCAGTAGCCTCCGCCCAGATATGTGCTGTAGACAAGGCTGCTACCTGAACTTGTTAGCTTTGTGACAAAAGCATCCCCACCCTGATATGTCTGGTACGGATTAAGGGTCGGGAAATCGTCGGACACTGTACTTCCCGTCACATACACCGCTCCGGAGCCGTCCACAGCGAGGTCATAGCCATAGTCATTGTCGCTGCCACCCAGATAGGTGCTGTAGACAAGGCTGCTGCCGGAGCTTGAGAGCTTGGTGACAAAAACGTCAAGGTACCCACCCTGATATGTCCCTTGGTACGCATTGAGGGTCGGAAAATCGGTGGACTGCGTATATCCCGCCACATACGCCGCACCGGAGCCATCCACAGCTATACCATAGGCCACTTCGTAGATGCTGCTCCCCCCCAGATAGGTGCTGTAAACAAGACTGTTGCCTGAACTGGAGAGCTTGGTGATGAAAACGTCATCGTTCCCATCATATGTCTGGTACGGATTGAGCGTGGGGAAATCGCTGGAACCTGTCCATCCCGTTACATAGACCGCTCCGGAACTGTCCGCCGCGATAGCATAGCCCTTTTCTTCGCCGTCCCCTCCCAGATAAGTGCTGTAGACAAGGCTGTTGCCGGAGCTCGATAGCTTGGTGACAAAAACATCTTGATAATTTTCACCCATATCTGTCTGGTACGGATTAGCAGTCGGGAAATCGGTGGAGGATGTCTCTCCAGTAACATACACTGCTCCGGAAGCATCTACCACAATGCCATAGCCTTTGTCTACCCCGCCTCCTCCCAGATAGGTGCTGTATGCAACGCTGTTTCCGGAACTGGAAAGCTTCGTAATATAAACATCCCAAGACCCCTCATCTGTTTGATACGGATCAACGGTTGGAAAATCGGTGGAATATGTGAGTCCCGTCACATACGCCGACCCTGAACCGTCAACAGCGATGCCCCAGCCTTCGTCGTTGCCGTTCCCCCCCAGGTATGTGCTGTAACTGAGTACCGGATCGATCACAAGCGCAAGTGTCGGGTCATACCTGTCGCCAAGATCGAAACCGAATGTGTTGTCTGTGAAAAGAACATACTGACCTTGGATCGGCATGCAACCGTTAGCATCAAATTGGTATATCAGCGGTCGCAACTCGGTTACATTCCCCCACTCAGTCTCGACAACCAACTCGCCATTGTCGTTTACACTGATAGATTTCGCTCCATCGTATTGCACCATGATCTGATTCGGATCAGCACCCGGCGATACTATGAAATCATACTCCATCTGCTTGCCATTGCCGTAGTATTTCAAATCAATACCGGCATAAACGTCATTGAAGACGATTGCTTTGTAATTGGGAACATCAGTGTGCCATTCGTCAGGGTCATTCCCGATGAAGTAGTTGCATTTGTACTCCATCACGTCATTACCGACAATCTCCGGATTCGGATTGGCGCCGATGAATGATGCTTTGATTACGAGCTGTTCGATGCTGTCGGATGGGGCAGACGGGGAGGTCTGCCGCCCACGGGGATCGTCAGGAGCTACGGAAATTCGTCGTGTGAACTGGTAGTAGATGCCATCAGTTGTGAACCACATAGTAGCTCCGCCAGCGTTGGCTTTGAATTGCACTCGATCATCCCACTGGCCGTGATTCTCAGTAAACGCCAAAGGTATCAAATCCATCTGCTGGACAACTGGTCTCTGAATCTGCCCGGCCATGCACGGGATAGCACATACCAGCATCACAAGAAGCGTTAGAGCATTTCTCATTTTGCACCTGCCTCGCGAGTTGATTGTTCTCGTACGTCTCATCTCGTTCAACTGAACCATATATGTAGTATTAAATCCAATATACCTTAAAGATGGTAATTGTCAAGGTGGTCTGATGTTTGTGATTCTCTTTTTGTCTCACAGTGTATATCTTCATGCACTATGAGCGACAGACATGCAACAACAATAGCACATGAACTCAAGCTATCGGTAGAGCAGGTGATAGCGACTATTGGACTGCTCGATGACGACGCCACCGTTCCGTTTATCGCGCGGTATCGCAAGGAGGCGACCGGTAACCTCGATGAAGTCCAGATCACGCAAATAAGGGATCGAGTCATACAACTCCGCGACCTCGATAAGCGAAGAGAGTCGATTCTGAAATCACTTGAAGAGCGTGATCTTCTGACTGACGATCTCAAACGCAGCATCGAATCGGCTGAGACAATGGCTGCACTGGAGGACATCTATCTTCCGTACAAACCGAAGCGACGTACTCGCGCGACGATTGCACGAGAGAAAGGCCTCGAACCGCTCGCTGAGTTGATCTTCACCCAGGATGACATTGATGTTGCGTCCGAAGCCGAGGAGTATGTCGATCCCGAGAAAGAAGTCGAGTCATTGGATGACGCCATCGCGGGTGCGCGAGATATTATCGCGGAATGGATATCAGAAGATTCCGATGCGCGATCTCGCATGCGCAGGTTGTTCCGTGAGAAAGCTATCGTCACTTCGTCTGTCGCGAAGGACAAGGAATCCGATGGTGCGAAATACTCCGGCTATTTCGACTGGAGCGAACCGATCAGGGGCATCCCCTCACACAGGTACCTGGCGATGCGCAGAGGCGAGGCGGAATCGTTTCTGAGATTGAATATCGCGCCGCCCGAAGAGGATGCGCTGTCAATCCTTGCGGGAATGTTCGTGGCAGGCGACAATCAGGCTGCCGATCATGTGCGGCTCGCGATCAAAGACGGCTACAAGCGGCTGCTTGCGCCATCGATGGAAACCGAGATCAGAAATGAATTGAAAGACACTGCCGATCTTGATGCGATAAGCGTATTCGCGGAGAACGTTCGCGAGTTGCTTCTCGCGCCGCCGCTCGGACGCAGGAATATTCTCGCGATCGATCCCGGCTTTCGCACCGGCTGCAAGGTTGTCTGCCTCGACAAGGAGGGAAGACTTCAGGAGCATACAACGATTTTCCCGCATGGTTCAGACAAACAACGCAGCGATTCCGCTGTCGAGATCGAGACATTATGTGAACAGCACAAGATAAATGTCATCGCAATCGGCAACGGCACGGCGGGCCGCGAGACCGAGCAATTCATGCGCGAGATCGGGCTGCCGGATCATATCTCTATCGAAATGGTCAACGAGGCCGGCGCGTCGGTCTATTCGGCGTCCGCCGTCGCGCGCGAGGAATTCCCGGATCACGATATTACCGTGCGTGGCGCTGTCTCCATCGGCAGGCGGTTGATGGACCCACTCGCCGAACTTGTCAAGATCGAGCCGAAGTCTATCGGAGTCGGACAGTATCAGCACGATGTCGATCAGTCGGCGCTGAAACAATGCCTCGATGACACGGTCATCAGTTGTGTGAATCTGATCGGCGTCGATATCAACACGGCAAGCAAACAGCTTCTGGCATACATATCCGGGCTTGGCCCGAAGCTCGCCGCGAATGTTATCGAGTATCGCAACGAACAGGGTCCGTTCAAATCGCGGCAGTCATTGAAGAAAGTCCCTCGACTCGGACCGAAAGCATTCGAGCAGGCGGCCGGTTTTCTGCGCATTGCCGATGCGAAAAATCCGCTCGATAACACGGGGATACATCCGGAGAGCTATCACATTGTCGAGCAGATGGCGAAGGACCTCGGATGCAGAGTTGTCGATCTGATGGAGGATGAATCGCTGCGCGAGAGGATTGATCCGGAGAGATATGTCACGGACATGATTGGACTCCCTACACTTCGTGATATCATAGATGAGCTTTCGCGACCGGGTCGTGATCCGCGCAGCGCATACAAGTCATTCAAGTTCGACGAACGTGTGAACGCTATCGGTGATCTCAAGGTCGGCATGAAGCTGCCCGGCATCGTGACGAATGTCACGCATTTCGGCGCGTTCGTCGACATCGGCGTGCATCAGGATGGCCTCGTGCATATCTCCGAACTCACCGACAGCTTCGTCAAAGACCCCACCACGATTGTCAAAGTCAACCAGCATGTCACCGTCAAAGTCCTCGAAATCGATCTGGAGAGGAAGAGGATTGGGTTGTCGATGAGATAGGCACTCTGCGATCTTGACATATTCATAAGTCAGCTGGCTGGTGCCCATTCGCGTTTGTCAAATCAGCAAATGTCAACAGGTGTAGGGCCACCGGCGAAAATATACTGGATCAGATAGACAACATCATCGATGTCAATCGAACTGCTCCCATCGGCATCGCCTGCGCAAAGCGGTTCCGGTGCAAGACCACCACCGAATATGTAATTGATCAAATAGACAGCGTCATCGATATCGACAAGTCCGCTTCCATCGGCGTCGCCGGGAGTTATCTCGATCCCAATGGCGAGATCGACTGCTGAGGGTTGATATGCATGATCGAAGCCGTAGATCGAACCGTAGAAGGTCAGCTGATTGCTGTCATACCCGCCGAAGCTGATAACTGCTTGCTGGCCGGGAAGAGCATCCGGAGCTACCGTGAAATGAAGTCTGCCAATTGAACCATAACCGGCATCAAGAAAAGGCTGTTCTGAATAGCCGGAGTTCCAGGCGTGCATATCGAGAATCACCCGCTTGTTTTCAGGTTCAGGGTCAACTTCAGCAATACTCTGAAAATGCTCTGTTCGGCAATCCTGCACAGAGCAGGAATCGAAAACAAGCTCCAAATCCCCCGCGTAGGAGAGAGGAAGTGTAATACGGGCCAATGGCATAAGATTGGAAGCAATAACATCAACTGTGAACTGGGAACCCGGCTCCAACTCAGATGCGACAGAATGCACACTATCAGCCAATACATAGATATAATCCGAGCGTGTCCGTGTACGCTCTGTACCATCGAATTCTATCAGCAAAGAGACATCATAAATGCCGGGATCATTATATGTATGCTCAGGATTCTGCTGCGACGAACTGTCACCATCTCCGAACGTCCACAACCAGGAGGTCACGCTCTCACTTGAGGTACCTGTGAACTGCAGTGACAACGGAGAATCTCCTGCAATAGTATCAGCATAGAACATGATCTGTCGGTCCGGCTGGATGTGTGTGTACATATGTTCCAGCATCGGATCACATCCGGCCCAGCCACAGTAAAGCAGATCGAGCGCATACCATGTAGTGCTACTGCCACCCCAACCGTAGTTCATGTGATAGTATTTCTGCTCGCCGACAGTCATCCAGCCATCGCAGGCGATCATGTGGTTAAATATCAGATAGTCAATCGGTCTGTTGTTGTTCAGCTCGTCCTGGATTATCGCAAACCAACTGTCGGCCGTGTGATCACTTCGGAAGTTATCCCTCACCGAGTCCTGATAAGCGAAGTAGTCAGGCAAAAGACTATATGTCGGCGCTGAGTCGCCGATTGAGTAACAGACTCCATAGTCAACATGATAAGCCTTGCCGACTTCCACACATAGCTCTGCGACATCATGATCGCTATCGGTGTAACCCAACTGATCTGAGAAGTTCGCTTGCAGCAACAGTCCGGGGCTGTTTCCACCGCAGGATTGATCACCATTCCACAGATAGTCAGTATGTCCAAAACCGGCTGGGGGCCACTCATGGTAGTGGATTATCTGGGCAAGTGCAATAGCCACACACCAGGCAACCGAACGGTTACCGTCTCCCCATGGGCAGTAGTTGTTGTATGGGGCTACCTGACGCCATGTCGTAGTGATCAATGGTCCAACTTGTTCGCGTGTTGGTAACATGGCGGAACTCAGAAGATTATTCCAGGCCTGGCGATTGCGGTCATCAAACATGGGAGCATCGACTGACTGTTTTGCGCTCAAGTCGCCATAAAGTTCAGCAAATCTCTTCGTTCTGTTCACGAGAACATCACGAATCAGAGCACAAGTGCCAAACTGGTCATCCTGAACCAAACGTCCGTTCTCTGAGAACGCTTTGATCGGAGGCATCTCCTTGAGAATCGGCACCACGACGAAACCATCAGGGTCAATCTGATATGCTATTGCGAGGAACTGCCCATTGTGCTGGATTTCAAGACTCTCGATAATCTCGGGAGCCTTGCTTCCCGCCCAGTCTCCAGTTTCATTTACAGTATAGGTCAGCCAGTTTCGGCACACCTGTTCCATTTCATCATGGGTAGCCAGAGTAGCGCTGGCATTTTCATAGATAACAGTGGACAAGATTATCCCGGCAAGAGCAAACCAGAGAAGCAAATTAAGTCTCTTCATGATTCTTCCCTCGACAGACACAGTGGTATTAACACAGTGGGTGTCATTTCTTCCGACAATATAGCCCGCAGCTACGAAAAGACAAGCAGATTGCGCACGGTCGGCGTCGAGATACCGTGCACGGTACATGTCCACATGTGCCGGAACATACACCCTGCGAAAGAAGACACTCGTCGCTTCTCTTTAGAAGAGCCACGGAACTATAATTCCTCGCGCTTGAGTTGTTCCTTAGCCTCCTCGGGAGACATGCCGTCCTTAACGAGTTCTTGAAAGCGCTCAACGCGCTTGGCAGCACTGGCAGTGAAAGGGCAGTTGATCCTTTGCTAGCTCGGCTTGATGATGACGACAGTGATGTCCGTGAAAGAGCGGCTCATGCGCTGCAGAAGATAATTACGCCAACAGCAGCCGAACAGTTTGTGAGTCGCATCGATGAGAAGCACGTATCCGGCCAATATCTGTATTTCACCGCTCTGTTCGAATACCTGCAGAAGAACAAACTCTACATCGATGAATTACCACCGGAAGTCATCGAGCGAAATCCGTTCTGGAAAGAAAACCTGAAAGAATAATCCTCAGAATCGCTTCTGATAGGAATGGCAGGTGGCTATGGGGCAGACAAGGATGCCTGCCGCCTGTACTATATTTGACAAGTTGAGATCGCCACGTCGCTTTCACTCCACGCGATGACGACATCTCAGACACGTTTCAGGCGAGGGGTTTTCAACACTCCCATGTGATTTCTTCGCATCCAATAATCGACTGCGATTACAATAAACAGTAGACTCCCACATTGTCAATCCCAGAATCGGATTGATATATTCTCAAAACATTGTATACTCACAAACGCCATGAAGTACTATGTGAAGTATGCCAGGATGGTCTATCACCGGTTCACGAGGCGGGTGAAACGGTCCGAGACTGCGCTTCTGCTCGTGCTCGCATCGGCAGTCGGCGTCTCGACCGGTCTCGCAGCGGTGCTATTCATCTGGCTGATCCAACAAGCCAAACAGCTCTTCTTCGGCGAGAGCTTGTTCTTCCTGAACCACATGGTAACATCCGGCGATTTCTGGGTGATCCTGGTCCCTGCGATGGGTGGACTTTTAGCCGGCCCAATTGTCTACAAGTTCGCCAAAGAAGCCAAAGGCCACGGCGTTCCGGAAGTCATGGAAGCTGTCGCGCTGAAAGGCGGCATCATCCGACCGCGAGTGGCAATCGCGAAATCGATAGCGTCGGCGCTCTGTATCGGATCAGGCGGATCGGCTGGCCGCGAGGGTCCAATCATCCAGATCGGCTCGACCATCGGCTCGGTAATCGGACAACTATTCCGCATGTCCGGCTCGCGCGTCAAAGTCCTCGTCGGATGCGGCGCAGCGGCTGGCATATCCGCAGTGTTCAACGCTCCAATTGCAGGCGTGATATTCTCGCTCGAAATCATACTCGGCGATTACGCCATCAAGACATTCAGCCCGGTGATTTTCTCATCGGTGATCGCCTCGGTGGTGTCGCGCGCATTCCTCGGCGACAGCCCGGCATTCGAGGTGCCGACATACGCGCTCGTGTCGGTGTGGGAGATCCCGCTGTACATCGGACTCGGCGTTGCCTGCGCGTTTGTCGCTCTCGCATTTACGAAGCTGCTGTATTTCTCTGAAGATCGATTCGATTCATTCAAAATCCCCGGTCCGCTAAAGCCGATACTCGGCGGTCTCGGTGTTGGAGCGATTGGCTTGTTCTTCCCGCAGGTCTTTTCGGATGGCTATGAAACGATCACGAACGCGATGCATGGCGAACTTTCGATGCAGTTGCTCGCGGCTTTAGTTCTGCTCAAGATTCTTGCGACGTCATTCACTCTCGGATCGGGCAATTCAGGCGGGATTTTCGCGCCCTCGCTGTTCATGGGCGCGGTCGCCGGTGGTCTCTATGGCGAATTCGTGCATCATCTGTTCCCGACAGTCACGGCATCATCGGGAGCATACGCGCTGGTCGGCATGGCCGCCGTGGTGGCGGGTACGACCTACGCGCCGATTACCGCGCTGCTGATAATTTTCGAGATGACCGGCGACTACAGGATCATACTGCCATTGATGATAGTGGTGGTATCCTCGACGCTGGTAGCGAGCAGGATGAGTTCCGAATCGATATACACGCTCAAGCTCGCCAGGCGAGGGATCAACCTGCTCGGCGGTCGCGACAAGGATGTCATGGAATCGATCCGTGTCGAGGAAGTGATGCACCGCGACTACGACACCATCCGAGACACAAGTCCGATCAGCCAGGTTTTCAACATCATGGAGAACTCGCGATCGAGTTTCTTTCCGGTTGTCGATTACAAAGGTCATATAGTCGGCACGCTCTCTTTCCAGGATCTGCGTACGATACTCTTCAGCCGCGGCCGCGTTGGACTCGACAGTCTGGTGATAGCGCAGGAGCTTTGCAATACCGACCCGCCTGTCCTGTTCCCCGACAATACTCTCGATGTTGCACTGGAGAAATTTGCATTGCGGGACCTTGAGTTTATCCCTGTAGTGGAACGTGGCCAGCCGAGCAAAATGGTCGGAATACTGAAAAAAACTGACATCTTCAGGGCATATCACAAGAGACTGCTCAACAAGATGTCGAGGTCGTGATGACTCAGCCGAAAGCGTTTCATCCTAAGTTGTGTCAGGCCTTGATCCTGCTTCAGCAGGATTGTGACCTGACACGTAAGCATATATTAGACATGAGCGGCAGGTCACATGAATCCGCATACGCTGATTCACAAGACCAGCAGCAACAATGTTGGTCGTGATGATGCGACCGAAAGCGCGTACCGATCTTCGCGTATCGAAGCAGGAAGAATCGGGGCAGATATACTATGTCATTGCCGATCCTGACAGCGGGAAATACGTACGGCTCAGAGAACCGGAGTATGTCATCCTCCGATCCCTCGACGGGCAGCGTACATCGGATGAGATAAGCGGCATCGTTCGTGACGAGACGAGTGTTGATCTGCCATCGTCGGCAATTGAGGCGTTCATCGGTCAACTCGAGAAATTCCATTTCCTTGAAGGCGAGAAACCCGGCGATCAATCTGATCGTCTCGAACGCGATCACAAGAAAAAACCGCAATCATTATTCTTCCTGAGATTCAGAGCATTCAATCCCGAGAGATTCGTGGACTGGCTCTACATAAGGCTGCGATTCGTATTTTCGCCGGTTTTCCTGATTCTGTCGCTTGTCCCGATCGGAATCGGATTCTACATTCTGACAACGTTGCCGAACAGTATCCCGTACAGCGCGATAGATATTCTCAGACTCTCGACAATCGTTGTATTCGTGGCAGCTTTGTTCATCGTGATCGTGGTGCATGAATTCGCGCATGCGGTCGTCTGTCGGCGGTATGGCGGCCGTGTGACTGAGATGGGATTCCTGCTGATCTATTTCCAGCCGGCATTCTATTGCAATCTCTCGGATTCATATATGTTTCCGAAGAAAGCCCACAGGATTTACACAATCTTAGCCGGGATGTATTTCCAGATACTCCTCGGATCGCTCAGCCTGATCCTCTGGCGGATATCGAAACTGGGCACGCCGCTCTCCGACCTGCTGTTCGTGATCGTGGTCGTCTCATTCGGCACGCTCGTTTTCAACCTCAATCCGCTCCTGAAGCTTGACGGATACTATTTCCTGACCGACCTGACAGGAATACCCAACTTGAGACGCAAGGCATTCGGCCATCTGAGACGGCTGCTGCTGAAGTTCACGCTGGGGATCGAGACGTCCGGCCATGATGTTTCTTCAAGGGAGAGAAGGATTTACATCGCATACAGTTTGGCGGCGATTGTCTATACTGCCATTCTTCTGATATACCTCGGTTCGCTGCTTTTTGCCATGCTGCTTGACAAGTGGGGCGGAACCGGCTTTCTTCTGTTCGTAGCAATCCTTGCTGTAGTTCTTGGCCCGCCGTTGCGCGGACTGGCTTCTGATGTCGTAAAGGCTGTCAGGGAGGACGCTGTCGGAAAAATCAGTCGAAAACGGACAATCGCCTGGAGCATTCTTCTGCTCGTTCTGATTCTGTTGCTTATCGTGGTGCGTACAGAACTCCGGGTCTCCTCTCAGGCGAGACTCAGCCCGATCGAGAGCTTCACGATTCTGATGCCCGAAGAGAATGTCCTCAAATCAATCTATTTCGCGGGCGGAGATAGGCAATTCCGCAACGAGAGAGTCTGCCAGCTCGCATCTGCCGATTTCTCGGTCTTCAAGCTGGAACCGCTGGTCGAGAATGGCGCAACTGTGGCCGAGGGGGACACACTGCTATCTGTATCATCTAATCTCTACAGTGGACAGCTCGCCGAGATCGAATCGGAGCTCGACAAGGCACACGCGGAGTTGAATCTCTTGCTTTCGGATCCGAAATCGGCCGAAATCACAAAGGCCAGAGCGGAAGTAGATGAGGCCAGGTTCCGCCGGAGGCGCGCCGCGAATGAATATAAACGAGCCCAGGAAATGTATGACAAGGGATTGATATCCAAAGATGCATGGGACAGCGCGCGCACCGAAAGGGATGTCGCCGAGAAACAGGTACAGATCGCCGAATCCAGATACGAACTATTGAAATCCGGACCAAAAGCTGAAGAGATTTCGGTGCTTGAAGCCGAGTTCGAGCGCCTTGAAGCCCGAAAGTCGTATCTGTTGGAGCAGATCGACGCCTCGACATTCACAGCCCCGTTCGGAGGCGTGATCAGTACATCTCGAAGACCGGGCGAGATCATTTCACTTAAGCGAACAGACACAATCGAGGTCAGGATTGTTGTTCCTGAAGAGGACCTCGACATTGTGACGACAGATCAGAAGGTGATCCTGAAAGTCGCGAGCTATCCCACCATGGATTTCGAGGGACGAGTCGTCAGCATCCAGGAGACAGTGGCTGATGATGGCGAGATGAGCATTTTCACGGCGATAAGCGTCGTACATAATCCTGACGGCATTTTGCGTTCGGGGATGTCCGGATATGCGAAAATCTATTGTGGGAAGCGAAGTCTCGGGGGCAAGCTCATTCGGTCGCTTACGAGGTTTTTCAGGGTCGAGTTCTGGTCGTGGTGGTAGCTGGTGCTGTCCTGCTCCGGTATTTCCGGACAATCAGTGCAGTTTTTAGCCTTGACAATCCGGGATACCGTCGTTATAATCGACCCGGAGACAGGTAGTTTATAAATGAGAAGACTTGTACTATCGACAATAGTGGGAATTCTCTGTATAGCGGCAGTGCTGTCAGCCTTTACGCTCATAGAGGATTGTAAGGTCCACGGATCGCTCAGGATCGATGGTTCACCCGCCGCTGTCGGTATGGAACTGGTGGCTGTCATCGGCGCCGACGAAGTCGCCAGAACAACCGTGAGCCACTCCGGATCGTACTCGATGGTTATCCACGCATATGACCAGCAGAAGCCTGATGTGAATGGCTTTCACAGCGAAGATGACGTCATCACTATCTATGTCGACGGTCGCAAGGCTGAGCCGAGTTTCAATGCGAGGTCGGGCAATACGAGAATAGATCTTTCTGTCAAGACCTCTCTCGAAGTCAGGCAGTCTACCTGGGGAAAAATCAAGGCTCTCTTCAAATAGAGCTTCCATGTCGGTTATCTCGCCAGCTCAGGGTCATTCGCCTTCAGACAGTTTTCGTTTATGGCGTTCCGCAACAATGCTAATATGATGTCGTATTAATAGATAGCGAGGAGGAATTGTATGAAACTCGGCACAAGAGAACAAGACGGAATTGTGATTCTGGAGCCGAAAGGCAAGATCATGGGCGGCCCGGATGCCACAATGATGAATGAGAAACTCCACGAACTGGTGGAACACAACAAGAAACACGTTGTCATCGATCTGTCGGGTGTTGACTGGATGAACTCGACCGGCCTCGGAATACTAATCTCCGGCCTGACAACCATGAGAAACTGCGATGGCGATCTCAGGCTCGCGAACGTAACTGACAAGATCGAGTCACTCCTGACAATAACCAAGCTGGTGACTGTTTTCGAGTCATTTGATTCGATCAAGGAAGCAGTCGGATCATTCTCCGAGAATTAGACTCGATCCGTTGTGGGAAAAGGCAGGCATGTGCCTGCCTTTTTTTGCCCCAACATGTCAGAGGATAACGTGAATAAGCTGAAGAAAGAACTCACAATACCCAATTCCCAGAAACATCTGCCGGAGGCGGACGATTTCATCGAATCACACCTCACGGAAGCAGGATTCGAAAAGAGCATCGTCTATGATATCGCTATCTCGACAACCGAACTGATAAACAATGCCATACTGCATGGCAATAAAGGGGACTCGACCAGGGAAGTGAAGATTCGCCTCTCTATCGATGACAAAAAGATCGAGGTCGATGTAATCGACCAGGGTTCCGGATTCGATCTCGCCTCGATACCTGATCCTCTGGCTGAGGAGAACCTGCTGAAAGAAGTTGGCCGCGGGATATTCATCGCGCGATCCCTCGTAGACAAGTTAGACTTCGGCTCGGAACCCGGCTGGGGCACAAAGGCAACGCTAACCAAGTATCTTATCGAAACAACCAGTTCCAGGTAGCGTTTGGTATGACCTATCAGTTGTTCGTTTCAGTGATTTTCTTCATCAGCGCGGTGCTGTTGCTACTATTCGGCACCGTGGTTCTGAAGGACAATCCACGACGACGGCTGAACCGAGTCACTGGGCTGATGTTGATTCTCGTGGCTCTCGGCCCGCTCGCCGAGGCTGTCGGCACTTTCTTTGAAATCACATCAGGCACATCCGGTCCCGGGGAGACAGTAAGAGGTTTGTCGCTGGTCTGGGAACTCTTCTTTCCCCAGTTGATTCTTTTTGCGATGGTTTTCCCGGTCGAGCAATCGTTTGTCGCCAGGCATCCAAGGTCGAAATACCTGATATTCGTGCCGCACGTTTTTCATGTCATCCTGGCGACATTTTTCTACAATCCGAGCAGGATCATGAGTTGGCTGACGGTCGAGAACCCGCCGGAGACTCTCAGATGGATATTCGAGCCGCTCGCGCTGGGAACCAAACTCCTGGGAGCGATTCTTGGCTCGATGATCAGATTCCATCTCGAATTCTTCGCGGTGGTCAATCTGGTCTATGTGCTGATTGCATCTCTGTTGCTGTATCAGGGATACAGAGCGGTAACCGATAAGCGGCTCAAGACTCAGACATCGATTGTGATATGGGGCATCAGAACCGCTGTCGGGCTGTATATCGTAGCATTCATTCTGCCTGCGCTTGGAGTTTTCGATTTCGGAGAGAACTTCCAGAAGACGGTCTCGATGATCTCACTCCTGACGGGAGCTGGATCGATTGTTTACTCGATAATCCGCTATCAGTTTCTCGACATCAGGCTTATTGTCAGGCAGTCCCTTGTCTACACCGTTACGTCGGGTGTCCTCGTTGGGCTTTACATGCTTGTGATCAGCCAGCTCGGAAAAATCACGAGGAGCATTCTCGGCCGGGATGCGCCGATTATCGATGTCGCGTTTATTATTATCGCGCTGATATTCTTCCAGCCCATCATGAACTGGTTCGACAATCTGATAAAACGTTTTTTCATTCGCGACAAGGCTGACTTCAGGAATATCACCGAACAGATATCGGCGCATCTTACGTCCGTGTTTGAACTCGATCTGCTCAAGTCGAACGTGACACGGATACTGAAAAACCAGATGCTCGTCGAAGATGTCTGGTTTTGCCTGAGAGACTCGACCACCGGGAGCTTCTCATTTGCAGCCAGCGACGACTCTCAATCTCAGTTGCTCCAACTCGGCTCTGAAGATCAGCTCCTTGAGCACCTGAGACAGCATCAGAAACCGGTGCCGATCGAGGACCTCGGCGACGCTATCCCGGAGGAATCGGAGTGCTGGAAGTACATCAGAAACACACGTTGCAGGCTTATTGTCCCCCTGCACGATTCAAAAGGCACACTCGGATTCATCGGGCTTGCTCCGAAGGTCTCCGGTTTTAGTTACAACTACGAAGACATGACCACGCTCAATATACTGGGCAACCAGTTGACGACCGCGCTAACCAATGTCTGGCTCTATCAGGAGTCACTTGAGAAACAGCGTCTCGAAAAGGAGATGACGCTCGCGAGACAGATCCAGAACGATCTTCTTCCGAAGGCTCTGCCGTGCAGCGACCGATTTGAGTTTGCCGCATTCACAGAACCCGCAAGGCATGTCGGCGGAGACTATTACGATTTCCTCAACACTGCGCGGAATACCATAGGCGTGGTGGTCGCCGATGCATCGGGCAAGGGGATGCCGGCAGCCCTGATGATTTCGCAACTGCAGGCTACACTCAGATCGGAGGTTCGTCACGATCGTTCGCTCTCCGAGATAATTGCAAACGCCAACTACCTGATAGCGACGTCATCATCTCCTGAGAAGTTTGTGACACTATTTTACGCCGAACTCGACAGCGAGACACTGAAGCTCTCATACTGCAATGCCGGCCACAATTACCCGTTCGTCATTCACAAGGATGGCAAGATTGAATACCTCGAGACAGGCGGGCTGCTGGTCGGCGCATTCGAGAGTGCGAAGTACGAATACGATACGTTCCAGTTGTCACCCGGTGATCTGGTCTTCTTTTATACGGATGGGCTGAACGAGGCGCATGACAAGAAGGATGAGGAGTATGGCGAGGTGCGGCTCGTCGAATTCGTAAAGAAAAGCAAGTCTCTCTCCCCGCAGAAACTTACAGAATCAGTCATTTCTGAAGTGCGGGGCTTTTCCAAAGGACGCTCGGCTGAAGACGACATGACTGTGGTAGTCCTCAAGATCAATGATCTATAGCACACATGAGATCGCTGATTGCCCGGTCGAATGTTGTCCCTGCTGATCCTGTTTCTGATCAGTTCAGAGTATGGTGCCGACTAACACTGTCCATGTGAGCGGCCAGACCATGCGGCCTTCTCTTAGTACCCGTAGACGCCGCTCGGGATTGCCACCACATTGCAGACGAGATTGGTTGGGCTGACGGCGGGTACGGCGAAGCCGAGAATGCTTACTTGAAACGGGAGCAGGAGAAACGCGCCAGAGACACCGCCCATCGAGGTAAACATCGAGACAACAAACGCTACGGTCAACGGAATCCACCAGTATGTTTCCACGCCACTCGTCGGGAACTCAATCATACCACCGAAAATGCACAGTTGCCGAGATGTATGCAAATGAAAAGTGCTATCCACCGAATGGCAGGACCACTTCGCTTCGCCGCCCTACTCAAGACTGACTCAATGGGGCAGACCCTTCGAAGCTCAGGACTTGCCCTTCGAGGCTCATGACTTTGCGAGGAGGTCTGCCGCCCACAGTCGAAATGTCAATCTGACCTACACGACTATGTCATCCCGACGAAAGCCCTTCGCTGCGCTCAGGATATTGTCGGGAACCATCTTCTCTCGTATTCGGGCAGTGTTGTAGAGGCTGTCCCAAAAGGTCTGATAGGTTGGTGTTCATGCTTGCGAAAGAAAGCGATGTCATTCCCGCGCAGGCGGGAATCTATTGAATGCGTTATCGTTAAATAGGCTCCCGCCTCCGCGGGAGCGACAGAGTCAGCTTCCCGCTCAAGTCAATCAGCACTTTTGGGACAACCTCTGTAAGGCAGCCGGAATCAGAACCGGTCGTCGGCTTTCCTGCTGTTTTCGTTCCTGAGCCTGTCTTTGAGCCATCCGATTCGGATTCCCCGAGATTCGTCGTCGAAGTTTGGAATGTACGGCTTGATATCGAGGAGCGGCGTTTGATCCACAATGTCGATATCTTCGATAATCAGCGTATTGCCGTTCACTTCTTTCAGGCGGACGACTGAGAGGCCAATCTGAGAAGGTCTCTTTGGTGCCCTGGTGGCGAAAAGCCCGCGGAGCCTGTCATCGAGGTACGGTATTACCTCGAGTGAATATCCTTCCGCAAGATGCATATAATAGATCAATATGATGTGCGAGAAACCATCGAGGTCTTTCAGGCCGGGTACATACTTGTCGAATACTTCGACCTGCCCCTCGATTCCCCTTCCCATCTTCGGCTGGATTGGCGTACCCTTGCGTTCCCTGAATGGCGTGTGGATTATGCCGATCTGTGTCAGTTCAACTTTGCCCATGAATCAGACCATTCTATGTTCGGCAGATTTTCCTGCACTTGATCCCGCCACCACACGTTCGTATATCTCCTCGAATCTTTCTGCCTGAGATTTCCAGCTGTATTGTTCGAGGACTCTCTTCCGGGCGTTCTCGCCCAGCTTTCTCCTGAGATCACTATCTTTCAGGAGTCTTATGACCGCGTTTGCGAATGCGCTCGCATTATCTGCTATGATTACGTCTTCGCCGTCGTCATATTCGACACCGTCGCAGCTCATTTCGGTAGCCACGACGGCTTTTGCCATAGACCATGCCTCGAGGATCTTGTTTTTGATTCCGGCTCCCGATTTCAAAGGACTGACATAGACCAACGACTCGTCGAAATGAGGCCGCATGTCCTCGACAAATCCGGTCACCTCGATATTTGACCGCCTGTCTGCAAGCGTCGTAAGGCGAGGATCGGGGTCGCGCCCAACGATCTTAAATCGCACATCGGGCATTTGTTTTTCTATGAGCGGCAGGACAGCTTCGGCAAAAAACAGCGCACCGGTAACATTCGGTTCGTAGTCCATCACTCCGGTGAATGTGACCACAGGTTCAGACGATTCTGATTTGCCCGGTACGAAATACTCAGTGTCGACGCCGTTCGGAATGACTGAAATGCTTGCGGAGGGACAAACCGACTGCATGACCCGCGCATCGACAGGAGATACGACGACCACTTCTTTGAACCACTTGACATATTTGGACTCGAATCTTCTTGTGGCTATCCATTCGTATACGAACCGTAGTTTGTCGGCAAGTTTCGTCTGTCGCCAGATTGTTCGATAGCAGAAAAGACTGTAATCATCGACAGCATCGCATACTGTCGGGTACTCCTCGAGGTCCTGAAAATATCTCATCAAATTCAGGCCGAGGACCTGAATGATATCGTATTCGCCTGAACGAAGCATTTGTTGTATGGTCCGGGAAAGCTCATCGGAGAATGTACTCGTCTCGTGGTATTCCGGCGGCGGCGAGATCAAGTCGCGAATTCTCCTTATCACCGATCTTCCACGCCGATCCTCAGGTTTGAGCTTGCTGACCGAAAATATCTTTACGGATGAAAAAACCGAGCCGAGACTATTGAGCGTTCCCTGATCCAGTTCTTTGTATGACTTACAGAGCAGGGTCAGTTCGTGTCTCCTGCTCAGTTCCCTGAAAAGTGGAAAGACTCTGACTTCGAATCCGCCATACAACGGATATGGCGGGCGCGGTGATATGACCAGAATTTTCATGCGCATCGACCTCCTGCGTTGTGCAGGCGCAATCGACATGCGCCTAAGCAGGCAGACACAGCTACACGAATCTCGTCATTGACGACCGTCATGATTTCTGTCCCATGCCGTCATCTATTGGGAAAATCCGGCTTGAGAACCTGCGAACAAACGGCAGGATAGAGTTTTTTGCCATCATGACAAACCTGCCCTTGAGATTCCTGTTGCCGACTGTGACAGTCAGATGGCTCCTGATCTCGTTGCACCATTCCAGCTTGTACGGGTAGGCGGCACCGGTAAGATCGTATTCGCATGTACCATCCATCTCCGACAAATGCTTTATGATGGCGATCCTGAGATTGCTGCCGGGAGAGAAGTACTTGAATTCCTGGTCGAAGTCGCATCTTGTGGCTGAATAGTTGCACCCCGACTTCAGCAGGTATTCGAATCCAGCTAATTGACCGTTCAGTTCGATCGTGTAGATGGTAACCAGTCCCTGTTCCATCGCCTTAGGAGTGAAACCGGCATAGAATCGTCCCTCTGATGACTCGGCCTGGATATGAGTTCCGCGTTCCGACTTCCAACTCCTGCCGGAGATTCCGATCATGTTCGGTACGAATTTCTCGAACTCATCGCCTGTTTCAATGCGCTTGAATCGGTAGCTTGCAGCCTTGTCGAGCCGTCTGAAGCACATCTTGTTCAAATGCTTCCTGCGTCTCTTCGAGAGCGAATTCCAGTAGTCGTCCCACGACCCTCTGATCGTCATGAATGGAGATTGCAGACCCTCCGAACTCTGGAAGCCGGACCCATACCGGTCAGTCTCGAGCAATTCGAGGTATCGTTTCGTTGAGGCTGCATCTTCTTCCATGTTTTCCAGATAGAGAATATCCCAATCGGAGAGATTCATCATTCTCCCGACCAGCGGCTCGATAAGATCGACATCGGCAGCAATGAAGTTACATCTCGGGGTTGGCTCACCCGCGATGAAACTGATGGCTTTCGTATTAATTCCCTTGAACGGCTGACGATTCCGGTATACGGGAGCGATCGCGGCGAGCTGTCCATCCTTCCACAATGTCACGACTGCGAGAAAACCATCGAGAGAGTATGCCCTAGCCATCTCCTCGAACCACAGGTGTCGCATGAACACATGGTCACAGTCGGTCTGAGCAACCAGTTCATCCCATGGTTGCCGGAGCTTCGAGAACTCGTCCAGTTTCTCTATTATCCTGAATTCAGTCATTTGACAAATGTCGAAAGTGTTCGTTCAGCCTGTGCTGAACGGTTAGTGTTTCACTCGACGCAGCGCTCGCAATTTCATCAATGTTCTGATACCCCAATCCGGCAGTGACAAGAGCCGCCTGATCGATGCAGGGCTTTCGTCGAGTTTCCCAAGTTCGTTCCTGGCGATGTCGTATTGTACGGCCAATATCAGATTCTTCACCAAATCGAGACGATGCTGGTTTAGCACCTGAACGTATATCTTGCCATTCGCATTCAGGAATTCCTCGTCACATCCCCAGACTCGTTCAATCACCGCGACACGCGCCTGCGACATCTTCAGAGTGTCAGCGTGGGTGAGCCGTGACGCAGCGTTTGCGCTCTGGCATGCAGTCTCACAGTCAATAAACGCAGCGCGACCCTTTCGCGCAAGCAGGCCGAAACAGTACCAGTCCTCATAAAGCGGCAGGTCTTCAGCGAAACTGAGCGACTCGCCTGCCACTTCCCTTCGGACTACCAGCGTGCTCGTGAAAATGTAGTTCGACCGCAGTTCAGGCTCGTACATGCTGCCAGTGTAGAACTTGCAGTCTGCGATTCCGTCCGGAATGTCCATCACACTGGAGAGAAGGTCGCCCTCTCCGAGTATCTCGCTCCATGGCCTTGTATCTCCGCTCCAGTTTACGACATTGCTGTGGCAGACGTACCCGTCTTCGTCTGTTGCCGCGAACTCCGTGAACGAGAATAATATATCCGGGCATACCTGCATCAGTCGCCGTTGCAGATCGAGCTTGTGAGGCATCCATTCGTCGTCCGAGTCGAGAAACGCCACCAGATCACCCCGCGCCTCTCTGATCCCGGCATTTCGAGCCGCGCCTGCTCCCGAATTGGATATGCGTATCGATCGAATTCTGTCGCCAAAGCGTGCCAATACATCGGCGGTATTGTCGGTCGAACCGTCATCAACGACAATGATCTCATCGCAGTCGGAACCGGCAGCGAGCGTCGACTCGATTGCCCGCCCTACCAGATGCGCGCGGTTGTATGTTGGGATGATTGTCGAAACGGTCAACTCAGACATCTCACTGTTTCCTCATGATAGCTTTGAGGCTTCGAAGCGCCGGACCCACGACTGGCAGACGCGGCAGAGCGTTTCGCACCCTGCGAGGCATCTCACCCAGCAGGAACGAGACAGGTCTGTTCGGGAACAAGTGAATATTGTAGTACTTGCGCTGATTCATCCGCCAGTTCCGGTTCCACGGCATATCGGTCAGGCAATTGATCTCATCGATGTCTCCGTTTTGGAAACATCTGCACACTGTCTCGAGAAAGAGCATGTTACCCGGCGACACATCCGAATAGTCCTCATCGTAGCTGATCTTGTTCACTACCAGAGTCCGTCCCATTCGGATAGTCATCTGACCGGCAATGGTCTTACCTGCTGCTTCGAGGAAGTGCCATTCGAGCCAGCCCGAACGGTTCAATCGATCCGACAACGTTTTGTAGAACGCGAGAAGTGTCGGCGATGATGCTATCGCGCCACCTTCACGGCCTTTCCAGCCGGAAGATTCTATCTCTGCAAAAATGTCGAGACACTCTTCCGAAATGTCGCTGCCTGTGAGAAACCGAAACTCGACATCTGTCAGCTTGCCGAGCTTCTTCGATGCTTTCCTCAGATTCTTTCGGAAATTCGAACTCAAGCTTCCGATATAATCATCGAATGTGCCCTTGATCGGCAGGAATGATCCTATGCCGTCGAAATCGGTGATCACTCTCACGGAGTTCATTTCGCTCAAAATTCCTGCCACCATCGGGGACTGCTCAGGAATTCGATTCATAAAGAGCGCAAAGCTCTTACCGCAACACAGGCCTGTCGCATCGATGAGGGCTGCAAGGATTTCTTTTTCACCGTCGCGCTTCGTCAGGAAGTCAACGGATGGAGTGTGATCGTCAGCAGGCGTGCGGAGAAACCGGGGACCGAATCGGAGCATCGATCTGGTACCGATCACGATCGGAGCGACTCCGACGAGTTCTCCTGAACTGAAAGCAAGAAGAACAACCCACGGCTGTGAAGCTGTCAGCCTGTGCTCGAGGAACGATGATACCCAGGCATGCGAAAGCATCGGGTTGCTTCTCTGCGAGGATGCCGCAAGATCGTTCCATTCGTCGGCAATATCATTTAGTTGATATAGCGACTGCGCCGCCTCGACACGAATGCCGTCCCGTTCGAGTACAAAGGATCTCTGTTCATGTCTCACGGTTATCCCGTTCTCTGACATTGCCATTTTCGAATGTATCTGTTCCATCAATCATCTGTCTGCATTGATCTGACCAGCTTCACTGGCCATCCACCCATCGCTTAAGTTTTTTCAGCGGTGCACCAAGAACCGAATTGCTGATCTTTTCGCGCAGTGCAGACCGCCGACGCATCTTTTCGACTTCTGGCGAATCATCGAGCCGCACTTCCAGCAATTTGACTCCGCTGCTTCGCAGGAGTTTATCGAACGAAGCATCCGGATTGCCATCGAGCCTGATGTAGTTAACTCCCAGAGCTTCGGCGAGTCGTGAGAAATCCGGGTTATCGAGACTGACTGAGAACTCTTCACCGAATGCAGCCAACTGTTGCAATCTTATCGAACCGAGTTTCCCATCGTTGAGTAGTATCACTGCCAGATCGATTTTCTCACGTACCGCTGTCCGCAATTCCATAGCCGACGTCAGGAATGAACAGTCGCCGACAATCGCTACGACATCTCTCTTCGGACAGGCAAACCTGGCGCCTATGGCAGCCGGTATCCCGTAACCGATCGACTGATAGTCGGACGGGACTATCAAACCTCGAATGCTTTCGATGCGAAGGTGGTTCCGGGCGAGAGCCTGATGGAAACCCGTATCGGTCACGACACACGCGTCACCGCTCAGCGAGGAATTGAGCGCGTGAAAGAACTCAGCCATCGACAAGCCTTTGATCCCCGGATCATACTTGAAGTTGTCTTTTCTCTTCGACCGAATGTTGTCTCTGATTTCGGCGACCGTCATTTTATCGAACCCGCTGGATCGCCCGGACAATCTCTCTTTGCGTTCGAGAAGCGCTCGGACAAAATGTCCCGCGTCAGAGAGGATCGACATGCTTGCCGGATAGTTCTTCGATACCAATACTTCTGTTGATGAATCAACGCGAACGAGTTTTTCGGGTGAAATCTTGAGCTCGAAACCACTTGTCCCGTTGTGCGAGAACTTGCATCCTATTGCGAGGACCAGATCGCACTTGTCGAACAGGCTGTTGATCTCATCGATTGGTCCGAGGCAAAAGTCGGCGGCGATAGAAAGCTCATGACTCTCTGGGATTGCGCCTCTGCCGGAACAGTTCGTCACGACCGGCGTGCCGAGTAGCTCTGCCAGTTCGAGAAGATCGCGGCCTGCTGAAAACGCCCCCTGTCCCGCCAGAATAGTGACCGTTCCAGCGTTGGATATTCTTTGTATGACTTCATCTATCTGATAATCTTCCGCACACAAGTCTGCGCAGCTCTCCATCGAATCCTGATACCGTGCCGATCCGTGAAGCGCCGGGCTCTCGATTTCGATAATCACGGGTCCCGGCTCGCTGGAGACTGCCAGTCTGAATGCTTCATCCACACGCGCGGCCACTTGTTCGGAATCGGAAATATTTATGAAGGCTTTCGACACTGACTTAGCCATTGCCTGCATGTCGACAGCCTGCAACTGGAAATCCTTGCCGGGAGACTCGTCGTTCGTTTCCACGATCATTACCAGCGCAGCCGAATCGTGCCATGCTTCGGCGATGCCAGTCAGGGCGTTGGTGAATCCGGGTCCCGGTATCGCCGCCACAACGGCGGGCCTGCCGGACGCCCTGTAGTATCCATTTGCCGCAAATGCGGCGGCAGTTTCGTCGGTTGTGAGAACACTCCTGATCGAGGATCGCCTGAACGAATCGTACAGCCTGAGATTCTGAGTACCCGGCAGACCGAATACCGTATCCACGCCCAGATTATCGAGCACGGCACAGAGGATATCTCCGCCTTTGATCTTACTCATCTCGTTTACGACCCAGAATTGGCTTGATGATCTTTCCGGCTATCGATCTGGCCCTGAAGTATGATCTGCTGAGACTCTCCTGAACCCTCAGACCGACAGAATAGGTCTTTCTCAGTACGAGCGTCATTTCGAGATCACCGCCGAGTTGAGATTTGAAACGGGTGACCGGATTCAGGTCTGCGTCCGTCAGATCATTCGCTTCGTATCCAAGCGCGGCAAGTCTCTCGAAAACCTTCACCCGCAAAAACGGTGTCGAACCGAGTTTCAGGTATTCGCCATCAGCAGCGGCAGTCACCGTGTGCGTGACCGGATGTCCGCACATCAGTACGAGTTGTGCGGCGATCGAGCGACCGTCAGGCATTCGCGCGTGAAAGAGCCTGCACATCCCGAGCGAACTGAGTTTCTCGAAATATGTTCTGAAAGCATCACGCGGAAGATACAATGGCGCGCCTTTGCGCTTGTGCGTTTCGACATGCATGCGGTAGAAGCTGTCGAAATCATCATCCTCAGATAGTACAACACCGTTGCTCTCGCACCGTTTCACCAGACGTTTCTGATTCTGTTCCACCCTTGCCCAGGTGGCGTCGTAATCGGAGACCGGAACAACATAGGTATACGACGGCCACGCCTCCCAACCCTTCGACAGGAATGGCCTGATATCGTTCAGAGGACTCCGATTATGCAGTACGATCCGCGAGTAGTCACAGGATGACAACTCCGACTCAAGCGCACTCATGATCTCTATATCTTTTGATGTTCTCTGGCTCGGGTAGCTCGAATTCTGAGCCTTCAGGACAATGCCGTTGTAGTACAGGAGCAGGCGATTGGAGACGAGTTTGCCGAAACGTCGCTCAGTTTCGTACAATGCAATTCCGCCGACAATCTCATCGCCTTTGAAGCATGAGAGCAATCTGAATTGTCCTCCGGCGACGCTGCAAAGAATATCGAGATATTCCGGAAGGCTGTAGATGCTGCCCTGGGGAGACTGCAACACCATTCTGTTCCAGGCGTCATATTCCTGTTCACTTAAGTATCCTGTCCTGACGCCGTTTTTCACCTGACCCGATCCATCCTGAATCCCGGGGTATCTTCCATGATACTATCTTTTCACACCCAATGCCCGTTTGAGTTTCCTGATAATCCCCTTCGAGAACCAACTCACAGCGGGCATCGGATCATCAATACAGAACACCGGGCTATCGGCTCCGATCCATGATCCAGCCCATGCCGGCAGGCTGAGTCTGCCGCTACGCAGAAGCTGCAAGCAGATGTGTACGTCGTAGTATGGATGTATGAACCTCGCGCCGACCCGGTAACCATCGATTGGCTGCACATCCAGGCCGAGAGCATCCCTGTATGCCATCGTGCAGACATTGACACCGCACTTGGCAGTGAATTCGACAAACCACCATGGCCTCGCGTTTATTTCGAGAATCTTGTACCTGTCGTCACGTTCATCATACTTGAATTCGGCTGAGAAAATCCCTCTGTACGATATCGCCGACAGCAGCCTCCTGAGGCTGTCGACAGCCGGAGAGACCTCGTTGCATGCAACGCTGATCATGTATGAGCTGTTTCCGAAATCTTCAGGGAACATCCGCAGCCTGCGTCTGGCAAACATGGCGGCAACCTGGCCTGTCCGGTCGACGAAACCATCTATGAAATAATGATTGCTCGCAGGACCCGGGATATATTCCTGAAACAGCACAGTGAGGCCGTCGCGACTAATATTCCCATACCGCCCCATCGCATCCTCGCGCGATTTCACCCGGCACGCCTTGACTCCATATTGCCGGAAAAACGCGTGCGAATCCCTCGGTTTCAAGAACGATCCGCCGAACAGCATCGGATCGAGTGCCTTGATCTGCTCCTCCGATTCGAGAATGACAGTCTCTGGGTGAGGAATATCATTTTCGCGGAGAATCGACGCAAAGTCGCCCTTGTCCAGCAGAAGTTGCAGAGTATCCATCGGAGGCTGGCAGGAAACGAATCTCTTCGACAGAGATTCTGGCAAGGTAGCTGCCGCGCTGATCCAGTTATCGGCGCACGCCATCAGGACGCACCGTTCGAACGGCAGGCGCTCCAGAAATGTCGTCAATTCCGCCGGATCGGATACCTTCCCGATCGGAGGAATCCTGTACCATCTCGAACGAGTGACGAACCCGAGTTTCTCAGATCCGCAATAGACCGGTATTCCGGCCCGCGCGAGGTTGCGCATGGTTCCGAGCGCGGTTATTCCCGACCCGAAAATGATAACCGGAATTGACATTTCTGCGCTGTTCAAACTTGTCTCTCCTGCATCCGAAATCTGTAATCCGCGCGCTCAGCAGAACGCCCGTTCGGTCCATTATATTATCGGTCGGTTGCCTCAATCGCTTGGCGAAATCAATCGCTCATATTAGAACTGCGAGATGAGTTTCAAGCGGCGATCTCTCACAACTCATTACCACTCAGGCAGTTCTGTTTGCACGAAGCACCGAATACTCTGTCCGGCGCCGTGTGGCAAGAACCGCGATACGGCTGATTCAATATCGTACAATCATTCCCCCAGTGCAACTTCATATGCCGTCGGAGGCGGATGTCCTGATATCAGAGTCCTGATCGATAATCATTCGTCGCGCTGGAAAAGTCGCCATTTTATTCCGGTTCTTGACAAAATGAGTCTATGTTAGTTATCTATCGGGAGCTATCTTGACGATAACTTTATGACTACGCTGTTCCCGGATATTGCGACCTGTCGCGCAGGAAGTGAAACCGTCACAGGCCGGGATCGCCGTCATAAGCAGGGATGCGAGCTGGATTTGTGAAGGATCTCGTCAGGAAATCTCTCTCTGGGTTGGGATACTATCGTTTCTACCGCCGCCTGAAACGGTCCCGCAGCCGCAAGCTACTGATATTGATGTACCATGATCTCGAAGGCGGATCTGCGGCGGACTCGACCGCTTCGCTGCTCAGATCCAAGCCCGATAAAGCGCAGTTTGAAGCACACCTGAAAGCTGTACGCACCTGTGGAGAGATCACGACTGTCGAGGAAGCGGTCGATTGCATCAAGAAGACGGGCAAACTGCAGGATGACTCGATTGCGATTACATTCGATGATGGCTACCGCGCAGTCTATGATATTGCGTATCCTCTACTGCGGAAATATGACATCCCCGCGACAGTCTACCTGACAACCGGATGGATCGACGGGGAGTTCATCCCCTGGTGGGAAGATATTGCCGATATGATAGCCGGTCTCGATTTGACGAAGCATTCAATTCATGATATCTGCGAAGTGACCGGTCTGCAAGCCGAACGGCCAGACCAGACAGCCCGCAATGATACGGAAAGAAAAATGCTTCTGCACGAAACGCTCGCGGATCATTTCAGAGAGCTGTCCGACCGGGATGTCGGTCAGCGTATGACGGAACTGGCCTCCATGCTGAAATTCGAGAGACCTGACAATCAGCCGAGGCCGCTCAATTGGGATCAGATCAGAGAAATGTCGGAGAACGGAATCCGGTTCGGGTCACATACTCGCACGCACCCTAATCTGAGGGACTACGATGCAAGTGAATTGGAAAGAGAATTGCTGGAATCCAAAAGCGAAATCGAGCATAAAATAGAAAAGCCGGTGACTGGATTTGCATATCCGTATGGGCGGGATATTGAATTTTATGCGACGGTAAGGCCGATTTTGTCGAGTAACGGGTTTTCATACGCCTGCACGGCGGCGGCGGGGAACAATGACTGCAAATCGGACCTGTATTTTCTCCTGAGAGAGACATTGCCGCCGACAACCTCAGGAACAATTCTCGACAGGGAGATCAATCTCGATTTCAGCCGACAATAAATATTGTACCTATGATGCAGAGCAGGAATCGCGCGGATGTTTGAAGAACTGAAGAATCTCTCGAAGCATTCATTTGTTTATATGCTCGGCTCGATTGCCAGCAGGATGATCGGGTTCATCATGATTCCGGTCTACACGAGGTTCCTGACTCCTACCGACTATGGTATTCTCGAACTTGTCAGCCTGACGATCGACATCGTGGGAATGCTCGCGGTGCTCGGAATCAACAGCGCAATAACCAGATTCTACTACGATTACAAGGAACAGAACGAAAGAGACGAGGTCATCACGACCGCTCTGATCTCGACATTCGCACTCGCAATGATTCCGACCACAATACTGATCATGAACGGAAGCTGGCTGTCGTCGTTGGTGTTTGGCAAGCCGGACTACGCATATTTCTTCCAGTTGCTGCTCCTGAGCAATTTCCTCGATCTCATACTGATGATCCCGATGACAGTGCTGACGATCAGGGAGCGGTCGAAGGCCTATGTCGTGTTTTCTATGATCCGGCTGGTTCTCGCACTATCGTTGAATATCTACTTTGTGGTAATCGCAGAGATGGGCATAGTCGGCATTCTGTATAGCGGCCTGATCTCGGTAGGGATCAGCGCAGTTCTGTTATGTATCGTGATCTTCACGAGGATGAGAATCCGGTTCTCGGCCATCAAGGCGATGAAGATGATTAAGTTCGGAGCGCCGCTGGTGGTGGCTTCGTTTGGGACATTTGTCCTGAATTTCGCCGATCGGTATTTTCTCGAACATTTCAGCACTCTCAGAATGGTCGGTCTCTACGGACTCGGGTACAAGTTCGCCATAGCATTGTCTCATCTCCTGCACGGCCCGTTCAACCTGATGTGGAATGTTTTCATGTTCAAGATCGCCGATCGGGAAGACGCGAAACAGATATACGCCAGGGTGATGACCTACAATTCATTCGTGGTGATCCTTTTCGCGCTCGGAATGGCGATACTGATCAAGGATGTTCTCAAAATCCTCGTGACGCCCGATTTTCTCGATGCGTACAAAGTGGTGCCGTTTATCGTGGCGGGCTTCTATTTCTATTACATGATGCCGATTCTGGATGTCGGCATTATGCTGACGAAGAAGACCTATCTTCGGGCGATAAATGTTACCGCCGCTGCTCTGGTAAACCTCGGTCTGAACTACATTCTGATTTCACGATTTGAGATGATGGGCGCGGCATACGCAACTCTGCTGTCTTATGCGTTTCTCTCGATTCTCACGCTTTTTGTCTCCGGACGAGTTTTCAGAGTTCCATACGAGTATTTTCGCTTGGCAAAGATGTACCTGGCTGCATTATTGATATTCGTGATATGCAGGGCGATAGAATTCGATTCACCTGTCGTGGCTATAGCGGTCAAGACCCCGATCGCTTTGTGCTTCCCGCTCGTGCTGATACCGCTTAGGTTCTACGATCAGAAGGAGAAGAGAAAAATACGCGAGATAGCGGGACAACTGATCGCGAGAATAAGTGACCGGAAACAGCGGGATGTTCGGGTGTCCGAGCCGAAGTAACAGACTACCGATACGGGTGAATCCCGGATGATGGAGAGTGAATGGTCGAGAAGACCAGAGGCAGCCAGGCCCCACATTACGATGAAGGCGCGATTCGCGAGGTGCGTGCTTCCCAGCCCGCCCTGACATGGAAGCATCTCTCGTTTGTGGCTCTGGCGCTCATCGCAGTCGCGGCAGGGCTTCTGCTGCTTCAGATACCTGACAAGTACCAGCTTTCGGTTATCTTCGCCGTACCGGGCATTCTCGCCGGGCTGCTCGTGCTGGTGAACCCGTTCGTCGGGATATTCCTCTACGTCCTGTTCGAGTATCTCAGACCCTACGACCTGGTTCCCGCGCTCCAGTATCTCAGGATTCCGATCCTGATCATAACCGTGACGGCGTTCGCATGGGTTGTCAGAGTTTCGAGAACGAAAACAATCTACTGGAACAAGTTGAGTTGGTTATATCTATTCTTCATCTCTCTCATCGGGTTCACGGTCGTATCGGCGGAGAATTATTTTTATGCGCTCATGATATTCAAAGAGTCGATCCTTGTATTCACGATATTTGTAATCGCCTCAGACGTCGTCAATACGCAGAGCCGCTTGAGAAAGCTTGTCTGGCTGCTGTTGCTGATTCACCTGTTCCTCGCCATGAAAGGGACATACAACTATCTGACCGGTTTCGGAGTCACAGGCGGACAAAGAACTTCCGGTGTAGTAGGGACATCGTTCCTCGCCGACGAAAATGACTTCGCGCTCACGCTCAACATGATGATCCCGTTCGCGTTCTTCACGGTAACATACGCAAGAAGATGGCTCACCAGGGCGATCTCTGTTCCGATACTGATCGCGCTGACGTTCGGGGTAGTCTCCAGCTTCTCGCGCGGCGGATGGGTCGGACTGGTAGTCGCAATCGTCTTCTGCCTGCTGCGATCCAGACGAAGAGCGCTGATGCTGGTCTTAGTCGTAGTGCTCGCGATCGTTCTGCTGGCGGTCGCCCCGTCGGAATACTGGACTGAAATCGAGACAATTTCCGATACGGGAGAAACGACAGCATCGACAAGGTTGAATTACTGGCACGCGGCATTCAAAATGTTTCTCGATCACCCGATCGTCGGTGTCGGAGCCGGAAACGGTGGGGTATACATGCCGGATTATGTGACCGGTTACAAGAATCCGGCGACACAGTGGGGCAGGGCATTTCACGGCACACTGCCGCAGATTCTGGCGGAACTTGGGATTATCGGAATCAGTCTGTATATCGCTATGCTCTTTTTCGTATTCAAACGGCTGTCGGCGATCAGGAGAAAAGCGCTTGAGTCGGGAGAAAGAAATGAGACAGTTCGATATGCCGATTCAATAATGGGAGGAATTCTTGCCTATCAGGCGTCAGCCATATTTCTCTCGACTGCCTACTATCCACAGTTCTGGACTCTGATCACATTTGCGATGATCATGATGAGATGCTCGGAGGCGTCGAGTCGGTCGCAGGCGGATGTCTCGGCGCAGCATCCCGCATCTGGTACCGATATACAATATGAGAGCAATGGGATTTGATACGAAAGAACTCTGATGGGCATGGTATCGACTGCATGACCAAAGTTGTTGAATACAGCGATGAACACGAGAGAGAGTGGGACGACTATGTTGCGAAGTCACCCTGCGCGACTATCGCTCACAGGATCGGATTCCGCAAGGTTATCGCAAAGTCGCTCGGCCACAGACCGCGCTACCTGCTCGCCATGCGTGGCGACAGCGTGACAGGAATACTCCCTCTCTTCATCGTGAAGACATGGTGGAACAAGAGATACGCAGTATCCATACCCTGGCTCGATTACGGCGGAATCTGCGCCGATGACGAAGAGGCCGCACAGAGCCTGCTTGATACGGCGAGAGCGATAACCGAAGAGGAGCGCGCCGAGTTTCTCGAACTGAGATCGGTTAATTCCAACAACCTTGGACTCGATCTCAGGCTCGACAAGGTCTCGTTCGTTCTCGATCTTCCGGATGACCCTGACGTTCTGTGGAAATCATTCGACGCCAAACTTCGGAATCAGATAAGGAAATCGATCAAGTCGGAACTCAGGACATACATCGGCGGCGCAGAGTTTCTCGAAAGCTTTTATCGTGTGTTCGCGCGGAACATGCGTGACCTCGGAACGCCGGTCTGGGGCAAGGATATGTTTCGCAATGTGCTGGATGCATTTCCCGGCGAGGCGGAGATCATACTGGTCGAGAAGGGAGATGAGATAATAGCAGGTGGTCTGATCCTGAGTGGGAAAGGTACCCAGTATGTCCCGTCGGCATCATCGCTGCGATCTCATATAAAGCTCTGTCCCAACCATGCTCTTTACTGGACTGTAATCAAAAGAGCGTGCGAGACAGGTTACAAACACTTTGACTTCGGTCGGTCGAGTCGTGACTCCGGAACATTCAGGTTCAAGAAACAGTGGGGAGCGCCGCCTGTGCAGCTCGAGTGGCAATACATGCTCAACAGGATATCCGAAGTGCCCCGGATCAGTCCGAATAATCCGAAGTACAGGATTCTTATAGGACTCTGGAAGAAATTGCCGTTAGGATTGGCAAATCGTCTCGGCCCGAGGATGATCAGGAATTTCCCATAGCGGATTCGCCCTCGATGGCCGTGAAACGGATGCAGGAAATGTTCTTTTTCCAGCCCCCAGCAGGTGTACCGATTTCGCTTAGAGATATTGCGTCGGCTATAAGACGCAGTTCGGGGGAAGCGCCGCCTGCGTTCGCCCGGCTCGTGGGTGATTTTGTCGGGGTGAAACATGCGTTCGATTTCAACAGCGGAAGGACCGCGCTGTCGGTAATCCTGCGCGCACTCGTCGAAATGTCGAATGATAAACGAGACGTCGTCGTGATGCCGGCGTATACATGTTTTTCGGTTGCGTCGTCGATTGCGAAATGCGGCCTGGGAATCATGCTCTGCGATGTCGATCCGAAAACGCTCGACTACGATTTCGAGCAACTCGACAAGTCTGACTTCTCCCGCGTTATCGCATTGATCGGTTGCAGTCTGTTCGGCAAGCTATGCGACTGGGACAGTCTTAATAGAATAGCCGATAATCGCGATCTGTTTCTGATCGATGATGCTGCTCAATCCTTCGGATGCTCGGACGGTTGCAGGATGTCGGGCACTATGGGCGACGCCGGTTTCTTCAGTTTCGGCAGAGGCAAGAACCTGAGCACATATTCAGGTGGAATTGCGCTGACGGAGAATCCTGAACTGGCGAGTCGGATCGAGCGGATCAGCGAATCGCTTCCGCGACCGGGAAGCATGGACCGGTCGATGACTCTTGTGAAAATGACGGCATATTCTCTCCTGTTGAGACCGGAGTTGTACTGGCTCCCGAAGTCAATGCCGTTTCTCGGCCTTGGCGAAACTGTGTTCGATCCCGAATTCGAGATGGCTCGGCTCGGCAATCTGCAGGCGCGACTCGGCGAGATCATGTTTTCTCACACAGGTTTGCTCAACTCGGTCAGAGAGAATATCTCCCGGCAGATGATAGAACGACTCAGTAAAGTGTCAGGACTGTTTATCCCCGGCGCGGATTCCGAGAGACCCATTCCATATCTCAGGCTCCCGGTATTGCTGCCGGATCGTAAGTCCCGAGACATTGCGATCAGGCGTCTCCGACATCAAGGGATCGGCGCGAGTTCGATGTATCCATCGGCGATCGATCAAATACCGGGAATCGATGATCACCTCGCGAACCCCGGGACCGAGTTACCGGGCGCGAAATCTCTCTCTGGGAGACTCATGACCCTGCCGACACATCCATATATGAGAGAAAAAGATATTGATACTATCGTTCAGGTGCTGACTGATCTGGCAGGATTGAAGGGATGATTTGCTGAAATCGCTTCTCAAATACGCGTTCTGTCTCGTCGCTTACTACTCAGGATTGGTGCATCTCTACAGGCGACTCCGCGAGAACAAGCGTGCACTGATCTTAATGTATCACCGGGTGATCGATGATTCCGAATATGACACATGCCTGTCACAACAGGGGATGGTCGTCGGCAGGTCGGTCTTTGCCGGGCAGATGGCATACCTGAAGAGAGCATATCGAGTGATCTCCCTGACCGAAATGGTTCGCAGAATCGAGAACGAGAGTGTCGACAGGTGCCAGTGTGCTGTCACATTCGATGATGGCTGGCGCGATGTTTATGCGAATGCATATAGCATCATGAAAGAGCGCCGGATACCTGCGACTATTTTTCTCAGTACCGGATTCGTCGGAACGACAGAGCTCTTCTGGCCGGAGAAAGTGACGCAGTCCATGTTGAATCGTGATTCGCTCGATGAAGTATCCGCGCTTTCATCAATCAATCGTAGCTGTGCGGCGCTGGCTGAGCGGATTGTCTCCAGCGGCGATAGCAAGACTGCGATGATGCTGTTGGACGAACTCATTGAGTCGTTGAAACATCTTGCTCCAGACGAGAGAGACAGTTTCGTGGAGACTCTTTGCTTCGATCCGGATGGATCAGACAGGAAGCCGATCAGGTATGTCTTGAACTGGGATGAAGTCCGCGAGATGGCTGAGAACAACATCTCATTCGGCTCGCACACCGTTAGCCACGCGCTTCTTCCTCAGATTACGACCGATGAAGCAAAGAGCGAGATCGACGAGTCAAAGAGAGAGATAAAACGTGAACTAAGGCGAGAGTGTGAGCATTTCGCATATCCCAACGGTGACTGGAATGAGGAAATCAAGACAATGCTTCGGGAAGCGGGATACAGGTCGGCGGTCCTCGCCAGGAAGAGCAGTAGCATGACAGACCTTTTCGCGCTCGGCAGGATCAACATCCACAACGGCATGTCTGTCTCGCCGTTCGGCGGATACTCGAAGGCGGTATTCGCAACAGAACTGAGCGGTCTTATCGATCTGATCCAAAAGCGTACGGAGGGTTCGGCATACTGAGAAGTAGTGTCATTCCCGCGAAGGCGGGAATCTATTGAAGTAACAATCGGTAGCCCATCCAGAGCGAAGCGGCGAGTGGGTAGCAAACTGAGATGAAGTGAGATATGAACAGGTTGAACATTCTACATCTTATCGAGACCTCCGAACCGGGCGGCGCCGAGACAGTGCTGGCGTACATAGCGAGCAATCTCGACCCGGATAGATACAGGTCGATTGCATGCGTTCTCGAAAAGGGCTGGCTGACCGATCATCTCGATAGTCTCGGCATTCCCTACGTGATGATAGAGAACAGATGGTCATACGACCCGGTATTTTTCTTCAAGCTGCTGAGATTGATACGCCGCGAGAAGATCGATCTGATTCACTCGCACGAATTCATGATGACGGTCTACGGCTCGATTTCTGCGAAACTCGCTCGCATTCCGCATGTTGGCACGATTCATGGCAAGGTCTACTATCCCGACAAACAATGCAGGGTGCGGCTGCTCAGGATGGCTGCAAAGCTCTGCTCGCGCCTGATTGCGGTGTCGGATGACCTCAACCGTTTTCTCACGACACTACTGGGCGTTCGCTACGGTAAGATTGAGACGCTCTACAATGGAATCGATCTCGAAAAGTACCGGTCAGTCGATTCGCGAGAGGGATCGAGAGAGCGACTCGGCCTGCAGGACGCATCGATAGTTCTCGGTACTGTCGGGAGTCTCTTCGAGGTCAAGGGACTGCCATATCTGCTCGAAGCAATCGTCCTGTTGAGGGACAAATATCCGCGTCTGTCGCTTTTGATTGCAGGCGAAGGCAACCGTGAGGATTCGCTCAGGACCATAGCCGGTCAACTCAAACTCGGCGATACAGTGAAGTTTCTTGGATTCCGAGATAACATTCCGGATATATTGCAGGTTGTAGATATATACGTCTGTTCGTCTGTCTCCGAAGGGTTATCGCTTTCGATACTGGAGGCGATGGCAATGTCGAAGCCGGTTGTCGCGACTGATGTCGGAGGCAATCCTGAACTGATAACCGATTGTGAGAATGGATTTCTCGTGCCAGCGAAAGATCCAGTAAGACTCGCCGATGCAATAACCGAACTGATCGACAGTCCTGAGAGAAGATTGGAATTCGGGACGAGATCGCGCGAGATAGTAGAAAGTCGTTTCTCGCTCGAGAGAATGGTGCGTGACTATGAAGCACTATATAGACAGGTAATGTCGAAATGACGGATTCTATTCTGCAAGCCATATTCTGGATCAGCGTCTTCTCCATATTCTGGGTATACGCAGGGTACTACATCTTTCTCAGATTCATATCGCTGTTTTTCACAAGAGACGTGTCGCGGGATGATTCAACACCATCGGTCAGTATTATCATCACGGCGTACAACGAAGAGAGATCGATCGCCTCAAAGCTCGACAATTGTCTCGGGATCGACTATCCTAAAGAGAATATCGAGATCATTGTCGCTTCCGACGGTTCGACAGACAGAACTAATGACATCGTGAAAAGCTATTGCGACAGAGGCGTGAGACTCGTCGAGATACATGAAAGAAATGGGAAGCATTTCGCGCAGAAGCAGGGAATCGAGGCATCGTGTCATGACATCATCGTCTTCACCGATGCGACCACCATGCTCGAACGCGATTCGATCAGGATGATCGTGCGGAGTTTTGGCGATCCGAAAGTCGGCTGCGTATCGGGAAAGGACATGATCGATGTCGATGGCGAGCCATCGCATGGGGAAAGTATGTATGTGAGATACGAGATGAAACTGCGCTCTCTCGAATCATCGATTTCATCGCTCGTTGGAGTGAGCGGATCATTTTTCGCTGCGAGGAAGACAATCTGTGAGACATGGTACTCGGATATGTCGAGCGATTTTTTTGTTCCGGTAGTGGCATACATGCAGGGCTACCGGTCGGTGCTGGACGATGATGCAATCGGGCGATATGCGGTCGTGGCCGATCCCGAGAGAGAGTTCGAACGAAAAGTCAGGACTGTAGTGCATGGAATCCAGGTGCTTGTGAGGCTGAAGTCTATCCTCAATCCGTTTCGATACGGATTCTACGCTTTCCAGATGTTCAATCACAAACTGATGCGTTGGATCGTTCCGCTCGCGTTCATCGCATGTCTCATCGCGAATATCTTTTTGGTGAATACGAATCTCTTATATGAGCTCCTGCTGGTATTACAGGTATCATTCTATGTCACGGCGTTGGGCGCTTATATGGTGAAATTGCTGGAGAAACAGACGCTTTTCAAGATACCATTTTTCCTTGTGATGGTTAATCTTTCGATTATTGCGGCGTGGTTCAAGTACTACTGCGGCGAAAGGTACGTATCATGGGAGCGGACCGAAAGATGAAAGTCTGTCATTTGATATCCGGCGATTTGTGGGCAGGCGCTGAAGTTCAAGCCTACACACTTCTGAGTTCGCTACATGGATATATTGATGTCTCTGCGATAATTCTCAATGAGGGACCGCTTGCGGAGCGGCTTCGCCAAGCGCATATCGACACCCATGTGATTCCGGAGACAAGTAATAGCTTCTTTGCTCTGAAGAGACAGATTGCGGATAAGCTCCGCGATATTCGACCTGATATTCTGCATACGCACAGATACAAAGAGAATATCCTTGGTGCCATTCAGAAACCTGCCGTAGCGCGCCTGGTCCAGACGGTGCATGGATTGCGGGAGGACTTCAGCGGCGTCAGGAAACTCAGGATGGGCCTATACATATGGTTGAACAAATTCTATACGCAACGCAGGTTTTCGAAAATAATCGCGGTCTCTGAGGAAATCGAGAAACATCTCGCCGGGCTGTATGGACAACAGCGCGTTGTGACAATACACAATGCAATAGATGTCGATGATCAGCAGCCGTCAAAGAATCCATTAGACGTGAAAAGGGAATTCGGCATACGCCCCGACCAGATCGTGATCGGCTCGGTCGGCAGGCTCGTTCCAATTAAGGCATTCGACGTTTTTCTCAAGGCTGCCAAGTTAATCTCTGAACAAGCGCCCGGCACTGCATTTGTCATTGCCGGTGATGGGCCACTTATGCCGTCGCTCGCAGCTTTGTCTCGGGATTTGGGTATCGATGACAGGGTTGTGATGACAGGCTTCAGAGACGATATTCTGAACTTGACGAACACCTTCGACATATTCGTGGTTTCTTCTCGACATGAAGGCATACCGATGTCCACGCTCGAGGCAATGGCGATGAAAAAGGCTGTGGTGTCGACTCGCGTTGGGGGCATGCCGGAAATCATTGAGGATTCGTGTTCCGGGCTTCTCGTCGAGCCGGACAATGCGAATGCAATTGCGGATGGTTGCGTTAGAATTATCAATGATCCGAAGCTGAGAGCCGACATCGAGAATGGTGCACGGAGCCGCGTCGAAGAAGAGTTCTCAATCGCAATTCAGCGCGAGAGAATCGTTAACCTCTACACAGAACTGATGACATAGCAATGAAAATCCTGCTCATCGCACATCTTCTGCCGTACCCGCCGAGAGGTGGCAGTTCGCTTCGAAATTTTAATCTCCTGCGAGAAGCATCGGAGAGACATGAGATTCACATGCTGACATTCTATCAGAAGGCGCATCTCGATAAGCATTCCGATCTCCAGCAGAGCATTGATGAGATGAAAAAGTACTGCAACGTACTGGAAGTGTTCGAGATCCCGACTGATGGTCATACATTCGCATGGTATTCGTTGCTTGGCCTGAATCTGTTCTCGGCCAAACCATATTCAGCCTGGAAATTCCGTTCCGGCAGGATGGCCGACGCCATCAGGAAATATACAGCAACCAACAGATACGATATCCTCGAAATAGCGACGATAGCGCTTGCTGGATACCGTGAACTAGCGCCGGAAATACCAAGTCTCATGGTTCACCAGAATATCGAATCCGAACTCCTGCTAAGGCGCGCTAAGACGCTTGACAATCCGTTTGCAAGGGCTTACATGGCATATCAGGGAAGAAAGCTGCGAAGATATGAAGAAATAGCCTGCGAGAAGTTCGACTTCCACACAACTGTATCGGATCGAGATGGCGACTTGCTGAAGAGTATGAAGCCTGGCATAAATATCGAGACTGTATCGAATGGTGTTGACACGGAGTATTTTATACCCGGCAATGAACCAGTTGATGACCACAGTTTGGTCTTTGTGGGAGGCATGGGCTGGTATCCGAATCTCAATGCTATGCTTTATTTAACACGCAATATCTGGCGTCTAATTGAAACCGAGATCCCTGACGTCTCGATGACGCACGTCGGAAAGCAATCATCAAAGGAAATCCTGGAATTCTGCAGCAGGAACCCCCGTTTCAATGCGGTTGGATTTGTTGACGACGTGAGGCCACATATCTCCAGAGCAGCGGTCTATGTCGTGCCGATCAGGGTCGGCGGCGGGACGAGACTTAAGATTCTGGATGCGATGGCTATGGGCAAGGCGATTGTCAGCACCACAATCGGATGCGAGGGGATTGATGTGACCGATGGCAAAGATATTGTCATCGCTGACACGCCCGAAGAGATCGCATCGAACACGATCGAGTTGCTACGGGACAGGAGTCGACGGGATGAACTTGGAAAGAACGCGAGGGAAACCGCTGTCAACCTGTATTCCTGGAAGAAGGTCTACCCGCGACTCGAAAGTATCTATCAGCGTCTCGCAGGCATGAGGAAATAGCGCGATGCTTCCGTGGATCACCAGGAATCTTGTGTATCTCCCGATCCAGGCGATCAGGGGCGAACGTGTCCTGGAATACATGGATGAAATCCGCAGATTCCATGAGTTGCCATATTCGCGCAAGCGCGAAATCCAGTGGCAAAGACTGATCTCGCTATTGAAATATATATACCACAACAACAGCTACTATCGCAGCTTGTTCGATGAGCACAGGATTGACGTTCGGGATATATGCAGCCCGGAAGATTTCAGGTGCATACCATTTCTGGAGAAAGATACCGTACGGACGAAAGCTACCGACATGCGTTCCGATTTCTCTGGCAGGGTATCGACGCGGAGCACTTCCGGATCAACTGGGATTCCGCATGAGTTTGTGAAAGACAGGGAAGCCACGGCAAATATGGACGCCCTGATGTACGAGGTCTATGGCTGGTATGGAATCGGAATCGGTGATCGGCAAGCCCGTCTCTGGGGAGTACCACTTGATCGAAAAAAACGGATTATCACGAAGATCAAAGATACTCTTCTAAATCGTATCCGGCTCAACTCATTCCGATTGACGGAGCAGTCATGCGCAGATTATTTCTTTCGATTGAAACGATTCAAGCCCAGGTTCATGTACGGACTTCGGAGTCCGATCTCCGAATTGGCAAGGCGCCTGACGAGATTGAATCTTGACCCGTCGATCCTCAACCTGCAAGCGATCATATCGACCGGTGAGGTGTTGTCAGACCGGGACAGATCTGCTATCGAATCGGTTTTCGGGTGCAATGTTATCAACGAGTACGGCAGCACCGAAACAGGTATCATTGCGTTCGAGTCTCCCGGCGGCGTGATGCGTCAGATGATGCACAATCTCTACATCGAGATAGTTGATCCGGACAGCATGATGCCTGTCGAACCGGGACAAACTGGAGAAATCGTCCTTACCGAGCTAAACTCGTATGCCATGCCATTTATCCGATACCGAGTCGGAGATATGGCCGTGCAGGGCAAGCCAGAGCCAGATGAGTCAACTCTGCTTCCATCGCTGGAACAAATCACAGGCCGAGTTTCTGACCTGATCATAACGCCGGAGGGTAACCGAGTGGCCGCTACGATCTTTGGCTACACACTCGTGGAGGGCATACGGCGTTTCAAGGCATTCCAGAAAACCGTCGATTCATTAGATGTCATGATAGAAACAGACGATGATTTCGACGAATCGTCTCTCGAAAAAATCGAGTCGAAATGGAGAGACTATCTCGGTGACAGGATCAGGATCGATTTCAGAATCGTTGACAGGATACCTCCCGACAAGAGCGGGAAGCTGACGGTCCTCGAATCGAGTTTGAATAGATCGATTTACCCTGAAGACAACCCGAAGGATTAGATGGCTCAGATGAGAATGAAAAAACGAACGATAATTCTGCTCATACTGGCAACTCTGGCTGCTGTTTCGATCTATTTTACTTATCCGCCGTCGTACGAACCGATCTCGTTTCCGGATGGAAAGAAATTCGCATTCGCGATCATCGACGATACGGACGGCGCCACTGTGCAGAATGTCAAACCGGTCTATGATTTCCTGTATGATCTCGGTATGCGATCGACCAAGACGGTCTGGGTCTGGCCGACAAACGATCCCGAGCACTGGCCGAACAGGGGAGAGACACTTGCCGACTCAGATTATGTCGCATTCCTGATGGACATCCAGAGCAGGGGATTCGAGATTGCGCTGCATGGCGCGCGGGGTGGAAATTCCACGCGAGTGGAGATTATAGAGGCATTCGAAAGATTCAAGACCATATTCGGACAGTATCCCACGATTCACATAAACCACTCTCAGAATATCGATAATCTGTATTGGGGCTCTGACAAACTGAGCGTCTTTCCATTTCCATTGCTCTATAATCTTATCTACGACAGTGAGCCGTCGTTTGGCCACGATCCTGAGTCGGAACACTTCTGGGGAGATATTGCGAAGCGGCACATCCGGTATGTCGTCAACTTCAGCTTTCAGGAAATCAACATCCTGAAAGTAAACCCTCTCGTGCCTTACCACGACGACCGGAAACCGTACGTCAACTACTGGCTTCACTCATCCGACGGCGGGGTCGTGGAATCATTCAGTAAGCTTATCTCGAAAGAAAACGTCGACAGGCTCGAACGAGAAAACGGAGTTTGCTTTGTTTATACGCACCTTGCGAGCGGTTTCTTTCGTGACGGCGCAGTCGATTCCACATTCAGGGAGCGGATGACATACCTCGCATCGAAAGACGGCTGGTTTGCGCCTGCGAGTGAAATACTCGACTACATCCGCAGTGTGCGAGGCGAGAGAACGATTGGGTTCAGAGAACGAGTATACATCGAGTTGAGATGGCTCAGGGAGAAGGTTCTGCATGGTTCGAGATAACCACAGGATCGCTTCCGGCAGGTCGACAGGAAGATATCTTCTCGTGATTGCACTGGTTTTGTCAGTCGCAGCCGTTTCGTTTCCGAGATTCGACCGGCAGGATATCGGACCGATCGGAAATTTCACCGGCAAGATCGATGGCGAGACATCGTTTGGCGACGCGATCCACTACGTGAACTATGTAGACTACTTCCGGGGGAAAGCTTCGCTCGATGATGTGCCGCTGCCGTTCACGTATCGCCCGCTCGTTCCACTCATAGCGTCGACTTTGCCGATAGAATCGCCGATGACCTCGATCAATGTCGTCAACCTGATCGCGCTGTATGTGACCGTGCTTTTTGTTTTCCTCTACCTGAGGAGGCTCGGCTTCGAGTTCTCACATGCGATGCTCGGCTGTTTCATGTATTCTGTTTCATTTCCCGTTTTCTACATGAGTACGACTGGGTATGTGGAAGCGTGCGCGATGTGTCTCCTCGCGGTCGGGTACTATTTGATCGTGAGAGAGAAATGGGCGCTTGTGGCGGTTACGATAGTCGTGGGCATGTTCGTCAAGGAAGTGATGGTGTTGCTGATTCCGGTCTCAGCAGTACATCTTATCTCCCACAGAAAAGGCGCAGTCCGGACTATCGTCTGGTCGTCTGTTCTCGCCATCTGCTTCATCGCTCCGACCGCGCTGATCAAGGAAACATACGGCGATTTCTACTGGGTTCCGAGCATTGACACGCTGTTGGCGAACCTTCGGCTGAGGGCGCTGCTGAGTGTGCTGTTGTCATTTGGATTGCCCGGTGCGTTGTCACTGGTCTTCATCGCGGGAATCAGACGGTTTTCGAGAACGGTACAATCCGCTTTGGTTTGGCCGCTCCTGACAGGACTCATGTTCGCATTTTTGCTTGTGATTTTTTCGATGCTGACCGCATATACCGATGGGAGGTTCATCTGGCCCGCATCGATATTCACAATACCTCTATCGCTGTGGGTATTGCGCGGTCTCGGATGGATCGGCGAGACATCGGTGCAGATAATTCGTCTCGATGGCCAAAATTAGCCGATGTAGAAAGAAGTTGTTGGCTGTGTTCGGTCAAGTTATAATATTGAGTACTGAAGGCCGATTATCATGATACCACGCGTTCTAATTATCATACCGGCGTACAACGAATCTGAGAATATCGGCAGAGTCATTGGTGATATCAGAGAGCATCAGCCCGATGTGGAACTCGTTGTGATAAACGATTGCTCCACAGACGACACAGAAACAGTGGTCATGGCTGCGGGCGAGATAGTCCTGTCTCTGCCGTACAACCTCGGGATAGGTGGAGCGGTACAGACCGGACTCAGGTATGCCCGCGATCAGGGATTCGACATAGCACTGCAGGTGGATGGAGACGGCCAGCATCCGGCGAGCGAGATAGAGAAGATCATCGCTCCGATCGTGAGCGACGATGCCGACGTTGTAATCGGCTCTCGATTCTTAGGCAAGGGCGAGTTCAAATCGTCTTTCAGCAGGAGAATCGGCATCAAGATCATCTCGCTGTTCAATTCGATGCTCACAGGGATGAAAATCACCGACAACACATCAGGTTTCCGGGCATACGACAAGGCCGCTATTGCATTCCTGGCCGACCACTACCCGCAGGACTATCCGGAGCCGGTAGCCGTCATCGAACTTTTCAGGAACGGATTCCGGATCAAAGAAGTCCCGGCGATGATGCGTGAACGCGAAGCCGGAACATCGTCGATCGGACCTCTCGGCTCGATCTACTACATGATAAAAGTCATCGTTGCCAATCTGATAGCGTTTTCGAGAAAACCGGTGAACAGGGAGGACTGATTATGGTGAGCCCATTTCAGGTGGTGGCCATAGCGTCGAGTCTGCTGATCATCCTCTTCGTGATTTCTCTGATAAGAAAGCGGAAGCTTCGCGAGGAGTATTCCATCCTCTGGATAGTCGGCGGACTGGTTCTGATAGTCTTTTCGATCTGGCGAGGACTCGTCGACATCATCGCGGATATGGCTGGAGTGGCGTACGCGCCCGCAGTGCTGTTTCTGATCGGGATTTTCTTCGCAGTGCTCATGTTCCTTCACTTCACGGTTGTCATATCGAGACAGACCGACCAGAACAAGGCACTCGCACAGGAAATCGCGCTGCTCAGGAATCGGATCAGGGAACTCGAGAAAGAATCCGAATGATCTCGACGACATGCCGGCGAATCGAGCTGTCACGATCCCGTTCAGAGGATACAGATTGAAACAGGCAATCACACCATCCATACATTCGGGCAGGCATCT
>CBDUQR010000020.1:0-48823 GCA_965369655.1 uncultured bacterium | reverse complement strand
AAATCAAGATGACAATCGCTGCAACTGCCACGATCATCTTGACCATAGACGGCCACAATTCCTCGGAGATTTGCGGTACTGAGATCGGTTCACTCTGATCCTGTCCAAGAACGGACGACACTGCCGACAGGAGAGTGCACACAACTGTTACGATCAGATTACGCATCGTTTTCACCCAAACTCTTGAGCCGGTCCTCCGGCGAAATCAGGCTGGTGACACGGAGACCGAAATTCTCGTCGATTACGACTACCTCGCCTTTCGCAACGACTTTCTTGTTCACGAGCAAATCCACAGGTTCTCCCGCAAGTTTGTTTAACTCGACAACCGATCCCGGTCCAAGATTCAAAATATCCTGGATATTCATCGATGTCCTGCCAAGCTCTATCGAGATGGGCAGAGCAACATCGAGCAGAAGCTGCAAATTATTCGGTTCGCCTTCGTTGCCTTTGCCGACAAGCTGCTTGAATTCAACAGGCATCGCCTCCGCGACGTCATCACCGATGTCGGAACCGAGCGAACTCGACAGATCGCTGAAGCTCGAATCATCGGACGCATCAACTCCATCCATCTTCTCCATTTCTTCAAGCATCAGCTTCTCGGCTTCATCCTCAGCCATATCAGGAGATTTTTCGGGCGAAGAGTCATCCGGTTCAGACTCGCCCGGAGACTCGTCGTTTCCTACCGCAGCGCCATCTGAGGAGTCGAGTTGTGAATCGGCGTCGGGCGCACCACCCGTCTCACCTGGATCATCCGCCGACGCTTCAGGGGATGGAGTCTCTTCCTTGAGTTCGTCCTCTTCTTCTGAGACTATCTCTTCATCCTGAGGACGTTCTTCGTCAACCATGTCCGTCTCCTATTCTGTGCAAGTGCCGACTATTTCACACCCTCGGTGCTTTCCACGAAGCCCGGGTCTGGCGAGGAATTTCCTTCTGCCGTTGACCGAAAGCTCCATCGCTTCCTCCGGCTTGCGACTAATCGCCACAACATCGTCGACTTTCAGTTTGAGAAACTCGCGCATCTTGAGTGAAGTCTCACCCAGAGTTGCCGTTATCTCCATGTTGACCTTCTGCAGGTTGTTCGCCATCTGATTTCGCTCGTCATCCAGATCGGATCTGTCGCTCGCCCCCGACCACTGCTGAGCAGTCAGTTTGTCGATCACCGATTCAAGGGTTACGTAAGGATAGCAGATCGTCAGAAGCCCTGATGACCCAAGCATCTTCATCTGAAATGAAATGACAATCACTGTTTCGCCCGGGGGTATGATCTGCACGAACTGCGGGTTCGTCTCGAAGCCGACCTGCTTGAACTCAAGAGATTCTATGTGAGCCCATGCTAAGCCGAGTTCCTCGAACACTTTGTTCGCTATCTTTACCATCACACTTTTCTCAATACCGGTCAGTTCCCGATCGGTCTCGAGTATCTTTCCGACGCCTCCAAACATTCGATCAATGAACAGGAAGGATAGTGTCGGATTGAAGTCGACGATGCATGCACCCTGAAGCGGATCAATATCCACCGTAAAGGTACAACTCGGATTCGCAAGAGACATCAGGAACTCCGAGTAAGTAATCTGATCGACTGAGACCAGATGCATGTCGACCATCGCCCTTGTAATTGTCGAGAGCGATGAGCCGAGATGTCCAGCGAAGTTATCGTGGATATTTTCGAGATTGCGAATCTGGTCCTTTGAAACCCGGTTAGGATGTTTGAAATCGTATGCGACGATCGATCGGAACGAGTCTTCGCTATCCGAGAGTTGCTCTTCAATATCCTCACCCGCTGACACGGTGTTCAGGAGTGCATCAATCTCGTCCTGTGATAATATCTTGGCCACTATTTCACCTGCTACTGAAGAACGAAGTCCTTGAAATAGACTGCCGACGCTGTGGCCGGTTCAGTCAGCTTGTTGACCCGAGCAAGTATCTGCCTGCGCAGAGGCTCACGAAGTCGGGGATCGGCAAGTTCGTCGACCGTCCTGGCCGTTAGAACGGAGATCAGAGCGTCTCGAATCTTGATTTCCTTCTTCTCGAATACACTCAGGTCTTCCTCGCTCCCGATCTCAAACGCCACAGAACAAGACAGGAATCGAGAACCGACCGTGCCGGCCGGATTCACTATGATCTGTTCGATTTCAAACATGTGCTCCTCGCCGCTCTCCTCAACACTCTCCTCAACGCTCTCCTCAACACTCTCCTCGACGGCGTCGTGACTTTCATCGGGTTGCTGCTCTTCTTCTTCTTGCACTGCGACAGCCAGTTCCTCAGCCGTCGGTGGTTTGTTGGCAAGCATTGGCTTAAGCACTTTCGTCGTAACGATAAAGGCCGCAAGAACAGCCACCATTGCGATAGCGGCTATCACCGACACTTTGATCAGAAGCTGAGTAATATCCAACCCCCCGATCAACTTGACCTTTGGCGCTTTGGGCTGAGTGCTCACCTCCGGCTTTTCTGTTTCAGTTGCTTCCGGCATTTGTCACTCCTGTTTCATGCGCTGACATCTTTCTCGACCACCAATCCGGTCGAGAGACGTTTGAACCGAGCGACGCTCTCAATGACGTCATCAATTGATTCCTTAACCATGATCTTCTTACCCGTCGTCAGGCTGATTATCGTGTCGGGAATCGCCTCGACAAACTCGATGAGATCGGCGTTAATCACGAGCTGCGCATCATTTAAGCGAGTTACCTTAATCATGATTACCTCTTGAGATTGACCAGCTCTTCAAGCATGCTGTCTGATATTGTGATGACACGAGCATTCGCCTGATATCCTCTCTGAGCGATGATCATTCCGGTGAACTCCTCTGCCAAATCGACATTCGACGCTTCAAGCGCACCGGACGAAATCTTCGCCGACACCGTCTCTCCCGGGACGCCTATGAATGCCTCACCGGAGTTAGCGGTCTCCTTGTACATCGACGCGCCTTCCTTGCTCAACCCCTGGTCGTTGCTGAAACTTGCCAGAACAAGTTGGGCCAGAGTTCGCGTGACGCCGTTCGTAAAGATTCCGAGTATTTTGCCAGTCGGATCGATCGCGATCTTATCGAGAACACCGAGTCCGTATCCATCCTGGTTCCCGACCGAGGCGGTCGATGTCGACGCAAATCCGGTCAGCCCGGTGAAGTCTCCTGCGACGCCGGCACCAAACTGAATGACCATCAACTCCGCGCCGTTTTTTGGGTTAATCCCTATGGCATTTCCGCCGCCGTCGAAGTCGAATGAATTAAGTGAGCCGTCACTATTGAACTTCACAGTCCCCTTGTCTCCGTACACTATCTGCTCATTCCCGCCAAGAGTCGCCCCCCACACCCAGGAGTTGCTGGAGACCAGCTTCGTGAATGTCAGCACCAGCGTATGTTTGTCACCCTGCGAGTCGTATACGACAGAGGATGTTGAATACTGAGTGTCACTCGTAGCTATCGTCGCAACTCCCGCTGTCAGCGCACTGTTTGATCTGATGGACACGTTACCGCCTCCCAGACCGTCAATGCCGTAGACAAGACCGGTGGTCTCGTTGATTTCCAGATCAAGAATGGTAGATGCGGGAGCAGAGCCGTAGTTCGGCATGAATACATCCGTGGCCAGCATGTCGTGAGCCGTGCCGCTGTTCGCCGTGAATGATGCAGTCAACGGGTTCGCATCGAACAAGACGCCTACGATTGTCTCGTTTGCTGGTGCGCTCGTTCCGGTCAATTCATCCGTGTTTGTACTTGTAAGAACGACATTCCTGTTGGCGCCTGCTCCTGCGTACGTTCTCGTAATGCTGATAGCGCCGCTGGCGTCGAGTTCAGCTTCTACGCCTGGAACTTTGTTGATTGCGCTGACCAACTCGTTCACAGTCGAAGTCAGCGCGAGTCCTGTCAGGTATGTCGACTGTGACGCGTTATCGACCGAAACAGACGTGGCCTCATTAAGACCGTCGAGTGTTACCCCGAGACTCTGCAGGGTCTCTGTGCCGGTCAGACCGCTTACTGCAGAAACCGCCGTGCTTTGTGTCGCCTGGTTACCGGTGATAGTTATAGTATGAATTCCACCGGAGCCATCTCTCGCTTGACCGGACACACTGTCGATATTAGTGGTTCCGGGAGATGTCAGTGTGGCAGTGGAGTTGGTCGCTACGGAATTCAGGTTATTCACGAGGTGAATCGAAGTTGTCTCTTTTGCCGGATCCTGCTGGCCGAATGGGAGATGGATACTACCTACTGTCGCCATCGGCGGGATTTCGCCCGACGAATTAGCCATCTTGCCCTGGACATACAGTCCGTTTGACGTGCTCACCATATCGCTGTTGCCGTCGAATCCGAACGATCCCGCCCTCGAGAAAAAGTTCTGTCTGCCATCGGAAAGAACGAAGAACCCAGTTCCCTGTATTGCAAGGTCCGTAATCTGGCCGCTTGTTTCGAGACCGCCCTGAGTGAATATGTTGTCGATCGACGCTACACTCATTCCGAGTCCCCGCTGAACCGGGTTCGTTCCTCCACTAACCGACGATGGCCTTCCGGCGCCCCTCAGCGTCTGGATGAGCGATTCCTGAAACAGTGTCCGGCTTCGCTTGTAGCCGACTGAGTTGACGTTTGCGATGTTGTTACCGATTACATCCATACGTACAACGTGGTTGCGGAGTCCTGATGCTCCTGAAAACAGTGAACTAATCATAATGTTGCCTCCTCGCATTCAGGCTTCCTCAAGGAGGTCCAGCCTGACATGCATTATCCGTTACTACACAATAACTGCGCTGTCGATTTGGGTGAAGACACCTTCTTTCATGTTTTCTCGTTCCATTGCGGTAATGACTGTCCTGTTCCTGACCGAAACCAGCACCGCCAGATCATTGAGCAGCACAAGCGACTCGCGAGCGCCTTTGGCTGCGGCTTTGTCGACCGCGCTTTCGAGACGGTTGAGTCTGTCCGCACTCATGTCGATCTGCCGCCGTTCGATTCGGTCGAAGACGTGTTTCGAGAACTTGAGACTGCTGTTGAGAAGCCGCGAGAAGTCTTCGCTGACAACGGGACCGCCGGAAACACCGGGCTGCTTGAGACCGGGAACCGTCTGATCGACTTTCCCAATCTGATTAACCATCTTCGTCCTCCGTCTCCTCTTCTGTCTCTTCCTCCTCAGCAACAGCTCCGACTTCGATCACATCGCCGAGAGGAACACTCGTGCCATCGATGAGCAGGTACGCCTGACCATTCTGATATTGAACGCCGTCTGCTATTCCAAGTATGTACGGAATTGAGACAATCGCATCACCGTTGGCATTCGTCGCAGTGATCGAGAAAGAGTATGTGCCGGCTTGAGCACGCGATCCGCTAAGCGACCAACCATCCCACTCGAACACCTGATCGCCCTTGCCAACTTTGTCGATTGTGTACGTAGCGACCTTGTCACCGCTGCCGTCGAAGATATCGATCGTGACCTGTTCGGCAAATTCACCAAGTTTGTAGTTGAGTTTGGCGTCACCATCATTCGGGAGGTATATCTCATTCCCGGCTGCTTTCACCTGGTGGCCGATGAGCGACGTCGCCATGGTGTTGTTGATTGTCTGCGAAAGCAAGTAGTTCCAGTTCAGGTTTTCGGTCAGGGTCGCATTCATGTTCGTCATCTGCTCGAGCGATGAGAACTGCGCCAGATCGGCGATGAAACTCTGATCGTCCACAGGATTCATCGGATCCTGGTGCCTGAGCTGCGTGATGAGCATCTGCAGGAATTCATCCTTGCCGAGACTATGAACACGCGACTGGTTTTGCAGACCGGTGAACGTTGTCATATTCGCAATGCTCTGTGACTGAATTTCTGGATCAAACATATTCAATACCCCACTATGCTACCAGACTCAGGCTGCCGGTCAGATTGTTGCCGTTCGATGAAAGGCTCGTACTTATCCCCATCACAGGCGAATCCTCTGACGATTCTACCTCTCGGACATATCTGCCTTTCTTCACCGGTGCGCCGTGTCTGGAGCCATTGTTTCTGTTTCCACTATCTGCGATGTTTACCGAAAAACTCTCCACCCTGATGCCCTGCTGAGCCAGAGTGTCTCTCAGCGTGTTCAGATTACTTTCCACCACGTTCCTGGCCGCAACCGATTCGACATCGATACGCGCGGTCAGATTGTTATCGACGACCACAAGATGCACGCGCATGCTTCCGAGCGATTCCGGCTTGATGCTGACCTTGAACGTGCTGATCTCTGTGATCTTCAGCCCGGAATCAGGCAACTGAACCTTGAACTTCACTGTCTCGAACAGAGGCCTGGCAGGCATTTCAGGTGGTTTGACAACTTCCTGCGAGAAAACCATCGGCTTTCCGAGTGCGTCCTTCGCGATCGGAATCTGAGACTGCCTGTCTGAAGTCTCCCTGCCAACCTGCAATTCAATCTCTCTGACGAATTTCTCTATTGATGCATCCTGAGAGACAGTCTGTTTTGCGATATCGATCCTCGTCAGCGAAACGCCCCTCTTGTCGGCACGCTCATAGCCATATCGACCGGAATCGAGATCAGTTCGCGTACCCGATTCGAGTGTTGGAGATATCGACCTCGGAGTCTCCCCATTCGCGGGGCGGATATCGATCACGTTATCTCGAGCAAAGCTCTTCGGCGAAAGTTCCTTCAGGAGTCTCTCAGGCTGACTGACATGAATAACTCGCGCAACTGTTATCTCAGCGCGCTTCATGATTCTATCCGGCGTATCCGCACGAGGAATGCTGTCAATCATCTCCCTGACCGGTCCGGAGAGCCGTGCCTTCCCCTGGTCATCAATTCTGAGCGTCAGCCGGTCCTCGGTCCGAGTCTCATCCAGTATGACAGGCAACGCTATCGTCTTGCCGTCGGTTTCGAGCCTGATTGTTATCGCAGGCTGCGGTTCCGGCGTCGTATGACGCGGCAGTGGATTGGGATCGGATGTGATGGCGATCGGATTCTTGTCGGGCGTCAGCCTCTCAGCGACATGGATTTCGACTTTAGCCGACTCCACAATCTTCCGAATCTCATCACGCTCTGACATATCTTCAATCGATTCGACGACGTCTACATGCAGTTCGACCGGCAGTATCTTACCGCTTTGCTGACTGGGTATCGTGACATCGGGTATTACAGTATGCTTATCCTGAACGATATCCGGAGAGATCCGCTGCGTCTCTTTCGCCGCGTCGATGGGAGGCTCAGAGATCGCGACTGTTCTGTTTGATTCATTCTCGCCTGATTCGATATCAAAAACCATCGGCGTAATCCGACAGGCAGGCCTGACATCTTCTTCTGTCTGATCCGTATTGGCCTGGTCTGGCTGCCCTGGGATCAGTTGCGAAACTCCCTCGACATGAAGCGTCAAGGGTATACCGTTCAGTACTCCCGCGCCATTGACGTCCTGCTGCGCAATCGCCGACTCTGCATCATCTGATGCCTCGTCACTGATCGGTACTAATTCCGCAGGCAGGTTAGGTGTTTCTGATGACAGCATGGAGGCCATGAAGTCCCTGAAGTCGACAACTGCAGGCTCCGCCTGAGCATCCTGCGCGACAGGAAGCAGGCCATCCGCCTGTTTCGGAAGTCCCGAGCCGAGTATGTACGCCATCAAATCGTTCATCGAGCCTTAGTAACCTTCCGCGAGATTTATCATATGCAGCGTGATTCTCGCTGCGCGATCCGCCGGTATTTCGGCGAACACTTTGGATGCATTTTGTTTTTTCATCTTCATCAGGATCATTCCAACCTGATCATCGGACATGTTTTTCATGATTTCAGCCACCTTGTCCGCCTTCATTGAATCGAACAACTTGGCCATCTGGGAAGTGTTAGCCTCCTCGATATACTTACGCTCTTCGAGAAGTTTCATCGTCTCATACCTGAGTTCTTCGTTCTCGGTGCGTGCGATTTCGAGTTTCCGACGTTCGCTATCGATCTCCCGCTTCTGCTTCTCATACCAGGCCAGATGCGCAAGCGAGTCTTCAGCAGTAAGAGTGTCGTTGCTGTCTGAATGATCAGGATCAACGATGGCATTGATATCATCGTAATACGACTCGTCGAATCCAGCGTATGAATCGGGCTCTTTCGATTGCTCCTCCGATGCATCTTTCGCATCTGCCTCTGTCTGCTGGTGTGGATCGGGGGCAACATTGGATGAAGAAAAGACCCCCATGCTGATAGAGAAGATTGCCACAAACAATACAAATATGAGTGTGCCGACAGCGCCGACGAGGATCGGCAACTTCGACTTCTCAGTTTTCCCAGAGGGGGCTGCTTCTTTGCTTTCTTCTGATTTGATATCTTGTTCTTCAGCCATTGTCTTAGCCTTTCAAGCGTACAACGATGCTAATTCTCCGCCACTGTTCTTGGCAATCGGCATGCCAACATCGAATTTGCGACATCGAAGCGAGATACCCTGTTGAATCAGATGGAATTACGGCAAGAGTTGTGATAACCGGAATGGACAGTGCGAAGCCGACGCAGGGAATATTGTTCCCACGCTATCGGAGATTACTGCAGGAATACATCGGTGGGAATCTAATGACTGGACACAAAAAACGGGCGGTGAAACCACCGCCCGTTGACATCGGCTATATTGAACTTACTCCGTCTTTTCCTCTTCATCCGAAGAGGCAGCCTTATCATCAGGCTCGCTATCTGCGACCTCAGCAGGCTCGTCTATGGTATCATCTTTGACCCCAGCCCCAGCCCCAGCCTCAGCTTCGACCTTGGTCTCGACTTCAGCTTCAGGTTCGGTCTCGACCTCGGTAGACTCCTGCGAGCTTTCGGCTACAGTTTCGGTCTCTGCCGGCGCTTCCTCTGGTTGCTCTGCGACCTTTACCTCTGCAGGTTCAGGTAGCGTTTCCGCGACGATTTCAGATGGGATATCCTCGCCTGCGGCTTCGGCCAGAGTCACGGCACGCGTCTCGTGCTTGGAAAGATACTGTTCGAGCTCGGTGCGCTCACGTTTCTTGTAGTACGCATCGACAGAAAGAACGATTTTTCTCCCTGGCTGATCGAACTCAATAACCTGAAGCGGAAGCTCGTCGTTTATCTCGAAAGCATCGTTTGGTTTCTCAAGATCGAGTTTCCCGAGTTGATTGGCCGGAACAAACCCCTCGACACCGCCCGGCAGATCGACGATAACGCCTCTGTCGAGCAGTCGAATGATAGTTCCGAGCGCTTCGGCGCCTATCGCGTAGTTCTTGGAAAGTTGCGGCCATGGATCTTCGCTGAGCTGCTTGTATCCGAGAGAAATCCTGCGATTCTCTCTGTCAACACGCAGCACCACGACCTCTGCGACATCGCCTTTCTTCATCACCTCAGAAGGATGCTGTATCCGCTTTGTCCAGGACATATCTGAAATGTGAACGAGGCCGTCAATGCCCGATTCGAGCTCGACGAATGCTCCAAACGTCGTAAGATTGCGTACCCGTCCCTTGATTCTGGCGCCGGCCGGATATTTCTCGTTCAGCGTCTGCCAGGGATCGGGCTCCATCTGCTTGATGCCAAGCGAGATTTTCTCGTTCTCTTTGTCCACCGACAGCACGACCGCCTCGATCGTGTCGCGGACCTGCATCAGCTTCGACGGATGTTTAATGTGTTGCGTCCAGGACATCTCCGAAATATGGACGAGTCCCTCTATTCCTTTTTCCAACTCAACAAAAGCGCCGTAGTCGGTCAAAGATACGACTGTGCCAGTGATGCGTTTGCCCACAGGGTACTTCTCTTCGATGTTCTCCCACGGGTATGGCGTCAACTGTTTCAGTCCGAGCGAGATTCGTCCGGTTTCCTTGTCAAAATCGAGAATCTTGACATTGATGGTCTCACCGAGCGAGACCATTTCGGATGGGTGCGATACGCGGCCCCAGGACATATCAGTGATGTGGAGCAATCCATCGACTCCTCCAAGATCAATGAATATGCCGAAGTCCGTGATATTCTTGACCACACCCTCGCGCACCTGACCAACCTCAATCTCTTTGAGGAGTTTCTGACGCAGCTCCTCTCGCTCTACCTCGAGAACTACCCGCCTGGACACGACAATATTGCGGCGGTTCTTGTTGAGCTTGATAATCTTGACTTCCATTTGCTGACCGATCAACTCATCGAAATTCGGCACCTGACGAAGGGCTATTTGAGATCCCGGCAGGAAGGCGTCGACTCCGAACAGATCCACGACGATACCGCCCTTGATCCGTCGGACGAGCCTACCCGGAACGAGATTACCGGATTCATGCGCAATCCGGATATTGTCCCAGACTCTCAGGAAATCAGCCTTTTGTTTCGACAGTACCAACTGACCGTTCTGATCCTCGACCGCCTCGAGAAAGACATCGATGGTATCCCCCACCTGAATCTGTCCTACCTCGGAAAACTCCGACATAGAAATAATGCCTTCCGACTTGAAACCAACGTCGACTATGACGTCGTCACGGGAGACACCCAGGACAGTTCCCTGCACGATTTCACCCTCTTTGAGATCGCTGAGGGTTTCATCGTACATCTCAAGCAACTCCGCGAATTCAGCCTCGGAGTATTCCTCTCGATCGAGATCGGTAAGCTTCATAGCTTCAACGAACTCAGGCTCTGCAGCGGTGGCAACCGGGACCCTGCTTCTCTCCGCCGCCTTCTCTGAGACACGACGTCTCCGTGAGGTCTCGGCGGTAGCAATCTGCTTTGCACGCTCGGTGACCAGCGTTCTTGCTTTCTGCTCGGCCTTGCTTACTTTCTCTTTCTTCTGAGCAGTCTTGACCTTCTTTGACCTGGGCTTGTCAGCCTGCAGGTTCTCCTGTCTGGCATCACCTCCTGACTTTGCAGTAGCACTGACCTTGTTTTCATCAAATTCTGTCATTTCGGGCTAAGTCCTCCTTAATACGAGCATTCTGCCACGAAGGCTATAGACGAGCTATATAGTCTTTTCACATGCCATTGTCAAACGCTTTTGTGCGCATATAAGCCAGTAGTCAGGCCTGGTTTCACTCGATCCGATCGAGACTGTCGAACAGTTCCCCGATGCGCCGCATGATTTCTGCCGTAAACTGAGCCAGCTTCTCCTTTTCCGGTTGCACAGGGTCGAACTCCGAAGGATATATCGGCTTTCCGAATCGTACTTCAACCCTGTCAGCCGAAAAAAGAACCTGTTTGAGACGGTTTGAATTCCTGATACAGGCTGGAACGACAGGCACCCCGGTCTCGATTGAGATCTTAGCCGCGCCGGTCTTGCCCTCCCTGAGCTTTCCGTCTTTCGAGCGCGTACCCTCGGGAAACAGCAGCATCACATCCCCTCTCCGTGCAATCTCAATCACTTTAAGGTATGATGCGCGGTCAAACCTGCCACGCCTGACCGGAATCGTGTTCAAATTGCTGATAAGAATAGGGGAATACCATTTGCCGAACAGTTCTTCCTTTCCGAGGAAATAGACCTCTCTCCTCGTTCCGGAACCAACAAGCGGCGGATCCAGATATGACACGTGATTTGAGGCTATGATGACGCCGCCAGAGGCGGGGATATGTTCGCTGCCGCTATGTCTCCAGCCGAGGAAAGTCTTCGCGAGGATTTTCACCAGGAACCTGCAGAATCGGAAGTAACGATTCACAGTCCCGACTCCTGAGTCCTTTTCCTGAACAGTTCGACAACTTTCTCCGCCTGCCCATCGATTGTCAGGTGCGTTGTATCCAATTCGATTGCGTCGTGTGTCTGTCTGAGCGGACTCGCGCTTCGAGAGGAATCGTACCGGTCACGCCTCTCGATGTCGGCAACCTGTTTTTCTAAAGATGTATTTCTGTCGATTCTCTCGTAGTCTTTGACGCGTCTCCTGGCTCTCTCAGAAACATCGGCCACGAGATATATCTTGAGGAAAGCATCGGGAAAAACGACGCTTGTAGTGTCGCGCCCCTCCGTCACGAGATCCGATTTCTGCGCATATTCCTGCTGCCTCTTCACCAGGACGGCGCGCACGCCCGCATGCGCTGAGACCTCAGACACGGCGGCGGTCACCTCGGGCGTTCGTATCGCATCGGTGACGTCCTCCCCGTCGACAAATGTCCTTTGAGCGCCGTTTTCATGCCTGAACTCGATATCGATCCGGTCTGCAAGCGCGGTCAAAGCAACGCCGTCCGAAGGAGATATTTCATTCCTGAGGGCAATCAGCGTAACACTCCGGTACATCGCGCCTGTATCCAGGTAAACAAAACCGAGCTTTTCGGCCACCAGACGAGCGGTGGTAGACTTGCCTGAACCGGCAGGACCATCGATCGCAATGACTCTGTTACTCATATAAGCATGTCCGCTCACAAAATAGGAGTATATGAATATGCAGGGATGACAAAAGGCAAGGGGGAAATCAATCGAGAGCTACTTTTCTCTTGAGCTTGTCGATCTCTTTTCTGCTGAGAAAACGCCAGGTACCGGACCTCATTCCATCACAGGAAAGATCCGCGAACTTGGTGCGGCAAAGTTGCAGTACCGGAAATCCCAGGGTCTTACACATTCTCCGTACCTCTCTCTTACGCCCCTCGGTCAGTTCGAGTGTAAGAGTCGACATTTTCGCCTGCGAATTCACCAGCTTGGCTTTGGCAGTCGCCACGAAACCGTCTTCGAGCTTCACTCCCTCCTCAAACCTGGCTACCAACTCGACGGGGAATTCTCCCTTCACTGTGACATGGTAGACCTTCCGAATCCCGAACCTGGGATGCGTAAGTCTGTATGCCAGTTCACCATCGTCGGTAAGCAACAGCACACCTTCGGTGTCAAGATCAAGTCTGCCGACAGGAAACACACGTTGACCGACATTCTTGATCAATGTCGTAACCGTTTTGCGGCCAAACTCATCTCTTAAGCTCGTAATATAGCCTTTCGGCTTGTTCAGGAGAATATAGACCGGCTCGGGAGGCAGGCTAACCGGTTTGCCATCGACCTGTATCTGGTCGGACAGATCATCTATGATTACTCCCAGTTCAGAGACCTTGTTCCCATTGATCGTAACTCTGCCCTGCTCTATCAATTTGTCGGCGTGGCGCCTTGACGCAACTCCGCATTTGGATAAGTATTTGTTCAGTCTCATCATTGGTTACCGATCTCGTCGCTAATAGCGCTTACTATTTCAGATCGGATCAAACCGGGGAATTCTTATCGGAATGTGCGGGAATCTCGTCGAGTTCAGGAGCCTCCAACTCGTTGATGTCTGACTCGTTTTCGCCCCCAAGTTCCAGCTCCACCTGATTTTCACCTGTGGTTTCATCCTCCGGGAGCACCAGTTCATCCAGCCTCGGCAGCTCCTCGAGAGTATTCAATCCGAAGTATTCAAGGAATCTGTTGGTAGTGCCATATAGCAGAGGCCGCCCGACTTTCTGCGACCGTCCTACAATGGCGGTCAGTTTCCGCTCCAGAAGCGAGGCGAGCACACCGTCGGAGTTGACGCCCCGCACATGCTCTATATCAGATCTGGAAACCGGCTGCTTGTAGGCAATCACGGCCAGCGTTTCCAGCGCAGCCTGCGACAGACGCCTCTCTCTCTGCTTTTTGAGGAATTTCTCCACCGCCCTGGCATAGGTCGGCATGAGATACAACTGGTACCCGCCGGCGATTTCGCGTATCCGAAATGATCGTCCCGACTCCGCGAAGCTGTCATTGAGTTTCTCCACAAGCTTCGGCAGATCAGTCTTTGCCGACTTGCCGAGAAACTGAATGATTCTCTTGGGCGACAGCGGGCGTTCGGAAGCGAAGAGCAGAGCTTCGAATAGAATCAGTCGCTCGTCCTGCTGCATTTCCTCAGTCATTAGCCATCTCCCTGATGTAAATCCTGATTCCGCCAAAATCCACGGACTGACGAGCGAAAATCCTGTTCTGTTTTATCAATTCAAGCACCGCAATGAATGTCACTATCAGGAGCAGTCGGAATGGTCGTTCCAAAAATATCTCGTCGAATTCGATCCCATCCGTACCTTCGAGCATTTCAATAATGCGCTCCATCTGCTCTTCGACCTTTACATCTTCCCGCCTGACATGATGCTGTGCCTCGCGACCGTAGTCCTCCATGACCCTCTTGAACGCCGTCAGCAGGTCGAATACGGTTGCCTCGAGGACAAACGCCTCGGATGGACTGGTATCGACGATGCTGAAATCCGATCGCTTGAGAATATCCCGCTCTTTGGTCTCGCGTGAATGGAGTATCCCGGAGGCTTCCCTGAACTTCTTGTATTCGAGTAGCGCAAGGATCAATTCCTCCCGAGGGTCCTCCTCGAAATCATCCGTCTGGCGCGGCAACAGGAGCCTGGCTTTCACCCTGATCAGAGTAGCGGCCATCATTATGAATTCGCCCGCCACATCCAGATCGAGCATGCGCATCAGATTAATGTATTCGAGATACTGGCTCGTGATTCTGGCGATGGGGATATCGTAGATGTCGATTTCGTTCTTACGAATCAGGTAGAGGAGCAGATCGAGCGGTCCCTCGAACTTCTCCAGCCGGACAGAATACGATGTAGACTCTTCGCCCGACACAGGGTCTATCGCAAACAGTTCCTCATGAGTCATATGTTATCCTCATCGCAGATCGGACCACATCCATCGTCTCGACCGCCCGTTCCCTCGCGCGATTCGCGCCGTCCCTGAGCACATCCCAGACATCATCCGGGTGGGCAATCAGATCATCGCGCTTCTCACGGATCGGAGCAAGAACACTGTTGATCGACTCGATCAGATGTTTCTTGTCCGCCACACATCCAAGTTCTCCGGAGCGGCATTTCTCGGCGATTTCATTGAGGCCCTGATTGGTATAGACTTTGTGCAGCGCATAGACAGGACATGTCTCCGGATGACCCGGATCGCCCATCCGCAATTTCTCGGGGTCGGTGAACATCGTCTTGATCTTCCCGGCGGTTTCCTCAGAGGTGTCCGCAAGGGCAATCACATTCTCATACGACTTGCTCATCTTACGACCGTCGGTGCCGGGAACGTCTGCAAATTCCGTCAGCTTCGCCTGTGGTTCAGGGAAGACGTTCCCATAGAAACTGTTGAATCTGCGCGCAACTTCTCTCGTCAATTCGATGTGAGGCAACTGGTCTTTGCCGACAGGAACGAAGTCAGCCCTGTAGATCAATATATCGGCTGCCTGCAGCAAAGGATACCCGAGAAAACCGTACGAATCAAGACCGAGCGACTGAGATTTCTCTTTGTACGACGGCACCCGTTCCAGCCAGGGGATCGGTATGATCATGCTGAACAGGAGATGCAGTTCCGCGTGCTCCTTGACCTGCGACTGGATGAATATCGCGCACTTGTTTCCATCGAGACCGGATGCGAGGAAGTCGACAGCCATTTCAAAAATCCGATTCTTCAACTCGGCCGTGTCATCGAAATCGGACGTCAGGGCGTGCCAGTCCACGATGCAGCAGTACATGTCGAAGTCGTCCTGGAGGTTCACCCAGTTCTTGAGCGCGCCTTCGTAGTTTCCGAGATGCAGATCGCCCGTCGGCTGCATGCCGCTTAAGATTATCTTTCTGGACATATTGATCAGTTCTCCCCAAGGAACAGGTATGGTCTCCAGCGTCTGTCGCTGACGCCCACAAAATGCTGGATGAACATGATATGATTCGGTCGCCTCGGCCTACGCAGCAGTTGCATTCCCGCCTGCTCAGGCGTCCTGTTCCCTTTCTTGTTGTTGCATTTCAGACAGGCGCAGACCAGGTTCTCCCATGTGTCCGCTCCTGCATAACGTTTCGGTACCACATGGTCCACCGTCATCGACCCATCGAACGTTCCACAGTACATACATTGACCGTTATCGCGCTTGATGATGTTCTTGCGCGTGAGAATGACTTTCTTGCGCGGTACTCTGGCGTAAGCGCCAAGCTTTACTATGGACGGCACCCGCAGACTGGTGGACACCGATCTGATGCGTTTGCCGTCGTGATTCTCGATCGCTTCAGCCTTACCCAGAAACATCATCACGACAGCTCGCCTGACAGTGCAGACAGACAGCGGTTCATAATTCTGGTTAAGTACCAGCACGTTACTACTGAGAAGCGAATTCATGATGTAACACCACCAAAACAGTATAATAAAGTTAAGAAACGCTCATTGCCGGTATTAGTCAAACAAAAACTCTGCTTACAGCTTTCTTGTTGACTATCAGGGACCGACACCGCTGTTTCTGCGATATGCAAAGATTCTCTATCAGAAAGCTCAGAGAAGCAGATATGACCAACGCGAACAGGATGGTCATGAGCAGCTTCAACGCCCTACGCAGGAAGAACAACTTCAAACCACACAGGGTGCGAATCACCCGGCCGGAGCCGTTCATGGTTCACCTGATGCGCACGGATCCGGATGGCTGCCTCGGCGCATTCATGGGCGACCAGATGGTCGGTTACGCGCAGTCCGTGGTCCGGGAACATCAATGGTACCTGGCGTTCCTGTTTGTCAAGCCGGGTAAATGGGGACGCGGTATCGGGAGAAAACTGCTGGAAAAAACACTGAAAACCGCCGACCCGACCGAGGTGACGACATACTCGCTCTGCACTTTCAGCTACAACCCGCAGGCGATTGCGCTCTATTCATCTTATGGAATGACTCCGACTCTGCCGATTCTCCTGTTCAGGTGGCCGCGCAGCAGCAAAACCATGCTCACCCCCGGCAAATCGAAGCGCGATCTCAGGATCGAAGTGATCGATGACTACGGTATGCTCGGTTTCGTCAACAAGCTCGACGCAAGAAATCGCGGTCTCATGCGACCGGAGGAACACAAGTTTGCCATAGACTCCTCGACGACCGAATTGCTGCTGTTCTTCGATGGCCGCAAGCGAGTCGGATATGCGGTCACGACTGAGACAGGTTTTATCGCTCCAATCTCGGCGATAACTCCGGATTATCTCGAGGATATGACCCGTATCTGCATTGCGCGCGTTCTCGAAACTGACTCGAAGATAATCGCCCTGCATTGCCCCGGCTCAAATACACGGATGATGCAGGTGCTTCTTGAAATCGGAATGCCGATAGTCGAAACCAACCTGCTTTTGACAAACAGACCGTTCGGAAGACTCGACAACTACATCCCGGCACACCTCGCGGTGTTTTAGACCTACGCGAATGCCATCTCTACATGTGCTCGCAGAGGTTGCGCCTCTGCGTCAATCGTCGGGGCACAACCCGACGAGCACTGAGGTCAAATCAATTCCTGTAGGGAAGAACCCGAAGTGAAACGGAGTGGTTCTGCCTACTCTACTGATTGCCTCTGTGGGAAATGCTCTTTGAGGGCTTCGCACCAACGCTCCTTGAGACAACTGGAATCATATTTAATGACAGTGAAAGGGCGCAGGTCAAACGGTAGCGAACTAATATCACGTGTAAATATCACCGTCTCCTTGCTCAACCCCTGAGCCAAGCCCAGCTCGTACATCACGTTTGCATTCTTCGAAGTCAGTTCCGCGACGATGATATCTGCCTTCTTAATATAGTTGTATATCTTCTCCATGCCAATCCGCATTACTTTGTCATTGTCGGCTCTTTCGCAAGTAATTCCAAACATGTCCCAAAGGTGTCGCCTCAGTTCTTGAGAATAGAACTCCTGTGGACACTCCTCTTCATTGAAAGGCATTAAGACAAAAACGAACGGGGATTTGACTCGGTCTGGGAGATCATATTCTCCGAAGTACCTATTCCGGGGAGACATACTGTTGCTGCCGTCATCTATCAAAGAGCGTAGTCTGGGTATCTGCCCTTCGCCAAGCCTAAACTCATACCGGAACATCATCCGTTTGAGGATGTCTTCCAAGGCAAAGAAATCAATAGCGCGATCCACAACATTCAACCCTAATCCTGTTGAATAGCAGATGTCGTGTGTTCTCAGACTACTACCAGGGTATTCCTTAGACACTGTCATGATTTCTTCACCGACAATCTTATGAGCAACATCCGCTTCAACATCTTCTTGCTGAAGGAATTCGTGGATATTCTGAGAGGACATCACCAGTTCATTCACCGAGAAGTCCTTTCTTCTCAGAGCATTCATGATGTACATTGGCACATACCGAGCTTGAAAAACATCCGTATACTGACTGCAGCTGAAGGTGATATCAGCCCTACACATCATGGTTTCTTGTGAGGACCCATATCTTGGATGATATGAAAACCAAAAACGCCAGAATCTTGGATTGTTGTCGACTTGAGCCTTGGCTACTTCCCCCATGTGTACTCGACCATCAATAGTAAACCGGAACGTTGAGAAGTATTCGTTGCCCACAATTTCCATCACAACCTATCCTGCGTCCAGAGTTACGTGCTAATGCTACCCATTTAGAGCTCTTTCAGAAACTTCCCGTCCTTGTAGAACAGCTCATCGTCAGCATAGATTTCGCCGCCATCGCGAAGATCGCAAACCATGTCCCAATGCAGCGCCGACTTGTTGACGCCACCCGATTCAGGCAGCGACGCTCCAACTGCGACATGACACGTACCACCAATCTTCTCGTCGAACAGAGTATTTCGTGTGAACTGCTGAATCTGGTAGTTCGTGCCAATTGCGATCTCTCCGATATAACGAGCGCCATCATCCATATTGAGCATCTCTTCGAGGAACGCCTTGTTCTTGTCAGCCGAGAAATCGACAACCTTGCCGTCCTTGAATGTCAGCGAGACATTCTGGACTTCACGGCCCTGGTAGCATGCCGGGAATGAATACCTGATCCTGCCGTTGACACTGTTCTCATGCGGGCCTGTGAATATCTCGCCATCCGGGAAATTCTGTTTACCATCACAGTTGACCCACTTGCGGCCTGCGGCATCGAATTCAAGTTCGGTGTCTTCAGACACGATCTTGAACTTCTTCTTCGTTTCGAGAAACTCAGCGATCTCAGCCTGCTTTCGAGAGACTTCTTTCCAATGCGACACCGGATCTTCGAGATCGAGCGCACCAGCGGAATAGACGAAATCCTCATACTCGGTCAGCGACATCTCGGCATCTTGCGCAGCCGAGAGAATAGGAAACCCTGTCCCACACCAGCGCATTTCACCTTTCGACGTGCGTTCGAGAATTTTCTCGAATATCGGCTTGCGGGCGATCTGCGCGAGAGCCTGCTTTTTCGGATCGGTGTTACTCAGGAATTTCGTGTTCTCGTAGCCGAACACGGCCATCAGAGCATCAAGGTGTTCCGCTTCATACTTGAGCGTCTCTGGCACGAACTTGAGCTGCTCATCGGACGCATTCTTGAGCCAAATCTCCTGAAGGTCATCGACAACCGACATATAGAACGGGTTCGCACCGGCCAGTATTGCCTTCTTGAAGAACGCCTTGACAAATGGCATAGCGCTCGGCGTACCCTGTACTCTGACCCAGTCACCCTGCTTGAGTTCAAGCGAGTAATTGACCATCACATCGGCAAGCTTTTCAATTCGTGGATCCATCGCTAATCCTTTCTGTCATGAAATCTAATTCTTACAACATCGCGCCTTCGTGCCGGAGCAGGAATTTCTTCACATCCAAGCCTCCGCCGAAACCTGCGAGCGAACCGTTCGATGCGATCACACGATGGCACGGAATGACAATCGGTAGTGGATTGGAAGCGCACGACGCTCCCGCCGCTCTCACAGCGCGAGGACTTCCCGCCTTTATCGCAAGTTCTTTGTACGAAATCGTACTCCCAAATGGTACTCTCGAGAGCGCAACAAGCGCATCTCTCCGGAAACCGTCGGCGACAAGATCGATGTCTATATCGAACCGAGTCCGTTTGCCATCGAAGTACTCCTCTATCTGTTTCATATACGGTTTCAATCGATCGCTGTCCTCGACGATTTCGGTTCCGGCAAATGACGTCTCAAGCCACGCAAAGAACTCCCCATCTTTTTCAAATGAGACCTTGCACAAACCATTTTCTGTTGCGGCAAGGGAAAGCACGCCAACGGGCGATTGCATTTGCGCGTAACAGATCATTCGTTCAGGGTCAGGCACAACTCTATTTCTTCGGTTTTTTCCCGGGGTCCGGGATATCCTCGTCTATTTGGGCAAGTCTCTTGACCATCTCGACGGCTTTGTTGGAGTTGTAGAACATCCTCACGAACATCTTCGCGCCATCGGGTGAACCGCCGCCGTGCATGCAACCCGGCACTCCAGCGCCCACAGTCAACCACTCGACCATTCGCGCAGCCTTGACACGCGAGTCGGCGGACTTAGCAGCCTTCAGGTATTTCTGCACGAGATGACCATACTCCGGGTTGTTGAAATCGACCGCCGATGGCATGCAGCCGGTTTCGGCGATGCCGCCGGCGATATCCTGCGCAAGGCGCGATGTCTCGTATGGAAGCGTCGCAACATGGACCTTGTTGACATTCGCCAGCAACGGATTGGGTTGCCATGCGCCCGACGGATGCTTCTTCCCGAGCGCCGCCGCCGCTATTCCGACAGAGAATGTCGTCTCGTTGTTGACAATCATGCTCGTGATCTTGTCGGAAAACACCCTGTCCGCAAGACCATTGGTCCGGGCTGTCAGCAACGCGGAACCGATCTTGATGTCGCCCTGTCCCGCCACACATCCGCCGATCGCCGATCTGTACGGCAGGATGAAATTGACAACAGCCGGTCCTGTATATTTCCATTCGCCTAACATGAAGACGCGCTCTTTGGGTACGAAGACATCCTCGAAAAACAGGTATGCCTGTGTGATACCACCCTCCGAAACCGGAGTATCGAATCCGACGCCTTCCTCCATCTCGCGGCCATCGCTCGGATGTCGCGTCTCGACGATGGTCAAACCCTCGACGTCGCGGGGAATGACGAACGAGACACAGTAATCCTTGTCTTCCTCTTTGTATGCGGAACCCGGCAGCACGAAAACCTCATTCGCGGCTGCGATCCCGCAAATCATGACCTTTGCGCCGCGCACGACAATACCGTCGTCGCGCTTCTCGACCACGCGCAGATTCATATCAGGATCATCCTGCTGATGCGGTTTCTTCGTGCGGTCCCCCTTCGGGTCGGTGAGCGCGCCGGAGATAGTTATGTCACGCCTCTGGGCGTCCTTCAACCACTCGATAAATCTCTGATGATAGTCTACGCCGAGATCATTTTCCATATCCCACGTTGCGGCATACATGGCGTTGAGTGAGGTCCAGCCCGCACACCGCCCGCCGGTACATGTCCCCGTCTTCTGGAATATCAGGCGTTTCATCTGCGAATTGGCGATCTGATCTTCCGGGGTTTTGATGATGGACAGATAGCGTGAAATCGGCTCATCGATTAGATCAGATTGAACCGTCACCATATCCTTGAGCTCCGGATCGTGCTGCATTTTGAAAATCTGTCCGTGCCCTTCGACTGTGCGTTTTGTGGCTGGATGAGTCGTGACATCCTCGATGAGTTCACCGAACTTGTGCATGTTGGGTCTCATCTGCCTGAGCGATTCGAGATACTCCTCGTATGTTCTGAGAGCCATGCGTCCTCCTTGCAAGGTGGAATATTGTATTGGACATAATTAACACAATTGTCTCTTCGATTCAAGGTGAATTCGGAGTTGATCGAGTTTATAGTTGATGATCCGGGCAATTGTCCAAATTGGATGCAGGAGTCGGGTGCCGTCACCTGGTTTGAACAGGATGGCAGGACCACTCCACTGCGCTCCGGGTCACTGCCCTACTCGATTGATCAGCAAAAAAGCCACCCTCAACGGCAGGGTGGCTTCAATGTCAGCAAGACAATTCTAAAATTGTATGTAGAATGCTTCTTCTCGTCCGTAGTGAGGAATCGGTCTGTTTGCGACCGGGCTGTTGGTGACACCTATCGAAACCTGAATCCTTTCGCCAAGCAAGAACGGAATGTCATCATCGAATCCGGTATCGAGTTTGCGCTTCATTTCGAGATACCAGCGACGCTCGATTGCGCTGTATGTACCCTTCGCAACCACCTCGAACCTGCTGTCGTCCTTATTATACACTACCTCATCCGCAAGTACGTATCCGGGCACTTCCGCGCCTTTCTGGAATCCGAAACCGGTAGTCACAGTCGTATCTATTCTTACAATCAGGGTATCCTGTTCCCAGATCGTATCGAAAACCGAGTCGGGGTAGGTTACCCCGAGACTAAAGAGTTCTTTCTCTGAGTCAAACAGGAAATCCCCGAAATAGAAATTGCTGTCGGGATGCATCCAATAGGGGAGTGTAGTATCCTGCACACCCGCGTTGAAATCCCAAATCGGCGGCGTTCTATTCACTGTAACATCCCAGGTCGGAAGTCCACCGGGCGGGAAATGAAGATCCACCAGTGTGCCCGGCGCCCCCCACTTGCTGCCAACAGGATCGGTCTGCCCCGACATCCAAATCCATGCGTCTGCCATTCCCGGACCGGTGTTCCGCATTGAGTCAACATAAGTATAGGTTGTGTCAGGCCCACCATCCGTTATGGTATCGAGGATGAAACTATGACACATCTGGTAGCAGTCCGCACCGACCTCTCCGTTGTCTCCATCATCGAATATTGCGTAAAAGAAATCCTGACCGCCGGTGCGAGCATGGACCCCACCCTTGTCGATCCATAAGACATGGTCTGGTTTGACATCTTTCGTCGGATCACTCCAGACAGCCATCAGATAGAAGTATTCTCCATCGGTCAGCCCCAGAAGCCGAACTACCTGCAACTGACTCTGCGGTCCCTCAACGACAACAAACAGCGTTTCGGCTTTCGACCATGCGAAATCGAATCCGAGGTCATTGTCACCTATTACCGGAGCCTCTTCCGGCGAGATGTGGGTCACAGTCAGTGTTCCGTTTAAGTTGGATTCGGTTGGAGTGAAAGAATCATCGCCGCATGAGAGAATGATCACCATCAATACAAATGAGGCCATCACGAATAGCCTGGCCCAGTGCTTCTTCAGCATACTATACTCCTGATTAATACTTCGATATGCATACGGTCTCTAACATATTACACGCCAACTTATCAGAGGTTTGCTGATTTGTCAACATCGATTCGCTCTTTTCAATCTTCGGCCAGAGTCCCGAGATTGTTCCATAAGTGCTGATTAGCTCAAGCAGTAAGCTGACTCTGTCGCTCCCGCGGAGGCCCTTCGCTTTGCTCAGGATATCACGGGAGCCTATTTAACGATAACGCATTCAATAGATTCCCGCCTTCGCGGGAATGACTATGCTTTCTTCCGCAAGCATGATCACCAGCTTTTCGGGTCTCTTGAGACAGCCTCTCCCGATTTGCTTGAACCGAGTCAGAACTACAACGCCCTCACCACAATTACCGTGATATCATCAGGGTCCGAGTCATCCGCCGCAAAGGCCATGACCGAATCGACAAGAAGCTGAACGATTTCACCCGCCGGACGATGCCTGTTCTCGGTCAGCAAATCAAGGATTCTCTGCTCGCCGAACTGTTCGCCTGCTGAATCGACAGCCTCGTTGACGCCGTCGGTGTAGAAAGCTATCAGATCTCCCTTTGCGACATATATCGGTCGCTCTTCGTATACGCTGCCGTCGATTATTCCGAGCGCAAGCCCACCCTCGACGAGTTCCTCGTATGATCCATCGGCTCGCACATGCAGCGGAGGGTTGTGCCCGGCATTCGAGAATGTGAATATGCGATTCTTCGAATCGAGAACGCCGTAGACCGCAGTGACGAATCTCCCATTGTCGAGACTCTCGCACAGCAGCCTATTGACTTTCTGGAGAATCGTGCGAATGGCATAGTTGTTCCTGATCTCTGCTATCAGCGAAGCTCTGTACGCCGCCATGATCAGCGATGCCGGCATGCCCTTTCCTGAAACATCAGCTATTGCGATTCCGGTCTGGTTCTTGACAATATCGATGAAATCGTAGTAGTCGCCGCCGACTTCCTGCGATGGGATATTCATACCGGCGATCTCGAAACCCTTGAGCGGTGGATTCATATCCGGCAGGAATGATCGCTGGATCATTCGGGCGATGCTGAGCTGCTCTTCGAGCCGTCTGCTGACAAGCGTCTCGCGATACAGCCTCGCACGCTCAATTGACGCCGCAGCCTGAGACGCGAAAACGGTCAGGAACTCTACATCGTTCCTCGAGTAGGCATCAACAGCGTCAGACTCGACATTGAATGCGCCGATGATCATGTCATCGGCCATTATCGGCACTACTAACTCGGACCTCGTCTCGGGTCTCACCTCGACATATCGTTCATCGGCGTCGGTATCAGGCACATAGACACCCTCTCCCTTCTCGATCACCCATCCGACCAGCCCCTCTCCTACTTTCAGACCGAGTCTGGTTCGGCTGTCCTCCTCAGGATAACCCTGCCAGACTCGCGGAGTTACCAGGCTCGTTCCCCGCCTGACCAGGTATATCCCGACTGCGTCATAATCGATGACATTCTTGAGGGCAATCATCATATCGCCAAGCACTTCATCCAACTCAAGCGACGTGGAGAGCAGTCGCGAAGATTCGAGAAGCAGATCATTCTGGAGCGATTTCCTTCTCATCGCATCGTACATCTCGGCGTTGTCCCACGCTATCACAAAGAGATCGGCCATTGCGCTGACCATCTCCGCAGAATATTCCAGATCGTTGGCGGCACGCCCGCAATCATACATGTCGAGGAAACCCATCAGACTGCCCCTGTTTACCAGGTCCACGCGCAACCTCGATGTCACGTCCGCGCCGAGTTGATCCGACAGTATCTCGCGCCATGGATCATCCGGGGCAATCTCCCTTACCACGAATTGATCTGACGACCGAGTCTCTGACAGCACCATACTGTCCGGCACGAAAAGATGCCGTCTCTTCTTATCCAGCGCCAGATATGCGTCGCATGAATCCGACTCATCCGTACGAACCACCAACGCAATGAGAGAACTATCGAGAAGTTTCCCGGCCTCATCGAGCATGATATCAATCAGTTCGCCCTTGTTCAGAGTGCTGTTCATTATCCTGGCTGTCTGAGCGAACAGCCTCAGGCTCTCTATTACACTGTTGTCAAATGCCATATTAAACTCTCTCTTCTCTACTCCTGACCTTATCGGCCGTTGACCCCTCGTCTACACAATGCTTCAAACAAGACCAGTCCAGAAATCGCTGCCATCAGTCCGAGTAAAGATACATACCATGGCATGGCCTCGGTCAAATCAGTATACGATACGGAATCGGCCGAGTTCAGTGCAATTATCGCAATCAGGTTATTCCCGAAATGCGCCAGTGAACTCGCCCAGAGCGTTCCGGTCCTGTATGCAGCATATCCAAAGAAAGCTCCGGCGATGAGAAGCGGAACGAACGACCAGGGGTTGAGATGCATCGCAGCAAATATCAGGGCTGTCAAACCGATCCCTGAGATCGGACCGTATCGCGCAATGAGGGATTTCTGGACGATGCCCCGAAATACAATTTCCTCCGCAATAGCGGGAACCGCCGCCACAAGCAGAACAACCAACACGAATTCCGGGACCGAATCTGCGAGCATCAAATCAATCAGAATCTCTGTCAGGCCCTCCGGCAACGGCCAGATACCGTGAGCGATTTCAACGAATATCGATGTCGAGACAGCGAACGATGCGCCGAGTAGAGGGAGCATTATCCCGATCGAAGGGGTAAGCCAACCACCGACACCAAATATGTCGGACCAGCGCAGCCGGGAACATTGCACCACTAGCACTGCCGGCAGGACAAATGCAATTATCTCTGTCGCTAGCGACGCGAGTCTGCTCAGGATCAGCCTGGGGAATATCGATCCGGTGATGAGCATCAGGAACAACACGGCGACGACCAGCAGCGTCGCACTGCCCGGACTTATGACATAACTGCTAACCTCAATGCTGCCGGATTCGACCTGTGCATCCTCTTCGCGCAGTGATCCCATCAGCCCGCCTGCTTGTCGATCCCGAGCGCCTTCATCTTCTTGTACAGATGGCTCCTCTCGAGCCCAAGCTTTGCGGCAGCCTCGGTCATGTTGCCACCAGCGTCTTTTATTACGCGGACAACGTAACTTCGCTCGAAATCATCGGTAGCTTCTCTCAGCTTCTTTGTGGTGTCTCTGATCTGGATTGTAAAATCATGCGCCTGAGAAAATGACGCGGAGTCTATGTCGGTGAAGCTGTTGTTGATCAGAGTTCGCTCGATCAGGTTCCGCAACTCCCTGACATTGCCGGGGAAATCGAGCTTTAGAAGTGCGCGAGCGGCATCTTTCCTGAGCTTCACCAGCTTCTTCCCATACTCGTTGCAGATTCTCTCGATGAAATGCTTTGCGATTGGCTCGATGTCATCCCTTCTGCTCCTGAGTGGAGGAATCTCAATCGGATATACATTGATCCTGAAAAACAAGTCTTCGCGGAACTTCTCATCGGAAATCATCTTCTCCAGATTCTTGTTTGTGGCGGCAATGATTCTGACATCGACCTCGATCCTGCCACCGCCCACACGTTCGATCTCGCCCTCTTCGATCGCCCTGAGCAGCTTTGCCTGAGCGCGCAGGTGCATGTCTCCGATCTCATCGAGGAAAAGCGTACCGCTGTCAGCCTCTTCGAATCTCCCCATTCGGGAACTCGTCGCGCCCGTAAACGCACCTTTCCTGTGGCCGAACAGTTCTGACTCGATCAACTCGCCCGGAACCGCCGCGCAGTTCACCGGAATAAACGGTTTCGCGCTCCTTTCACTCGATGCGTGAATCAATCTGGCGACGACTTCCTTGCCGGTGCCGCTCTCGCCCCTGATAAATATACGAGCGTTCGATTCCGCCGCCTTTTCAATTTGCTCGCGGATAGATTGCGTCGCCTCGCTCTCACCGATCAGCACATGCCGTTCTCCTGCGTCACGCTTGAGCCGTTTGTTCTCCTCGCGTAATCGACCAAACCGAAGCGCATTCTCAAGTGTCACGAGAACTTTTTCGAGCGACAGCGGCTTCTCCAGAAAATCAAACGCACCGAGTTTCACAGCTTTGACAGCAGTGCCGATTGTCGAATGCCCCGACATCATGACGTGAACCTGGTCCGGGAACTCGCGGGCGAATTGTCCAAGCAGCGCGACTCCATCGCCATCGGGCAGACAGACATCGAGCAGAGCCACGGCGAAATCGCCGTCATTGATCCCGACCGCATCCGCGTACGATTCGGCGGTCTCGACGTCGTACCCCTCCCGTGTCAGCGGTCCGGTGAGAGCCTTCAGGATATTCGGCTCGTCGTCAACTATCAGAATCTTTTTCTTCATCAGATGCGACTCCCTTTCGACCTGACAACGGCAGCACTACCACGAACCGAGCACCTTTTGGTTTTCTCTTTTCGTATCTGATTCTGCCGCCATGATCGAATGCGATCCTGTAAGCGATAACCAGTCCCAGCCCTGAGCCTTCGCGTTTGGTCGTGAAATGAGGTGTGAATAGCTTGTCTACAGCGTCATCCGAGACACCGGGGCCGTTGTCATCGATATGTATCTTTGCGATCAGTTTGCCCTTAATCAGACCGACTTCCACGATTCCATCATCACCAGAAGCTTCGAACCCGTTCTTCACGAGATTCACGAAAACCTGCGAGATAAGATCAGAATCGAGATCGACAATGATCTCTTCCTGTGGGAATTTCACTTTCAGTCTGTTTTCCCTGATCTTGTCCCCGTAAATCCTGAGAGCATCTCCAATCGTCCGGCGAATATCAGTCGGTTTAAGCTCCGGGGATGGAAGCCTGGCGAATTGCGAAAACTCGGTCGTTATCCTGTTAAGTCTGCTTATCTCGCTGCTGATTGTCTCGACTGAGCCGTTGAGGATGTCCGCAAACTCAGGGTCTTTCGCATCGTAGCTCCTCTTGAGATCCTCAGCGCAGATTCTGATAGGAGTGAGCGGATTCCTGATCTCGTGAGCGACTTTGCGCGCCATCTGATTCCATGCTGCGACTTTCTCGGACTGCACGAGCTTCTCCTGTGACCTCTTGAGCCTGTCGAACATCGTGTTGAACCCGTCAACAAGTTTCCCGAGTTCATCTTTGGCAAACCAGATGATCCTCCGCTCGAACCGTCCCTCAGAGATTTTCTCCGCCGCATCGACAAGCTCATTGAGCGGAACGGTGAGTCTCCTTGCGCTGAAATAGCCGATTGCACCTGACAGAAGAACGCCAGCGAGAGCAACAAGCGAATACAGCCAGAGACTCCTCTCCAAAAGTCGCCTGGCATCCGACTCCGGAAACACAATATGCAGCGCCACTTTCTCCTCGTCGATGAGAGAATTCGGATGAACGGTCACTGTCCGGAGACGACCATCGAAGATGTTCTCCGGAGTCAGATCGGGGTCGCCGGATGTAATCCAGCTCTGACCGGCTATGGCGAAAACCGCACCTCCCCCCACAATATTCGCCAACTCCGCTACATAACGTTCTTCGATGTTGATTCCGCCCTGAATGCAGGCGATTCTTTCTCCCCCGTGCTTCAATGGTACAGATGCGAGCAAACAGGGCACGCTCTCGGCTCCGACTGCCATGAACCAAATACCGATCACGCCCGTGTCGGGAACTTCAGAGCCGAGGCCGGGCCGAAGTACTTTGATTCCGAAGTTGGCGTAATCACCTGATCTCGCCAGAAGCCGAGAAGAAGAGTCTCCGCTTATGATATCAACATAGCTTAGTCCAAGAATGTCGCGGTACTCGGTAGCCTTCTCGATAAGCGCAAGCTGATCTATCTCACCGTCGGAGTCTTTCTTCAAGAGCAGCTTCGTCCACTCGATATCCCGCGAGGCAATCCTGAGCTTGGACAGAACATCTTGCTCGATTGCAGCTATGTGATTCTGAACCTGCCGCATCGATGACTCGATTTGCCGAGCTTCAATCCCGTCCAACTCACGCTTCGAGAACGCCAGAAGCACTACCACCACGAGACCGAGCGGAATCGCCGAGGCGATGAGAGAGTAGACTGCGTACCGGGTTCTGATTTTCATCTTATTCCAGGAAAATCGTACTGAACTTCGCTATACCGGAAGGAAGGAATTCAATGCTTATGATCTTCGATGAGATCGCAGTGTACCGAACCGGGGCATACAACCAGACGCCGGACGGCGTGTTCAGATGCTCTGAGATCATCTTACGCTTTGCTCTCTCGCGGTCAGCATCCGAACTGCCCGCAGACAGATACGACTCGGCGAAGAGTTCATCCATCGAGGCTGATCTGAACAATGATCGGTTCGATTCGATTTCGGCGAAGTCATCGTGATACCATGACTGATACAGAAGTTCCTCGCCGGTGCCGGATGGGCCATGAAGCACAGCGAGCATCATATCAAACGACTCGAAAAACGAACTGCTGACATCCTGCTCGTCAGTAAATGGATCGGTGTACACAGTCAGGGATATTCCGTGTCGCCGCAGAAGTCCCTGAATATAGTTGGCGATGCGCAACAGTGCGGGATCGTGCGAATCGCTCACAAGCAGAGACATGAACAGAGGAAGATCGTCGATCTGATCGAGGAGCTTACTCCCCTTCCCGGGATTGTGTCTGAATGGAGTGCTGATAGTCGGGTCATCGAGAACAGGCGGAAAATCAATCGGCTCAACCATTCCATCGAGAGGCACACGGCACAGCGACCGTTTGTCCACAAGATAGTTCAGTGCAGTCGCGAAAAGATTGTCCGAGAAATACGGTTTGCTATTGTTGACGCTCAGGAAGACCGTTGATGCCATCGGAGAACTCACGACATCGTAGTTGTCCTCGAATCTGAAAACATCAAACGGCGCGATGTCTACGATATCGACCTCGCCCAACTCGAAGGCGAGTTTGGCCGCTTCGTAGGAATCGTATACCAGCAGGCTCACCGTATCGACAATTGGATGGTCCGAATGATATTCGTTTGCCTTCAAGACAACATTCCGATTGCTCGAATTGAGTATTCTGTATGGAGCCCACCTGCCGGTGACGTATGCCTCCGACTGACAACAGAAGCCGGGCGAATTGAGCCACAATCGGCTTTGACTGTGATGGAGATGTAGATTTGTCCGCACGGTGTATGGAGCAATTTCGGCGCACGACAGGCTGTCTCCCGATTCGCCGAACTGCTCAACGAAAGGTGCAAACGGCCCCATCTCCGAACACAACGACTTCAGCGATGAACACACGATTTCGGAGACTTCTCGACCCGAATCTGATGTGCTCAGATACTCCTTCAGGTGCCAGACTGTGCTGCCCGTAATATCCAGGTCGATGCTGTCGATGAAATCTCCGATGTGAGGAAGCACGGCCTCTCGAATATCCCAATCCTTCAGGGTCATCGGAGTCTGTTCAAGCGGTGTTGGCGCCGCGGTCAGTGCCCATTTTACCGAGACCGCCTTTCGCTCGTCCCATTGATCGCTCATCTTCGACAGCCAGACAGTATCACCTGCCGTGAGCGAATCGCTCATCCTCGCATCGAGGTCGAACCGGCACAGGTCCTCCCCGATCCATGATATCTGAACATGGCAGGTGTCATTGATTCCCTGGATTCTCGCGATGGTCCACTCGCGCGTGATTCCATCGAGTCTGCCAAGTGACAGGTAGACCCTGTCGCCGGTCACATGTACTACCTGCCCGATTTTCTCGACTACCGGCTCCGGGCGCGACGAGTCAGCAACTCCGGAATAGACAAACAGGAACAGAATTGCCCATATCAGGATAAGACCCGTGTGTTTCATAAGGACATTTAAGCGATTGCCTTTTTCAGTGTCAATTCAAAAAGGGATTGACATCGAACTGCCAAGCTGATAGACTACCGCCGAAAGGAGAAGCTATGTCCGAAATACATTTGACCACCATATGCGATGTTGCGGAGATCGTTATACACAATGCGCCTGACAGCCCTGGCATTGCAGCCGACATCTTCGGCGCACTTGGAACCAATGGACTCAACATCGAGCTCGTTGTCTCCAGTCCCGGCCAGGCCAACAAGACTGACATCGCGTTCGCGCTGAGAGAAAAGGATGTTGAGGCGGCTATCGAACTTCTTAACAGCATGAAGGAAAAGCTTCAGTTTGAATCGATCTCCTCAAGATCTGATATCGCCATATTAGCTCTGTCCTGGCACATGATTTCCGGTCAGCCCGGCTCAAGCGGACGTCTTTTCAAAGTTCTATCGAAAGCCGGTATCAACATCGAGTCTATATCGACTTCTCTCTCGTCGATCAGTTGCGTGATTCCTGTCTCTCAAATCGACCAGGCGGAAAAAGCGCTCAGAGAGGAATTCGACATAGGGACTTAGGCATCGCAGGCGTTCAGGCTTTTTACGCGGTGACTAAGCCAGGTTCTGCGAGTGTAATACCAGTAAAACGCTAACGCGCCTGTCGCCGCCGAGATAGTAATCCCGAGCCAGACTCCCACCTCCTGCATGTTGAACATATTCGCGAGCAGGAGTATCAGTGGAATCTCGAGTGCCCAGTTCCCGATGATGCTGAGCACCATCCCCGATACGTTCTTGCCCGCTCCGCAGAATACTTGTTCTATTGTTATGAAGAGGCCGACGAATGGAAATGAAAACGCGAGCACTTTCAGGAATATAACACCCGCCTCCCGACGCATCGAAAAAGACCCGCATCAGGTAGTCCGCGCCGAAACCGATCATGGTCGGCAGACCCATCCTGAATATGCTCCTGATTACGGAGCCTTCAGTGTGACCCGTGTAGTCCTTGCTATCTGACATGGCTGGTTCTCGCAACAGAGGAGGACACTGAACAATGAACCGTCTCTGCGTGATGCGATTATTCTGTCACTTCGGCGACACTGTGATGTATCCGGGGAACCCGAGGGGACCTTCGATTTCCACGCGAAGATCGAAGAACTTCTTTATGACCCACAGGTTTGTGACAAGATGCGATGAGATCGCAGACACATTGAGTTTGAACTTGCGCTGCGCCAGACAGAGATACGGCAGCATCTGATCGGCAAGGTGATGACCGATACAGACGTCTTTGCCGATGAAGTCAATGAACATAGTCGCTGTCTCTTCGGCGATCTCCTCAGCCGGTTTACCCTTCTCCCCGAGAGATGAGAACCCTGCCAGCACATTTTCGAACTCAGCAGTCAGGAAAAGCATCGTCCCCTTCCCCTGCGACCTGACCTGACGCACAGTGATATTCGCATCGTAGCCGGCTTCTTTCAAAGCCTGGCGGGCGCGTCTTCGCTGTCGCTCGGCGATAGACATCTGAAGGTTTGCGACAGCTGAGAGACCGGTCAGACGCACGAACTTGCCGCGTTCCATATAGTCATGCAGCTTGATACCCTTTGCCGATCTGATCGAGCAGGATATCTCGCCGCCGCCTTCGGGATACCATCCCCACTTGTGAACTTTGATCTGCGCGTCAAGACCCATGCGGCCAAGCATCGGGACAAAAACCTTACGGAGATATGTCGCTGGAGGACTCCATGGGACATGAGTACCGCCCTTAACCTTCACGTGCGACTCACCACCCGCAAAAAAGAGCGGCAGCATGATGGTCTGCATGACCAGAGCCGCGCTTCCGGCGGATCTTCTCCCCTCCGCGACGTCGAAAGTATATTTGCCCGGTTTGACTTTCTTTGGATAGAATTTCAGAGTATCGGACTTGATCTTGTCGCCGACGACTTCAGCGTCGCAGATTTTCCTGCAAGCTCTGACAGCCGTCAGGTGCTGCGGCATAAGTCCGGGAGTCTTCCTGCTCTTGCGAATATTGACGACTTCGAGTGGGCGACACAGATGTGTAGCGAGAGCCAGACTCGTTCGCAGTATCTGCCCGCCCCCTTCTCCAAAGCTGCCATCTATCCTGATAACTTCGTTAGCCATAGAACAAAGATTTTACGAACATTCAGAGCATTCGGCAAGGGAAATGTTTGATGAACAACTATCTATACGCGCTGATGCTGGGATTTAATAGCGTAATAAAGCGTTGACAGGATTGTCACGCCAGGTATATTGAATGTAAAGTTACATGTTTATTCTTTGACAGGAGTCATAGAGATGTTGAAAGCAATCTCACTAACCGGGATTCTCCTCTGGGGAGGACTCTGCTCTGCAACTATCATCCATGTCCCATTAGAACAGCCGACGATTCAGACAGGGATAGATGCGGCGATGAGTGGAGACACGGTGTTGGTAGCACCTGGAACATATGTTGAGAACATCGATATGAATGGCAATAATATCTTGCTCATATCTGCCAACGGTCGTGATGTAACAATCATCGAACCTGCTGACCCGAACACGAATATCGTAACCATTGCTTATGGAGAAGATACGACCTGTATCATTGATGGTTTTACGATTCGTAACACTTCTAATGCTTACGGCATATACTGCGACGGTACAGCCCCGATTGTGCGTAACTGTGATGTGAGCTTCTGTAATCGCACAAATGACGGAGCAGGCATTTTCTGCAAACACTCTGGAGCAAGAATCGAAAACTGTCTAATACACGACAATGTCGGGTCCGAAACCGGCGGAGGTGTATTTTTCTACGGTAGCCACTCTATTATCCTTCAAATCGTGTCAAACAAGATATACGATAACACCAGTCCAAATGGCACTGGTATTGGGAGCACCTCTTCCAATGGTGCTATTATCGCAAGAAATGTGCTTTGGGGCAACGACTCACCGGGGGGAACTTACTGTGGTGCAATATACGTCAAGAGTAATGTAAGCATTGTGAACAATACAATCGTCGGGAACTCAGATGGCGTCACAATCCTGGGTGGAACAAATGTAGATGTACGAAACAACATTATAGTCTCAAACGCTGCACAGGGTCTTGTTCCTGACGACGCTACATATGACTACAATGACGTTTGGGACAATGGTTCAGAAAATATCATAGGACCAAACGGGATCTCAGCTGATCCCTTGTTTACTATTCCCTATTTAAACGTTTATTCCCTAGCGTGGGGTTCTCCATGCATAGATGCTGGTGATCCGGATGCACAGTACGACGACCCTGACTTCACCAGAAATGACATCGGAGCACTTACAAGTCTAAGGAACTTCCCTCATCCCTACAACATTAACCTGGGCGATGAGGACATCAACCATGTAATCAATCATACACCGACATTCTACTGGACGTACTTTGATTCAGCAGCTACAACTCAGACAGCATATGAAGTCCAGGTTGGTGACGATGATGATTGGGCTGTTGCTGATAAATGGAGTTCTGGATTTGTCTCGACGTCAGATACATTCTCCGTCTACGCAGGATCGCTTCTTTACAATGGAAATACTTTCTATTGTCGTATCCGCCTTACCACTGGCTGGAGGATAGGGAGTTGGTATCAGATACAATTCACTATGAATTCTGCACCCAATCCACCTACTCCGATTACTCCCATAGATATCGACAAAGTACATTTCGAGAACGCCAGGCTCTTTATTCTGAACTCGTATGAGCTTCAGGGAGACTCCGTTACTTACGATTTCGAGATATACTATGATGCTGATCTGACACAGCTTGTAACGACAATCGAGAATGTCGGGGAACAGGATTCCATTACGAGAACAGACGCTGTACCTGGTCTGTTGCAGAGTGTCAACTACTGGTGGAGAGCGCGGGGTTATGACCAATTGGAATATGGTGAGTGGTCGCAGGCAGTCAAATTCCGGACTCGATATTTACCCACCACGGTGTATGTACCGGATGATTTCGCGTTCATTGCTGCTGCGGTTGGGATGTGTGCTGACGGAGATACAATCATGCTATCGCCGGGAACATATACCGGTCTTCTTAACTGTAACATAGATTTCGGAGGTCGAAATGCGCTGTTGACTGGTGAAGGTGGTTCTCAATCAACGATTATCGATTGCGAGGGTAGTGGAGAAAGCCATCGCCGTGGTTTCCATTTCCACAGTGGTGAAGATTCAACAACTGTAATCAGCGGTATCACGGTTACAGGTGCATATGCTGACCCGGGTGGCGGTGTGCTTTGTGAAGAGGCTTCTTCACCAAAGTTCGTAAACTGTGTTTTCAGCGAGAACTCTATGGTATACCTGTGGGGAACAGGCGGTGCCGTTGCCTGCAGGGGAGGTTCATCGCCTAATTTCGAGGATTGCCTTTTTGAAGACAACGCTGCGTGGGGTGGTGGTGCAATCTCCGCAAATGGCGGTAACTTGAAGCTTACAGATTGCTCATTCATTAGTAACAGCTACCAAGCAATCATGCTATTCGAATGCTCGGCGCAATTCGAAAACTGCGATTTCAGAAACCATGGTGCCATGGGGGCAGCTGCGATCAATTGTGATCGAAGCTCTCTGACTGTCACAAATAGTCTGTTCGAAAATAACTATGCAGCGTATGGCGATGGCGGAGCTGTGTACATCACCTGGTATAGTACAGCAGTGTTCGACTCCTGCACATTTTCTAACAACTATGCGATTTGGCAAGGTGGTGCGATCTATACAGAATGGGAAGCTGACTTGCTCGTATCGAACAGCACGTTCATTATGAATGCTGCTGATGGCGAGTCTATGCACAATCCACCTTGGGACTCACTTCATGGCGGCTCGATCTATGCGTCAGGACCCGATGTTCAGTTAGAGAACTGTATCTTCGCTTATGGTACCAATGGAACAGCTATCCGAGGAGACGCCACACTGGTATGCTGTGATATTTACGGCAACAATGACGGTGATTGGGAAGGGAGCATCGCAGATCAACTCGGGATCAACGGTAACATTTCACTCGATCCGATGTTCTGTGACACGACAGATCAATTGATGGATCTCCGAATCGATCCCGAATCACCGTGCGCTCCGCCCAATAACGATTGCGCAATACTGATGGGCGCATGGCCTGTTGGATGCGAAATGATCTGTGGTGATGCCGACAGAAGTGGTGATGTGGATATCGACGATGCGGTCTACTTGATCAATTACATCTTCGGTGGTGGCCCACCACCCATCCCGATTGAATCGGGCGATACCGACTGCTCCGGAGACACGGACATCGACGATGTGGTGTATCTGATCAACTTCATTTTCGGTGGCGGTTACGCACCCTGCGATCCTGATGGTGACGGGGAACCGGACTGTTAGTCGAGTAGCGCAGGAGTGACCCACTCCTGCGAAGAGAATCGGCAGGTGTCGGGGACACCTGCCCTACAATCCTGATATATCCCCCAACCAAAATCCATATTGACATCTTGCATCATTTTCCATAATCTAACATCCCAACAAGGAGGCATGAATGACTGAACTGGATAATTTCATCGAACAGAATCTTGACCGATTCGACAACACCCTGATCGATTTCCTCAGGATTCCATCGATTTCCGCACAACCCGAACGCAAAGGCGATATGCGCGCCGCATGCGACTTCCTCATGAAGTATCTGTCCGGAATCGGTCTCGAACCGAGAATCTGCGAAACGCCGGGCCATCCAATAGTGTACGCCGAGCACCTTAAAGCCGAAGGCAAACCGACTGCGTTGATATATGGTCACTACGATGTTCAACCAGTCGACCCGCTCGACCTGTGGCATTCTCCTCCGTTTGAGCCAGTCGTCAAGGATGGCATCATCTACGCGCGAGGCGCAGCCGACGACAAAGGACAGATGATGCCGACCTCAAGGAGATATTCCTCACGCTCGCTCAAGAAGAAGCAAAACACAAACTGAGGTTTGAAATCGAATACGATGATCACATTTTGCTTGAGAATTAGACCGCTGCCAAGAGTTGGAAAGGACAAGAAATGATCTCGGAGAAAATGCAGAATGCTATGAATGATCAGGTTACTGCAGAGTTTTATTCTGCGCATTTGTACCTGAGCATGTCGGCGTATCTGGAGTCTATCGACGTGCCCGGTTTTGCTAACTGGATGCGTATCCAGTATCAGGAAGAAGTCACCCACGCCGAGAAACTTCTTGCTTATGTAATCGAACGGGATGGCCGGGCTATCATCAAATCGTTCGACTCACTTCCTACGGAATGGAACTCGGCGCTTGCTGCTTTTGAAGATGCTTATGCGCATGAGCAGAAAGTTACCGGCCTGATAAACAACCTCATGGATATTGCCATATCGGAGAAAGATCACGCATCCCAGGTCTTCCTGCAATGGTTTGTGAATGAGCAGGTTGAAGAAGAGGCGTCGGTCAAAGCCATTATCCAACAGCTCAAGCTCCTGGGTGACTCCAAGTCCGGGCTCTTTCAGGTCGATCGTGAACTGGGTCAGCGGGTATTTGTACCGCCGACTCCTGCGTGACGTGTATGCGAAGTGTGGTGCAAGCATTCTGGCCGGAACAAGTGCGACAACTGTGCGGAACCTGACAAGACTGAAGAAGATTGCGACCTCAGTGATCAAGCTCGACAGCGATTAGTCGAGAACGGGCCGGAGTCGAGTGCGTCTGAGCTTGAAGGCGACTAAGAATAACGATTGGCGCCGACTAATCGGCGTGATGTGGAAATAGGAGATACCTAAATGGCTGATGTGAACGGAACCAGAACCGAAGAAAACCTCCTCACGGCTTTTGCTGGTGAGTCGCAGGCTCGCAACCGTTATACGTACTTCGCAAGCAAGGCGAGGAAAGAAGGTTTCATACAGATTGCACATATCTTTGAAGAAACTGCCAACCATGAAAAGGAACACGCCAAGAGACTGTTCAAGTTTCTCAAGGGTGGAGACGTCGAAATTCAGGCGACTTTTCCGGCCGGTGTGATAAGCAGTACCGCTGAAAACCTGAAAGCTTCCGCCGGAGGTGAGAACCACGAGTGGAAGAGTATGTATCCCGAGTTCGCCAAGGTTGCTCGCGAGGAAGGTCTTGACACTATAGCGAAGACATTTGAAGCTATCGCTGTAGCAGAGAAACAACACGAGAAACGTTTTCTGGCCTTACTAACCAAGGTCGTGGATGGGACAGTGTTTGCGGAGAGTGGTAAAGTTGTATGGAGGTGTCGCAATTGCGGTTATGTTCATGAGGGCAACGAGGCACCAAAAGCCTGCCCTGCGTGTGCTCATCCGCAGGCTCATTTTGAGCGGCTGGCGGAAAACTGGTAACGGTAGGTTGGAACCACTGATTTGACCGCCACAGAAGCCACGAAGTTGGTTGGGGCCAAATGGCACAGCATGAACTAAATGCGATTGTCACACAGAGAATCGAAATCACCCCGCACTTGATCAATTTGCGGGTCGTACCCGCCGGCTGGGACGGTGGAATGACTTTTAAGGCTTGTTCATGATTGAATGGTTTGCACAGCTAAATCCGGTCGTTCAGGCGCTCCTGGCCACTCTTTTCACCTGGTTAATGACCACACTCGGATCGGCGGTTGTGTTCATAGCAAAGAATCCAAGTCGCAGGACTCTCGACGGAATGCTCGGGTTCGCTGCTGGAGTTATGATAGCAGCCAGTTACTGGTCTCTGCTTGCTCCTGCGATAGAAATGTCAGAGGGCATGGACATCCCATCCTGGGTTCCTGCAGTTGTTGGTTTTTTAGTCGGTGCTCTGTTTCTGCGACTACTCGACAGACTCCTGCCACATCTTCACATTGGAATGCCCACCGATCAGGCAGAGGGCATTAAGACGAGCTGGCAACGGACGACGCTACTGGTGCTTGCTATAACATTGCATAACATCCCGGAAGGCTTGGCTGTGGGAGTTGCTTTCGGAGCGATTGCCGCGAATATACCATCGGCTACTCTCGCTGGAGCGGTGGCTCTTGCTATTGGTATCGGCATACAGAATTTCCCCGAGGGCACGGCTGTTTCTATGCCGCTTCGCCGAGAGAATGTGTCTCGACTAAAGAGCTTCTGGTACGGGCAATTATCCGGGATTGTGGAACCGATTGCCGGTGTGATCGGGGCCGCTCTTGTCATCGTTGCTAAGCCTATCCTGCCCTATGCTCTGTCATTTGCCGCCGGGGCTATGATCTTTGTTGTTATTGAAGAGCTTGTTCCGGAATCGCAGACAGGTGGTCACTCTCACGCTGCTACGATGGGAGCAATTCTCGGGTTCGCTGTGATGATGACACTAGACGTTGCGCTCGGATGATGTCGGGGCGCTTGGCAGTTGAGTAGGTCGAAACCTTACCTGTCTTGAGCCTGCGAAGGGCGGTTTCGACAATTCGCGAAAAGCCTCCCAATCAAAATCCATATTGACATCTTCCATCATTTTCCATAAGGTGTCTCTCCCAACAAGGAGACATGAATGACTGAACTGAATGATTTCCTCGAACAGAATTTCGATCGATTCGACAACACACTGATCGATTTCCTCAAGATACCGTCGATCTCGGCACAACCCGAACGCAAAGGCGATATGCGCACGGCGTGCGAATTTCTCATGAAGTATCTGTCCGGAATCGGCCTCGAACCGAGAATCTGCGAAACGCCGGGTCATCCGATAGTGTACGCCGAGCATCTTCAGGCCAAGGGCAAACCGACTGCGCTGATATATGGCCACTACGATGTCCAGCCAGTCGACCCGCTTGACCTGTGGCATTCTCCACCGTTCGAGCCAGTCGTCAAGGATGGCATCATCTACGCTCGCGGCGCAGCCGACGACAAAGGACAGTTGATGGCGCATGTCCATGCGATTGAGGCATTCCTGAAAAATGGCGGTGAGTTGCCGATCAACGTCAAGATCGTATTCGAGGGTGAAGAAGAAATCGCTTCCGAGCATCTCGATGATTTCATCGAGGCCAACAAAGACATGCTGAAATGTGATCTCGCGATCATATCCGACACAGCGCAGTTCGGCAAGGACATGCCCGCGTTGACATACGGCCTGCGCGGAATCGCCGCGTGTGAGGTGAAAGTGACCGGTCCGAATCGCGATCTCCATTCTGGTTCTTACGGTGGTGCGGTAGCGAATCCGATCAATATCCTCTGCTCGATGGTTGCGCAGCTTCACGATGCAAAGCGTCACATTACAATCGATGGCTTCTACGATGATGTCACACCGATCGCGGACTGGGAGAAAAAAGAGTTCGCACGGCTGCCATTCGACGAGAAGGAATACATAAAAGGTCTCGGAGTGAAGGCGCTCGAAGGTGAGGCCGGTTTCACGACGCTTGAAAGGAAATGGGCAAGGCCGACACTCGACTGCAATGGTATCTATGGCGGCTACATGGGCGACGGGCAGAAGACCGTGCTTCCATCATGGGCCGGATGCAAGATCACAATGCGCCTCGTTCCGAACATGGATCCGAACAAAGTCTGCGATCAGCTCGAAGCATATCTGAAGAAAATCGCTCCGCCGTCGGTCGAAGTCGAAGTGCGCAAGTTCGGCGGCGCGAAAGCTGCGATTGTCTCCAAGGACAATCCGATCATGCAGGCAGCCGAGAAAGCGCTCGAAGACGGTTTCGGAAAGCGTCCGTTTTACATCAGGGAGGGCGGATCGATTCCGATTGTGAATACATTCAAAGAAATGCTCGGCGTCGACACGATTCTTCTCGGCCTGTGCCAGCCGGACTGCAACGCGCATTCGCCGAATGAGTTCTTCGGTCTCGATGATTTCCACCGGGGAATCAAAAGCGCCGTAACGCTCTATAGAGAACTTGCTGCGATGAGGATTTGACAAGATGGACCTTGGACTCAAAGGCAAGACCGCACTCGTGACCGCAGCCTCGAAAGGGCTCGGAAAGGCAATCGCCAGCGAGCTTTCCGCAGAGGGATGTAATGTCGCGATTTGCGCCAGAAACATGACGCCACTCAAGCAGACGGCCACTGAGATCGGACAGGCGACCGGCGGGAAAGTTATGGCTGTCAAGGCTGACGTCACGAACAAGAAACAGATCGAGAATCTCGTCCAGACTGTAAAGGACCAGTTCAAGCGCATCGACATACTCGTCTGCAACGCCGGAGGCCCTCCACTCGGTACGTTCGACAAACTCGACGAGTCCGACTTTAAGTGGGCCATCGAGTTGAACCTGATGTCGACGATCAACCTCTGCCGCCTTGTGTTACCCGCAATGAAAAAGAAGAGATGGGGCCGCATTATCAATATGACGTCGATCTCAGCGAAACAACCGCTCGACAATCTTATGCTGTCGAATGCGACACGCGCAGGAGTCCTCGGATTTTCCAAGACACTCGCAACCGAAGTCGCATCGCGCGGAATCACTGTCAACTGCTTATGCCCCGGCTATACAATGACCGACAGGCTCAAGACCTTCGCGAAAGAACTCTCAAAGTCATCAAAAGTATCAGTTGGACAGATTTTCAATTCGTGGCAACGTGCGATTCCGGCGAATCGACTCGCGGAGCCGGCAGAGATTGGCTATCTCGTCGCGTTTCTTGCATCTGAGAGAGCCGCATACATCACAGGCTCAACCATCCAGATCGATGGCGGGTTTACGAAAGGTCTGCTGTAGGCAACAGTATCGAGGTTGTCCCCAAAGTTGTGAAAAGTAAGTAATCATATTTGCGAAAAAAGTAGCGTCATTCCCGCTTGAGTTAATCAGGACTTTGTGGACATTTTCTGTCATTCTACATATCTGCGTAATTCGGGCCACCGCCGCCTTCAGGCACTACCCATGTGATGATTCCGTATGGGTCCACGATGTCGCAGGTCTTGCAGTGAACACAGTTCGATGGGTTCAACTTAAGCTTTAAGTTACCAGTCTCATCCTCTTCCATTTCATAGACAACGGCGGGGCAGAAATGCTGACACGGGTTGCCGAATTCCTCAACACATTTAGTGTTACAAATGTCGTAATCGGTGATCACAAGGTGCGGCGGCTGGTCCTCCTCGTGCTTGGTGCCTGAGTAATAAATACTGTCGAGTTTGTTCCAGGTCAGCTTGCCATCGTGCGAGATACGCTCCTGCTTCGGATCGACTTTCGCCTCACCGAAGTAGCGCTTCACAGTTTTCATGTGTTTGTGATCTTCTTCGATCTCGTACTTCTCGCGGGTGCCTTTGCCGCCCGTCACCATCTGCAGGCCGGTATGAAACATTCCCGTGAACAGGCCGTCGTCGAAACCTTGATGGAAATTCCTGACCTTGTAGAGCTCTTCCTTCGCCCAGGATTTCCGGAACGAATCGTCGTACGATTTCATCTTCTGCTCGGAGAAATCGTCGGCGAGGAGTCCATCGAAGATTGTCTGCGCAGCCATGATGCCCGACTTGATAGCAAGATGTATACCTTTAAGTCGCTGCGAATTCAGGAATCCGGCTGAATCGCCGGCGATCAGGAACCCGTCGCCGTACATCCTGGGCATCGAGAAGTATCCCCCTTCGGGGATGACCTTCGCACCATAGCGAAGCATCTTGCCGCCTTCGAGGATCGACTTCACGAATGGGTGCGTCTTGAACTTCGAGAACAGGTTGTGCGGATCGGTCAGAGGATTGCGATAATTCAACCCGACAACAAACCCGACCGCAAGCTGGTTGTTGTTCATCGTATACATGAACCCGCCGCCGAAAGTCCTTGTGTCAAGCGGAAATCCGAGAGTATGAATAACTGTCCCCTTGGTGAAACGCCCTTCCGGAACCTCCCAGACCTCCTTGACGCCTGTAACGTGCGACTGTGGATTTCTGCCGTCGTCAAGATTGAGCTTCGTCACATGCGCCTTCGTCAGAGATCCACGGACGCCTTCGGCGAGCACAGTCACCTTCGCCTGAATATCGGCGCCCGGCTCGAAATTATCTTTCGGGTTGCCTTCTTTGCCGCGACTCTTATCATCGGTGCGAACGCCAATGACTGCATTGCCGTCGTACAGCATTTCAAAGCCGCCGACTCCCGTCAGGATATCGACTTCCCTCTCCTCGACCTTCTCTCCAAGCCACGACACAAAACGATTGAGCGAAATGATATTCAACCCATGATTGTGCATCTCGCTCGGGAGCCACGGTGCCGCGATCTTGCCGGTTTTCGTAAGGTAGTAGAGCGTATCATCCTCGACGGCAGGCTCCAGAGGCGCACCCTGCTCTTTGTAATCGGGTATGAGTTCCGTAATGCCTTTCGGGTCCATCACCGCGCCGGAAAGCGAATGCGCTCCGACATGCGCGCCCTTCTCGATCACAGCGATCATCGTCTCGGACATGTCTTTGTCGGATGATGATTCACCCGAAGCTCGTTTCTCTTCATGCTTATCGATCAGCTCTTTGAGCCGATATGCGCAGGCCAGTCCGGCAGGTCCCGCGCCGACGATCAGCACATCAACTTCGAGGACTTCACGTTCAATATCTTCCATCTATCACCTCATGCATGATGCTATGTTTTCATAAATCGTGGCTGGCATACCTCCTGATCTGCCGCATTCCGACAGCTGCCGCCCAATAGGATACTGATTGTGTCACTCCCGCGAAGGCGGGAGTCCATTTAACGAAAACGTATTCAATAGATTCCCGCCTGCGCGGGAATGACAGTGCTTCCTTATGAAGCACTAATTGACTCATTAAATGATGATATTGATGCAGGCGTTTATTGTCAATTGAAAACGAGACACAAGGTGCCATTTCGCAAGAGCACGAGTGTTAAGTGATACGAGACAATGTTGACAATAAGAAGGGGGTAGTACTTCTAACTAACTGTAGTTGGTCGTCAGATATGTCCGCCCCATGCATGGCTGCATTGGCTATTCTAATTACAGCTGCCACAGCATCAGCCAATTGCTTGTCGATAACTTGACTTCTTTCCAGTTCAATTACTATTTGGATAATTGAAGACCGATTAGCCCAAATAATTCCTTCTCGTGATAAACCAATACGCCTGAGTTCGTTCTCAAGATAGTACCTTGCCGCAAATGGTTCGCTGACAGTCTGTGGTAATTGAAGTTTCTCAGAACTCCTATCAGCAATTTCCTCCACAGGCTGCTTTTCCTTCAGTTCTGCAAACTGCTCCTTCAAGTTCTCCAATTCGCTTGAAGTCGGAGGTAGTCCTAAATAAAAGCGCGGGCTGACACTTATCGAGTTCTGAATTTCGCTTCTTATATCGAGGAATCTGTCGCGAAATTCAGTTCGCATAGAATCAACTTCCTGTTTGAATTTCACGCCAAAGAGATCAACTTCTGTAAAAACCGGTGCCAGCCATAGCAGAATCCAAATGACAAGGACAAGATTATCAGAAATGGAGCTTGTCCCAGCTAGAAATCCATCGATCCTGTATATGACAACTGCTGTAAATCCGATGAGCAACAAGGCCCACCACAGCTTCCTGAACCAGTCTGGGAACTTGAGCATTACGTATTACAAACCTTTCCGCATTCAAATAGTGAATACATTGCGCTAACCGCCTTTACTTCTTCACCGCCACTGCGATGCCATCCCTCACTGGAAGGATACTCACAAGAAAGTCGGGATCGTTGTAGAGTTCTTTCGTGAATTTCAGTATCCCGCGCGTCGACTCGTGCGGATTCGGTTCGATCACACGCCCGCTCCAGAGAAGATTATCTGTCACGAACACTCCGCCCGAACGAAGCCGTTCTTTCACAGGCTTGATCGTGTCGGGGTAGCCTTCTTTGTCAATGTCGTTCAGGATCAGATCGAACGGTCCCGATTCCTTCTCGAATTCGGTGATCGCATCCCCCCTCCTGAAATCGAGCTTTGCTGCGAGTCCGGCGCGAAAGAAATACTCCTTCGCCATCTTCTCGTTGTTTTCATCGGTATCGGTACAGATTACTCTGCCGTCGTCTGGCAGCACAATCGACATCCAGAGCGCGGAGTATCCATAACCTGACCCAAGCTCAAACACTCGCTTTGCGCGTATCATAACCACGAGTTGCTGTAGTATGCGTCCGACCAGCGGCCCGATTATCGGGAATCCATTCTCACGGGCGTAATCTTCCATCTCATCGAGCGGCGACGGACTCGTCCCCGGCAGGCCAGCTATATATTCGGCTATTCGAGGATTCAGCAGATCCATCGTCTCTCCTCTCGCAGTCAGTTTGAAATTGCCCGTCTCAGTTGGATTCGATGTGAAGTCTGCATGTGTAACGATCCATGCGGTCCCGAAGGACATCCTCTCTGAAGCGGAATCTTATCTCTTTATCCTTCATCAATCGAGGCTCAGTATCGAATCCTGATACATACTTGGCGACGAGCCTGTTCGTCTGATAATCGTAGATTCCGACCTCGCTCCCGTTGAACATGAGCGAATACATCTCGCTCACATGCCCCCTGTCAGGAAAATGCTCGCTGAACATGAACGATTTGTAGCGTCTGTATTTCACGCCGAGTTGACCCGACATCAGCATCGCTCCGCTCAGATCAGTACCGGCGTCGAACTGCTTGATAAAAACATTATACCAGCCGTCGGCGAGAGTGATCCTGACAAGAAATCTCCCTGTGCCCGATTCGAACATGACCTCGCCGGAATCCGACGCCGTGCCCGGCTTGAGATTCGGGAACGGATCGGATGTCGCCCATTGTCGCGCTCCTGCCTCGATCTCTTCCCAACTCTGTCCCGTAACTTCAGTCAGGACGGCTTTGACATCATCAGCGCTGAAATCATCGATCTCCACTGCATCGCCGGAGAGTCTGGAGAGTGCGGCAAGCGTTTTCGATATCGTGAATTGTTCAGTTATATATTCGATCATACAGAGCGACAGCGGGAAGGAGAAATCGATGTTGCCGACTTCGTTGTGGAATGCGTCAAATGTCAGGATGTTGTCGAACGAGTATATATCGTTGGTGAGAGTAAACCCCGCGATCTGAGGCATCACGTATTTCGACTGGCCGAATCGCCCGCCGAGCATGCACGCCAGTCCTCGTTCCATGAACGGCTCGACATACAGGCCGACGTCCTGCGTATAGCTTACCATGAATCGCGCGATCTCGTGATAGTCCGGGAGGTACCGGCTGATCACTATATCGGATGCCTTCAGATATGTCCCCTGGCTCGGGAATCCGAGAAGTTCGGCGACCTCGTTCGCTGTCTCCGCCAGGAAATACTCCATGCGTTGCTCTTCGAGATACTTAAGTTTGTCACTCGTCACATTGCAGATTGCCGCGAATCTTTCCACCGCCTGATCGAGATCATAGAGTGCGAAATCGTTCACCTGCTTCTCGCTGCGGTAGAAAACATCGAAATACCGCGTCTTGACCATGCTGAGATTGTACAGATACAGCCAGAAACGAGGCACGAAATAAGAACCGTCGTCGTCGGTCTGAAGAAAGTACTCGCAGGTCAACTCCGTATCAGGCGACGAGATCGTGACAAGAATCTTGTGATGATCCGGATCGATCCGTGTCGATGCGATGCTCCAGTTTGCCGCACCGCTCCTGATGAGATCGAGATTCTCCATCAACGGCGACTGGCAATCATACTTGAATTTGTCTCCGCGATATGTAATTCCGAGCCGATCGCATGTCTCCAAATATTGTGGGTGCCAGTAATCGGCAGCCTCCTGGTAATTCTCATCTATGAGCGCGTTCACGTACGAGGCAAACCGTTCGTTAACATCTTCCGCACGCACAGAGCCGGCAAGCAGAATCAAAGCAGCAAGTAACAACCAGTATCTCATTATCAACTCCTTATTCTACAGAGATATTATACCGCCAAAATCTCACGTGGACCATGTCCATCATACTGTTTCGACAAAATGACCCTTAACTCTTGAAAAATCAATTGATTTTCCGCAAATATGGAACAAACATAAGTCCGATAAGTACGTATGATGATAATGAGTGCGGACCGAATGAAAACAGCCGACCGTGACGAAGGAAGATATGGAGCATCCCTGGGATATAGATACAGATCAGCGATTGCAACGGCTATCGCACTCGTACTGCTGACATTCGCCCCGCATGCAGGACAGGCCGAACATATCAGCGTGACTGTCGATTCGACTGATGCCACACCCGGATCGCATGTGCCTGTCAGGATATTGATGGAGAATGATTTCCCCGTCACTTCGATCATCGTTCCACTGATATACTCCGCAGGCAGCCTCTTCCCTGACTCAGTTACATTTCGCGGATCGGTCGTCAATCCCGATCAGATCAGCACCGCCACATACTGTTACGATTCGAGCCTCGTGCGCATTCTTGTTCTGCCCACTATCACAGAGCCGATTCCGATGATCTACGATCCGGGCGGGCTGCTGGCGACCGTCTGGTTTTCGGTCAGCCCGTTTGCGAAGGACGGATTCACTGAACTCGACACGGCCTACGTTTTCGATTCGCTCTGCTTCGGACCCCGTCGCTACTACTACAATCCCGAGGAACTCCAGGCGTCCGACCTGCTCGGAACACAGCTCTATCCGGAATTCACCCCCGGCGGCGTGACAGTACACAGCGATGACTGAAGCATTCTGCAACATCGTGAGGATTCAGCTTATTCTGTGATACGCAAAGACATACAGATTTACTCCGTGTAATCCCGACATCCTTACCATTTGCCGGATCATTTAGGTACAAAGTGCATTATGTAGGGGATAATCCGATCATAATTCAGCTTGGGATAAACGAACTCACCCATATTTTATCATGTTGTGTACAGTGCATTGATGATGGTACTGACAACATGCACTGCATTCTTGTTAGACAACGCGCACTGCATCCTTGTTTGACAACTCGCGCTGCACCGCATGGTACACGATATCAATCGCAGGCCAGTCTTCACGACTGGCCTTTCTTAATTTCGATTGCATCGCAGTGACAATGCTCTTCGGGTGGCATGCACAAACATTCTGTTAGGGGTAGACCTCACGCAAGTCCTGAGCTTCGAAGGGTCTGCCCCTCTTTCAGTAGGGCTGAACCGCTCCGCTTCGCTACCCTTCGCAGGGCTCAGGACTTCGCGGGTTCATCCCTACTCAACTTGACCTACTTCAGAAACAACATCTTCTTAACAATGCGCTGATTGTCAGCATTCAGGACATAAAAGTAGATTCCAGAAGGTGCAGCATTCCCTTTGTCGTCAGTGCCGTTCCAATCGGCGACATGTTGGCCGCCACGCTGACGGCCTGAGATCACTGTTCTTACTCGTTCGCCAAGAAGGTTGTAGATAACCAACTCAACGGAACGTTCATAATTACCCCACAGATCATAACGGATGGTAGTCTTATCATTGAATGGGTTTGGATAGTTCTGTTTCAGGATATTGTAGGCTTGAGGTAGAACATTGTCATCGCGAATTTCGTCAGCGGGTGTGGGTAGATTTGAGTCACCAGCATAAACATACACATTGCCATTATCTGGCACACCGGAAAAGTTGGCTTCAGAACAGATGACCAAGTCATCAACACCATCACCGTTGAAGTCGCCAGCAGGTCCAAGGTAATTACCATAGTCATAGCCAGCCACGGGCCAGGCTTCACTACCGAAGAACGTGAGATCAGGTGTAAGGTCGATGTTTCGATAGCCATAGTATACATTCACGAGCCCCCATCCGAGAGCATACGCAGGGAAACCTACGCCAATATCATCCCAGCCATCATCGTTGATATCTCCAACGACTGAAACGATTTTACCCTTAGTTGTTAGATCGTTTGTGTCTCCAAGAATAACCGGTATAGTATCGAATGGGTCACCGCCGAGGAACAAATATGGCCAGTAGTCACCACCAACTGCAAAGTCATCGAATCCGTCACGATTTATGTCACCCAAGGGCCAGATGTGCCTGCCAAAACCATTCGGATCTCCAGGTTCCCAATTGGGACTCCAGATTGTTAGATCAGGTAGTGAGTCTAGCGGCGAACCTCCGAATATTATAGCTACATAACCGGGTTTACCAGTCCCGGGGATCCCCCCCCCAGGCCAGATCATGTAAGCCGTCACCGTTGATGTCTCCCAAACCTGCGCCACAGTAGAAATCATTATAGCCTTGATACGTGTTGTAGATATTAATCCGTTCATCAAGAACTGTATCGAGAAGATCGCCTCCATAGTAAACCCAGAAAGAACCGAGGATTGGTAAATCAGTATAGGGACCCCCGATCACCAAGTCATTCTGACCATCACCGTTGATGTCACCAGATGATATCGTTTGACCGTACGAAGAGCCCAGCGGAACTTCAACGCTAGTGGTGTGACACATATATACCGCTATACTTTCTTCCACTTGTATGGTCTT
>CBDUQR010000019.1:0-50824 GCA_965369655.1 uncultured bacterium | reverse complement strand
AATAGAATAAAACTCTATCTTCTCGATGTGTCCACTTAATCGGGGGAGGTTCAATCCCCCACCTGAGTTTGCATCCTGATCCCAGAAGTAGAGAACTTTGGAATCCCATGTTCCGAAATAGAAGTCATCGTTTGTCACGTCGATCTCATCATCGATTATACCGATAATAACACCACTACCGTCGATACCGTACAGTGATCGAGCAGAGTCAGCGAAGAAATAAGCTGAACTCGAGTCGATGTCAGGGGAGTTGGGTGATAAGTGCATCCCGACAGAATTCAATTTGTACCCGCGAGGTGCCGGTGTTACACGAATGATAGTTGGTAAAGCCCTCAACTGATTGAGTTGCAGTACAGCAATGTCTGCTGAGTATATATTTTCTCTATAGGCTGTTCGGAACTTAATTCCCATGGCTTCCAGTTCATGAGTCGAGCCGGTTGTTTCAATCGTAACTGTAACACTTTCCGCGTCAGCAGGTCCGAAGACGTAATGCTTCCTGACTTCCGGATGGAGAGGTAGCCCGTCGTTGACGCGTTTCGGGGTATCTGTTTCTGTCTCCGTTTTGAATTCAAAGTAGCAAGAGTCAGCCAGCGGTGGGTTGCAGTCGTTCACGACCCTGATTTGTGCCATGTACCCGTCCCATGCTGGCGCCGGTCCAAATGTGAACAGACCAGTAGAGCTTTCTATCTCTCCGTTTCCCCAAATCCTCTCCCAGTACACGTCTGCATTGCCGTCGATGCCTCCGGGATCAGCTTCGAACTGGTATGACAGCTCGTTGCAGTGATTCGCTTCGAGAGTATCCGTCGGGCAGTTAGTGATCACAGGCGGATCGCATGGAGCGGAATAGACTGTAATGCAGATCGGATGGTTAGCATCGCTGCCGTTCTTATCCACGAAGAGCGGACGATCAGGCGCGCCACCCTGTCCACAGGTCAGACCGGACCACTTCCAGTTGCCTGCTGGCGGGAACCACGCCGAATCGATGCAGATCATACCCTCGTCATCACTGACGTCGAGGTTCAGTGAGAAATAATAGCGTTCATCATCCAGGACCGGCAAACCGCTGCCTGCGCCTCCGGTCCCGAACCAACCAGAGTTGGCGGTTCCAGTCAGTCCATCTGAGAAATGAAAACCACCTGCCATCGGGAACCAGGCCTCGGCGTCAGCGCTTGCCGTGAAACTATTGAATGTCCACGTACAGCCAGTCGCTGTCATCACGAAACCATTACTCACACCCGCAATCAGTATCGGAGTCGGGCACTCCCGCAGGATCATGAAGTTGATGGTGACGCTGTCTGAGCCTGCTCGTATCGAATCGGTGTCGATACGAATGTAGTCGTCCGCAAGGACGACGCCCGAGATCGCGACAATGGCAACCATGAGTATGATTGCATGTTTCATGGGATTCCTCCTTCCCCGCTGCCCAATCTCATGCCCCGGCATTCATTGAGCCGCGTTGTTCTGTTGTCTATCTACAAATATAAACGCAGAAAGGGATAGATCTGTCAAGTCTGGATTCTGGATTGGATTCAGTAGATCAAACGATCCTCAAATTTGGGCTTGCGGACCGCGATGTTGTATAATATTATGACTGACAAGCAATTTCCGGTTCATTCGTAATGGGTCGGAAATGAAAGGAGTTGCAGCAATGACTAAGATGAAATTCGCTATGATAACCATTACCGCGCTGTTCGCAATTGCGCTCACTCTGCCGACCGATCTGTTGGCAAAGAAGTGGGACATCCCGGCTGATTCTGTCGAGTTGACAGCAGCCGATATCGACAGGCCGTATCAGATCAAGGAGATCATCTCCTTCAAGATAAGGGGCAAGCTTGCTGAAAAGGCGATGGAAGAAGCGCAAGGCAGGCTCAGAGAGGCCGCTGCGCGGGCTGGATGCGATGCGGTTATCTTTGTGGACAATTTCACCGAGCGAGATCCAACCGAGTTGTTCACCAATGGAATCCTGGTGCAATCTCTCGATTCCGCCGAAGCTGCGAAGCGGGTGAAGAACTATGATTCCGTGGAAAAGGTCGCAGAGAAAGTAAAGAAGAAGGAAATAGTCCTGTCGGAGAAGGATATCAACTACCCCTATAAGATCAGGATGCTTGCGGATGTTCTCGCCGAGGAGGGATCAGCCAAGTCGATGACGAATATCGACGGTCAGCTCTCCGACCTTGCGAGGAAGAAACGGTGCCATGCGGTGATATACATCAAGTATGACCGGTCATCGGGGACGCAGGTGAATGGCGCGAAAGGGATTCTGGTCAAGTTCGACAGGAAGTGGCTAAAGACCGCAGAAGATAAATAGCATCAACGTGACATATAGCAGGCAATATGGGATCCAACATACGAATTCTTCTGGCGAAGCCCGGCCTCGACGGGCACGATAGAGGCATCAAAGTCATCGCCTCAGCATTGAGAGATGCCGGCATGGAGGTCATCTATACGGGGCTCAGGCAGACTCCGGCAATGATCGCCGATGCTGCCGTGCAGGAGGATGTCGATGCGGTCGGTGTATCGATTCTCTCCGGCGCGCACATGACGCTATTCCCTGCGATCAGACAAGCGCTCGACGAGAAGGGCGCGAAAGCCATGATTCTATTCGGCGGTGGCATCATACCTGACGATGATATTGACAAACTCGAAAGTCAGGGCATACACAAGCTTTTCAAGCCGGGCACAACGACCGATGAGATTGTCGGGTATGTCAAATCGGCGTTCGAGAACAAGCCGGAAGACGAACCGATACTGTAGGTATCTCATAAAATAGAGTGTTATTGTATGGGGTGCCACTATCGCACCCCTTTTTCTTGATTTGTAGGTCAGGATCCCTGTGATCCTGACGGAAGAAGAGAGGATGGATTCCCGCCTTCGCGGGAATGACGGGTTGTAGGTCATGCCCACTTGGGGCATGACGAAGAGTCAAGCCTCAAGCAGGCTTGACCTACAAGAGTTAGCATACGGGATTGCTGGATGATAACTGCTGACGAGATCATCAAACTGCTTAACCTCAAACTGCTCTCGACTGAGGGCGGGTATTTCGTCGAGACATACAGATCGGACGAGGTAATTCCGGGATCAGTACTACCGGATCGCTATGGCTCGGATCGTGCGCTGAGCACAGCGATCTACTATCTATTGACGCGTGATACAATATCGCTTCTACATCGACTTAAATCTGATGAAGTCATACATTTCTATCTTGGCGATCCTGTGACGATGCTGCAGTTGCATCCCAATGGATCATCTGAAGTGATTACACTCGGCACAGACTTGAAGATAGGGGAGAAGCCACAGGTTGTCGTTCCGCGCAATGTATGGCAGGGGATGCGTCTTGTCGATGGCGGTAGGTTTACGCTGCTGGGAACGACAGTCGCTCCCGGATTCACATTCGAGGATTTCGAGTTGGGCAATCGACGCGAATTGATTGAGAAATACCCGGAAGTGTCAGACCTGATCCGGTTGCTCACGCGATGACAGCTAATCTTGTGGGCGGCAGACGTCCTCGTCTGCCCCATCTTCGTTTGGGTCGGCAGATGTGGAGAGGCTGTCTCAAAAGGGCTATTAAACTCAGGTGAGAAGCCAATCATGTCACTCCCGCGAAGGCGGGAGTCTATTCTAACTATAACGTATTCAATGGATTCCCGCCTTCGCGGGAATGACACTACTTTCTTCCGCAAACATAATTACCTGCTTTTCACATCTTCTGGGACAGTCTCTGGACATCTGCCGCGCACAATATACTCATCGTATTAGTCTGAATATCAATGGATACCTGTAGCTCACACCACGACTCGCCTGTACTGATGCAACGATGCCTACTACCAATACGAAGAAGAAAAGAGCGATCAACAGAAATATGCCAATTATGACCAGTATCAAGATCGAGAAAATAATCGTGTAGATCGTTATACTGATCTGGAAATTGAGTGCTTCCATCCCCTGGTCATTCACCAATGGGAATTCATCTCGATGCTTTATCCATATAATCAGTGGGATAATATAGTTGAGTGGAAAGATGAGCAACCCGACCAATCCGCCGAGATGGCACATCATTGCCCACTTGTTGGCGTCAGTGTTCATCGTTTCGGCGGTCGTTTCGACTGGTGGTGCGTTATTCATGTCATCGGTCATAGATATATCTCCAGCATAATTTCTATTCAATCACGACGGCGGTACCATAGGCGAGCAATTCAGCAGCGCTTTTCATCAGGGAGTTGGTCGTGAACCTGATTGTCACGATGGCATTAGCCCCGAGTTGCTCCGCTTCACCCACCATGCGGTCGAGAGCTTGTTCTCTCGACTCGGCCATCATCTTAGTATATTCGACGACTTCGCCACCTACAATGTTTCGCAGACCTGCAACGATATCGTTGCCGAGATGCCTTGTCCGAATCGTATTGCCACGTACCATGCCGAGAGTCTTGATAATCGTCTTGCCGGGTATGTTGTCCGATGTTGCCAGTATCATCTTTCTACCTCTCTCTCGTAACGATCACGGTTTCTTGCGAACAGGCGTTCCCTCAGGACCGACACCAGCATTATGATCAGGCCGAGTCCGCCGACGCCGATGCCGACCTTGAGTATTGAAGGTACCTGCGGATCGGTGAAGAATTCCCAGAAGCCCACAGTAAACGCGAACGCGATTAGGATTACTGCGCCGATGGACATCAGTATCCAGCCGATCCCGCGTTCGAGTTTTCTGTACAGGTTTTCCCAGTAACCTTCCCAGTAGCTGTCCGGCATTTCTTTGTACTGCATCTGGTCAGTCACCTCCTTTATGCTTTTGTATGCGCGAAGCTCTGTCTCCCATGCAGGATTCTGGCTTGATGCAGCGGCGAATGCCTGTTTGTCTTCGGTGCTCGCGACGCCATCGACGATTCTCATCATGATGGCGTGAAGTTCATCATCTTTCATATTCATCGCCAAGCAGCTCCCTCAGCTTTTTTCTTGCATAATAGAGTCGTGACATCACACTGCCGACCGGTACGCCGACAAGCTTCGCTATGTCCTCATACGACATGTCTTCGAAATGACGGAGTATGATTGCCTCCCTGTGATCGTACGACAGTCCCTCGATAGCCTCCCATACTGCTGTCCTGGCCTCATCCGATTCGATGATAACATCCGGCGCGCGCGGCGTCTGGAGTTTCGGATCATAGGCGTCCTGCGTTTTGACGTGCGTATTCGCTTCGTACAGATCGTTTCTTCAGGTGATTCCTCGCAAGATTGGATAGAATTGTATAGAACCATGAGAAGAACGGCTTCGACTGATCGTAGCTCCGACGGGCGTTATATATGCGTATGAAGGCCTCCTGGCTCAGGTCGCTCGCCTCATCGTGGTCGCCGACAAGGCCGAGGGCGATGTAGTACGCTTTTTTCTTGTACCGATCAACCAGGACTTTCATAGCTATCGAACTGTCTTTCCGAACCGCTGCCATCAGCTTCTCGTCCTCGTAAGTCTTGTATTTGCTCTCTGTTGAGAATACAGCCAGAAAGATCATATATTCAATCCCTCGATGTTTTTTTGAATAAAGCGTGATGATTGAATTCGACGCAAGCGGAATTATTGCTTTGGATGTCCTTGTTATGATTGGTTGTAGGTCACGCGGCTTGTCGCTTGACGATCAAAATACTTGTACTTGTTCCGTTAGTTCTTGCGTCCGCCGAAGGCGAACGTGTGAACTGACGGAAAACAGAAACAATGCCAGGTCTCAGTTTACGGGGTATCGACAGGTCACACCGACGACTCTGTCGTCGCCAAGACCCGTCGAAACTACCGTGACCTACAAGAATGGGAATAGCTCAGCAGGAAGCCTACGTTAGAAAAACTGACCGGCTGACATGTAGAGAGTCAGCGAGCCATCGGCGGTATTGAGCGCTATGTCGGCCCTGCCGATGGCGTTGTAGAATCTCACTAATCCAAGTCTTACGCCGATTCCGTATGTCAGTAGAGATGTCTCAAGAATTTCTCGCAGGCTCTGTTTGCTATCCCACGCACTCCCAAAGTCTACAAACGCCGTGAACTGGCTGTGCAGCCACCGGTTCTGGAATACCCTGAATCTCAGTTCATTGTTGCCGTAATATATCTTGCTGCCTCTCCGTACTCTGTCCTCGACGCCTCTGATGGTCGAAAGTCCACTGACGGCGAATGTCGGAAGAACGTTTCTGATTCGAGATGTCCCGAATACGATCCGGTTGCAGATATTCCACTTCCCGCCGATGTCGATGTAGTTTCGTGCCTGAATCGAGGTCATCCAGAACTTGAATTCGTAGTCATCGAGGTCGAATGCTATCAGGTCGCCTCGCACGAACAGATCGCGTCCATCAAAGAAGAAGTCGTCGTAATAGACTCTGCCAAGTGTCACATATCCGCTCGGGCTAATCATGCGCTGTTCGCGTGTCTGTGGCAGCGTAACAGGCGGAATCGGCGCAGGCTCGAGTTCATACTGTTCCTCCAGAAACGAGACTTTGCCGCCGACAGCCAGTTTCTCTGCAAGACGTTTGCCGAGCGAAACCGACCCACCGGTTAGCTTCACGTCGTAATGGTAACGGTACTGCTCGTCGGATGACTCCGCCGGTTCTCTCGAATGCTGGCTGTAACCCGAAATCCCGCCGGAGTACTTCGTGCCGAATGCTCTTGGCCAATTCAGCCACACGGAATACGAATTCCTGCTCTCGAAATGCGAGTAGAGGAAACCAGTCTCCATATATAATCCGAGGAGATCCTTCTCTCTTAGTCCGACGTCGATATCGATATTGTCGATCTCACCCTTTATGTTTATCAGTGGAATGAATGTCCAGACCTCTTTGAGCGTGTACTCTATGTGCATACCATCGTTCGAACTCGATGTGTCTGACAATACTTCCGAGAAGACCGCCAGCGAGGCGAGTCGTTTCCTGTCGAGTTCCCATGCGTCCGGGTCAAACCGGTCGCCTTCATGCAGTTCTATCTCATTCCGGAGTATCCACTCCCTGACACGATACTTACCGGTAAACGAAACGGATGCAATCACCTGCGCGTTGACGAAGTCGTTGTAGGACAACAGAATTGTCAGGGTCGCGAGCAGGGCGAGTATGATTTTGGGTGGTCTTGGTCTATCCACGTCACAATATATATCCCTTGCGCATTCGATCAAAGAGTTTTTCGGTCGCCGATCCCGATCCTGAGGGACGAGGGGATCCCCGAGGGACAAGATTCTACGATTGTTTCGTTACGCAGCACTTATGTTGGAGCGCGTTGTTCCGATACTACATACGAGGAGAGGGCTTAGCAGTGTCGACAAAAATCCGATTGGGCAAAGTGCTGATAGTTGATGACAACCTTAATATGGCGTCATGTCTGGCTGACATGGTCGAAGAATTCGGGGTACAATGCGAGATTGTGGAAAATGGGGAAGAGGCTATCGGCCGTCTCGGTAAGGAGATATATGCTTTGATCATTGCGGATACCCAGATGCCGACAGTTTCAGGATTCACTCTACTCAGGCATGCGAAAGAGAATCATCCGGACATTCCGGTAGCCATGATGTCGACGCGCAATTCGGAGCTGACTCAGAAAATCGTGGTCAAAGATCACGCGGACTTCTATCTCCCGAAACCTTTCTCGACTTCCGATATTGGCGATTTGCTTTCCAAAGTAGCACAGAAATAGTTGTTGCGCACATCCGCCCTGATTCGTTTATTCATGCCGAAATAACGGTTTTCATCTTATCACTCGCAGTTAGGAGACATGATGAAAGGGAAAGTTTCTCTTCTGGTACCACTTGCGATTGGGATAATGATTCTCTTCGCAATCGGATGTGGCGATGACGAAAAAGTGACGAATGGCGACACTCAAAATGTGTTGAGTGATAGAGACGCGGTTGAATATGTCGTGTCGAGTTTAGACGATGATGCTACTGGCTTTGATGGTCTTAGCTTGGTGCAGGGTGCGGTATCCTCAGCAGTCAGTGATTTCAAAGATTATGAAGTCCCTGATATCGACGGAACAACAGGAGGCTTTGGCAAAATCGCTGTGCCGCAGACCGACACATTTTACTATGAGAACGGCTGGCATATTTTCTTTGCTGATGAGACTGTCACAACTGAGGACGATAGTACAACGATGGTGTGGGATTTCGAGATAGCCGACTCTACGAGGCTGGAGAAGGATGGCGTGCCGGGTTTTCTGCTGCCCGATCCTGATTTCGTTGACATGCGAACACACATCGATCTCGAGTTCGATCAGCAGTCGCAGGATTCGGACATTGATCTTGATATCAGCCTGTATCGTCACGGTGTCCTCAGCCTCGATACTGACATGAAGCTATGGGTTGATCTCGATGAAATATTCGATGTCAAGGTTGTATTCACAGGTCAGGGTGATCTGCAGCCTGTTAATCTCCGCTATGAGTATGACATCGCGGTCAATGACTTGGTGTTGATTGAAGCCGATGATTACGATTGCCCGACCTCTGGCACGATAGACATGACGGTCAGTGTCTATGTGACCGACGGTACGAACACACTCACCGGTTCCGCCGAAGTCCATCTGGTTGTCACTGGTCCTGGAGTGGTAACCGGCACGGTCACATCGGGAGACTATGTTGTCACGTTCACCGATGATGATTTCTGTGCCGATGCATCATCGCTTCCTGACAATCCATGGGTCAGATTCCTGTCGATGTAAACATATCTGACATCAGAGCTTTTATGCCCGTCCCATTCCGGGGCGGGCTTCTTCTTTCTGCGAGGAAGTTTGCTACCTGCCGCCCACTCACATGATGAAGTCGAGTAGGTCGAACCCCTTGAGTCCTGCGCCGTGCGCGAGGCGATTAAGGCATGAGTGGCCGACTTCTGCAGAACAGAATAGCAAGTATCGCTGAGCCGCTTGTCTGTGCCATTATGGGACATCAAACAGCAGGTCAAAGTGAAAACAGGAACTGTTCCTTCCGATAAGATTTGTAAGAATCGTACATCTGTGTATATGGGAAAAACACTCGAGATGAAATCTGGAAAGGCTTTGAGTACAATGGTCGGAATAATCGGCGCTATGCCGGAAGAAATCACCCTGTTCCGCGAGAGGCTTGATTCTCCTGAGTCAGTCACTCATGCCGGAATGGAGTATTCGACCGGAACGATAGAAGGGCAGAGGATCGTTCTGCTGCAGTCGGGCATTGGGAAGGTGAACGCCACCATAGGGACGCAGATCATGATCGACAAGTATGCTGCCAGCCCTATAATCTTCACCGGTCTTGCCGGAGCTCTCGTTCCAAGTCTCTCTCCGGGTGACTTCGTCGTCTCGAATTTCGTCGTTCAGTATGATTTCGACTTGACAGCTTTCGGGAGGCGACATGGTGAAATACCCGAGACGGGACGAACGATTGAGGCCGACCCGAGACTCTGCAAGCTGACGTGCTATGCATACGACGATTGTTTCAAGGGTGTGGATGACGCGCCCAGGCTTGTCGTCGGAACAATTGCATCCGGTGACGAATTCGTCTCTGATCCGAGGAAAGCAGAATGGTTGCAGCGGGAGTTCGGCGCGGTTGCGACCGAGATGGAAGGAGCCGCAGTCGGTTACACCTGCCATGTAAATCAGGTGCCGTATGTTGTCCTGCGAACGATTTCGGATTCCGGCGGTACGCAGGCTAAGGAGGAATTCGAGAGCAACCTCAAGACCTTCTCAATCAATTCATTCCGGCTGGTCAGCAGTATACTCCGGGTGATGACACTCAGGATGAATGCTGAAGTCTTGCAGCAAGTCCCGTAGGTCGAAACCCCTGAGTCCTGCGCCGTGCGCAGAGCGTGGTTTCGACATCCCTGTGCTGCCAAACACGCGAGAGTTCACATCAGCATTGTAGGGAAGGTGTCCCCGACGCCTGACGATTCTCTTCGCAGGAGTGGGGTACTCCTGCGCTACTTCTGATTGTCCTCGTGGAACACGATGTTGTTTGCGATGCCGCGAAGAATCTCTCTCAATTCCAATTCGGTGGAGAAGTTCTTCACCACACGGTATTCCCTACCGTTGGGAACTGTCCGCCATCGACAGAGATTGCCGTCAATACAAGGTCTTTTTCAAGGAGAATTTGTGCGTTGATCTAATGCAGTTTATATGCTATCTTAATACCAGATTAATTACATATTTCGAAATGACACATCCGTAACCGTGCTCTCGGGAGGGTAAGATGAGAAACACTATGCGCGTGATCATCGCACTGGCGATTGTGCTAACTGCGTCTTCGCCACTTTTCGCTCAGGATTCTGGGATACCTGACACTGTATACTTCGGTGAAGAGGGTAAAGCCTACGGCTCTTCCGGCAACATTTTCAGCATACCGATCTACATTATTACAGACCAGGAATTGATCGGTATAAACATTGGAATCGAGTATGGATTGGACGGTTATGTCGAACCAGTTTGGGATTCCATCTCTGAAATCGGAAGCATTTTCGATCAGACTGATTATTTTGATCTAATCCATGGAGTTACAGGCGAGACCGCCATAGATGGTGTACTTCCTGACACTCTCTGCATCTCAGGCGCCGCAATGTTAAGATTCATTCCTCCGGGAAAATTCAAATATTGCGATGTCTGGTTTTCAGGTGGCACTGTTGGAGAACAGGTGATGACGGACTCAGCCTGGGTGCTACCATCCTGCTCTTTCACTTTGTATGCTACTGACGGGAAAGGTTCCTACACTCCTCAGTTTGTCGGTGGACTCTTGACAATCGAGCCAGGCCCCCTTGTGATGAATATGTCGAATCCTGACACAATCAGTGTCGAAGCAGGGGAGCTTGTTTCATTCGAGATTGGTGCCTACTCATATCATCAGCCAATAACTGTTCAGCTTGACAGCCTGGTTCAGATACCAGATGGCGCATCTCCGATCGACGATCCTCAGACATTCGGCAGCAATCCTCTAATATTCGAGTGGACAACTGCTCCGTATGAGGGCAACACCGAATGGCTCGCTTATTTCACAGCGACAGATGCAATAATGAACTTGGTTGATGCGACGGTCCAAATCAGTGTTCTTGCTTCAGGATCGTATTATGGTTTGATTGGCGATTCGAATTGCGATGGAATGATCGACATCGATGATGTAGTTTTCCTTATCAACTATATTTTCGCAAGTGGTCCTGCACCTACTTGCGATTGATGTGAACATGAAGACATAATTGAAATGACACAATTTCAGGCTGTTTGCGAGGTTCGCAGGCAGCCTTCAGGATTGGCCAGCCTCTGATTACGGGGCTGGCCGTGTTGTTTCGGAACATCCAGATTCAAAAACAATTTGACTTTGGCTTTTCGTGCGATATATTATTCGATTGTCGAGCGGGAATAGCTCAGTTGGTAGAGCACCACCTTGCCAAGGTGGCTGTCGCGGGTTCGAGTCCCGTTTCCCGCTCCATTATTCATGCGTCCTGTTGAATGCAATCTACTTTCGGCTGATTGAGCAACGGGGTGGGACGTAGCAGGTTTACGGCACATACGGTGTGCCACTGCAAGTTTTCCGTCGATCAGCCGACAAATAGAGTACAGGCGGCTTAGCCAAGTGGTAAGGCAGAGGTCTGCAAAACCTCTATTCTCCGGTTCGAATCCGGAAGCCGCCTTTTTCTTGTGCCCAAAATCGAAATCTGGGTATAATGTAAGACTTTGTGAAATAGGTGTAATATGGTGTGTCGCATAAGTATAGCGCGGTCGCTTGAGGCTCTGAGCGGGATAGACATATCGAAGCTCGATTTCCTCGCGTTACCGGAGATGTTTAACTGCGAGTTCACGGCCGATACGTTCAGAATTCTCGATGACACCGTCATGGTGATAGATCGGATTCGGGAGATTTCGTCGCGCAATCCCGAATTATGCATCATTGCCGGTTCGATGCCAATTGACGATACCTCCGTCGGCAGGACATTCAACCGTTCGCTTGTTTTCAAGAAGGGCGAGATCATTCATCAGGCCTCAAAGCGTCATCTGTTCAAGCCGTTCAGGGAGCAAACTCTGTTTGCTGCGGGGGAAAATCCTGAGCCGTTTGTAGTAGAATCACGATGCGGATCTGTACGCTGTGGGGTTGTCATCTGCTACGACTTGCGCTTCCCGGAAGTGACAAGAGAGATCGCAATGAAAGGACTCGACATCCTGTTCGTTCCGGCGATCTGGAATGCTGAACGCGACACCGCATGGAGGACATTGCTTGCGGCACGCGCGATTGAGAACCAGATATTCACAGTCGGTATCAACAGCGATGGCAAGTCATACTGCTTTTCGCCGACAGGGGAGTGCAGATACGAATCCGATGGCGTTGAGGATTTTGCTGAGTTCGATATTGATCTTGCGGAGATAACTGAGATCAAGCAATTCATCGACACAATCGAAGATGCATAACGTCGTAGTACAGTTCTGTCGGGCACTCTATCAATCAAAACCGACCTTGCTTACCAGACTGTCCAGAAGACATCGTGTATGAACACACCGATCATTGCTGTTCCAATGACAAGCTTGAGGAATGTGCCGCAGAGGAATCCGATGAATGTTCCGAAACCGGCCTTAAGCGCGGGACCGGACTGTTTGCCTGCGATCAGTTCGAGAGCAACCGCACCGATGAACGGTCCGAGGATCATTCCCGGCAGGAAACCTATGATCAGCCCGACAATCATCCCGAGGAACGCGCCGAGCATGCCCCATTTACTCGCGCCGAAACGTTTCGCGCCATAAACTCCTGCTATGTAATCGAGAAGCAACGTCGCGACAGACAGTATCCCGAATGTCACGAGATAGTCTGTCCCGATTCTCTCGAATCCGGTGATGAGAGCATAGACTAAAGCGCTGATCCAGATGACCGGAATGCCAGGCACCGCCGGAAGCAGACACCCGATGATCCCACCGAGCATGACAATCAGAGTGACCGCGAACAGCACTGTATCGCCAAAGGACATCTCACTCCTCCCGTATTCGCTCGATGAGCCTCTCGACGTCGTTCCATTTGCGCAGGACAAAATCCGCACGGGTTCCATCGACAGGATCATCGCTGAGACCGGAATACAAACACGCCTTTGCGCCCACGGCTTTCGCGCCCGCGACATCGGTCCATTCGGTGTCGCCGACGTGCCATGCCTCGTCAGGCGAAATACCGAGCCTTTCGTATACCGATTCAAACGCATATCGATCGGGCTTGGATTTGCCGTTCTCGTCTGAGAAAGAATAGTCGCAAAAATACTGCGATATGCCATAGTCTTCGAACACTCGCCTGACGACTCTGCCGGGCGTGAGTCCTGTGTCGGAGATCACGACGAGCCTGTACTTTTCAGCCAGCGCGCCGAGGGCATTCTCCAAACCTCCCGCCAGACGAGGCGGATGATTTCTTGCCACATCCTGAACCGCAGTGACGAGTTTGTCGAAGTCCTCGCCGTCCGTTCTGACGCCAATCAGTTGGAACAGGTGTACAAGCCGATCTCTCGAAGAGAGAGTGATTGCGGACGCTTCGTACGTTTCATAGAAATGTCGAGCAGCTTCTTCGTACGCACGGTCTACACGCTCGCCATCGGTGATTCCATGTTCGGCTGCATATCCGCGCGTCAGTTTTTTCCTGAAGACCGACGCGGACATCTCACCTCGAAAATCGAAGATCGTGCCCCACAGATCGATTGAGACAGCTTTAGTAGTCATGCCTTTGATAATAGAGACGAACGGACATATCTGCAAGCCAAAACGGGATGATGCGGATTGAATTGGGTTTATTGAAAAACCTAATTATGAACACATGTGTGCACACAGTGGCTGTGCCGCTGTGTTCTCAGCTTACTGCACAGCAAGTAGATACAGCACAGAATCCGCAGGGGCACAGCCCCTGCGGGCACTTGAAGCCAAAACGGGATGATGCGGGCTGAAGCAATGTCGCGTTATGTATCAGCAGTCAGGCTCCGGTCCGCCGCCGAAGATATACTCGATGAGAAAGACAACGTCGTCGATGTCGGTCGTTCCACTGCAGTCAGCGTCGCCGGTGAAATAAGGTTCGGGAGCCGGTCCGCCCGCGAATATGTACTGAATCAAGTAGACGACATCATCGATATCAACTTCGCCCGAGGCGTCAACATCGCCAATTGGACCGCTTACTGTGACAGAACCGTTGCTGCTGAACGGCCTGTAGGTGCCATACTGTGATCTGTACTGCATGGAGAACAGACCGTCGAGAGTATCGATTGGTGAGATATCCCCGATTGTCTGCGACCCGACAGTGAAATATATCCTCGCGATTTCACCGCTGCCGGGCGGAAGAGGCGGAGAACCGCCGCCCCAATCGGCCGTGAAACGTAGTGTGATCTCGCGCGTGACAAGATTGATTGCCAGGAGCGTAATGTTCTCGAAGTAGTCACATCGGGTCCCCTCGACTGTAACGTATTCATATGACAGATCGGCATCACCGGCGTATCTGAAGGATAGAATGAATCTTTCGATGTCGAAATCGTTCTTGCCGTAGACCGAGATCGCCACAGTTTGTCCCGGCAATCCGTATTCGTGCGAGAAAGTTATCGAGTCGAGCAGTGCGACGACATACTCAGGTCGGTTCATCGCGTACGTCCCGCTTGGTGTGTTGACACACAGCGAAACATCGAATGCCCCCGACTGAGTGTAGACATGTGAGGGGTCCTCGATAAACGCCGAATCACCATCGCCGAAATCCCATGTCCAGTCAAGCGGAGTGTCAGGAGAGTTGCCGTCGAATTGCACTGTTAGCGGGACATTCCCGAGTCGCGTGTCGGCAGTAAAAACCGCAAGCTGAGATTCGAGCGATGCTCTCAGGTCGGGCAATGGTCCGATGTGTTTACTCGGGTTGCCTTGAGGTGTACCGTGCACTTGTAAGATGTCAACGATCTCATCTCTGGTCAGAATGTCGCCGTAAGCGTGCTGGCAGGCTCCTCTCAGTGCAGCAACTGATCCAACAACGATTGGCGATGCTCCTGATGTGCCGCCGAAATCCGCGGTATACCAGTGAGCCGTGTCGCCTTCGCTGTAAAGATCACCGTAGCCGAGCGTATAGATTTCCGATCCCCATCCCTGCAAATCCAGTCGTTGTCCGTAGTTAGTGTACGACTCAGGCCAGTGGGTCGACGGTGTGCCCGCGCCGACCATGATTGCGCCGGAATGACGGTAATCGGGATCGAAGAGCTGGCCGTACCAGTATGAGTCATCGAGATCCTGATGTCCGTTCCCCGCTGCCTCGACAACGATTCTTCCGTTCGCACTCGCCGTGCTAATGGCATCGAAAGCATCCTGGTAATACTCGACTGGGACATAGTTGCCGCCGTTCGGGCCGGCATCCTGAAGCTCTATCAGAATAATATCTCCCGGATCGATACTCGCTGCCGCCGTATCTATGGCGTCTGATACGCTCATACTGCCGATCGATACTGTCCTGAGATCAACCTCGTAGGTGATACCGGTAACACCGATACCGTTGGAGTCGGCCGCGATTTGTCCGAGAACTGCGGTGCCGTGATTGTACCAGAGCGGTTCCGGGATCAGCGATCCAGCGATGTGGATATCGTCGTGCGCCTTGGACAAGTCTTCGTGAGTGAAAACCCAGTTACCCTCGATGTCGCAGACAGTGATCCCCTGGCCTTTCGCGCCGGGTATTCCCCAGGCATAGTACGCATCGATTCCGCCGGGTGCGGCTTCGAGATAACCCTGGCCGTACTGGAAGTCAGGCGTTGCAGGCTCTGACGGTTCCGACGCCGGTACCGGAATCGGTTCGGGATATACTGTCTCTATCTCAACCAGTTCGTTAAGTTGCGCGATCAATCCGACCGCATCGACAGATTCATCGAGTTTCAGAATATAGTAGAGATTCAGGTCTGCAAGCTGGCGGTTGCACATAGCCTGGCCTGTCTGTCTGCTGGTTTCGAGAGACGCCTCGGATCGTGAGAAGAGTCGCTTGATAGTCAGGCCGCTCGTTCCCGAGAGTATGCTTGTTGCGAGTGAGATATCTTTGCCCGATTTGCTCATGAGCATGTTACCATGCAATCTTACTTCTGTATCTTCCGCGAATTTCAGTATCAGTCTGTCCGACCGAAAGCTGTCGGGAATTCTGTCAATGCTGATCTTGATAGCGGGTTTTCGAGGAACGAAGCTGTCGCTCACGAATTTCCCGGCTGACGAAATGTTATAAGTGATCAGGCAGAGCGCCAGAACCCGGAAAACTATCGCCCGGAGTCTCATCGCATTCCTCCATTATTCTAATATCAGTATCGATCACATGCCCTGTGTCGATTAGCGAGTAATCAGATCTTACTACCATAAAAGTACCTAAGATTGCCGGATATGCAAGCACAAATTCGATTATGTGTGTCGTTGCCGACTGTTCTTCATTGCCCTGAAGACGTGTGATTACTATACTGTTGATGAATGTAATAGATCAGCCGATCTCATGATCCCGTGACGTGTGATCGGATATCGACAGACGAGAAGTGATCACAGCTCTTGTCTTACAAACTTGACTTGATTCGCAAATGAAGTTTTATGTGATATTATAGGGTGTTATGAACGCAGCAAAACCTCTCGACGGGAGGCCGTGATGTATAGACGGATTGTTTGTCACACGATGGTACTTTTATTGCTGGTCGCTGCTGTCGTCCACGCTGACAGTGGGAAAGTATTAGGCCTCAGCGTGGGTATGGGATTTCCACAAGCTCCGGAATATGTTCAGAATTTCTGGAAAGGCGGTCTCGGCGGGGCAGTCTCTCTTGGCACAATGTTGCTGCCGGAGTTGACTCTCTATGGCATGCTTGAGGCTCATTCCTTTTCGTTCGACGAGGATGGTATCATCGAGATGTCGCATAGATCACCTGACTCGGTAAGCCTTATTGGCGATGATGCGAGCGCATTCTCCGCTCTTGTGATGCTGAAAATGAACATCATGCCGCCCGCACCCGGAATCTCTCCGTATGTTACTGCGGGCGTCGGACTGGCATCCGTTGATATTCCCGGAGTAGCGATCGAGATTACCGGCGAAGACCCTGACCTGTACCCGGGTACGAAAGGGGTTGGGGGTGCCGTGAGTTTTGGCGCTGGTATTGACGCCTATTTCAATCCCAATTTCGGTCTCTTTGTCGAGATACGCTATATGAGAGTATTCGCCGAACCTCAGGATATCGAGTATCTCCCAGCCCGGCTCGGAGTTGTAATCGGATTTTGATTCAAGTTAGATTTTACGGAGACCAAGATGCGAATTAGAGAAGAGTTCAAAAAAACAGGTTATTTTTGGCTTCCCTCTGGTCCAGAAAAAAAGATACCCGGAACACTTGTTATATCGGATGGGGGAGAGATTGAACTTGAGGTTGTTGGATTGTTCGATGAAAGCATCGAAGGACTTTAAAAAGCATTCAACGGTAAGGATGACATAAAGAGAATTGTCGGACACATTGAGAAGCATGGGTTAGTTACACTTGATGATTGCTTCTACAAGAACAAGAGTATTTCATTTGGTGGTATTTCCAAGTCATTGATCTGTGTTAATAGAGCTTTCCTTGGTTTTGCTTACGACGAAAAAGATATTATTGCATTTAATACTTTTAAGTTCTCTGTGGAAGGTGTTGATGAATGGGTTGACATAAGTGGAATCAAAGTTGAAAACCAGTTCGAGAAGCGCACTGCAACCATAACATACTCGCCGCCAGAGGAAGTATCACTAAATCTCAATGACGGCATGAAGTTATTGATCACTTACTCGTGGACTCTTCCTGGGTATCCAAATACAACGGAAGCTAAAATAACTCAGAAGACTTACTTTAAGCTTGTGTCCGAGCAGGAGCGCCCACTAAACGACTTTATCTCAACTGCTTATAAAATCACTACTCTTCTCTGCTTTGCTATAGATAAGACCGTTTGCATTGAGCGAGTATCAGCAACTTCAGAGACAATCCGCCAGGACATAGGCAATGGTGAATCCCGACCGACTCCAATTTCACTGTACTATGCAAGCCTGCCATACACGAAGGATGAACCGAAGATTGACCGGCATCGAATGTTCTTTACGTATGGGCAAATCCGAGAAGATGCAGAGCGAATAGTAAATAACTGGGTTGACGCTTATGATGAGATTAAGCCGGCCTTGGATTTGTATTTTTCTACGAAGACAGGAGCACAGAAATACTTGGATGGTAAGTTCTTGGCTCTGGCTCAGGGGCTTGAAACTTACCATCGTAGAACATCGAATGAGAAATTGATGGATGAGGGTGTTTTCAAAGAGCTAATTGAAACCATAATCAATCAATCTCCCGAGGGGAACCGAGATTGGCTATCTGGAAGACTCCAACACGGAAATGAACTGAGCTTTGCTCGAAGAATAAAGAGCATCATCGAACCATTTAAGGAATTCATTGGAACAAGCAAGCAGCGAGGGAAGTTAATAAGAGGCATCGTAGATACGAGGAATTATCTAACCCACTACGACCGATCCTTGGAGTCAATGGTTGTTAGTGGCGTGGAGTTATGGTCGCTCTGTCTCAAGATGGAGGCAATTTTCCAGTTTCATTTCCTTCAAGTATTGGGTTTCACACAAGCACAGGTTAAATCTGTTCTTGATAATAGTAATCAGCTTCGGCAAAAACTTAAAAAAATCTAACAAGGTACTGCACCGGACGGCAATTCCGCTGCGCTATATGAAAGTATTCGCAGAACCACAGGATATCGAGTATCTCCCAGCCCGGCTCGGAGTCATTATCGGATTCTGATTCAAGTTGCGGCAGTTCAGCGGCTGCTCTCGCAATAGCACTTCCCGATTAGCCCTGGATATCTCGGAGCATGTCAAGCGCGAATATCGGCAGGGCATCCTGAAGGAAATGCGCCACGATTCCCGGCCATATCGAACCGGTCTTGTAAAAAAGCGCGGAGAACATCAAGCCGTACGCAAAGATCACAATGACTCCACCGACTCCCTGATACAAATGGCCCAGGGAAAATGCGATCGACACAACTACGGCTGTCAGAACCCTGCTTCGTAAGAATCTTCTCAATCTCGTGAGAGCGTACCCTCGAAACGCGGCCTCCTCTGACACGGCCACCACCATCGAAAGGACGACCCATACGACTTTGCCCTGAGTCGATGAGGGGAGCAGATAGGTCGGGTCCCTGAACTCGGCTGCACCGAGAGTCTGGATGAGAAGAGCCAGCAAACTCAGCACGATCCCGGCTCCGACGAAGAAAGCCAGTCCGAGAAACACTTTGTCGAGCGTCAGCCTGCCGAAGCGGAGCGATCTCAGCCCGCCACCCTCGTATCTTGCTACGAGAAAAACCAGCACGAATATGAGTGCCTGAAAAATAATCGTGGGCAGGTATACAAGCAGTATCGGATTGTCGAGCGCAGAGCCGAAATCCTCGACATCGGTCGGCATCATCGTTATCGACAGGAGCGGCCATAGGATCAGCAGCAGTATCAGCGTAACGCCGGTGAGGCGTGAAACCCTGAAGCTGTCATCTGATGCGACCCGTTCGGTGTCAGTCGGAATTGTCAGATTTCTTCCCCTTGCTGAACGCACCGATAATCAACGCCACGCCGACGATCACAGGGATCACGGGCCACATCTTATGCATTCCGGGAATAACATCGAAATTGTGCAGCAGGAAAAACACACCGACACCCATCGTGATAAGGCCGCCTATTATCATGCCACGCCGTTCTTCGGAATTGTTCTTTCCTGACATGTCGTCACCTCCAGTTCAAAGAATACGCTCTCAGCATGGACATCACAAGATTTATGTTGAACCGCATGATCGCTTCGCGTTTCTTAATAATAAGACGAGGCGATCTACGGAGAGTTGCATTTGGAGAGCATTCCCGACTATCTTCCTTTGCAGATTGGGATCATCTATGGTCCCGTGAACTCGCGACGGCTCGGATCATCGCTCGGCGTCAATCTGTTGCCGCTGGATCACAAACTCTGCGGATTCAACTGCATCTATTGTCAGTATGGACCGACGAAGCCAGCAGGTTACACATTGCACTCAGCAGTGCACGATCAACTGCCAGCGCCTGCGGATGTCGAGGAGTCGCTCCGCTCGGTTCTTGAGCTTTATCCTGATGTTCAATACATCACATTTTCCGGCAATGGCGAGGCGACGCTGCATCCTCAGTTCCCGGAGATGGTGGAGCGTATCGTATCTGTGCGTGACGCGCTGGCACCTAATGCGAAGACTGCAATCCTTTCCAACTCGACCGGTATAGCAATCCCTGAAGTGCGTGATGCGTTGATGAAGCTCGACAAGCCGATAATGAAACTCGACGCCGGTACCGACGAAATGTTCCTGCGCATAAATCGCCCTCATCCCGACTTTTCGTTTGAACGAGTTATTGCCGGACTGAAGGAACTGGATCATCCGGGTCTCACGATACAAACGATGTTCTTCTCCGGCGATCCGACGAATGTCGAAGAGAGCAGCATAGAGGCCTGGTGTGAAATCCTGAAGGAAATCAAGGCGTCCGACGTGCAGATATATTCGATCGAACGGGCTCCCGCCGAATCAGGTATTTACCCGGTTGCTCTGCAGATACTCGAAAAGATCGCGAAAAGGGCTGAAGACTTCACCGGGCTGCCGATCCGAGCATACTGAAGCAATCGATACAGGTCAAGCGACCTGTGCGCGGCAGATCCTTCGGGACTCAGGACCCGTGTCCACATCTGCCGATGTCAGCGCAAGATGGGGCAAACCCTTCGAAGCTCAGGACTTGCGAGGACGTCTGCCGCCCACAGTATGAGATTGCCACGCTCCCTTCGTTCGCTCGCAATGACAATGGAGTCCAATTGATGTCCCGTGCTTGTCGGGGCTGTGCCCCGACAAAATACGTAGCCCTGTTCATCTCCAGTATCATGTGAAGTTCATGTAATTCCCTCGGCAATCTTCTCCACACATCTTGGGACCAAAACAGCGAAAGGAGGAGATTGATGGCGGGACGAATTGTATTTCTCGACTGGATTTATGAAGTCGGGTCACAGAACGTATTCGGTCAACAGGGGAAATCGGAACTGCAGAAGGAGATCATCGCCAGGGTCAGAGAGGCGGTCGACAGCCTGCCCGCCGATGAAAGGGATTTCATCAGCATGTACTGGTTCGAGGGGAGATCGATAAGGGAACTCTCGGAACTGCTCGGTAAGAAACCGCACAAGCTCGATGGGATGAATCGGCGCATCATCAGGAAGCTGAAATTGAAACTCACTGAATATGTCTCGGAGCGATTTGGAGTCGTCGAGCAGGAAAAGACCTCGTGCATCATCTGCGAGCATCCTGAGAGGGAAGAAATCGATCGAATACTCCTCGCGAAAAAGCCGGATGAGACATTCAGGCCGATCTACAAACTGCTGTCGGAACAGTTCGGCCTGAAAATATCGACGCCGCAAATACTGATAGGTCACATGAAATACCACATCAATTCGGAGGATTCAAATGCCGGATGAACTGAAGAAACTCAGAGGCGAGCACTGCCTGAACATTTTCGTGTCGTACGAACTCAAGAAGCGAATCGTAGAACTCGCCGAACGCTACGACAGAACGATGGCCGACATGGTCAGGGCGCTGATCAAAGTCGGCCTTCCTGTGATGGAGGGAATCACAAAGGCAGAAGAAGAGATGCTCAGCGAGTATGTCAGGCTGTTCAGGAAAATGCGTAAGATGCGCGAGATAAAAGACATCTGACCGGTTTCTTTACCACGATCCCGTTGGTATGGCTCTGCGGGATCGTGCAAGTTTTGCTTGATTTGCATTTGCATCGCGGGTATCCTTCGTGCATGCAGAAACTGAGGATACTCATTGTCGACGACGAGCAGAACCAGCGATCGATGCTCTCCGGCTTCCTCGAAAAGAAGGGGTACTCGTGCCGGACGGCCGGTTCAGCCGCCGAAGCTCTCGATTTGTACGAGAAGGCCGGCTACGAGGTGGCGTTGCTCGACATGAAGATGCCGAAAGAGGATGGCCTCTCGCTGATGAAGAAGCTCAAGAGTCTCGATCCGCAGTTGCAGCCGATTATGATGACCGCGTACGGGACTGTCGAGACGGCTGTCGAGGCGATGCAGTCGGGAGCGTATCACTACATCTCAAAGCCGGTTGACCTCGATGAACTGCTCGCGCTGATACAGAAGGCAGGCGAGAAGCATCACCTGTTGCGGGAAAACCTGTATCTGCGGTCGGAATTGGAGAAAGTGAGCCGAGACGAGCAGATGATTGGCGACAGCGACGCCATGCGGGAAATGCTTTCGACCATAAGCCGCGTTGCTACGACTGACGCGACAGTTTTGATCACGGGAGAATCAGGCACCGGTAAAGAGCTTGCGGCAAAGGCTCTGCACAATCTGTCAGACAGGAAATCGAATCGATTCGTCGCGGTGTCGTGCGCAGCGATTCCGGAGACACTGCTGGAATCGGAACTTTTCGGTCATGTCAAGGGCGCGTTTACCGGAGCGACAATGTCGAAGATCGGCAGGTTCGAGATGGCCGATGGCGGAACGTTGTTTCTCGATGAGATCGGAGACATATCGCCCGAGATTCAGATCAAGCTTCTGCGAGTGATCGAGACGATGCAGTTCGAGCGACTCGGATCATCGAAGCCGATCAAAGTTGACGTGCGTCTTTTAGCAGCGACAAACTGCGACCTGAAGGAGAGGATCGAGCAGGGGCAATTCCGAGAGGATCTGTTCTATCGTCTCGACGTCATCAATATCCACATGCCCGCATTGCGAGATCACAGGAAGGATATCATTCCGCTCGTCGATCACTTTCTCAGGAAGAACAATGAGAGACTGAACAGGCAGATCGAGGGGCTCACTCCGGAAGCGAAGGACATCCTGCTGTCATACTCGTGGCCCGGGAATGTCCGTGAACTGATAAATATCCTGGAGCGCGCGTGCGTCCTGTGCAGGGGTAATGTGCTCGACGTCGAGGATTTCAGCGCCTTGTCGCTGTCGAAATCAGCAAGCGCGGCACCAGCGGAATTCCTTACAGACGGCGATGTCCCGGAGTTGAAAGCTGTGGAGAGGGATCATATCAGGGAGGTCCTCGACTATGCCGACTGGAATTTTGCCAGAACGGCGGAATTGCTCGGCATTCACAGGAACACGCTCAGGCTCAAGATCAAGGAGTACGGGCTGACCCGGGAGGATGAATAGCTCCCAGAATCCAGTTCAAGAGGTGCATATAAGATTCCAGTACACTATAATCAGGATGCAGAAATGAGCGAAAGGAAGCGCTTACAGTTTACGGATACGATGATCCGTGTCGATTCGCTCGATGAAGCGGCAGATTTCTGGATCGATGTGATCGGCATGAAAGAGATCGAGCGAAGTGATTCAGGTATCATGCTTGAGGACCCCAACACGAAACAGCGGGTTACCCTCATCGATACCAGCATGAACAGTCGATTCGCGATCGCCGTCGCAACCGACGACATGAAGGAAACGCTCGGACTCTTTCGCGAGAACGGCGCGTCTGTTCCGGAGCAGACTGAGACAGACTCCGACCTCGAGTACGCGCTGTGCAGAGATCCGTCCGGCATACCGGTGATGGTCTACGCAACCGACTGAGCGCGGGCAGAACATAGCGCGGGAACACTCCCGTAGGTCAGGATCCCTGTGCTCCTGACGGGTTAGTATCGTCAATTCAATCGTCAGGACCGCAGGGGTCTGATCTACAACTACTGAATTCAGAGCTTGACTTTCAAGACAGTATCTACTCAACCGCCCTACTCCCAATTCTCCCACACGCCCAACTCAACATAATTATGCAGCCTCGATTTGTTCCGCACAAAATTAGTGCTTTGTCCAGCCAAATCTCGATAGAATCATCCTGAAGTGCGACATTATCCTGTCAGCATAAGTTATAGTGCGACAGCATCATAGAGTGGCGCTGCGCACCATATCTGCACTATGGCACAGGCATTGCTTTAGACATGGGTGAATGCTATCAACTGAAGGAGGTAGCCATGAGACAGCAAAGTACAAAGACAGGACATTCGACATACATGAGAATATGGATTTTGAGGATCTCAATTGGGCTGATCCTTATGTTCTGGGGAGCGTTCTTAGTTAGTTGCTGTGATGACTGCCGGGTCGTCGTGGTAGATGATACTCCTCCAGACGCTCCCCAGGGCGTCTATTCAGTCACGGGCGACAGGGCAGTGTATGTCTACTGGCTCGAAAGCCCCGAAGATGATTTCAGCTACTATCGGGTCTGGAGATCAGAAGAAGATTGGGTGGATGAAAACGGCAGATATTATAGACCCAAATCTGAAGTGAGCGTGAATCACTATTTCGATTACGATGTCAGAAACGGTGACACATACTACTACGCTGTCACGGCTGTAGACATTCACGGTAACGAAAGTGCCGATCTTTCCCGCGAGGACGTTTTCGATACGCCTCGACCTGAGGGGAGCGGAGTGGTGCTTCGCGATTTCCACACACACCCAGAGGTCTCCGGATTCGATTTCCGTGATGCGCGAGTCAGACATGCCGACAATGTTCTAACCGATATTTACTTCGAGTATGATTCAAATCTCGATGCCTTCTTCGTCTGGGCGAGAATCGATGAGTACGGCCAGACCGACATCCAGGATTACGGCTACACCGAGAGTCTCGATGAGCTCGACTGGGCTCCCTCCGAAGGCTGGTCGAGAGTTGGCTGGCTCGAAGCGATTTTGGGACACTCGTACTATGTGTGGACTGATGACGACCACTACGCTAAGTTCCGGATCGACGAGTTGTACTATGCTGGCCGCACGGTGACAATTTCCTGGGCGTATCAGACAGTGCAGGGCTATCCGGAGTTGATGCCTGAGAGGCCGGTCCGCGAGCCGGTAGATGATGCGATAATGAAGTTTGTATCTGATGATAACTTGAGATAAGTGAGGCAGGTGATTACAATGAAATGGCGACACGCAATCACAATCGGCGCGATGCTTCTGGCGGTACTGATCGCCGCGCAGGCATTCGCGCAGGACAGAATCGCACCGATCCATAAGAAGGATCTCGATGTCCGGGTCTGGACAAACAAGGCCGAGGGGAAATCATACGGGCAGGGCGAACATATTATCGTCTACTTCCAGGCGAACCGCGACTGCTATGTCACGATCTACAATCTCGACACGCGCGGGAATGTGAACCTGCTTTTCCCGATGGATCACAATGATCCGATCTATGTTGAGGGTGGAAAGGTTTACACGATTCCCGACTACTACGACGAGTACGAGTTGGTCGTTGAAGGTCCACCTGGAACAGAGTACATCCAGGCGGTAGCATCGCTCGACTGGTACGAGGTGCCGCCATGGCCGTCAAGATTCTTCGAATACGAGGATTACCGTCCCCTGCATTCGGACAGAGAGCCGGTCGAGTTCCTGAACCATGTAAACATGCGCTACTTCCCGATCGATCATTCCGGCGGGCGATGTGCGACCGATTACACGTATTTCGAGGTCAGGAAGAACTGGGAGTATGATTGGGATGACTACTACGGTAACGACGGTTACCGTTATGATCGCTACGGCTACTACGATCCCTGGGACTGGTGCGGGACGATCTATGTCGGTTACCCGTACGGCGGCGAGGTCTGGATAAACGGCATATTCTATGGCTATGCCCCGCTGTTCATTCCGCGTATCGTCATCGGCTGGCATCATATCAGGATCTGGCATGGTGGCTTCTGGTGGTGGGACAGCCGTGTGCATATTTATTCAGGCGTCTGGTATGATTATGTGTATGATGACATAAGATACAAGGACGACCACAGGCGATACAAATTCAAGCCGGGTCGCAGAGCTTCGCATAATGACATTGGCGACAAATACCACCCGGACCGGCGTACAAAGGTCTTTACAAAAGATAAGGGCTATGTGTCCAAAGAAGTCTACCGAAAGACATTCGAGAAGCAGCGTGTGTCGAAAATCGTCTCACCCTACTTCAAGAAGAAAACCGATCGTGGCGTGAAGAAGTATGGCTCCGAAGGCAAGAGCATAACAACCGGCAAGGATTCCTGGAGGAAAGAATCGCCGAACAAGAAGGCCGACAACTACAGGAACCCAAAACCAATCAGCAAGAGCGGCGAGTCAGGCAAGCAAGGATCTGTTAAGAAGTCGGATCAGACAAAGACCGGTACATACTATGGCGGTAAGAAGGTGAAGAAATCGTCAGGATCGAAAGGCTCCAGCTCAGTGAAATCGAGCGAGCCAATCTTCAAGCCGAACAAAGGTTCAGGCAAATCGTCGGGATCGACTAAGATCAAGTCCGGAGAATCCAAGAAGTCATCCGGATCGTCGAAGATCAAATCGGGCGGGGCGACCAAGTCCGGGTCGAGTGGATCGAAGAGTTCATCCGGCTATTCTTCGCCAAGAAAGACTTCCGTGAAGTCGTCGGGTGGTTCTGTCAGCAAGGACGGATCACGCTCTTCAGGATCAAAGGGATCGAGCGGCGGAAGTAAGGGTAAAAGGAGATAGTGGTGCGAGTATATTGCTCCCCATTAGTTCCATTTGTTTATTAGCGGAGTTATCACAGGGGTGGCCAAGTTAGAGGAAGCGCGGATTTTGATTAACAGGAGGTGTCTGATGAGAATCACCAACATATGTATACTCAGCATATGCTCTGTCGTAGGCACTATGATTATCCCTTCGAGTCCGAACGCTGAAGTTTTAACTGTCACCATTGATGCAGGTGAATATGAGATTTTGGAAGTAGAGAGCGGGCGTTACGAAGGGCAATACATGATTAAGATGAAGGAATTTGGCACTCTGTCGATACCGGGAAAGCCATTCTTACCAGCCAGAACTTTCAATGTCGCTGTTCCGCCAGGAACAGATATAATCTCGGTGGAATGTGAACCTGTCGGTTCCCAAGAGATTGCCGATTCTCATTTAATCCGTCCTATTTCTCGGTCTAGAGGATCAGGTCTAAGTGAGGCAAAGATCAGGAGAATGAAGGAGGAGTGGGAGCACAATTATTCCACAACATACAGTTCAGATGAACCATATCCTGAATCACCCGCTTGGTATCGCGGCAGGGGTGGGCTCAGGAAGTATACATTTGCAAAAGTAGCTTACTGTCCATTCACCTATTACCCGGTGTCGAACCGTCTTATCTATCATCCACAGGTCAAAGTCAACATCGAATATATTCCCTCCATGATTGATTCAGATAAGCTGAATACGATGCTTTTGGACACCAAGGCCGATGAACAAGCCTCACAGATCCTTCTCAACTATGAAGAGGCTCAAATGTGGTATTGAACAACACAGGTCTATAGATGACAAGTAGTCATGAGGTTGTTTGCATTCGATATCGGGTAATTTAGGTTGACATCGAAGTTACCGATAATATCATGGTGGTATTCGATTTGGAGTGAGAGATGTCTAAGACAGCAACAGTTTTGCTAATTCTGACGGCTGCAGTTGTCGGCTGTGCGACATCGGTCTATGCGGGTTCTACGGGCACGGCAATCAAGATAGAAGCGCCGGAAGTCAAGAAGCCGACTCAGCCAGTTGAGAAATCGCAGACGGACTCGCAGTCATCCAACAGCTATGACAGCTTCAAGGACGACAACAAGAACGGAATTGATGATCGTTTTGAGAAGGCGGAAAAACAGAGAGTCAAAGTCCAGGGGATAAAGGACAAATCGAAGCCAACTCGTCAGGAAAAGAAGGAAGAACCGAAGACTAAACTGCCTGGAAGCTGATTCCGCACGGATTCTACATTCAAGTCGATGATATTCAGCCTGTTAGGGAACAAAATGTCCTTGACAGGCGTATTTTATGCCGTAGTATTAGCACTCGGCACGTGCAACTGCTAACAGGCGGCTGATACAAGGGAGAACGATGAAGCGCAGTTTTGAGAATCTGACGGAACGCGACAAACGAATACTCGCTTCGCTGATTGACCATTATGTCAAGACGGCTGAGCCTGTTGGATCGCGAGTGCTGGCTAACAAGTACAAGCTTGGCATCTCGCCGGCGACGATTCGCAATACGCTTTCCGATCTCGAAGATATCGGTCTTGTCACCCAGCCGCATACTTCCGCAGGCAGGATGCCGACCGACCTCGGCTATCGAGTGTATGTCGATCTGCTGTTGAAACCCGACGACCTTTCCGCTGAAGAAAAAGATCGAATCAAGCAGCAAATTCCGGCGCAGTTCACTCCAATCGAACAGATTCTCGAACAAACATCGAGGATACTCGCGGAAGTGACGTCACAGCTCGGTCTCTCAACGTCTCCGCAACTCGACAAGGCGATCCTGTCTAAGATGGATATGATCCCGGTCGCCGAGAGGAAGCTGCTTGTAGTGATCGCTGTGAAGTCAGGACTTGTCAGGACGATCCTGATGGAGATCGATGCAGACATCAGGGCCGACATGGTCAGCGAGACGTCGCGGTTGTTGAACGAACGACTCGTCGGGCTGAGTCTCGGCGAGATCAAGAGAACAATCTCCGATCGTTTCAAGAACATTCATCTCGGAGAGCCGAAACTGCTGCGCGTGTTTACCGACTCGATGGCGGCTGTAAGCGAAGGCGTCGATAAAGACAGTTTGCACGTCGAGGGAGCATCGAATATCATACAGCAGCCGGAGTTTCGTGACAGGCAGAAACTCAACGAACTGCTCGGTGCGCTCGAATCCAAAGAACCGATAGCCGAGATGGTATCGGCCGCATCGCTCGAAGATGGCGTGGTCGTAACGATTGGCAAAGAAGCTAATCTCGGCAATTTCGAGATGTGCAGCATGGTCACCTCGACATACAAAGTCGGGAGATCACAGGGACGCATCGGAGTCATTGGACCGACAAGAATGCAGTATTCCAAACTTGTATCGATAGTCGACTACACAGCGAAACTCCTGTCCAGGCTGTTATCCAAGTAAAGGTGTCAACATGGACTTAGAAGAAAACGGTAAGAAAGAGCCAACAGAAGAGACTCGCACCGCAGACGAAAGCGGTGAGGAGGTCGAGGTCGAGGTAACGGACTCGCGACGGGAAAGCTCACCAGAAGAATCTGCCGACATATCTGCGTCGGATGAGGTGGATGAAGGCGAAGCTGAAGAACAGGCGACAGTTTCTCCGGACGAGCAGATCAAAGAACTGGAAGACAAGTATCTTCGGCTCGCTGCCGAGTTTGACAATTTCAAGAAGCGAACCACGAAGCAGTTCTTTTCGATCGCCGAGAATGCTCGCGCAGAAATACTGGTGGAGCTACTCACGGTGCAGGATAATTTCGAGAGAGCGCTGACGGTCGACGACTCATCATCCGATTTCGCGGATTTCAGGAAGGGGACCGAGCTGATATTTAATCAGATCTCGGATATTCTCAGTAAAAATGGAGTCGAACCATTTGAGTCGATCGGATGCAGGTTCGACCCGAATTTTCACGAGGCGATGCTGACTGTGGAGACCGATGACGCGGACCCAGACACGGTCGTGCAGGAACTGACGAGAGGCTACAAATTGAATGACAGGGTTCTTCGCCATGCGAGAGTGGCCGTTGCCAGAGAGAGCGAAGAGCCTGATGAATCGTAAATATTTTATTTGTCATACGACTCAGGGAGGACAAGTCCATGGGTAAGGTGATCGGAATCGATCTTGGAACGACGAATTCATGCGTCGCAATTATGGAGGGCGGCGATCCCGTAGTGATCCCAAACGGAGAGGGCGGACGAACAACTCCGTCGGTAGTTGCATTTACAAAAAATGGCGACAGGCTCGTCGGGCAGGTGGCGAAACGCCAGGCTATTACGAATCCTGAGAATACCATCTTCTCGATCAAGCGATTCATGGGGCGCAAGTACAACGAAGTCAGCTCGGAGGAGAAGATTGTACCATACAAAGTCATCGAAGCCGACAACGGCGACTGTCGTGTGAAGATAGGCGACGACGAACATGCACCGCCGGAACTTTCCGCGATGATTCTGCAGAATCTCAAGAAGACCGCCGAGGACTATCTGGGCGAGGAAGTCACTGAAGCTGTCATCACGGTACCAGCGTATTTTAATGATTCACAGCGTCAGGCGACCAAAGATGCGGGACGTATTGCCGGTCTCGACGTCAAGCGGATCATAAACGAGCCGACTGCGGCATCGCTGGCGTATGGTCTCGAAAAGAATCAGGAAGTGAAAATCGCAGTTTTCGATCTCGGCGGCGGGACTTTTGACGTCTCGGTTCTCGAACTTGGCGACGGCGTGTTCCAGGTCAAGTCGACCAATGGAGACACGCATCTCGGCGGCGATGATTTCGACCAGAAAGTCATCGACTGGCTTGCTGACGAATTCAGGAAAGATCAGGGAATCGATCTTCGCAATGACAGGATGGCGCTCCAACGGTTGAAAGAGGCAGCCGAGAAGGCTAGGTGCGAACTTTCGACGACAATGCAGACCTCGATCAACCTGCCGTTTATCACGGCGGATCAGAGCGGCCCGAAGCATCTCGATATCACGCTGACGCGAGCGAAACTCGAACAGCTTTGTGATGACCTGATCGAAAGGACGAAATCTCCGTGCATCAATGCGATCAAAGACTCCGGACTTACTGCATCCGAAATAAACGAAGTGATCCTGGTCGGCGGCATGACGAGAATGCCCAGGGTTCAGGAAGTCGTCAAAGAAATCTTCGGACGCGATCCCCACAGGGGCGTGAATCCCGACGAGGTTGTCGCAATCGGGGCTGCGATTCAGGCGGGCGTCCTGACTGGCGACGTCAAAGATGTGCTGCTGCTCGATGTCACACCGCTTTCGCTCGGGATAGAAACTCTCGGTGGCGTCCTGACAAGGCTGATAGAGCGCAACACGACTATCCCGACCAAGAAGAGCCAGATATTCTCGACCGCTTCGGAGAACCAGCCAGCCGTGTCGATTCATGTTCTTCAGGGCGAGCGAGAGATGGCGTTCGACAACAGGACTCTCGGGCGTTTCGACCTCGTTGGCATCCCCCCGGCACCGAGAGGAATTCCTCAGATCGAGGTGACGTTTGACATCGACGCTAACGGCATCGTGCATGTCTCCGCAAAGGACCTCGGAACCGGCAAGGAACAGAAGATCAAGATCGAATCGTCCTCCGGCCTGACCGAGCAGGAAATTGAAAAGATGGTCTCGGATGCCGATTCTCACTCTGAGGAAGACAAGAAGAAGCGAGATGCCGTCGAGGCGAGGAACAAAGCGGACCAACTGATATACTCGACGGAGAAAAGCGTCAGCGAGTATGGCGACAAGCTCGGCGACGATGAGAAGAAGAGCATCGAAGAAACTATCGAACGTCTTAAGGGTGCGCTCAAAACGGAAGATGCCGAGATCATCAACCAGAAATGTGACGACTTGATGAAAGCATCTCATAAGCTCGCGGAGGAGCTGTACAAGCAGGCTTCCGCAGAGCAGGCAGGCGCTCAGGCGGGACCGGAGGGCACTGCGGGCGGCGAGGCTCCACCGGATCAGCAGGAGAGCGCCGGTGATGGCGCGGTCGACGCTGATTTCGAAGTCGTTGACGAAGAAAAGAAATAAGCGGGCAAAGTTGAGGGGAATATAGATCGATGGTGACATCTCGCGATTACTACGAGATTCTCGGAATCGACCGCAGCGCGGGCGATGAAGAGATCAAGAAAGCGTATCGCCAGATGGCGCTCAAGTATCACCCTGACAGGAATCCGGATGACGGCGACGCCGAAGAGAAGTTCAAAGAGGCTACGGAAGCATACGAAGTTCTCAAGGACCCTCAGAAACGCCAGATATATGATCAGTATGGGCACGCCGGTCTAAGAGGGCAGGCTGGATTCAGCGGTTTCGATTCGTTTGACATGGCGGATGCACTTCGTGCATTCATGCGAGACTTCGGCGGATTCGGTGGCGCGTTCGACGACCTTTTCGGTTTTGGGGGCAGGTCGGGCGGAAGAGGCCGTCGAGTTTACAAAGGTGAGGACCTCAAGCTCAGGCTGAAGGTCACTCTTGAGGAGATCGCGGAAGGCGTCGAGAAATCTTTGAAGCTGAAGGTCAAGGACCGATGCCCCGATTGCGGCGGATCAGGTTCCGCCGAAGGAAGCAGGAAATCCGTTTGCCCGCAGTGCAATGGCGCAGGCGAAGTCAGACATGTAACCAGATCGCTCTTTGGACAATTCGTGAATGTTCGCGCATGCGATTACTGCAACGGAACAGGGGAGATCATCACATCTCCGTGCAGGAGCTGTAACGGCGAGGGTCGCCGGACCATTGAAAAATCTGTTAATGTGAAAATCCCCGGCGGCGTGGTGGAAGGCAATTATATTAACCTGCCGGGCGTCGGCAACGCCGGACCGTACGGCGGACCAAACGGAGACTTAGTTGTCTTCATCGAGGAGATCGAGCACAAGACATTCGAGAGACACGGCGACGACATACTCGTCGAAATACCGATTTCAATCCCCCAGGCCGCGCTTGGCGCCGAGATGGATATCCCGACTCTCAATGGATCGGCAAAACTCAAGATTCCTGCCGGGACGCAATCGGGACAGCTTTTCAGACTCAGGAACAAAGGTGTGAAACATCTTCGGCACGCCGGACGAGGAGACCAGCTTATCAGAATACATGTCTGGACTCCGACTAAACTCGACAAGAGATCAAGAGCGTTGTTCGCAGATCTCGAATCACTTGATGGCGTCGCGCCGCCCAAGTCAACGAAGTCTTTCTTCAAACGTCTCAAGGAATCTCTTGGAGTGTAGTCGGTCATGTCAACATCCGACGGCTATATCGAGATCACCGTCACGGTTCCAAAGGAATCCGAAGAGCCAGTCTGCAATTTCCTGATAGATCATATTTCCGGGGGCAACGGCTTAATTCTCGAAGATGTCGGTGAGGATATTTCGATCAGACTCTACGTCGATGCGGAGCAGGACTCAGATACCGAAATCAACAAGATCAGCCGTTTCATCTCCGACTCGGGATTGATGTCGTCGGGCGATTCTGAATCCAGGATTTCATCGAAGCGAATAAAGAATCTCGACTGGATCGAGGTCTACAAGAACACATTCGAGCCGGTGACTGTCGGAGATGTTGTCGTGAAGGCTGTCTGGACGCCGGATGAATTTCCGGGTAAACTCGTGATCACAATCGAACCGAAGATGGCGTTCGGGACCGGCAAGCATGAGACAACCCAGCTCTGTATCGCCGCAGTACGTGCTAATGTTACAGCCGGCGACCGTGTTCTCGATCTCGGCACAGGTTCGGGCATTCTTGCTATTCTTGCTGCGCGGCTCGGCGCGTCGGAAATCTACGGTCTCGATATCGATCCATATTTCAGAGAGAACGCTATCGAGAATGCCGAACTCAATCATGTCGGCGAGATAATCACATTCGAGCGCGGCTCGATGGAGAAGGTGGATCGGACTGATTACTACGACGTTGTCATCTCCAATTTGATTAAAGAAGGCATCGTAGAGTTGTTCGACAGCTTTGTTGCCGCGTGCAAACCGGGCGGCATGCTGATACTCTCAGGCATTCGTACCGATCAGATCGACGACATGAATGCGTTCTTCGCAGAGAAGGGCTTCGTCGATTGCGAGATAACAACACTGAATGAATGGGCTTGTTACGTAATAAAGGTGTGACTATCAAGAAGGCAGAGTTCACATATTTCGACGCGGGAGAAGTCACAGGGGAGACGATCTCGTTCTCCACTGAGGAATCGAGACATATTACAAAAGTCTGCCGGCTCAATGTGGGCGACAGGCTGACAGCCACTGACGGCGATGGTAATCTGTACGAGGTCGAGTTGACTTCTATCTCAGGAAATATCGTCGAGGGCGCGATACTGAGCAGGGAAGTCGTGAAGCGACCTGAGAGAACATGTGATCTCGCTGTGCCTATTGTAACGGTAACGAAGAGCGACTGGATCATCGAGAAATGCGTGGAGATAGGAGTGCGTCGGTTCCATTTCTTTGCTTCCGACAAGGCAACAGCAACGAACATCAGCGACAACCGTCGTGAGAGGCTGAACCGGGTTGTGATTTCAGCCATGAAGCAGTCGATGCGCGCGTTCAAGCCCGGTATTGTTTTTCACGACAACCTGGGCGGTTTGATCTCGTCATTCGATGATTACGACCTTGTGCTGATCGGACATCTTTGCCGCGAGGCTGTATCGATAAGCGATATTCTCAGGCTAGGTAAGGCGAAGTCTGTGCTTCTGCTCGTCGGTCCCGAAGCCGGATTCTCGGATCGGGAACTGGCATCTGCAGTTGAGGCCGGGGCCATGCCAATAAGTTTCGGAAGCTATCGTCTCAGGATGGAGACGGCCGCCGTGGTGCTTCCTGCGCTGGTCATCGAGTCGTTCGATAAATGACAGCGGGCGGCTTGATTATGAGCTTTCTTTGCCGATTCAAAATAATATGGGCAGTCAGTTCGATACGGACATTTTGATTCTCTATATTCTTCTATTCGCTGCCGGTGCTTCGATCGGCAGTTTCCTGAACGTAGTCATCTACAGACTGCCTCGATCGAAATCGATTGTCAGGCCGCGCTCGGCATGCCCGTCCTGCGGAGTCGCGATTCCTCTGTATCTCAATATTCCGGTAATCAGCTACATACTTCTACTTGGGAGGTGCAGATTCTGCAAGGCGAGAATCTCGCCGAGATACCCTGCGATCGAACTGATTTCCGGGCTCTCGGTCGTCGGATATTTCGCGCTCTACGGTCCGACGTTTCAGACATTGGCCGCGATCATCATGACGTTAATGCTCATCCCGGTTTTCCTGATCGATTGCGAGCACAAGATCATACCAGACGTCATCTCGATCCCCGGTATCCTGATAGGATTCGTGCTCTCGTTTTTCACGCTCCAGCCGACATGGTCCGATTCACTGATAGGAATCCTGGTCGGCGGGGGAGGATTTCTTGCTGTGGGATTGCTCGGCGATTTCCTCTTCAAGAAGGAGAGCCTCGGCGGTGGCGACGTGAAACTCGCGGCCATGCTGGGAGCGTTTCTCGGCTGGCAGAAAGTGCTCTTCATATTCATAGTTTCCGCGTCGCTCGGATTGCTCGGAGCTGTCATCATCATGATCGTCTCCAGTAGAACGCGCGATAATCATCAGATACCGTTCGGGCCGTTCATGGCTGCGGCTGCGATCATCGCATTGCTGTTCGGAGATAAACTGATCGGCTTGTACATAGATCGTTTTCTGAACATCTAACCCGTAGACACAGGTGACTCCTGCATGGCGATCAGAGTGAGTGTGGTTGGAAGAAGCCCCAGATGGCCACAGGAATGTGCCGGCTGTTCCACATCAAAGAGACTTGTCAGGGCAGAGCTTCCACTCTATGCCAGCGATGGACCGTTCGAGCCGGACAAGACGACTGAGACAATGCCGGCATACAGTCGAATCTCCTGGAGCTATTTCCTTTGTAGAAGATGTTCTCAGTATCCGGAGAAGACATCTGAATCGATCCACATGTTCGACATCGTATTCGCGGTTGGCATCGTCATCGCATTTCTCGTATTTATGGTCGGGGGAATGCCCACCGCGTGGATCGTTGCCACAGCTACGATCATATGTATCTATGTCGCCGTGCGATTGCTTTACAGACGGGGGCGAAGGAACTACATTGCGCGACTTGCGGAGCGTAACGAATCAGGATCGTTTCTGAAATGTGTGCGAATATCGAGACTCAATGGACGCGACATACGTGGATTCGACACATTTATCGAGCTGCTCAGTAACGGTGATGTGATCTGCGAATTTGAATTTCAGAATGCCGGATATGCCGAAGAATTCAGGCAACTCAACCCATCGACACAAACTGTAGCCGTGCGCTGTTAGACGACCGTTCATGGATGTTTCATGTACCGACTTGATTTCATACCGCACATTCGTACATTTTGGACTCAATTTTTGAGCTTGACAGACGACAGCAGTCCTGCTAATATGAAAAACTATGGCTCTGGGCCCATAGCTCAGCGGTTAGAGCAACTGACTCATAATCAGTGGGTCCCAGGTTCAAATCCTGGTGGGCCCATAAATTCGGAGATCGACGGGCAATTAGCTCAGTTGGTTAGAGCGTTCGGTTCACATCCGAGAGGTCACTGGTTCGAATCCAGTATTGCCCACCATGTAGAAGTCAGAACATTAGTATGATAGAGACTCATCGAAAACCAGCCTGGCACGAAAATGTCAGGATATGTGATGGCCTGGACGGCAGGAATGCCGATGTGCACTCGAAATTCGAGTGCACTTTTTTGTTCTCACCATGTTTTTTCTCTTGGGAGTAGGTAATGCAGAAGCAGATTGAGCTGTTGATGAAACTTCAGGACATCGACTATTTCATGGGTGAACTGGAACGCTCCAAAGATTACCTGCCAGGGATGATGGAGGATCTCTGCAGAGAAACCGAGGAGATCAAAGAAGCGCTTGAGACCCATAAGAAACGTCTAGTGGAAGCAAAGCTCGAACAGAAAAGCCTCGATATAGAAATCGGCGCCAACAACGAAGCCCTGGAGAAATACCAGCAGCAAATGCTCAACATCAAAACCAACAGAGAATACGACGCGCTGACCCTGGAGATCGGCAAGGCAAAGGAAGTCGTCGCGCTTGCTGAAGACAAGATACTCCTGCTGATGGATGAGATCAGCGAACTCGAAGAGAAAATCGAGGAGTATACGAGTAATGCTGGTAGTACTGCGAAGAGAAATGCCGATCAACTCGATCAACTCCAGATGCAAATCGACTCCGTTGGCGAGAAAATCAGAATGAAGAACGACGAGCGAAAGAATGTGCTCGTTCGAATACCGAAACGCCTGACGTCTTCCTACGAACGAATCCGCAAGGGTCGCGGAGGCGACGTGGTCGTGCCGGTCAAACGACGGTCGTGCGGCGCATGCTACAAGCAACTCGAACCGAGAGTCATCCAGGAAATTAGAAAGGGCGACAAAGTCATCACGTGCGACTCATGCGGCCGGATTCTCTATTGGGCCGGGGATGATTGATGCATCCGAAGATTGAAAAGGTCGGACTGACATTCGATGACGTCCTGCTGATTCCCGCGAGGAGTTCCGTACTGCCCGCCAACGCTGACGTCACCAGCAGACTTTGCGAGAGTATCAAGCTGAACATCCCGATAGTATCAGCGGCAATGGATACTGTCACCGAATCTGATCTTGCAATCGCGCTCGCAAGGCAGGGCGGCATGGGTATCATTCACAAAAACATGTCGATCGAAAATCAGGCAGCTGAGGCGGACAAGGTCAAGCGCTCGGAGTCAGGTATGATTGTCGATCCGATCACGCTTCCGCCGGGCGAATCGATCGGGCGAGCGCTTGAAGTGATGAAAAAATTCTCGATCTCAGGAATCCCGATCACAGAAAGAGGCGGACTCGTCGGCATCATAACAAATCGTGACTTGAGATTCCACAGGGATACATCGGTCAGAATTGCCGATGTGATGACCAGCAAGAACCTGATAACGGCGCCGCCTGGCACCACGCTCGATCAGGCGCAGGACATTCTCCACAAGAACAGGATCGAGAAACTGCTCGTAGTCGACGACAATGGCATGCTCAAGGGGCTGATCACGGTCAAGGATATCACCAAGAAGATCAAGTATCCGAATGCCTGCAAAGACGAGCGGGGAAGACTTCGGGCTGGTGCGGCGGTTGGAGTATCCGCTGATACCATGGAACGAGCGCAGGCTCTTGTCGATGCTCACATAGACCTGCTCGCGGTCGACTCGTCACACGGACATTCAGAGGGCGTGCTGAAGACCGTAGAGGCATTGCGCAGCGTATTCCCCGACCTTCCTGTCATGGCGGGCAATGTTGTGACTGCCGAAGGGACGCGCGATCTGATAAAGGCTGGAGCGAGCTGTGTGAAGGTGGGAGTCGGTCCCGGATCGATCTGTACGACACGCGTCGTAACTGGCGCAGGCGCTCCGCAGATAACGGCAATTCTCGATTGCTCCGAAGAAGCGAGAAAGCACGATTCGTACATAATCGCGGACGGCGGAATCAAATACTCCGGTGATGTCGCAAAAGCGCTCGCAGCGGGTGCGGACGTCGTCATGATAGGATCGCTCTTTGCCGGAACGAAGGAATCTCCCGGTGATGTGGTGTTGTTGGAGGGCCGCAGCCACAAACTGTACCGCGGCATGGGATCAATCGAAGCGATGCGAGAAGGCTCCGGTGATCGCTATTTCCAATCCGACACGTCTGAAGTCCAGAAGATGGTTCCGGAGGGAATTGAGGGACGCGTCCCGTACAAGGGCGAACTCGCCGATTCTATATATCAGCTTATCGGCGGTCTCAAGGCCGGGATGGGTCTGACCGGATGCGCCACGATCCGCGAGCTTCAAACCAAGTCCAAGTTCATGCAGATAACATTCGCAGGACTCCGCGAAAGCCACCCGCACGACGTCGTTATCACAAAAGAAGCCCCAAATTACCGCACCTGGCGATAGCAGCCACTTTCGCGCTCTCAGTATTTGCAATCCATATCGCGATTGAAAAAAACGGGAGCCGCTTTCACGACTCCCGGGTTGGATTGCTAAAGGCTTCTATCAGCAGGCATCAACTTAGAAAACGTCGCAAGTGCAATTGGTGGCTGTATGAAAAGAATTGTCAAATGTAGATTCATTACTTATATATTTAGATTTACTGGGAGAATGTCCACGATGCACGATTCTACCGGCGATCTCAAGGTTGGTGATACTTCTACTCGGTATCTCCTGGCTGTCGTTAATCCCCCAGATCACATATGGAAATTGATCGGGGATGCGGTCAGCAATTACATGATTCCGCCCGGGACCGAATTGAGAAGAGTCTCAGACATTGGATTGTTTCAGGTTGTTCTTGAGGAATCCAATGAGGAGTTGCATGGCATAGTCATCGATATTCGATCACCCGCAATCCATAGCATTCCAGCAGTACCAATTCTCTATTGGGGTCCAAAAGGCCAACTGACGGCTGCTGTTCCAGGGAGATCAAGAGTTGTTCGTTCTGACTTACCTGATGATCTTAAGATGCGATTGACGTCCAAAGAGGATGTAAATCGCGCACTCAATAGACTTGGGATGTCGCAGTTTGAAGCGTTTTTTACTCACTTAACGGGGACACCTGTACTTGACGAAAAAGGTTTTGGAGTAGGTCAGATGGCTGAAGCAATATGCTGGCTGTTGAGTTGGGTGTCTGTGTCGCAAGCGGATGCTCCGACAGAAGGGAGGATTGATGTAAGAGTCTCCGCTGTCTGGGACGAGATTATGAAAGCAATCGTCGCAAATCCAGCCTTACTTCACCAGATGAACTCGCGAAAGTTCGAGGAACTGATCGCTGAGATGTTTGCTTCCTTTGGGTTTGAAGTTGAGTTGACAGCCAGAACGCGCGATGGCGGGTATGATATTATTGCTCTGCGAAAGCTCGGACTTACAGAGACTCGCCACCTCATAGAGGCGAAATGCTATTCGCCCCCTTATAAGGTTCCGCCTGCGAAAATCCGCGCACTCATCGGTACCCGACAGATTAGAAAAGCGTCACAAGTAATCCTCGCTACAAGTTCGTATGTATCGAGTAATGCCAAGAAAGAATTCCGAGCCCACATGCCTCATGAGTTAGACTTGATCGAGCGAGACAAAATACTGGAGTGGTGCAGGAACTACCCAGAGATCGTATGTATCAGTGGACGCTGGAGCCGCGACGATCGTTAAACATTATTACCTGCACAGGCCGGAATCGGCACATGAGGAGAGGTTGTCCCAAAAGGTCTAAAAGGTTGGTGGCACGTTTGCGAAAGAAAGCGAGGTCATTCCCGCGCAGGCGGGAATCTATTGAATGCGTTATCGTTAAATAGGCTCCCGCCTCCGCGGGAGCGACAGAGTCAGCTTCCTGCTCAAGTTGATTAGCACTTATGAGATAGCCTCAGGACATCTGTTCTTTTCTGCAAATGTGTGTTACGCCTTGCGAACACGTCGTTCCTTGTACAACTGTCCGATCTCTGCGCCGAGTATGAACACGATCGATGTGTAGTAGATCCAGAGCGCGATAACAATCACAAGCGAATACGCGCCATATACGCGTGTAAGCGTCGCAACACTCGTGATGTAATACTCGAATCCTCTCTCGGCCAGTTTCCACAACAGCGATGACCATAATGCGCTGATGAACACAACCCGCTTCGACATCCTCTGCTGCGGCACAAGATAGTAGAGCGTGTAGAAAACGGCAAAGATCAGCACTACCGAGAGTATTTCAAGCACAAGATCGGCGAACGAAGCCAGGTCAAACATGCTCAGTGACTCGGTCCTGCCGGCCATCTCCTCGAATATCGAGAGCAATGGCAGCAGGGTCGTCGAAAGGAGGAAGTAAACAACGACTATCAGCACTAATCCAATGTCACGAAGCTTGCTCACATAGACCGACTGAGTGCTGCTGATCTTAAACACCGTGTTCAGCACTGTCCTCATGCTGCTGAACAGGCCGCTGGCGGCAAAGAGAATCCCGACCATGCCGAGAAGTCCTGCGATGCTTTTGAAGAGCGTGAACTCCTCTACCCTGGACAGGACCGCCTGCTCGACATAGTCAGCGTGGGTCTCATACGGAATCAGGTTATGTATGAACAGCGAAATCTCAGTCGAGACAGTTGTCTTCTCCAGCAGAAGCCCGATGATAGAAAAAACGATCAATACCAGAGGCAGGATGCAGAGCAGGAGAGAGAAGGAGAGACCGCCCGCGAAGAGAAACACATGATGCTCTCCGGCATTTCGATACAATCCTCCAAAATAATGCGATAGAAATCCCTTAGCCGTAGTATATGCTCTGCGTAACATCATCGTATGAATTTATAGTATACTGAAGGCTGATTTGAAAGCGGAATCTGTGGTTTTTGCTGATGATCCTGCCCTAAAACGAAAACCGCCCAGATCAGGGCGGTCTCGATACTCGATATATGCCTGTACGTCTATTTCGATCCGTTCCCCTTTGAGCCTGTCGGACGAATCGGTTTCTTGCCTTCCTGCTCTGCAGGCGTCGATGAAGCCGATGTCGGTTTCTTCGGCGGTTTTGCTTTTGATTTGATGAAAGTGCCGATTTCGATCGGGATCGTGAACCTCGTAGAATTCTCGTCGGACATCGCGAACGTAAAGGATGTCTTATGATTCTTCCATTTGAATTCGTCTCTAACCTTCAGAAGGATCGCAGCTTCTTCGCCTGGCTCGATCGTGCCGGGGAATTCGATATCTACGATGTCGTCCGGAACGAAAATCGCTTCCGGCGAAAGCGACTGATTCGATATGTTCTTCACAGCCAGACGGAACCAGTCGGTTTTCCTCTCAGGAGGAATGCCGATTCTCTCCGGTATTATCGTCAGGGGCATAGTGGTATCGAACGCAGCTACGGCGTCCACGGACAGTTTCAGCGAAGTCTGCTTGTTCTCAGGATCGCTGGTGATCACCCGTGGTGATTTCGTGAAATGCCTGGCAGACCTGCTGACCCTGAGGCTTATTCCAATCTGTGCGCTGTCACCGACAGCGAGGTACCGCTTATCAAGCGGCGCCTGTGTGCAGCCTCAGCCAGGCCTGACTTTTTCAATGTCGAGCGTGTCGGACCCGACATTGATGACGTAGAAAGGGTGATAGACCGTGCTGTTCGTCGGGGCGTAACCAAAGTCGAACGCTTTCTCGAGAAAGTTTGCTTTGCCGTTGACATACGGACTCTCTTCCTCGGCTTTTCCCCTCGGCTGAGTAGTCGAACTCTTGGCCGATGACGTCGACGCTATCTTGTTCTCCAGATTAGACGGATCAGATATTGCCCGGTTGTGAAGGACAGAGAATGCCACAAAGGCCACGACTACAAGTAAAGCCAATAATACTACTCTTTTCATACTTCGCCGACTCCTATATGTGAAAATACCTTTAGCATAGGATGCAAGTACAAATTAATATTATAACATACCAGATTGATCGTGAATGTCAAGGTCTTTGATTATTCGTGGACGTGTTCGTCTACATGCCTCCCGTTTTTCTCGCAGCCGGGCTGGAGGGCTGCAGGGGGTTCGTCTTTGGTTTCACCGTCCGAACAGGTATCGTGAATCGCGTCCGCTTCGCATCATCGAGCTCAAACGTGAACGATTTCTTGATGATTCGCGGTTCGTAGTCGTCCGCCAGCCTCACGGTCATCCCAGTCGCGGCGCCCGGCTTGATCGGCTTACCGCTGTGATCGATGATGAAGTCGGTTTCAGGACCTGCAACCAGTTTTGGAGTGAGTGGAACATCGGACACACTCTTTACAGTAATAGTATGTTGCCCTTTTACTTTGTCTTTGTCAAACTCTATGACAGGCGGCTCTATGACAACCGGGGCAACCGGTTCATCCATAGGATAGACGTCTGCGAAAAGCCTCAGCTTGGTATTTCCCTTCGTAATGTCGCTCGTTATCACAGTGGCTGATTTGTTCTGTCTGCCACGGCGTTTGCCTGTCGAAAAAACCAGTTCAATTGCTGCGCTGTCACCGACAGCGATCAGCCTCTTCGTCAGAGGCGCTTTAGTGCAGCCTCACCCGGGTTTGACCTGGATGATTTCGAGGGTGTCGGTCCCCTTGTTGAGGAGCCAGAACGAATGGCTCACGGACCCGTTCTGTGGAACATAGCCGAAATCGAATTCGAGTTCTGGGAAGAAAAGCCTCCCTGCGGTGTAATCACCAGTCGTCTCGGACACGGTCTTAGGTTCGACCGGCGTTCCGGCAGAAGCCACCGTTGTTAGAAACAGCGTAAGATAAAATAGTGTCACGTAGCGTTTCAATGTGCCACCTCCATCATGTCAAGTCTATTCAGCAGTCTGCCTGATTTCGATCAATGTATGTGCGGGGCAGTCATTCCGATGGCGATCGGAATCATCCCCCTCCCGATCTTGACTTGCCTCCGACTCTTTTCGCGGGCGTAACTTTCACAGGGACTGTGAATCTGGTCCCTTCTTTATCTCCTGTCCTGATCGTAAACGACTTGGCGAATATCTCCTTTTCCCGGTCTTTCCTGATCTCGACAATTACGTCGATCGACTCACCCGGGCCGATACGAGATTTCGGCAGCTTCACATCAAGATAATCGTCGTCAAACCAGACGATTTCCAGGTCGAGCGAATCGACAGTCACGCTCTTGATGGTGATTTTCTGCGGCGTGCCAATATCGTCGGTCGTCAGATTGAGCTTTCTCGGCAAACAGACCACCGGAGAGGTCGGGGACTTCTCAGGAACTATGTAAGCCTTGACTTTATATGACATCGTGCGGTTGAGCAGGTCGCTCGTGATTATCTTCGCCGACTTGCTGTACAAGTTTTTCTTTCTCCCTGTACCCAGGATCAGTTCGATTTCCGCGCTGTCGCCGACAGCGATCAGCTCCTTTGAGATTGGAGCCTTGGTGCATCCTCACCCGGGTTTGATATCGATGATTCGGAGGGTATCAGTCCCTTCGTTTACGATGAAGAACTTCTTCGTCACCTTCGATTCCTGCGGCGTCTTGCCGAAGTCGAAGCCCGACTCCCGCATGACCGCCCGGCCTCCATAGCGTGCGAGACAGTCTCCTGTCGCCGCAGTCAGGAGGATCAGCGCTGTCAATCCGAGTGTTGCAGTAATTTGCTTTATCATGCCGGTTCTTGTGTCTCCATTGAGGAGTCAATTAGTACTTATACAATCGACAATCAGAATAGTTAAATATAAGTCCAAAATCACTTATGTCCATAGCTAAGATTGATTTCGATGGTTGTATCGACCGCAGGTCGTAAGAAAATGATTCACAGACATGTTTTTTCTCTTGACAGAGATACAAATGTGCACTACTGTATGTTTGTGCACCAATGATCGAGGTGTGTTGAAGAAGGAAACAGATGTGCAATATCGAGTAACCGTTACACTGTGCTGTCATTGCGAGCGACCTGAGGGAGCGTGGCAATCTCTCGCAGGATAGCCAGGAGATGAGATCGCCACGTCGTCCGCCTGTGGCGAACTCCTTGCGACGATGATACCATGCGCTCTTAGCCTCGGGTGTGATTGTATGAAGGAGTGGTTGTATGACAAAGGCAAAGCTGACAGACCGGCAGAGACACATATTCGATTTCATATCACGGAGTATTCGTGAGAAGGGCGCTCCGCCCACGATTCGCGAGATCGGAGAGCGGTTTTCAATCAGGTCGACCAACGGTGTTCGCTCGATCCTGAGCGCCCTTATAAAGAAAGGCTACATCAGGAAAACACCGCTTGTTTCCCGGGGGATTGAGCTCGCAGAGGGTATGCTTACCACAGTGCGGCAGCTTCCGCTGGTCGGATCTGTCCCGGCAGGTGCACCGCTGCTGGCCGATGAGAATATCGAAGGCAGCATTGCAGTCGATACCTCGTTCGTCCCATCCGGTGAGACTTTCACGCTCCGCGTCGTGGGGAAGAGCATGGTCGGGGCCGGTATCGCAGACGGCGATTTTGTCGTCGTTCGGAAACAGGGCACAGCCGAAAAGGGTGACATTGTCGTAGCTGTGATAGGAGATGAGGCGACCGTGAAGAGATTCTATCCGGAAGCGGACCATGTCAGGCTCGAACCGGAGAATGATGCTTTCGGACCGATCATCGTCGAGCATGACACACCGCGATTCTATATTGCGGGCAAAGTAGTCGGGTTGCTCAGAAGAATGTAGCCATGTATCAGGAGATCTCGGTCGCCGATCCCGATCCTGAGGGAGAGGAGTCAATCGACGTCATTGCCCTGTTCGAGAAAGGGCGGATGCGGCCTGTTCGATTCCGGTGGAAAGAGAGAGTATACAGGATTGTCAAGGTGACCGGCGACTGGCAGAGCGAGGTGGGACGTTATCGGTTGCGACATTTCGCGGTGGTCGACGAAGCCTCCAACTTTTTCGAGCTCTCGTTCGACCAGCACTATTCGGTCTGGAAGCTGACAAGAGTGGCTGTCGAATAGCAATTGCAGGACAGTCTGTTATGGCGCGCAGTTCGTGTTGTACTTGAAGTATAATTGCGTCGAGATATTGTCTGTGGCCGAAAGTGATCGGCAGGAAAGGCGCATTTGGATAATGTTCAAACTCGGCGGCCGCGGGACGATGCACGACAGGAAGCTCTACTCGGACAATAAGTTTCGACCGGAAAGAGCGATCCTGCATGTCGACATGGATGCGTTTTATGCCCAGGTCGAACAGCTCCATCGCCCTGAGCTTCGCGGTAAGCCGCTTCTGGTCGGCCCGTCCGCCTCACGCAGGGGGGTTGTGGCAACCTGCTCCTACGAGGCGAGAGCTTTCGGCGTCAGATCGGGAATGGCGATGGGCAAGGCGCTCGAACTCTGTCCGACCGCAACTGTCGTCGCCGGTTCGATGGGTGCTTACTCGCATTATGCTGAAAAGATCAGGGAGATATTCTGTGAATTCACTCCATTTGTCGAGGTTACATCAATCGATGAAGCATATCTTGACATCACCGATTCGCTGAAAATCCATCCCGATCCAGTCGAAGTGGCCGTTGATTTCAAGAGAGAGATCAGGAATCGGCTGCATCTGATATGCTCGATTGGAGTGTCGGCGAACAAGCATCTTGCAAAGGTCGCTTCCGCCCTCGAGAAACCTGATGGCCTCACCACAATCTGGCCTTACGAGCTTGAGGAAAAGTTCTTTCCACTTGATGTCTCCAAATTGTACGGCGTCGGTCCTGTGACTACCGCGAGGCTCAACTCGCTCGGAGTGTTCAGAATCGGGCAGCTCGCCCGGATGCCAGCGGATCTACTCAAGAGGGAATTCGGTTCGAATGGCGAGCACCTCAAGAGAATAGCCAACGGCCTCGACGATTCTCCCGTGCTGGCTCACATTGATAAACCCGATCCGAAATCGATCTCGCACGAGAAGACATTCGAGAATGACTCAGCAGATTTCCGGCTGCTCGACTCGGTGATTCTTCATCTCACCGATAAGGTTGTCTCGCGGATGAAAAAACACCGGTTTACCGCCGGGACTATCACGCTGCGTGTGAGGTTCGCTGATTTTAAGACGATCACGAGGGCGCGTTCTGTGAGTGTGCCGACAGATGATGTCGAACTCATCTACAAAATCGCCCGGGGTCTTCTCCCGAGAGAGCTTGTAGCGAGCAGGAAGATTCGGCTGCTTGGAGTGCGGGTCAGCAATCTCAGCAAATCATGCCCTGCGGATCAGCCATCGCTGTTTTCTGACAACGATATGAATCGAAAAAGTGTTGCTGGTGATGCTGTCGAGAAGATCAGAAACAAATACGGCAAGTACTCGATTGTGCGCGCCGGCAGCCTGACATATCTTCAGAACAAGTCGGAATTACCGGAGTAGATGGCACCCATGATTCACGGGCAGGATGCCCGTGCCACACAAAAAGACAATGAATATTTATTTCTGGGACGCCACACTATTTCTGCAAAGCAGCCCAGACCTCGCGACATTTCTCGATGAATGCGACGATAGTGAAGGTCATTGAGTAACTACTCGCAGATTCCGACCTGAGCGCCTATCTGTACTCCGCATTCATTGTTGTCGGGCAGACAGGGTGAGTCAGCCTGCAACCTCATGTCTCCAGTAACAATATCGCACAGGAGCGGATCCAACGACATGTTGCCTGCGGTATCGAGCTGAGCTGCAAGGATACTGTCTGTATCCCAGTCTCCACCGTCGTTGCCGAAAATATCGCAGCATTCGAATCTCGGTTCCTTGCTACCATCACTCAGTTCCACGGCTGCGCCGCCGGTTCCGAATGCAATTATTGTGGAATTGATACGGAGTGCGCTGTTTGCACCGGCAAACAGAGTACTTCCCACACTCGCATCATTTCCGACGAGCGTGCAGTCTGTGAATCTCGGCAGGACCGAGCCTCCCGTCCCCGAACTACTGTACAGCACACCGCCCTTGGCACTGGCGTTCTCAATGAAGATACAGTTTTCAAAAAGAGGCGAGGACTGGCTTGCGTAAATCGCGCCCCCAAGGCCGTCACCAGCTAAGGCCTTGTTGTGATCAAACAGAGAACCTGTTACGATTGGTGTCGACGTTACGGCGTAGATCGCACCTCCGCTCGATGCACCATTCTCTTCGAAAACGCAGTTCCGAAGGTAAATCTTCCCACTCGCACAGTAGACTGCACCGCCCAGTTCACCCGAATTCTCGACAAACTTGCAACTGTCAAAAATGGGCTTGGCGGCATCAGAGTAGACAGCACCACCGCTATTCCCGGTATTTCGTGAGAAAATACAATCGACAAACAACGGGTGAGCGTCATAGACGAAAACTGCCCCACCCCGAGTATTCTCATCACCGGGAGCGATACCTGACTTGAATGTGAAGCCTCGGATCACCGTCGTTGTGTCTTCTGCACCAGTGAACGAGAAAGCTCTGTGGGTCCTTTCCAGATTGATGATCGTGCTGTCGGGACCAAATTCCGATCTAAGCTCGATAAACTTCCTGCCATCGAAATCAAGATCCCAGAACCCTTCGGAATTGTATGTGCCTTTGGCAACGATTATCTCCCAGCCTTCTTCGGATTTGTCAATTGCATCTATCGCCTCCTGAATTGTAGCTTTATTGCTCGGAACGTGAAACACCTTCTGCGTGGGCGGAGGCACAGGCAGAGTCGTCTCCCATTCGCACGAGATAAGAAATAAAAGCAAGAATGTAGCAGCAGCAAAAGCTATTCGTGTTTTCATCAAGCTCCTCACACTGTTTGAGCGTCCTTCATCCCCAACACATTGGCATTGTCCATGTTCCCATCACCTGCCTGAATGACTGACGCAACCGCATGCCTAATGTTTAACCGCCCGCGCCGGTCAATGCAGGTGTGTCTAAAAGGTTTACGCAAGAAAGTCCCTCGGGTTGCCCGTGTCAAGCTGTTTGGAGCAATTCAGGTTGACAGCGCGCCGCTCATGCTGGATATTGAAATACATGAATGTGGTGGCCGAAAGGAGACGTCCTGGATGGAAGAAATTGTATGCATCAAGACCTTTGAGCGTCGAGTAGAAGCAGAGATGGCGAAAGGGCTGCTCCAGAACAGCGGTATCGAGGCGCAGGTACTTTCCGATGATATGGGTGGCACGAATCCGGCCATTCTCACTTCGACCGGCGGATCGAAGCTGTTCGTCAGGGCAGAAGATTCAGAGAGGGCTGCCGAGATTCTCGCTGTCGCATCAAATGACGCAGACGCCGAAGATGACTGGGAGTAGAAGCATCCTGAGTCACGAATCGTCCTGCTGGTGAGTCGGGGAGAAAACATCCCGAATCTGCGCTTTCCTGTGGCTCACCTGGTGAATCAGATCCTTCTCACGATTGTAGCGGAATATGCCTGTCACTACAGTGACGATCCCGAGCGGAATGAAAATCCACCCGATTATCACGATGATGACGTTGTCGAAGAAATGCACGAATGTTACGCCGACCACGAAGAAAGTCAGAGCTGTCCTCATATAAGACAGCACTGTGCGTTCATTGGCCAGGATGGTCCGGAACGACGCAAGGATGTCGGTTATGCTCCAGTCCCCGGCCTTGACTTTCGGGTTGTTGACCTTGGATTTCAAGCTTCTCATCTCAACCTGATCTGTCGGCAGATTTGATAATTTTCTTCATCATAACATAGACCGTAACATTGTTCACAACAATGTGAAGGTTCAATTGAAATCGCAAGAGAATAATAAGACGGGAACCGAGAAACGACTCCCGTCAGATTCATGCAACAGGTTTTGCATCAGTTAGCAATCAGGCACTCCGTCCCCGCTCGGATCGCATGGCGCGGGGCCGCCGGAGAAAATGTATATTATCTCATAGACTACATCATCGATGTCGACCTCACCTGAGCAATCCGCATCGCCTGATTCAAGCGGGACAGGCGCAGGTCCACCGGCAAAGATGTACTCAATCAGGAATACGACATCATCGATATCGACAGCGCCACTTGCGTCGGTATCACCGCAAATCCAGTCACAGGCATCGCCGATGCCATCGCCATCCGCATCGGCCTGATCCGGATTGTACACAAACATGCAATTGTCACAACTGTCGCCGAGCGCATCACTGTCTGTGTCTTCCTGGTCGGGATTATACGCAAATACGCAGTTGTCCTCAATATCCGGGATACCGTCTTCATCGGCGTCAGGGATGGATTCCCAGTAGTCCCAGCCGATCGCATCGAACAAATCCAGATCAGCGCGCCTCATGTAATTTGGGTAGTAAGTCTGTCCGGACGATTGGTAGGGTACCATGATACCGTTTACGCCGGGACGAAGATGCGACGCCTGATATGGACTGCCGTCAGACATGCGATATTCCACATCCGATCCATTGGAGTAGAACAGGTTTGAATTGTGAGCATCGCTCGGATAGTTATAGTCAACAAGCCTTGGTGTGGTCTCGAATTCTTCATACGTGTCAGGATTGTAGTCGCCGGTACCGTCAGTTCGCTGGAATCGAAAGATGTCGAGTCCGAAGATATCTGAGTTCGGTTGATACCACTCCTCGGCCCTCGTGAGGTAGCCTAATGCATGCCCTATCTCATGAACCGCGACCGACTGAAAACAGTAGCCGGAAACTCCGTTGACTGGATCATAATCCCAGGTTATGTCAGGGTTGAATGAGATTACACCAGACACACCTGATATGAAATTGCCAATAGCGCCATAGTTTGCCCAGGCAAAATAGCACCTGTTTTCGTTCGTGACGGTCGAACTCGCGCCGTTGTATCTGACAGGTATGTAGTTGCCAGTGGGCAGGTAGTTCTGGATGAAATCGTCGTAATCCATGTCATCTATAGCTGTTCTCAGAATAACTTTCCGATTGCTGTGGTTTTTTGGGTATGTTCGGGGTTGTTGATGACGTCGAGGATGTCTTGGTCGAGGCGGTCAATGAGTTGGTCGACATTCTTGCATACATAGTTGTTGAACCATCGAGCCTTCATGACCAGCCATATCCGCTCAATAGGGTTGAGATCGGGTGAGTAAGGCGGCAGATACTCCGGTCCCCATCCGTGCCAGTTAGTTGTCTTCCGTTTGTGCCATGAAGCGTTGTCCAGAATGAGGATGTTTTGGGGTCTTTGGAATACTATGGACTTGTCCGCTTCATCGAGGAAGGCCTGAAAGGTCTCCGAGTCGGAGTGGGAAGTTTCGATGGCAAAGAATTCGCCCGTACGCGGGCAGACCATGCCCATGACGTTCATGCGAAGATGGTCGCCGTTCCTGGTGCTGCGGGTCTTGTTGCCTTTCTTGTCCCAGCGCCGTCTGGGACGCGGATCGCCCTCGAACCCTGACTCATCGGCAAACCAGATATCCACATCGGGCTGCTGGCTAAGTTCTTTGAGTTGTTGCCGAAACGCCTCTCGTTGGGCTTCGTCCTGACGGTCGGACCAGGGCTGAGGGACCTTCAGGGCAAAGCCCTGGCGATGAAAAAAGCGCACTACCGTCTGGTAGCTGCACTCGACCTGATAAGCTTCTGATATGTAACCATGAAACGCCCTGGCTGTCCAGAAGGTCCGTTCGGCTTGCTCCGGCTGCTCAATGAGATTGACCAACTCTGCGACCTGTTCACCTCGAAGTATTGAGGTTCGACCGGGACGTTTCCTGACAATCAGACCATCGACGCCGCTTTCGTTGAAGGCTTTGATCCAACTGCGCAAAGAACGCTCGCTAATCATCAGAGCCCGACACACTTGTTCACGAGAAGAGCCGGCAATCAGAAATTGAATTGCTGTGCAACGCAACGAAGTCTCATTTGAACCCACACGAGTTGTCTGCTTCAATGCATGAATACTCGCATTCTCCGGATTCGGTGTCAACAATCGCCGCGCCATACCAGACTATGGCACACCAACTTACAAAAGTCTAGTTTTTTCTGCGCCCAAACGGAAAATATTTATGAGAAATGCTATA
>CBDUQR010000018.1:0-53311 GCA_965369655.1 uncultured bacterium | reverse complement strand
CGAGCAAGACTCGCACTGGATAATGCCCCAACAGAATGAATCATACCACTAGATGATAGGAACTCCTTGGAAAAAATTTTTTCCTTCCGGGATCCTTCGATTAGTTGCTTGTCTTTGTCGAAGCTCTGGATGAGAAGACTTACACCGTCTCGATCCGTCACGAGTTGTTTTAGTCTTATAGTAACAACTTCGTCACCGACTACGGCGATCTGTTCCTTTTGAATCGACATATCAAACCCCTCTCGGGCTTCACTAAGTCATCAACTACCATAGTAACATTAGGTAAGTTTGAAGATCGCTGCAAGTTTATTTTTCAGAACCGGGCACGCACGACCTATCTATAAACCAGGCTGAAGGCCGCACACCACCGACTCTCTGGCTTCTCTCACTTTGCTACAGGAGTTTACGGAGTCGGGTAGGTCGAAACCTTCATGGTTTCAACAATTCGCGCAGAGCGCGAAAAGAAAGATGTCAAGTCTCTCCGCTTGCTTTGCGAACTCCGAGATTTGACCTACTCAGCTTTTGGCTTGACTCAATCTGGTACTGCTGGTTAATTCTCTGTCGTGCAAGACCTCCCGGTACGAAAAGGCACGCTCAAGTTTATCCTGAGCATCAAGCCGCGCCAGTTTCTCCTGGTCGGACTGTGTCTGGCTGCTCTGTTTCTCACGATCGTCGTCGTCGGTATCAGGGAAAACAGGAGCAACGTCATCAGGATGATGAAAAACGAGGCTCGCGCACTCGTCGAGTCGATAATCTCGGCAGGTCGCAACACCCTCGCAGCAACCGACATGGTTGACAGGCTCGTCCTGGACAATCTTTCCGACATAGCTACGGTGGTCGGTCACAGGTTCGAGGGGGGAGATCTGACGCCGACCGAGATCGCACGCACATGCCATGCGACCGGCATAAACCGCATGGATGTTATCGATTCTGTCGGCATAGTCGCGGTATCAAGTGTGGTCGACATGATCGGGCGCGAATATGATTCGAGCTTTGTCTCCCGTTTTCCATTCGATGACATTGTGATGGGACGGATCAGGTCGGCGAGTTTTGTACTCGATGACGAGAACCCGGTTATCCCTGCACAACTCGTACTCGCAACGGCGAGAATCGATGCTCCCGGCGCGGTGATTCTTTTTGCCGATTACAGCATACTGGAGCGATTCAACGACCGGATAGGAATCGGTTCTCTGGTGAGACGAATTGGGATGGATCCCGAAATCGAGTATGTCTTCATGCAGAGTTACGAGGGAGTGATTTTTTCGTCGCACAGTTTCGGCCAGGTGAAGCGGATCGAAGCTGACGAATTCCTGCTGAGTATTCTCGAGGAGGGTGGCTACGGTTCTCGAATCGTTCCGTTTGAGGGGAGAGATGTGCTGGAGGTCGCGAGACCATTCATCACCGAAGGGCTTCCGCCCGGACTGCTCAGGATCGGTCTGTCGATGGACGGCTATGAGCAGGTGACAGGGAATTTCGAGTATCAGTTGATTGCAATCGGCACTATTCTCTTCATCGTATCGTTTCTCGTCGTCACGCTGTTTCTCGCTAATCTCAACTACCGCACACTCGAAAGCTCATACGTGACGATGAAAACCCTGACCGGCAATATCCTCGACTCGATGCAGAGCGCGGTGGTCGTGGTCAATGAATCCGGCGAGATTACGCTTTTCAATCCAAGAGCCGAGGGGATGTTCGGGTTTCGTCAGACCGAGGCGACAGGCAAGTCATATAGCAAACTCTTCGATGGCGATCCGTTGATGCTCGCGGAAGTCGCTCAGGGCGCAAGTGCGACAATACGAACCGAGAAAACTGTTACTGCGAAGGACGGCAGGAAGCTCTCCCTTCTGGTTGTGGCGTCAAAGGTGACTTCAGAGGATGGCAATCCGATTGGGGCGGTGGCGGTCTCATACGACGTTACCGAAAGCAGGAAACTCGAACGAGTGGCCAAGAGATCGGAACGGCTCTCCGAACTCGGCAATCTTGCAGCCGGCGTTGCTCACGAGATACGAAACCCTCTGAATTCAATCTCGATTGCGTCGCAGCGACTGAGATCTGAGTTCACACCGGAGTCCGACCGGGACGAGTACGATCAACTCGTCGGGAACATAAAAGCAGAGATCGAAAGACTCAACGAGATTATAATCCAGTTCCTCGCGCTGGCTCGTACGCATGCCACGAAGCAGGAGGTGTTCGATCTCTCTGAGATGTGCAATGATGTCATGAGACTCATGCAGCAGGAGGCTGCGGACAAAGGCATCAGACTGGCAGCAGATGTCAATCGTGATCTTATCATGAAAGGCAATCCTGACGAGATCAGGAAGGTACTGATAAACCTGATAAAGAACAGCATCGAGGCATGTCATTCAGGCGCATCGATCCGTGTCAGCGCAAGCGCGCTGTCGGATTCGGAGCTGCGAATGGCGGTCGAGGACGATGGTCCCGGCATAGACAGGGGCGATCAGGATAAGATATTCCGTCCCTATTTCACGACGAAAGATGGTGGCACCGGCCTCGGGCTGGCGCTCTCCCACAGGATCATCTCGGATCACGACGGAAGTCTCGAATACGAGGATCGAGCGGGGGGTGGCGCGATATTTACGGCAACCTTGCCACGACTGCAGGAGGTTACGGATGACACATAGGATTTGCGTTCTATTGACAGCTATACTGGTTGCCGCTATCTGTTGCGCTCCGCAGAAAGCGATATCGGATCGCGAGGCTATCGAGGCGATAACTGGCGATCTCGAATCGGGCGTGACAACCGGCGACCTGATGAAAATCGAGAATCATCTCAGTCCGCAGGCAAAACAGAACGGCTATGAAGCCAACCGGTTTCTCATCGAGTGCAGCTATGACGATGTTTCGACTCAGCTTGCGGCGCAGAATATCAAAGTCATGAGCGATTCGGCGCATCTCAGTTTCGTTCTCATGCCGTCGGATGCGATATACTCTGATTCGTTGTCGCGCAGCCATGTCAGACTTCTCAAGACCATCAAATGGAAGATCGAATCGTTTCATCTGGTCAGGAACTGACAGTGTTTATCCCCCGGACACTTAGGGTTGAGCTATGAAAGTCGGCTATGTCCGGATGCTGCCTGAGTTCGGCGAGCCTGAGGCGAATGCCGATCAGGCGATCTCGATCCGGACCTTGCCAATTTGGAACGGGTAACGACCGACAACGATGCAATCGCCGACCCCCGTCCCGCATTCTATCATCGCATTATTTCTGGTTAAATCGTCACAACTGCTGTCGATAAATGATAATAGAGTCAGCAGGTGAGATGGGCAGGAGTGTATTCGTGAATAATGAAAAACTCAGAGTGCTCGCGGTCGACGATGAGCCTCTGGTACTTGATTTCATCGATCGTTATCTTACAACACGGGGAATGGAGATCGTTGCCGAGCGGAGTGCTGTGAAAGCTCTCGAGAAACTCAAGGCGTTTGATCCGGACGTGATACTGCTCGACATCGGTATGCCCGAGGTCGACGGTTACGATCTGGCGAGACGCATTGGCGCCATCGACAGACTTTCCAATGTCCCTGTAGTATTCATATCCGGTTACGACATACAGACAGACTGCACAAAATCGTTTGCATCGGGTGGCCAGTTGTACATCCGGAAACCCATCAAGGGAAGTATTCTTGTGGATGTGCTGGAGACGGCAGTCAAAAATGGCGCCGGAAACAGGATAATGAGGGGGACGAAATGATCAACGTTGACCCGCAATTTGACACGTATGACGGTCCAACCGTTCTCGATGACACATATCCGAGTCTCCTTGCCGTTGCAGTTGACGACGAGGAGGACATCATCGAGACCGTCACCGAACTGATGAAGGATTTCGGGATCGATGTTGTCGGAGAATCCGATCCGCGAAGGGCTGTCGGACTGGTACGAAAGCTGCTGCCTGATGTTATCATCCTCGATATTATGATGCCCGAAATGGATGGCTACGAGTTCGCCGAGGAGGTGCAGGCGGACCCCTGTACGCGCCATATCCCTATAGTCTATCTGACCGCAAAGTGCATCGAAGATGATCTTTGTCGCAGCTTCGCGAAAGGTGGCACGATGTACGTGAAAAAGCCGTTTATGGCCGAGGAACTGGCTCAATCGCTGAGAATGGCAGTGTCGCTGGCAAAAACATTGTAGAAACGTCATTTTTTGTTATAGTCCCTGGAAAACAGGCCGACGTAATAAGTATATGGAAACACAGAACGGAACATCGACGAGAACGAAGACCGCAAAGATTCTCGTCATCGATGACGAATCAGAAATAACGCAGATTATAGAAGCGTTCCTCGATAATGCCGGCTATGAAGTGGCTACTGAGAACTCATCGATTATGGGCATAGAGAGGGCGAAGGAGTTTAAGCCTGATCTGGTGCTGCTCGATATAATGATGCCCAATATGGATGGGTACGAGATATGTGAGGAACTCAAGAAAACTTCGGCGACAGCATCGACCCCGGTAATCTTCCTGACCGGTAAAGATTCGCGCGACGACAGAGGTAAATCCTTCCAGGTCGGCGGCGACATGTTTGTGAAGAAACCGTTTTCATGCGAGAGATTGCTCGAAATCATCAATATCGTGCTTGCCTCGATGTCATAATACGGCTGGCCTTTTTTTCTTGACAATCATGGTGCAGTGCACCATAATGTATTATGGACTATGTCCTGAGAAGATATTCGAATCGGCGGCTTTATGATCCTCAGCGGGGTCGAAGTGTAACGCTTCCGGAAGTCGCTGAGTTGGTCAAGGCGGGACGGGTTGTTAAGGTGATCGAAAACAGGACCGGCGCCGATGTGACGGTATCTGTGCTCGGTCAGACATTCATAGGTTCGCTTGGAAGCTGGTCGGACAGGGGAGCCACGATTGGAGTTCTCAAAACGCTCATAGCAGAAGGAGGTCAGAGCGGTATGGATATACTCAAGAAAACAGTGCTGGCATCGCTGGGCGCCATGGAGGTGACGCGGCAGAAGGCTGAAGAGATTATCGACAATCTGATTCAAAAGGGCGAAGTAACAAAGTCGAAACGATCCGACGCGATAATCGAGCTTCTCGATAAGGCGCAGGAATCGACTAAAAGTATCAGGGACAAAGTTGCCACAGAAGTGACATCGACTATCGAGAACATGAGGATGGCAAAAAAGAAGGACCTTGATGAGTTGGAAAGCAAGGTCGATCAGCTCATCGAAGCGGTGAAAAGAATCGAAGAGAAACTCAGCGAGTAGCCAATTGAGTAGGTCATGCCCGCTTGCTCAGTCCTGAGTTTGGCGAAGGGGGGCGTGACATCTCAATAGCGTGCTTTTATTCTCACGTCCCAAGCGGACGTGAGCTACAAGAGTTCGGGACATGAGAATTGTCTTCGAGTAGAGCAGCGACCCGAAGCGAGTCCCGCCATCTTCTGTTCATGACAGAACCATTTCGGATTCTTCCCTACTACTGCCACGCTTCGCTCGCAGTGACGGTCTTGCGACTGCTCCGGCTGATCTTGCGCCGAAAGCGTGTCCCTCAGGATCCCCTCGAAGATCGGGGTCAATGACGGGATCAGCGACCGATGACCTGCCGGAGAATACTGCAAACGTTGGTCTAATCTATTGACTTCACTGACAAGCCAGAGCATATTCGCGTCACTATGAAACGAGATATTGTCTTTACTGCGAGCGACGGAGAGAAAATTCGGACTACACTTTTTGGCGAGGACAATCTCGGAACAGGTCCGATTGTCGTTTTCGTCCACGGTTTCAAGGGATTCAAGGACTGGGGATTCTGGCCATACATCGGTGAATACTTTGCCGACAGAGGATTCGTGGTTCTCACATTCAATTTCTCCCACAACGGAGTAGGGGAGAGCCTTACAGAATTCGACGAACTCGACAAGTTTGCACGCAATACATTCTCGCGCGAAGTCAGAGAACTCTCCGAAATCATCGACGCGGTCAATAATGGCTTCTTCGGTGACATCGGCGGTCAGAGAATCGGAGTTCTCGGACACAGTCGCGGCGGCGGGATTGCGCTGGCGACCGCGCATAAGAAACCGGATGTCGCCGCTGTCGCAATCTGGTCGTCGATAGCCAGTTTTGACAGGTATTCCGACAAACTCAGACGTGAATGGAAAAATCGCGGTTACTTCAAAGTGATGAACCAGCGGACAAAACAGGTGATGCGGCTCAATGCTACTCTGCTCAATGATATAGACGAACATAAGCATGACAAGCTGAATCTCGAAAGTGCAGCCAGAGAATTGAATCGACCGCTGCTTATTGTCCACGGAGAACAGGATATTTCCGTTCCGCCATCAGAAGCTCAGCAGCTATTCGACTGGTCTGACAAGTCTCGCACCGAACTTCGTATGATTCCAAAGACGGGCCACACATTCGGGATTGTGCATCCGTTTGAAGGCACGTGCGAGGCGTTCGATTCCGTGCTCAGTTCGTCCGAGGAGTTTTTCACTCACCTGAAAGTCTGATTCTCTCTGCTGATTCCCGCTCCAGACTGACAGAACAATATTTGTTGACACGTTTTGCGGAGATGTACAAACTGATATGAAACAAGCCTGCGGATGAGAATCTGCAGGCTTCATATTTTCTGGTGGAGCCGAGGGGGCTCGAACCCCTGACCTCTTGACTGCCAGTCAAGCGTTCTCCCAGCTGAACTACGGCCCCACGCCATAGACACGGCAATATATCAGGAGCATTGGCGGTGTCAAGGGATTAGTTGAAGCGTTAAGAGTGTACCACTCATTCTGAGCATGATAAGAGGCCACGCAATATTTCGGGACGAATTTCCTGAACTCCGCGCAGCATTCACTGTAAGATTGATATAGCCATTTGGTTGGATTTGGTGTATTATCTGCCGATAAATTCGACAGAACCAAAGGAGATTATGACATGATGAAAATGCAAGCACTCCGCACTGTGTTGTTTGTTGTGACCGTGATAGCTTTCTGCTTTCCGATGTCTGCGGTTGCTCAGGACGAAGCGCCCGGGAAATTGCTCTTTACAGATCTCTATTTCCCCGAGTATGTAGATTCGCTCGATCAGGTAGCGTTCTTCAAGTACATCGAAGCCAATAACACATCATACAGTCGTCTCACGCTGGGCGATCCGAAGACCGGCAAGGAGACTACGCTGTTTCCGGACATCGATTTCAATCGCGACAAGGTGCAGGCGTTTGCGTTCATGCCGGACGGCAAGCATGTGGCGCTGGTCGACAAAATCCTCACCTTCTGCGATATCTGGCTGCATGATGTTGACAACCCTTACGGCGAACCGGTCCGTCTGACAGAACTGGAACAGTTTGACCCTGGTTATTCCGCCGACCAGATGTATCAGCTCGGCATGAAACCGAGTGATGTGCTCCAAGTCAAGCAGATGGATATCTCGCCGGACGGGAACAAGATCGCTATGACTTTCGGGATTCTTGGCGAGACTGCTATCTGGCTCTATGAGATCGATCGCAATCGCTATCGCAAGATGACGGCGAGCAAGTATGGTTACCTGCCTAAGTGGTTCCCTGATTCGGAAACACTGGTGTTCGCTGCTTCTGATTCGATCTCTGGTAAATTCAGTGAGGATCTCTTCCTGATGGATTCTAAGACCAACAAGGTCTCGACTCTCGTCGCTACGCAATTGAGTGAAAGCTGGGCTACGCCATCGCCCGACGGAAAATACGTGGCATTCCTGAGACTCAAGGATGGCCTGCACTGGGACCCCTGGGTCGTTCGGATCTCTGACAGGAAGACAGTGAGGATAATTGATCTTCCAGAGGGCAAGAGCTGCGGCTCAGTGATCTGGAACGGAGACGGCTCGAAGCTGTATCTTGTGGTCGCCGGTTACCACGGCAAGCTCCCAAGTCTGTATGAAGTCGATTTTGATCCGGATGCGTTCGAGTGAGCGCTCTGTTTTTGTTGACATGTGATAAGCTATGGTTTAAGTACGATGCGAAGTGGGTATCGACTTAACGGTTGTCTTTACAGGGAGGTTATATGCCCGATCTCGCAAGATCATTTACATTTATGTTTGAGGACAAGAACTGGCTGCCCAAGATTCTGATCGGCGCAGCGTTCGTTTTGCTTTCGTTTTTCCTGATTGGCATTCCGTTCGTGCTCGGATACATGATGCTGGTCATTAAGCGATCATATGAGGATCAGGAAGCGCAGTTGCCGGAGTGGGATAACTGGGGTGAACTGTTCACGAAAGGACTGGTTGCATTTATCATTGCGCTGGTTGCTTTTATCCCCGGTATCATTCTTTCGTTCATACCATGCATCCAGGTGTTATCGATCTTCTATTTCCTTTTCGCGATGCTCGTTCTTCCGATCCTGTATGGTAAATACGCTGTGACGGGAGATTTGAACAAGGTCTTCAATTTCAATGAGATCATGGAACTGACTCGCGAAAACATGGCAGGCCTGGCTGGCGTGCTGGTGATGTCGATTATATTTTCCATCATCTCTTCGCTCGGTATCATAGCGCTTCTTATCGGATACCTGTTCACAGCATTCTATGCGAATCTCGGAGTCAGCTTCCTGTACGGCAAGATATATCAGGAGGCGATGAAGAAAAAAGAGGCCGCAAACGTGGGTTAGGCGCTGATCGCGATTGCGACCGATGGGACAAATACCCGCAGATATTTCCAAAGCGGCCGACATTGTCGGTCGCTTTGTTTCTGATAATCTCCGCACAATCCTGAGCGGCGCCGCCGGCCTTCTGGTGCTGCTCTCATTGATTGCGCCTGTCATGTGGCTGCTTGGCTTGTCGAAGCCCGCAGGATTTCTCTATGATGCTCTCGGACTGACCTGTCATCAGATGCCGGATCGCTGCTTCTATTTCGGCTGTGCGCCATTCGCGCTCTGTTCAAGATGCGTGGGCGCATACCTTGGATTCTATTCTTCGTCTTACGTCTTCAGAGCCGACGCTGATCCGGGTCGGGTGGTAGAACGCGCTTTTCTTATCACCGGTGCGCTGGGGTTGATCGATATCGTCTGTCAGCAGTTCGGCGTCTACGAATCCGGCAATCTGCTCCGGTTCATCGCAGGATGCTGTGCCGGGAGTGGACTCGGAATGTTTGTCTTCAGGTTTGTGTCATCGATTGAACTGAAACGCCGCCATTGAATTCTCTTCCGGCACGAGACGGTTCTGGTTATATTAAACATTGATGCTTCGAAAACTATCAGTCAGGAACTACGCGATCGTACGCGATCTGTCAGTTGAGTTCGACGCCGGACTTACGATCCTGAGCGGCGAGACCGGCGCAGGCAAATCGATTCTGGTCGGTGCTCTGAATCTGATCCTCGGAGAGCGCGCATCAACAGAGATGGTTCGTGTGGGAGAAGACATCGCGGTTGTCGAAGCCGAGATATGCGATGCTCCTGATGCTGCGCTGGATATTCTCCGACGCCTGGAGATAGACACGAACAGCGATACGCTCATGCTCAGACGCGAGGTCCAGGCGAGAGGATTGTCGCGCGCGCTGGTCAATGGCAGGATGGTCCCGCTGTCGAGCCTTAAGGAGATCGGTGCCGCCATGTTCGATCTTGTCGGGCAACACCAGCAACAATACCTGATCACGGTCGATCATCATATTGAATTCCTCGACAGTTTTGCCGGTCTGATACCGCTCAGCGCCGAAGTCTCCGACCTGTTCGACCGGAGATATGATGCTAAACGTACACTTGAGATATTGCATGCTAATGCACAACGTAACAGCGAGATGGCGGAGCTGTACAGATTCCAGGTGCGTGAGATAGAACAGGCTGAATTGTCGATTGAAGAAGAAGATGCACTGAATGCTGAAAAACGAGTCCTCGAAAATGCGGACAGATTGAGAACCGCTCTCGGATTTGTCGCCGATGGTCTCTCGATTTCTGACGACGGTATCTCAGTCCGGCTGTCTCAACTGGAGGCGACGATTCAGGACATTGTCGAGATCGATCCCAGTCTTAAAGCATCACTTGAAAGCATGGCCGGTTCGAGATATGTGCTGGAGGATATTGGGCGAACGCTTGCATCGAGAGCCGAAAGCGTGCAGGCTGATCCGGCGCGATTGCAGGAGATCGAGTCGCGGCTCGATGTCTACTACAATTTGAAGAAAAAATACGGCGGATCGATTCAGGCGCTCAACGACTACTACGCGAAAGCGAAGGCTGAACTCGAATCGAACAAAGACCTGTCGGAGCAGATTCTAAAACAGCAGAGTGAGCTTTGCAGTATTGAGACGGAATTGTCGGAAGCCGCCATACGTCTGTCACAAAAACGGGAAGAGAATGCCGCAAAATTGTCCAGGCGGGTCGAGAAAGAACTGGGTCGACTCGGCATTCCGAAAGGGCAGCTTGAGGTGCGGTTGACCAGACGCGGGGATGAATCAGGGTTGATCGAACTGGACAATCGCCGGTACCGCGTCGAGCGCGACGGCATCGATGACGTCGAGTTCTATTTCTGCGCGAACAGGGGAGAGGAGCTTCGACCGCTGGCGAAGATCGCTTCGGGCGGCGAGTTATCGCGAGTGATGCTCGCGCTCAAGAGTGTCGGCGCTGCGAGGAAAAAACTCGAAACGCTGGTTTTCGATGAAGTCGATTCGGGGATCGGGGGCGAGGTCGCCTCGGCAGTTGGCCGCAAGTTACGGGAGTTGTCGAAGAAACATCAAGTCATTGTCATCACGCATTTGCAGCAGATCGCGGCGGCGGGCGAACATCATTTCTGTATCTACAAAGAAAAATCAGACGGTCGCATGGTGACCAAAATACGCAAGCTTTCCGACGACGAGCGCCGCGACGAAATCGGCCGCATGCTCTCCGGCGACAAGCTGACAGAGACCTCGCTGAAACAAGCGGATGAATTGCTGGGAGAATTTGATCGATCGTAGGTTAGTAAGTTGTAGTTGTAGGTCATGCCCACTCGGGGCGTGACATCTCTGTAATCATCGGAGAAGTGATATGGGTGCATTGCCCGGAATACTGGATAGAGAGACATCAAGGGTCTTAGCAAAGGATCGGATTGACAATGACGCATCTGTAATAAGAACATTAGTAGATTACTCAACTGCACTATTTGCAAGATGCGCAGCATCTTGTGGCGATGAGGAGAATGTCGATCTCACACCACTTGTGCTTTTCCTTCACATAATCGAAATGAGCGATGGAGTCGAAGTTCTCACCAGGGAAGTCTGCGATGTGCCAGCGGTTCCACTTGTCAGAAGCGCGTTCGAGGCTCTTTTGTCCTTGGAATATGTTTGTCAAGATGATTACAGATCTAGGTCGCTGGCGTGGCTGACCTCCTATGCCCATAGACGTATTGACCTTTACGAAACCTTTGACCCGTCCACTGACAAAGGAAAGACGCTCAAAAGGAAGGTTCAGAAGGACAAGTGGATAAAATCAATCCCTGAGAAGTTCTTGATTGACTCTGATTCGAAGTCGAAGCCGCTGAGAAATCTTCTGAAGCGACCGGAGTTCGTTGAATTCGAGGAAAAATGGAATAAACTAGTCGGGAAGAAATTTTGGTGTCGTCTCTGTGATACGGGCGACAAGAAGATATCCAGTATTGATCAGCTAGCAGAACGACTTGATAGAGGTGCGCAGTACGAGATCCTGTATCGGCGTTGGGCTGGCATTTGCCATGCTCATGATGCATCGAGTTTATTGACATTGGTGGCGGGCACCCGAGAAGGTCCCTTACTGAGAAATCCTGAGAGTGAAGAGTGTTGTGCCCAGTTCGCTGCTGAATTTCTCCTTCGTGCGAACGAGCTAATGATACTGAGGTTTCGCTGCGGAGAGAAAGAGCAGTTTACAGCATGGTACATCAGTGAGATACGCGATAAGTTTAGACGGATGAGTGCATTGATTGATGTTCCTGAAATGTTCAAGAATCCTATTAGTCCTACAATTGGCGAAGAGTGATATTGACCATTCAACTGCTCAAAGTTGGATGAAAAAAGCCTAGCACTGAAAAAGAAAACAACTCTCGAACCTGACAAGCGCATGTAGCACCCTTCGCCCCTCATTTTGTGTCCACAGATGTCGACAACAGATACATGAATTTCCTGTCTTGTGGCAAGAATTCGCTTGACAAAATGGATGACGTCGTATATGTTGCAGCTTACAGATTCTGTTGAGTATTGTCACTCTTCAGGATAGTACATGTCGTGGTAATAATTGTTAACAACAAGCTGTTGCTTCACGTGAGCAGTTTGTACTGAGGAGGTACGTCGTGAAAACCAGAGCAACTGTAGCCATCTTTCTGGTCGGAATGCTGATGTCAGTGTTTACATTGGTGGTTGTTGGAGAAGGTATCGAAAATACCTCTTCCAGCGTCAAGCCGGTATCATTGGGTGTGCTGCCCGATCAGAATCGAGCAACGGATCAAAGCTTCGATGAGAAAGTTGCCGACAAGCTGGAAGAAGCCGCCAGATTGGAAGAAGTCGAGTCCAGGAAGGCTTCAACAACTGAATATGTTCCATCGCTGCCGGAAGAACAGCGCGCAGTCGGCGATGATTGCACTGACCCGATTGTTCTCAATATAGGAGCAGCCGATCTGCCGTACTACGATTACGGGCAGACGACCTGTGAGCGAGGCAATAGCTATGACAACACCTGCCTGGGTGGCTTTGATGGCGGTGAGGACATCATTTACCAGTTGAATCTATCCGAGAGTCTCCATCTGAGTATTCTATTTGATCCCAATGGCACGATCTATACGGGGATACTGATTGATGATTCCTGTCCGCCTAATCCGAGTACGTGCATTGCCAAGAGTGTCAGAGAAAGTGGAGTTCCACACGGCATGGTAAATGTCGATCTGGCTGCAGGCACGTACTACATCATGGTCGACACATGGCCGCCCCCCGACTGTATTCCCGATTTTGACCTGACCCTCGAACTCTTCATAGAATATCCCGGGGATAGCTGCGGTGACCCTGTCGAGGTCAAGCTGCCGAACGACATGACCGGCGGACCGAACAATGATTCGTATATTCATGAGAGCTACACATGTAGCAGGGGCAATAACTATGATAACACTTGTCTCGAGGAAGAATACAACTATGACGGCGGGGAGGATATAATCTATCAGCTTGATGTTGTCGAGCCAGTCACTGTGGACATATTTATGGATCCGGGTTCGACAAACTGGACCGGTATCCTGATTGACGACAACTGCCCGCCCGATGAGACTGGCTGTATCCAGTTCTCAACCATTGGCGAAGGCGCTCACGGTCTTTACAATGTCTCACTTGATCCGGGGACCTACTACGTTATGGTTGACACCTGGCCATCTCCGACCTGCATCCCGTCGTTTACTTTGACTATCCGGTCCGTAGATGATCGTATGGAGAATGACGCCTGGGAAACCTGCATGCCGATTGACGATGTTGTTGATCTTGCTTTTTCCACAAAACAGGCTACTCCCGATGGCCCGGGCGGCTGCCTGATCTCCCCGACATTGTGGTACTGCTACACTGCTACCTGCACCGGCACGGGTGTATTCAGTTTGTGTGGTTCAAGTTACAACACAAAACTGGCTGTGTACGACGGCGTTAATCCTTTCTATGATCCGATACTTGGCTGTAACGATGCCTCTGATGCTTGCGGCGAGTTCTCTCAGCAATCTCAACTCAACGTCAGCATTGTGGAAGGCAACACGTACCTGATAGGAGTCGGTGGCTGGAACAAGAATACCGGCGATGGGATTCTGAATGTCAGGTGCCTTGAGAATGACGATTGTGAGTATGTTACACCCGTTACGCTTAGTGATGGCGTACCTGTTATGTTTGAGGGTGACAATACATACGCATCGCATCAGTGCGATCTCTTTGATGGCGGCCACACATGGCATGCTTTCACACTTGATACTACCATGATCGTTACTCTTGACTACTGCACCACCGAACCGGCCTTCTCCAATGCCTGGCTGAATCTTGCCATTGGCTGCCCATGCATAAGCAGCACCGCGTCAGGTGAATACAACACTGAGGACTGTGGGGATGGTAACCTGACTATCACCTGGGACTATCTCGATCCGGGGACATACTACTACCCGGTCTTGCTCGATGATGGCGCAGAGGGACCATATACTCTTCATGTTGTCGGAGAAGCAATCGCAGTATACTGTGCCGCTGATGGTGACTGCGACGGCAACAAATACATTGCCCGTGTCGCCGTAGGCGACATTGACAACGTCACTGAATGCGACAACTACGGTGATTATACAAGCCTGTCTACTGTCATGGAAACAGGGCAGAGCTACCCGATCACCATTGAGATCGCTAACGGTTACACCTATGATATTGGTGTGGTTTGGGTAGACTGGAACCAGAACTTTGTATTCGAGATGGATGAAGAGGTTGACCTCGATGTCTTCACCGGTGAGGGTCCATATACTGGAAACGTAGTCCCACCGACAGGCGCTGCCTCTGGCATGACCAGAATGAGAGTGCGCGTGAACTATGAGACATATCCGCCACCGTGTGGCAATACGGAGAACGGGGAAGTTGAGGATTATTCGATCGATGTGCATGTTCTGTATATTTGCGGAGACGCTGACGCAAGCGGTGATGTAGACATCGATGATGTTGTTTACCTGATCCAGTATATCTTCGCCGGTGGCCCTGCACCTCAACCACTTGAAGCAGGTGACGCCGACTGTTCCGGTTATGTTGATATCGATGATGTGGTGTACTTGATACAGTATATCTTCGCCGGCGGCAACGCACCGTGCGACCCTGACGGTGACGGGACGCCGGACTGTTAGCTTTGGCTGAAATTGTTTGATGTCATTTGAGACCGCAGAGGCTGTGCTTCTGCGGTTTCACTCTATTGAAGCGGGATTGTGTGCTCGTTACTGCCGGACCTATTCTAAGCAACTCTTTATATTGACCGTGTTCATGCGATTGATTAGTTTCGTGTGAAACACGGGAAAATTACAAATGCAAATCCTCGAAAATATATATAACTGGGTGCTTCCCAGTCTGCCGAATGTGGCTGGGCTGGTCGTCGTGCTGGTCGTGCTCTATGCCGTGCAACTGATTCTCAACCGGCGTTTCAAGGGGAAGCTCGAATTCCGATTCAGGCGTCAGATTGCGACCATGATTCTGACTCTGATTGCACTGTTCGTTATCATCCTTCTGCTTCCGATTTCTGAGACATCGCGCGGTCAATTGCTGAGCCTTCTTGGAATACTGTTATCTGCCGCGATTGCGCTGTCATCGACAACGCTGCTCGGCAATCTGATGGCTGGGATGATGCTTCGCGCGATACGGAATTTCCGTGCAGGCGATTTTATCGAGGTCGGTGAGCATTTCGGGCGTGTCTCGGATCGCGGCCTGTTCCATGTCGAGATTCAGACCGAGGATCGCGATCTGACAACGCTGCCGAATCTTTATCTCGTGACCCATCCCGTATCGGTATCGCGGTCATCCGGGACGATTATCACTGCTACAGTCTCGCTCGGCTATGGTGTGCCGCGTCGGAGAATCGAGGAATTGCTGCTCGAAGCTGCGGGAATGGCTGAGCTTCGGGAGCCGTTCGTGCAGGTTGTCGATCTGGGAGATTTCTCCGTGACATATCGTGTGGCGGGTCTCCTGACCGAGGTCAAGCAGATCATATCGGCGCGGTCGAAGCTGCGTCAGATGATGCTCGATTCGCTGCATGAGGGCGGTGTCGAGATTGTTTCGCCGACATTTATGAATACGCGCGCACTCGACAAGGGACGTGTGTTTATGCCAGTGACTGACAGGACAACGAAAGCCGAAGAGCCTTCATATACATCAGCGCCAGAGGATGTCGTCTTCGACAAAGCCGAGAAAGCCGAGTCGATTGAGAGACTCAGAGAGATGTACGATGAGATGGGCGAGAAGATCGATGCGCTGAAAGAGCAGATAGATAACGCTGTGCTTGACAAAGACCGCGACGCGCTCAAATCTGAAAGATCACGCCTCAAAGAACGAAGAGAGAGACTTGCGGAGATAATCAAGAAGAGGGAAGAGGAAAAGAAGGAATGAAAGGACAGGGGTTATTGCAACACCTTGGATTCGCCGCTGTATTTGTTGTGATATTCCTATCTCCAAATTCGTTGGTGCATGCACAATCTTTCGGATTTGGTATCGGAGAATATCGCCAGGACGAAATTGCTGCTCCTGAGTGCTCGTCACCCCGTTATCTAACACAAGAACGTTCGATTAGTGTTGAAATCTATCTTAGCTCGTTTCTGAAGACAGATAGAAAGATTCGCCCTGGAATACGATTCTTCCGGGTACACTCAGAATACAAATCTGCCAATTCATCGATAATGGATCATACTGGATACACACTTTCATGCTTCCTCACAGACATCCAGTGGAGATTCTTGAAATACGACCGGATTTCATTTGTTTCCAGCCTCGGTTGCGGATTCTCAGTCAGGTCACATTTTGAGAGTATTATAACACAATACGACCTTGAACTTTGTTTTCAACCCGGATTAGGAGTGATTTTCAGGCTTTTTGATCATATTGCTCTACACGGAGGTATACGTTACAATTACATTGCAGAAAGCAGCTCTGACTATTTTCCCTTTTCAAACGGTTTGATTTTTGAGTTCGGCTTGCATTTCGAACACCGTCCCAAAGTATCGCAAGAGTAACAGTCGTAGGTCATGCCCACTCGCATAGTCCTGAGTTTGACGAAGGGGGGCATGACATCTGTTCTTCGGAATGCCTGCGGGACAAACGTGCGAGTTCCATCTCACATGTATTCTTCTTTCAGATTGCTAAGATAACGATCAACATCCGTAGGGCATTTCAGAATTATCAGATTGCCTCCTGCGAAAATCTGATCGATTTGTGAGACAATTCTCGGTCTGATTTTCCGTCTGAATGACAACACGAACCGGATGAAAGTCGGATCGATCGATTCCGGACAACCATCGGCCATGTCCGGACGAACTCGACCCCTAAATCGCATGACTCTCCTGGCGATTCTCCACATGCAAGTCGGGATGCCAAAGTCGAGCCAGATCACGGTATCGGCTCTCGGAAGCCTGATGTCCATTGATGAATCGTAATTACCATTGATGATCCATCTGTCACGTGCAACAAGTTGTTCGACTTTTGGTCGCCAGTCTGATAACTCAGGTTTCACCAAGCCGGGCTGCCAGAACTCCTGATCGAGATGTATAACGGGCAGGTTCAGCAGGTTTCCCATCTCGATTGCCAGAGTCGACTTGCCCGCACCGGGAGTGCCGATTATCAGGATTCGTTGCATGCTGAGAAGATATGAACTCAGGGATAACAGTCAAGATTCTAACGTAACGCAGTTGCCTTGGGGCAGACCCTTCGAAGCTCAGGACATGCGTGGAGAGGCTGTCCCGAAAGTCCTGATTAACTCAAGCGGTAAGCTGACTCTGTCTCTCCCGCGAAGGCCCTTCGCTTTGCTCAGGATACCACGGGAGCCTATTTAACATCAACGCATTCAATAGATTCCCGCCTGCGCGGGAATGACGCTATTTTCTTTCGCAAACATGATTACCTGCTTTTCGGATATTTTGGGACAACCTCTGAACGTCTGCCGCCCACGGAGATCATAAGTCACGTGTTCGTGACTTGCGTGCCGATGCAATTACCTCCTTCAGCCATCCGCTTGCGATGATCGCCCAGAGGATGAATGGCAGGCTGTCGTTCACGAGGAAACCGGGGAACAACACCGAGAACGCTTTCTGAGTCAGGCCGTAGTTGGATGTCGCGGCATAGGCGAGAGACATCAGGCCGATGTGGCCGATAAAAAGCATTACGATTCCTGCTGCAATACCGACGACCCGTCGTTTTACAGAGAGCTTTGGCGTAATTACCATCAGCACGATGAACGGAACGTAGTTGATGAAATGATCGATCACAAGCTGAGGCTTGAGTTCATTAACTCCGATGAACAAAAACGCAGGCTCGGCAACAGTGACGAACAACTTCAAGTATACAGTCCGTCCCCACTCGATCCAGAACTCCCAGACCGACGTAATCATCAGGATCAGCGTCACCTGCCAGAAGTAGAGATGCATGAACTCGAAGGTGCTGTACCAGTACCTGCCGACCAGTATCAGCGCGACGAATCTGTAGGCCGGGTTGGACCATGTGCGCCTGAGCCACGATGCGCCGGAAGTGTGCGATATCGTCTCCCCGACACGAGTCACTTTGTTGCGCTTCCTCTTTTGCATATCTCGAAAAACTTTTTGGCTTTTGGATCGTTCGATTGTGACGATACATTCTATATATGACGATTCCAAAAACATTGCTGCGACTTCTGAATCCAGTCGGAAGGGAGAGGATGAAGTACGAGACTGAACTGTACGGCGTACTGATCCTGATTATTCTGTTTCTGGTTCTCGTCAACTTCTCATCGATTCGGATCGCGACGCAGCTTCAAGGAATATTCGAAGATCAGGTATTCTCAGACCTGCTCGAAAGCGCTCGCAGAGCCGAGACGTACCTGGGAGATCAACCCGCGTTGAAATCATCGACGAGGGATTGGCACAGGTTCGTCAGCGATGTATTCGCGGACAGTATCAGTCTGGAAGAGATTGACTCGAACGACAGTTTCGGTTCGCGCTTCGGCGGCAGCCAGATATGCACTCTTGATTCCGGCGGAGTTGTGACCTCAAAGCCTGATTCTGAGAGTAAGGCGCCTTCTTATGCGCTGATGATTCGATTCGAGACAAGCGATGGCCGTTGTTTCATTCTCAGAACCGTGAAACGGGCCGAGAGGCAAAAGCTCATAACCGATGTCACCCGATTCAGCGTATTCTTCCAGCTATCGGGATTGCTTGCGATCGTGCTGCTGAGCTATCTCTATTTGCGCGTGACGCTGAAACCGTATCGGAAGATGAAGAAGGCCGCTCAGGATGCACATCTGCCGGATAAGCCATCAGACTCGTCAGTGGAGCAGATAGTCGCGACATTTCAGGCGATGATCGAAGAACTCAGGGAGAAAGAAAAGCGGCTCCAGGAGTTGTATCATAAGACACAGAGACGCGCCGCACGGCTCGAACAATTCAACGAGTATATTCTCGCAGGCATGGCGTCCGGCCTGATCAGTTGCGACAGAGAAGGGACGATCACGAATTTCAACATGTCGGCACAGAAGCTTCTCGGCATTGGCGAGACTGAAGCTCTCGGCTGTCATTTCAGCGAAATACTGATTGGGACGCCGAGGCTCGCGGAGTTGATCACTGAGACGCTCACCGATGAAATCAACGCGTCTCGGATCGAACTCGAAATTATCGGCACCGATGGGAGCGAGCTATCGCTCGGTGTATCAACCACGCTGATATGCGATGAGTTCGGCAGAAAGGTGGGAGCGACGGTCATTATGACCGACCTGACTGAGATAAAGCGATTGCAGAAGGACATCGCGTACAAGGACAAGATGGCTGCTTTGGGCGAGACGGCTGCCGGGCTCGCACATGAGTTGCGCAACTCGATGACCGCAATCGTTGGATATGGCGGGCTGATGCTCAAGATCGCCAGAGATGACCCGCAACTCAGGCAGGCAGCAGAGGCGATAGCTCGCGAGGGAGCCGCGACCGAACAGATGCTCACGAGATTTCTCGAATTCGCGCAGCCGACCAGTTTCTATAATGCATGGGTAGATCTCCCGGGACTGATCGAAGAGCAGATCAGCAGCCTGTCAACTCTTGCAGATGAACGGGGAGTGACGTTGCGCAGCCGCTTGCATGCGAGTTCCAAATCAGTCTGGGCCGATCAGCTTGCTGTCAGACAGGTGCTCGCAAACCTGACGCTCAACGCAATCGAGGCGAGTACGAGCGAAGTTACAATCGAGACGGTCGATGAAGGAACGGATTTCGTCGCCGTGCGCGTTGTCGACAACGGTCCCGGAATCCCCGATGAAATCAGGGGAAAAATCTTCACGCCGTTCTTTACGACCAAAGAGGACGGCAACGGGCTGGGGCTTTGCACTGTCAAGAAGCTCATCACCGGAATGAATGGGCGACTCGAATTGAGCAAAACGACCGAACCGGGTTTTGCGGTGACGGTTTACCTTCCGAGGCACGAAGATGACAGGAGCGCCGGAATCAGGGCAACAGAAAGTGCACATGCATCGCGATAGATTTTGCTTGTGTTTACACTACTATGGTGCTTACGTTGCGGTCTGATAGAAATACTCATTCTTTTGCCAGGGAGATAGCACAGGTGCGACGTTACTTGATAATCTTACTTGCGATATTGATCGCTGCCGGAATTCTGACCGGCTGCGGAGGTGGCAGCAACCCGCCCGATGAACTGGTCTCGAAGGTCGAAGGCGAGATAGAGAAAGTGCAGAGGCAACGCCTCGATCGATTTCTGCCAGAAGTCTACGCCGCTGCGACTGATTCGTTTGAGGCTGCGCTAACTGAGATTTCGAAGTTGCAGGAGAAATCCTCAGGTGGAGGATCGTACGAGCATGCGGAGCGGCTTCTCATTTTCGCGGATTCTGTCCTGAACTGGGCGGGCGACACGGTCGCGGTGCTGAAGGAATTCTATGAGGCGCGGGTCGACAGTTTCAGGACTGCGGCAGAATCATTGCTCGATGCCGCCATAGCTGTTTCTGGGAACCTCCAGCCATCTATGGCCGAGGATACGAAATACCAGCAGATTCGCAGGCGGATTGTCGATCTCAAGATGCAATTAGCGAAGGGAAACACACAGTACAAAACAGGAGTCCTTTCCAACGCCGGACTCAATTACTCTGGAGTCGCACGGGGCGCGGAAGAGGCGATGCGTGAACTCGAAAATCTGCGGTAATGACATAAAGCAGATTCGCGTCTGTGAAGCCGCTGAAAAATCGGTTGACATTCGCGGCAGAGTTTCTATAATCTTTGCACGGAATTTCCATTGGGCCTATAGCTCAGTTGGTTAGAGCGCGCGCCTGATAAGCGCGAGGTGACTGGTTCAACTCCAGTTAGGCCCATTTGTTCTTCAGTTCAATAACCTACAATCTCAGTCGTTGCATCCGTCTGTCGGCATTGTTCCTCCTTTGAAAACGTAGTTCACGATTCCAATGATGTCCAGCATGTTGATTACGCTATCGCAGTTGACGTCGCACACTGGAAGATAGGCAGGTTCATCCCCGGCCAGAAACACGTAACCTATCAGCCTGACGATGTCATCAATATCGACGTAGCCGTTCCAGTCAACATCTCCCATGTTGATGTGATCGTACATACGCCGAGCCATTGTCAGATTCGCATCGAGGCTCGAAAAATCGAGCGAAGCCTGATACGGTCCGGGATCAGCAGGATCGAATAAGTCATCGAAATCTGTTGGATTTACATGCAGGTTATGTCCAGCAGCGAAGACGACTGCGAATCTCGTCGGCACATCCGTATCGATAAATGCCGGGCCGAAGGATAAGACGAAACGTGTATCCCCTCCGTCTGAGATATCTGAGGCGTAGATCAGTGGGGGTGGAAGCCAGCCATCCGGTGTGTGGTCGAGTGCTGTTTCCAACTGATCGTAGTCGATCTCTCCATTCTGCATGACGAAATACTTGGCGCGATCGCCTTGAGGAGTACCCAATCCACCAGTGTGGAAGTCGAAAATATCGCTATTCGACTGAAGCCAGGGTCCCCAATCGAGCGATGGATTTCCGTGCGAAGACGACAGATTGAAGCTGATTGTCGAACTATGCGCCAGCGGACCAAGTGGCGCGACGCCCAGAGCACCGCGAGGGCTCTCGAAATCCCAGCTCCCATCGACGGGATCGCCATTATTGTCTGCTGACCAGGCGCAGAAGATGGTGTCGTTGAAGTGCAAACCGGGACGAATGATCCGACTGCCTGAGATGTCATCCATGAAGCCTTGAGAAGTACTCGTGTGCATGACATCGGCATCAATATACACGCCGATATAAGCGCTGTCGATTGGGGCAGGGCCAATAGATATGACATCGAACTCGACTATCACAAACTCATTTGAGTCTGGTCCGGACCAGCTATGGCTGTGCTGTCGGACCTCTATATTCAGCGGCATATGTGGTCGTCCCCAGAAATCGTCCGGTGTCCATACTGGATCAGAAAGCGTATCAGTGTAAAAGGCTATCATATCCAAATCTGAAATCGCGTCCGGATGAAAGTGTGGGTCTCCCGGTCTTGTCGAGCGCTTCTCGATATCGCATTCATACGACGTCTCGTCAGCACATGGATAGAGTTCGTTCGCCCACTGCCATCCGTCGGCGCCAACTGATACGAGTGTATCCGGACCGACAACAGCGCCAATCCACAACGCTCCCTGGAAGAGATACTCGATGTCAGAACCCGCTGGGAATTCAAATGATTCTGCGGGCAGTCCTGTTTCACAATCCTGATAGTTTCCCATCTCACTGCCGAGAATACCCCAGTTCGAGATGCAGAAGTTCACATTGCCATAATTGTGAACGCAGTTCATAGTGTTCGGGGTTTCCGTATCCGCGCTGACAGGTGGCTCTGCTTTCGTGGTCAAACCCGCCGCCGCTTCTCCCGAGTTTCTCCCGAATGCTGCTGCTCCGCTGCATATCAACAGCGCTACAAGAATGCACATCCCTTTTCTCATCGCATATCCTCCCATATTTGGCTCTCTGATCCGACTGGCGCAGATGCACGAATCACAGGTGAGCGAATCTCTCGAGAGCCTTTGTGATACTGACCGTTTCTGATACAATATACGCAGAACGCTGCATTTCGTCCAATGACAACTTTCTCTCATTGTAGTTGACGTACCTGTCGAGCTTCGGTATTAGTTATACAAGCCCGAACGGAGGGAGCATGACATACGACGTTTACGGTATCGGGAATGCGCTCGTCGACTATCTGGCGTTTGTCGATGATGAATTCCTATCGCGAAACGGAATCACCAAAGGTGCGATGACGCTGGTTGACATCCCGGGGACGGATAAGAAGCTGTCCGGCATTCCCGGAGGGTTCGAGATGTGCAGCGGTGGATCGGCAGCAAATACTATCGTGGGAATTGTAAAGCTCGGAGGAAAGGCGGCATTCACCGGTAAGGTCGCTGGCGACCGGAACGGAATTTTCTACGCCGATGACCTTGCTGAATCCGGCGTGACATTCCGGTCTAATCGCGGTGACGGCATTACAGGCACCTGCGTGTCATTTGTTACACCCGATGGTCAACGGTCAATGCTTACGCACCTCGGTGTATCGAGCGATCTGTCGCGGGATGACATAGATGAAGAGATTGTGAAACGTTCAAGTTTCCTGTATGTCGAGGGCTACCAGTGGTCGGCGGACAATGCTCGTGATGCGTCCATCCATGCGATGGAACTCGCCAAGAAACATGGCGTGAAGGTGGCTTTCACTTACAGCGATCCGGTCATGGCGGCTGCGTACCGTGATGAGTTTGATCGAGTCACCTCAGAGTATGTCGATCTGCTGTTCTGCAACGAGGACGAGGCGAAAGCTGTCGCCAGTGCCGATACAGCGACTGACGCTGTCGATTACCTGAAGGCGAGAACCGGCATGGTCTGTATAACGACAGGCTCAGAGGGGGCAATAGTGGCAGACGAAAAATATGTCACCGAGACGCCATCGCTGAAGGTCAGGGAAGTGGTGGATACGACAGGCGCGGGAGATGCATACACCGCAGGAGTTCTCAGAGGATTGACACTCGGATTCGACCTGGTCTGTTCGTCGATGATCGGTTCAAGAATCGCGGCTGCGGTAATCGGCCGAGTCGGCGCGCGAATGCCGTAGAGAGCTACTGCGCAAGTTCGCGGATGAGCCTTCGGGCGAGGGCAAGTTTCTCCGAGCGGTTCGTATCTTCTTGTCTTGTCTGCAGGAAGTCGACAATCTCAGTACCAACCCTCTCGATGTCGTCATTGACGACAATATAATCATACTCGGCTGCCACCTCGATCTGAGGTATGGCAGAACGCAGTCTTCCACCAAAGTTGGTCTCTTTGTGACGCTTCTCGATTCTATCGACGAGCACTGCAATGCTGGGGGGAAGGATGAAGACCGTGAGAATGTTCTCGTAGTGCTTCCGGTAGTTATTCGCTCCTTCGGTATCGAGTTCCATTATGACATCGCCATCAGTTCCGGCAAAGATATCACGAGGTGAACCGTAGTAGTAGTCACCGTATACGCGTTCAGCTTCTACCAAGTCGCCGTCTCGGAGCATACGATCGAACTTGTCCCACGTAATGAAATTATAGTCGACGCCATCAACCTCTCCCGGTCTCGGCTCGCGTGTCGTGAAAGTAACGACTCTTTTTATGTCAGTATGACTGGTAATATAGTTCAGCAATGTCGCCTTGCCTGAGCCGGATGGACCGGAAAGAACTATCAGTCGTTGCTGGGGACTCATTCCTGCACTCCGTCGGTCAACATTTTCAAGGCAGTATAAGGTTGTCGCCGAAGTTAGTCAAGCTTGTCGAAACGCTGGAACTGCCGGTGTCGATTTCAGGTTGTGCCCGGCAGATCCTTTCCCTCGGGGATCGGGATCGGCGACCGACGAAGCTCAGGACTCGTGTCCAGAAGTTGTCTCAAAAGTGCTGAGTAGCTCATGTGGGAAGCTGACTCTGTCACTCCCGCGAAGGCCCTTCGCTTTGCTCAGGATACCACGGGAGTCTATTTAACATCAACGCATTCAATAGATTCCCGCCTGCGCGGGAATGACCTCGCTTTCCTTCGCAAACGTGACCACCAACCTTTTAGACCTTTTGGGACAGCCTCTGGACATCTGCCGGATTAGTCGAGTAGGTATGACCTCGGAGCTTGTTAAGCGACGGAATGACTTGACATTCCTGTTGAATAACAGTCATTACAATCAGATTAAGTCATCATTTGGAGGTATATATGCGTAGTCGTAGCGCTATAATTATCCTAGTCCTTCTGTCAATAATTGCCTGTTCACATAGCTCAGATCCTTTAAACCAGGTGTCACTCCCGATCGAAGGAGGGATTAACTTCACATTGTCAGAACGGCAGCCTCAATACAATTCGGTCGGCATTCCCCGGATATTCCTCAGCATGTCGACCGAGCTTATATATGGCTGCTGTAATTACACAATTGTATATGATGCAACTATAGGATCGGAGGAGATAGGTATATTTCTGAAAGGCATCCATATACCATGCATCTGTGCGACAGCGTTAGGACCTGCACAGTCGTTTCAGACACTGGATATCGCAGAAGGCCAGTACACACTCCTGTTTTCTGATGGCAATAGGACAGATGTGTATGACCTTGTTGTCACGAAATCAGCAATTGCCGTTCAGCCACGGGAAACGAGCTTCACGGCGCCAGCGTATGAACTGTCCTGGCGTCCCGTCACGAATTCATTCGCATACTTGTGCGGGACGACAACCGCTACATCCTGGATATGCGATGATTTTCTCGACACCTTGCTGACCAATCTTGATCTTATCGAGCTGACTTTCCCAGATTCTGGGGAGATTCCATTTCCGAGATCGAGTAGCGGTCACTACTACGACGCACCGGGGAAGTATTTCATTTACAGCGTCGAGGACGACTTCGTCAAGGCGGGCATTCTATTAGAATCATATGCTGAGAACGTAATTTCTCAGTATGGAGGCATCGGAGTGAATCTACTAAACTGGAAAGGGGAGAATCATCGTTCCTGGCTTTTCTGATTAAGCAGGATCCCCGAAATTCTGCCGACATTCTATCTCCTTTTAACTTCCGAGTTCCAAGCTCCTCCGAGTTTAACCTTGACAAATGCGATCGGGGCAATCTATTGTTAGATTTTTGGATCGACAAAGCATGAACTGACGGGATTTTGCAATGAGATGGACTCAGACTTACATACCGACTTTGAGAGAAGAACCTGCCGAAGCGGAGCTTATCAGCCACAAGCTTCTCGTACGAGCGGGATACATCCGTAAACTTGCAGCAGGAGTCTATTCTTATCTTCCCCTGATGCAGAATGTGATCGCGAAGGTGAGTCAGATATGCCGCGAGGAGATGAATCGCCAGGGCGGCATAGAACTCCTGATGCCTGTCCTGCATCCGTCCGAGGTGTGGAAGAAATCAGGCAGATGGGACTCGATGGTTGCGGGGGAGACGATGTTTGTTCTCAGGGATCGACACGGCCACGATCACTGTCTCGGCGCGACGCATGAAGAAGTGATAACGGAAATTATCAAGGGCGAAGTCCGAAGCTACAAGCAGCTACCGCTCATTCTGTACCAGATACAGACCAAGTTCCGCGACGAGATCAGGCCTCGGTTCGGCCTTATGCGCGGACGGGAATTCATCATGAAGGATGCTTACTCGTTCGACAAGGACGAGAAGGGGAGACAAGTCAGCTATCAGAAAATGGCTGATGCGTACAAGGCGTTTTTCGATCGGTGCGGTCTCGATACAGTGATGGTCGAATCTGACACGGGTGCGATGGGAGGAAGCGGCGCACATGAATTCATGGTAGTTGTCGAAACCGACGGCGGTGAGAACACTCTTGTCCTGTGCGACAAATGCGACTATGCGGCGAATATCGAAAAGGCAGCGGTTGTCGAGAGCGGTTCCCCCTCCGACGAGGAAGAAGGCGAGTTGCAACTTATCGATACCCCGAACGCCGGCACCGTCGAGGAAGTTACGGCATTTCTGGACGTGCCTGCGAGCAGGCTGGTCAAGACGATTCTGTACAAATCTGGCGACAGGGTGATCGCCGCGCTCGTTCGAGGCGACCGTGAGATTAACGAGATCAAGCTCGCGAATGTTCTGGGCGGTGAGGCTCTGGAGATCGCTGACGCGGAGACTGTCGAGCGCGTGACGGGTGCGCCTGTTGGATTTGCGGGTCCAGTCGGCCTCGAGGGCGTCGAGATTGTCGCCGATCTTGAGGTGAGATATGTCAGGAACGTTGTCACCGGCGCGAACCAGAGTGAAAAACACTACTTGAACACAAACAGCGGGCGCGACTATCACATCAATGTCGCGGCGGATATTCGCAACGTGACTGAAGGGGAACCCTGTCCCGGTTGCGGGAAAGGCGTGCTGTACTTCAAGAAGGGGATCGAAGTCGGCAACATTTTCGATCTGGGCACAAAGTATTCGGCGTCGATGGGCGCGACATTTATGGACGACAAGGGCGAGGAACGACCCTTCGTCATGGGCTCTTACGGAATCGGGATTACCCGGACCGCACAATCGGCGATCGAGAAGTTCTCGGACGAGAAGGGAATCATCTGGCCGAGGTCGATCGCGCCTTACGAGTTGATAATAACGCCGCTCAATTTCGACAACGAGGATGTGAGGACGGCGGCTAAAGAAATGTACGAGAAATGCCGGAAAGCGCATCTTGACGTACTTCTCGACGACAGGGAAGAGCGTGCCGGTGTCAAGCTCAATGACGCTGATCTTATCGGAATTCCGCTCAGGATGACGATCGGCAAGAGATCGCTTCAGGCGGGGAATGTCGAGATCAAGGCTCGCAGAGATCCTAAGCACGAGGAGGTTTCTCTGGCATCGGCGGTTTGGAGGGTCGAAGAGATACTCGCGGATCTGTGATAAATAACTTGCGCCGAATTGCATTGAATAGTATATTTTGAGATTGAGGAGTGGGCGTGTCCCACTTTTTTGGTTATGGATTTGGACATCAGCAGGGAGGAACTGGAGAAACGAGTCGGCGATATCGTCGAGCGCGAGGGATATAAGCTTGTTGAGATGAAGCTTGCCAGGCATGGCAAGCACCACACCATCAGGGTGTTTGCGGACTGCGACGAAGGAATCACCCTCGATCAGTGCGCTGTCGTCTCGCGAGCTATCAGCCGGGAACTCGACGATCTTGATCCTTTTGAGTCTTCGTACAGACTTGAGGTTTCATCGCCAGGACTCGAACGACCCCTTGAAAGCGCCGCCGATTTCAGACGTCGACGGGGTGCAAATGTGAAAGTGCAGTGTGTCGACGAAGACGGAAAGCAGTATCAGATCGAGGGCCGTCTGGAAAATGTTGAGGATGACAGATTGCGGCTCGATACGAACAAGGGATTGGTGGAATTGCCGATGGTCCAGGTTAAGTATGGGAAAGTAGTTTTCTAAGGAGTGGCAGAATGAGTTACGACATACTCGAAGCCATGACACAAATCGCCAGAGAGAAGAACCTTGAAATCCGGTATGTTGTCGAGACGCTGGAATCGGCGCTCCTCTCCGCAGCAAAAAAGAAGTACAACAACGCCGACAACATCTTCGTGAAGGTCGATCAATCGTCGGGCGAAATCAGCATCCATGCCCTGAAGACTGTGGTTTCCAACGTGACAAGTCCCGATCTCGAGATCAGTCTGATCGAGGCACAGGAGATCGATGGGACCGCAGAAGAGGGCGATGAGGTCGAGGTATACATCGCATTCGAGGAGTTCGGCCGCAACGCTATCGCCACCGCAAAGCAGTTGATGATTCAGAAGGTGCGGGAGGCCGAACGCGAGATGGTCTTCGAGGAATACAGCAAGAAGATCGGCGAACTTGTCACGGGAAGTGTTCAGCAGATTGACAAGGGCGATCTTATCATAAATCTCGGTCGCGCCGAGGCTGTCCTGCCGACCGAAGAACAGATCGCACGCGAAAGATACCGTCAGGGCGATCGTGTCAGAGCGTTAATTTCTGACGTCAGACGCAATCAGCGCGGCCCTCAGATCATCCTTTCGAGATCTCACGAAGGCATGATCCGAAAGCTGTTCGAACTCGAAGTGCCGGAGATATTCGAGCGAATCATCGAATTGAAAGTGATCGCCCGCGAACCGGGTGAACGCGCCAAGATAGCCGTTAGTTCTGCGGATGAGCGTATCGATCCCGTGGGGGCGTGCGTCGGCATCAAGGGAATGCGCGTGCAGAGCATTGTTCGAGAGCTGTCCAATGAGAGAATTGATATAGTGCAGTGGCATCCCGATCCCGAGATATTTGCCACGAGAGCGCTCTCACCAGCGCCAGTTTCCAGGGTTATATTGATACCGGAAGATCAGGCGATGACAGTCGTCGTCGAGGACGATAAGCTTTCGCTCGCTATCGGACGCAACGGTCAGAACGCCAGACTGGCAGCTAAACTCGTAGGATGGAGAATAAATATTCTCAGCGAGTCCGAGTTCTCGGAAATAAAGCGCAAGGAAGTGGAATCGAAAGTCCCAATCTCCAAGCTGCCCGGCATAACCGACAAAATGACCAGCAAGCTCCTCGAAGAGGACTTCCTGTACATACAAGATATCGCTTCGATATCCACCGATGAGTTGATGTCAATTCCCGGCATCGGCCCGAAAAAGGCCGAGAGCCTGATCGAGTCCTCGCGTGAGTATCTGGCTGATCTGCAGACCCGTCTCGATGAAGAGGCAGCGGCAAAAGATGATGATGAATTTGAATTTGGTGAGTCTGTGATCGATGACGATATAGATGCCGATGACGATGAGGTCGACGACAAGGAGCCGGAGAAGACAACTGACGAATCCGAAGTTGAATCCGTTCCGGAAGATGAGGAGCCGGCTGATCAGGAAGCTGAGGATATCGCTGACACAGAGGCGCTCGAAGCAGGCGAGGAAGAGGAACGTCCGCCCGCCTGATGTGAGCGTCCGATATCCGGAAGGATCGCGTCAGGCAGCATTCTGAAGGAGGTGCGAATGGCTAAGAAAAGACTATATCAGGTAGCCAGGGAATACAGTATCACGTCCGAAGCCATCGTGAAGATGTGCAAGGATCTCGGCTATCCTGTCAAGAACCACATGAGCACCGCCGATGACGCAATGCTGGCAGCTATCGACGCTAAGTTTAAGAAAGAACGCGAGTCTGTCAGGCGTGAGATAGAAGTCAAGCGTGAGAAGACGAAGGCAAGAGAACAGAAGGCTCGCGAGGAAAAAAAGACAGCAGCGGAGCCGAAGAAAGAGACAGCCAAGGAAAAAGAGCTTGAAACATGGGATGAAATAGCTCCAAAAACAGGCGTCGAGAAAATCAAGTCAAAAAGCGCCAAGCCAGTCAAAGGTGTCAAGACAACCGCAGACCAGAAAAAGAGGCGCAAGAAAGACAGGCACAGACGGCAAAGACGGCGCACTCCGGACCAGCGAGAGGTGGCAGATTCAGTTCGCAAAACTCTCGCCAGGATGGAGGGTGCCAAGCGAACGAAGAAGCACAAGCGTCGAGGTGGAGGCGCGGATGTCGATGGAGATGAAGTTGACAATATCCTGCAGGTCGTTGAGTTCATGTCGGTGGCTGAGCTTGCCTCAGAGATCGGCATCAAGGCAACGGAGCTGATCGCGAAGTGCATGAGTCTCGGCATGATGGCTACCATCAACCAGAGGCTCGATCTCGATACGATCCAGACCATCGCTCTCGAATACGGATTAGAGGTAGAGGAAGTCAAAGAGATCGGCGTCGATCAGATTGATGAGGATGATGAAGAATTCGATGAAGTCTATCTTAAGCATCGTCCTCCGATCATCACGATTATGGGGCATGTCAATCATGGCAAAACGTCTTTGCTCGACTACCTGAGACATACGAACGTTGTCGATGGCGAATCAGGACATATCACTCAACATATCGGCGCGTACCAGGTGCGTCTCCCGGGCGGTCGATTGACTTTCCTCGATACGCCCGGTCATGCGGCGTTTACTGCGATGAGAGCGCGCGGCGCTCAGGCGACAGATATTGTGGTCCTGATCGTTGCAGCCAATAATGCTGTTCAGCAGCAGACGGTCGAGGCCATTGACCATGCCCGTGCGGCTGGAGTGCCGATAATAGTCGCGATCAACAAGATGGACCTTCCGGATGCGAATGCCGAGACGGTCAGGCAGCAGCTCTCACAGCATAATCTTCTCTCGGAAGACTGGGGCGGCAAGACAATTACCGTCGAGATTTCCGCCAAGACAGGGATGAACGTCGATAAACTCCTCGAAATGATACTCCTGCAGGCGGAGGTGATGGAGCTTAAAGCCAACCCGGACATACGCGCAAGAGGCGTTGTTATAGAGGCGAAGGTCGAGAAAGGCAAGGGAGTCGTCTGCAATGTGCTCGTACGAAGCGGCACGCTCAGAGTCGGCAGTCCGACAGTGATCGGCAACTTTTACGCGAAAATCAGAACAATGGTCGACGACATGGGCAACCCGATGACAGAGGTTGGTCCCGGCACGCCGGCGCAGGTTACCGGCCTTTCAGGCATACCTCAGGCGGGCGACAGATTCTTCGTGGCTACCGATGAAGCACAGGCCAGGAGTATCGCGCGTCAGAGACAGAGAATTAAACGGGAACAGGATATAAGGCATTTCAAGCGAGTAGCACTCTCCGATGTCTATGACCAGATTCGCGAAGGACAGATCAGCGAGCTTAATTGTGTTCTCAAGGGCGACGTCGACGGATCAGTCGAGGTCCTCGCCGACACGCTGCAAAATCTTTCGACCGACGAGGTCCGGGTTGTCATTATCCACAAGGGCGTCGGAGCCATAAATGAAAATGACATATTGCTCGCTGCGGCATCACAGGCGATCGTAGTCGGTTTCCATGTGCGACCCGACAGCCGGGCTCGCGATATCGCCGCAAGAGAAAAAGTCGACGTCAGGCTCTACACAGTGATATATGATGTCGAGTCGGATGTGAAGGCCGCGCTTGAAGGTCTGCTCACTCCGGATGAGACCGAGGAGATCAAGGGAACCGCCGAGATTCGGGAGTTGTTCCGGATTCCGAAACAGGGCGTGATCGCCGGATGCTCTGTGCAATCCGGTACGATCAACAGAAGCAATAGTATGCGAGTTGTCAGGGACGGCGTGTCCATTTATACCGGACAGATAGCCTCCTTACGTCGATTCAAAGACGACGTGAAAGAGGTAGCAAGCGGTTTCGAATGCGGCATTAAGATCGACGGCTACGACGATGTGAAAGTCGGCGATGTGCTCGAAGCATACGTAATAGTGCAGGTGGCACGCAAGCTATAGAGATGATTGTCGGACTCTTGAGCATCGAAGCATATTTGCCCACTGCCCACTCTCTGAAAGACAAGCGCAGGATTCTCCGCAGGGTCCTTGATCGTATCAGGCACAAGCACAACGTATCGATCTCCGAGGTAGGCGACAACGATGTGTGGCAGCGGGCATCGATCGCTGTCTGTATGGTCGCAAATGACTCCGCGTTTGTCGATTCCGCGCTATCGAAGATCGTGACGGAAATCGAGAAATATCTCGAAGGGGAAATAGTAGATTACTCAATGGATCTCGGAAGATGAGAGAATTCAAGAGACAGGACAGGCTGAAAGACCAGATCAAGCGCGAGGTCGCCGGGATCCTGACCTATACGATCAAGAGCCCCCGGCTCGGCTTCGTCACCATCACCGATGTAGAACTGAGCCGGGATCTCGAAATCGCGAAGATATTTTATTCCGCTATGGGGAGCAGTATCGAAAAGGCTGAGTCTGCCAGAACTCTCGAAAGGACAAGAGGAGTGATCCAGGCCGAACTCGGCAAACGACTGCGAATACGAAAGGTCCCGATTCTGTCGTTCCATATTGATAAGTCTCTCGATTATGGAGATAAAATCGACGCGCTGTTTGATGAAATCAAGAAGGACAATGAACCCGACGACAACAACCAGGATTCTTGACGCGTTCCGCGATTCCTCGAAGGTCCTGATCACTGCGCACAGGGAGCCGGATGGCGATTCGATATGCAGCCAATTGGTTGTGCGTGAATATCTGACCGGTCTCGGCAAAGAATGCGTACTCTACAACCACGGCAACATTCCGGCACGGTACAGATTCGTCGCCGGAGTCGATAATATATGCACAGACATATCGAGCTACAGCTTCGATCCTGATCTGGTTGTCGTGCTTGAAGCGACAAGTCTTGATCGCACCGGCGATGTCGAGTCTGTGATCGAAGATGGCGTGCGGATCGTGAATATCGATCATCACAGGGGCAACACGCTCTATGGCGAAATCAATCTTGTTGACGAGAAAGCTTCGTCGGTCGGCGAGATGATCTACAAGATTCTCAAATCCGATGGTTTCGTTTTCGAGGGGTCATCGGCGGAGAATATCTACATAGCCATCCTGACCGACACCGGCAGATTTCATTTTTCGTCAACCACTCCGGATGCGCTGCGAATTGCGGCGGATCTGATCGAGTCGGGCGTGGATGTGAGGCGTGTCACCGACAGCATCTATTTCTCCATGACGGAACCGCAGCTAAAGACGATCGGTGAAGTTATGCGATCGGCTGAAGTACACCTCGATGGCAAACTGTGCGCGCTTACTCTTACGAGAGAGGTTCTCGACAGGCGGGGGATGGCCTTCTCCGATTTCGAGGGCATTGTCGACTACTCGCTTCAGATCAACGGCGTAGAAGTTGGCACACTGTTCAAGGACATGTCGGACGACGTGACAAAAGTTTCGATCAGGTCCCGGAGCGATCTGGATGTCGCCGAGGTCGCCAGCAGGCTCGGTGGAGGTGGCCACGCAAACGCTGCAGGAGTCACTCTCGATATGCCCATCGACGAGGCTAAACGGCGGATCATCGATTCGGTGAAGGAGTTGCTCGACGGACATGACTGATGGTGTCCTGCTCGTAAACAAACAGCAGGGAATAACCTCGTTCGATGTCGTCGCGAAGTTGAGATCGATACTTCACGTCAGGCGAGTCGGCCACTGCGGGACTCTCGATCCTCTTGCAACCGGCCTGCTGGTGGTGTGCGTGGGGAAGGCGACGAAAATAGCGAAGTTTATCTCGGGCGAGGAGAAGGAATACATAGCGGATTTTGTGTTAGGAAGGACGACAGAAACATACGACCGGCTCGGCGTGACAGTCGAAGAGTCTGACTGGCGAGGGATAACGGAGCGAGATGTTGCGGATTTGCTTCCCGAGTTTGCGGGGGAGATCGATCAGAGCATTCCCCGATATTCGGCTGCGAAGGTCGATGGCAAACCGATGTATGCGCTCGTCCGCAAAGGCGTCGAGCCGCCAGAGCGATACAAGCGTGTCACGGTCAGGAGTATCAGCGTGATCGATTTCGATCTGCCACATGTGAGAATTGAGGTCTGCTGTTCCAGGGGAACATACATCCGCTCGCTCGTCCATGATATAGGCAGCCGGCTCGAATGTGGCGCACATCTCTTTTCCCTGATGAGAACACGCGTGGGCAAATTTGCGCTGGATGCTGCGCTTACTATCGGCCAGATTCAGGCGAGGGAGCAATTACGCAAGCTCGATCAGTTGATAATCAGCCTCTGCGACGCGGTCAATCTCCCCGGAATCATGGTCGGCGACGACTTGCACAGGCCGGTGAGCAATGGCGTTGCTCTCACGCCGGAGAATGTCAATTCGATCACCGGCGAGTTCTTTGCCGGTGACAATATTGCGATCACGAATTCAGATGGCGAACTCCTTGCGGTGGCCGAAGCGCTGATGGATAGCGTCGAGTTCGATGATCGGGAGTGTCAGGACAAACCTGTACTCAAGTATCTCAGGGTTATATAGATGAAGATCATACACTTAAGTCTCGACGCACCCAGTGCATTCCCTGAAGGGGCTGCGCTGACGCAGGGCACATTCGACGGTATTCATCTCGGTCATGTTGAATTGCTCAAGGGCGTAATCGAGGCCGGCCGCCGGCTCAACATGCCTTCGGTTCTGCTGACCTTTACGCCGCATCCGGCGAAGGTGCTGAGACCGAGCCGCAGGATACCGCTGCTGACGCTCGATGATGAACGTGTCCGAATACTGGAGAAAATTGGCCTTGACTATCTGGCCCTTTTTGAGTTTAATACCAAATTAGCCGTTTTGAAGGCGGAGGACTATATTCGCGAAGTTCTCGTCGGCAAATGCGGCGCCAAGTTCGTGTCGGTTGGGTACAACCACACTTTCGGGCGGAAGCGCGAAGGAAACGCTTTTCTCCTGGAAGAGAAGAAGGAGGAATTCGGATACGAAGTCAGGATTCTCGAACCGGTCATGTACGATGGCGAGCCTGTGCATTCGAGCCGTATCAGACATGAACTCTTCGAGGGTAATTTCGCGTCGGCTGTGGCGATGCTCGGACGGCCTTTCAGGATTTCCGGCGAGGTCGTCAGGGGGCGGGGAGTCGGCATGCGATACGGCTATCCGACGATCAACATCAGGGCGCATCCCGATAAGCTGATTCCGAAGTGCGGTGTCTATGCCGCGAAAGTCAGGGTGTCGGATGAGTGGTTACCCGGAATGATGTATATCAGCGAGGATCGCTCGATATTCGATTTCGAGATTAACATCTTTGACTTCTCGGACGATCTGTACGGGAAGAAAATCGATGTCGATGTTGTTGCGAGAACACGAGAGAGTGTGAAGTTTGAGACAACTGAAATGCTGATCGAGCAGATCGCTCGCGATGAAAAAGAGATAAGAAGTATATTGTCCGATAGGGAGTAAGATGCCATTAGCGAAAGAAAAGACGGCTGAGATCGTCGAGCATTTCAAGCTGCATGAAAAGGACACCGGCTCTCCGGAAGTCCAGATTGCATTGCTTACACAGCGCATCAACGAGATGACGCTTCACATGGAATATCACAAGAAGGATTATCATTCACGCTACGGATTGCTCAGAATGGTGGGCAAAAGGAGAAAACTTCTCGATTACCTCAAGAAAAAAGACGTTGAGGCGTACCGCGAACTGATACAGAAGCTGGATCTCCGCCGCTAAGCAAGCACGCGCAACTGAGGAAAACAAAGGTAAATTGATGATCGAAAAAATCGAATTGGAAATTGGGGGCCGCACTCTCACTCTGGAAACTGGCAGGGTCGCAAAGCAGGCGCATGGCGCAGTAACTGTTCGGTACGCTGACACAATGATTCTGGCTACGGCCGTTGGGGAAAAAGAACCGAGACTCGATCAGGATTTCTTTCCACTGATAGTCGACTACCGCGAGAAAACATCCGCTGCAGGTAAGATTCCGGGGGGATTCTTCAAAAGAGAAGGGCGACCTTCGGAGAAGGAAATTCTGTCGAGCCGTATCATAGACAGGCCGATTCGGCCTCTGTTCCCGGAGGGCTACAGGTGTGAGACACAGGTTCTCGTATCTGTACTTTCTTCGGATCAGGAGAACGACTCCGATATTCTCGGACTCATCGGATCTTCCGCCGCGCTCGTCATTTCGGACATCCCGTTCGATACGACGATCGCAGGCGTTCGCATAGGGAGGATTGACGGCGAGCTTGTTGTGAATCCGACATTGCAGCAACTTGAGGAATCGGATATTAACCTGGTAATGGCCGGCAGTGCTGACGCTGTGACTATGGTCGAGGGCGGCTGCCGCGAAATATCCGAGGAGGATATTCTCAGTGCTTTGGAATGCGGCCATGACGTAATCAGGAAAATCGTAGTGGCGATAGAGACACTTCGTGAGAAGGCTGGCAAGCCCAAGAGAGAGATCACACCTCCGGAGGTTGATGAGGAATTCGTAGCCAAAGTCAAGGCCAAAGTCGAATCTGTGATTCCGGAGATCAATTTCATCGCAGACAAACACGAGCGCAGGGATAAGTTTGACGAGTTGCTCGACAAAACAACTGAAGAACTTGAAGAGAAATACCCCGAGTGTAAGCGCAAAGTGCATGGGATAATCGAGGAGATCGAGCAGGCTGATATGCGCAGACGCATCATCAGCGAAGGCAGGAGAATGGATGGTCGCGGCTTGACCGACGTCAGGCCGATCAGCAGTGAAGTCGGCTATCTGCCGCGCACTCATGGTTCGGCGATCTTTACACGTGGCCAGACGCAGGCGCTCGTTACCGTTACGCTCGGTTCCAAGGCGGACGAGCAGCGCATCGATGACATAATGGGCGAGACGAAAAAATCGCTCATGCTGCATTACAACTTCCCGCCGTTTTCCGTCGGGGAATGCCGGTTTCTCAGGGGACCGGGCCGCCGTGAAATCGGTCATGGTGCGCTCGCAGAGCGGTCGGTCGCGAAAATCATACCGAACGAGGACAACTTCCCGTACACGATCAGAATCGTCTCTGATATCCTTGAGTCGAATGGATCATCATCGATGGCGAGCGTGTGTGGGTCGAGTCTCGCGCTCATGGATGCTGGCGTTCCGATCAAGTGTCCGATCGCCGGAATAGCGATGGGATTGATCAAAGAGGGGGACAAGGTCGCAATCCTGACTGACATTCTTGGTCAGGAGGATCATTTCGGCGACATGGATTTCAAGGTCACAGGTACGCGCGAAGGCATCTGTGCATTCCAGATGGACCTCAAGGTGACGGGCATTACGCTCGACATCATGCGGAAGGCCCTGAACCAGGCGCGCGATGCGCGTTTGTATATTCTTGACGAGATGGACAAGACAATCGAGAAACCGCGCGCCGAACTTTCCACGTATGCTCCGAGAATCATAATCCTCAAGATCCCGCAGTCGAAGATCGGCGATGTGATCGGACCCGGTGGCAAGATTATCCGTTCGATAATCGAAGAGACCGGCGCCAGGATCGACATCGAGGATGATGGCACCGTGTTCATCGCGGCTGTTGGCGGCGAGGCTGGAGAGAAAGCCAAAGCAATGGTGCTCGCAAGAACAGAAGAACCTGAAATTGGCAAGATATACGAAGGCACAGTCAAGAGGATCGCGGATTTCGGCGCTTTCATCGAGATTCTTCCGAATCAGGATGGCCTGCTTCACATATCCGAAATCGCTTATACCCGCACCGAGCGGGTCGAGGATGTCATGCGCCTCGGCGATACGGTTCGGGTGATTGTGCTCGATATCGATCCGACTGGTAAGATACGGCTTTCGCGAAAAGCTCTCATGGATAAACCTGAGGGCTATGTTGAACCGCCGAGGAACGATAATCGCGACAGAGGACGGGGTCCCAGCAGGGGCGGTCCGAGAAAACCGTACGGACAGAGATCCAGATAGCAGCATAAAATGGCATTATATAATAAGAGTATCACGGCACGCGGAGTGCGTGTCGTGAGCGAATCGGTGCCGAATTTCCACTCGGCATCTATCGGTGTTTGGGTGGACATCGGCTCTCGCGACGAGTCCCCGGATGAAAATGGCATCTGTCATTTCATAGAACACATGACATTCAAAGGGACGGAGAAACGCTCCGCTTTTGAGATTGCTTCTGCGCTTGAATCGCTCGGCGGGAATCTGAATGCCTTCACGAGCCGCGAACAGACTTGTTACTTCGCGCGGGTCATCGACGAGCATTTGCCCATTGCTGTCGACGTTCTCCTGGACATTCTGACTGAATCTCTCTTCAAGGAAGAACAAATCGAAAAAGAACGCAATGTGATCATCGAGGAGATTAAAGACGTATTCGATACGCCCTCGGACTACATACACGACCTGTTCGCAAGGGCGTTCTGGGACGGTAACTCTCTTGGCAATCCGATAATGGGCAACGCCGAATTGATCTCTTCGATGACGCGTGACACGCTCATGTCGTTCAAGAATCGAAACTACACTTCCGGCCGGATTGTCGTAGCCGCTGCGGGCAATGTCGATCACGCGCAATTGTTCGATCTTGTGGAACAGAAGTTGAGGCTCGAAAAGCAGGAACCTGTCGCGGCAGTGAAATCGGATGGAGACGCAGCCATGCCGACAAGGGTGGCGACTCACCGCGATTCCAACCAGATGCAGATGTGCATCGGCTTTCCGGGCTATCGATTCACACATCCGAACAAGTTTGCGCTGCTGATCCTTCACAACATTCTCGGAGCAGGGATGTCGTCTCGCTTGTTCCAGGCTGTGCGCGAGAAGCTCGGATTCGCCTACTCGGTCTATACGTATCAGGATTTCCTGAGAGATGGCGGCACGTTTTGCGTAAGCCTCAGCACGGACAACAAAACCGCTGTCAAGAGCAGTGATGTGATACTGAAAGAGCTGCGGAAGATTCGCGATGAGAGCATCACCGATAAAGAACTCGACATGTCCCGGCAGCAACTCAAGGGAAATCTTCTGCTCGGGCTTGAAGGAACCAGCAGCAGGATGAATCGCCTCGCGCGTCATGAACTTGGATACAATTCTTACGTATCGGTCGAGGATACGGTTCAGAAGATTGAGGCTGTAACACGTGACGATGTCAACGAGGCGCTCACTGCCGTTTTCGATCCCGATCGTTGCGCTGCGGCGTTTCTGGGGCCGGTGGAGGATGGGTTCCTCGATCTGATCGATTGGGATATCATGTCGAGGTGACAACGCTGGCGATTATAGTCGCAGCCTCACTGGCCACACTGATCATTGCATTGTATTTCTACTGGTTTGTTCGATTGCGTCCCTGCGTGGCGGACATTCCAAACTGCTATCTCGTCCACGAAGTCCTGAAGAAACCCGGGTTTACGTCGGCGAGCGCGATCTCGCAAAGATCATTCGAGATGTTCCTCGATGAGGCCATTGCGTGTGGATACAGGTTTGTCAGTCCTGAGGAATTCCTTCGTGATCGGAAATCTGATGCATTACTCCTGACTTTCGATGATGGCTTAGAGAGCTTGTACGACAGTGTATTTCCACTGCTCGTAGAGAGATCAATACCTGCCCTGATCTTCATCCCGACATCTTACATCGATCGAGAAGTCGATTGGGACTACCGACAAAGTGGTCGTCGTCATCTGACGCAGGAGCAGATCAGCGAGATGGTTGCTACTGGTTTGATTTCGATCGGATCTCACTCATCCACGCATCCCGATCTGACTGTGGTCGGGCAAGCAAGATTGACCGAAGAGACGGGGAGAGGTTCAGGCAACTCTTATCAGTATTTCTCGTATCCATTCGGACGATACAATTCAACAGTAATTGGAGCAGTCAAGGATTCAGGTTTCACAGCGGCGTTCGGCACAGCGAACGGCAATCCTCGGATGTGGCGGGATCCTCACGCGATCCCGAGAGTACCACTGAACAGATTCGACAACAGATTTTCGTTGCGCATCAAACTCAGGAGGGGACGTCTGTTCTGGCTTGAGATACTCAAGGCCCGCATCATCGGGATGTTCGCCCCTTTCACATACGACTGGCTGGTCCCTCGGGGATCGGGATCACAGAGGAGGTCATGATGAAATTCCTGCTTAGATGGCTGATATATTCGATCACGATATTCGTTGTCGCAGAACTGATCGGCTTGATCGAAGTCAATTCAGGCACGACGCTGATTCTCGCAGCTCTGATACTGGGCATATTGAACGCATGGCTCAAACCGCTGCTGATACTGATCACGTTGCCGATCAGTTTCCTGACGCTTGGAATTTTTGTGATAGTGATCAACTCATTTCTGCTAAAACTGACAGACCTGCTGATTCGCGGGTTTGAGGTCGGTGGTTTTTTCAACGCCGTGCTGGCCTCGATCTGCATCTCGATAGTATCGATCATTCTCGAACGTATCATCGATCCCAATCGCAGCAGACGAGTGACAATTTTCCGACGTTGATGATGAATGATGGCGCGCAATTGATATTCAATTGTAGGTCAATCCCACTTGGGGATTGACATCGAGGATTGTAGTCTTGAGTAGGTCAGATCCCTGTGATCCTGACGAGGCAAAAGCTCAGCGACGTGGAATGACAATCGCCGTCATTGCGAGCGACCAAAGGGAGCGTGGCAATCTCAGCTTGGTGAGTAAAACTGAGATCGCCACGTCGCGGACGCTCCTCGCGACGACGATTCTATGGGTTTATGTCACATTGAAACATTGTGCGCGTCAGGCTCCTACAGGAACTCGCGCTTCCATGAGACGAATTTGTGGTTGCCAAATCACCCGATCGCAGCTATAATCCTAACCATTACTGTTTTGAGCTGAAGCGTCACGAGGCGTATCCTTTAGACAAAAGGCGTTTACGAGCAGCCATGAAACAATCAGAGACTGGAATGAATCGAACATCAGGGACATACCCGTTCGCAGACATTGAAAGCAAATGGCAAAAGTGCTGGGATGAAATGGAGCTGTTCAAGGCTTCAGATGATCCCAAGAATCCGTACTATGTGCTTGTCATGTTCGCATACCCATCCGGCGACATGCACATGGGGCATTTCCGCAACTACATATATGGTGACGCCATAGCTCGCTGGAAAATGATGCAGGGACATGACATTCTGCATCCGTTCGGCTGGGATGCGTTCGGGCTTCCGGCTGAGAACGCTGCGATCAAACATAAATTGCATCCGAAAAAATGGACGCTGGAAAATATCGAGTTGTCGAGGGAAACACTCAAGAAGGCCGGAATCTCGTTCGACTGGAGCCGCGAGGTGACATCATGTCTGCCCGAATACTACCGGTGGACACAGTGGATGTTCGTGAAGCTGTTCGAGAAAGGACTGGCTTATCGAAAAAAAGCGTCTGTCAACTGGTGCGAGAAATGCAATACGGTTCTCGCCAACGAACAGGTCAATGCCGAAGGAAAATGCTTGCGTTGCGATAGTCAGGTCACTAAGCGCAAGCTCGAACAGTGGTTTTTCAAGATCACTGATTATGCCGAACGGCTGCTCGATGGTCTCGATCATGTCCCCGGCTGGATCGACAGCGTCGGCGCGATGCAGCGGAACTGGATCGGTAAATCGACAGGGTGTCGAGTCGATTTTGCCATAGCCGAGACAGGGGAGAGGCTGCCGATTTTCACGACGCGGCCCGATACTGTCTACGGCGTGACGTTTATGGCTATCGCTCCCGAAGCGGACATCGTGGATCGGTTGCCGATTCCTGATGACAAGAAAACCGCTGTCGACGACTATATCGAGAAATCGCTTCAGAAATCAGAAATCGACCGCATCGCGGATACGGAAGACAAAGACGGCGTTTTCACCGGTTGTTTCGCGGTCAATCCATTTTCCGGCGAGAAGGTTCAACTCTGGATCGCTGACTATGTGCTCGCCTCATACGGCACCGGCGCGGTCATGGCGGTGCCGGCCCACGACCAGCGGGATTTTGAGTTTGCGAAAAAGTACGATATTCCGATCAAGGTTGTGATCCATCCTAAAGGGTCCACATTGGATGTCCAGGATCTGGAGGAGGCGTTCACTGAATATGGCGTTATGGTCAACTCGGACCGATTCGACGACCGCGAGGGAAATGACGCGATTCAAGCTGTCACGCAATATGCGGCAGAACAAGGCATTGGCGGCGCTGAGATAAACTATAAGTTGAGAGACTGGCTCATATCTCGCCAGCGATATTGGGGTTGCCCAATACCGATTGTGCACTGTGAGTCGTGCGGACCTGTTGCGGAGAAGATCGAAAACTTGCCAATCCTGCTGCCGGAGGTCGAGAATTATATCGCCAGGGGGCGATCTCCGCTTGAGGATGTTCCTGAGTATATCAACACAACCTGTCCGAATTGCGGCAAACCAGCAAAGCGTGACGCCGACACAATGGACACATTTGTCTGTTCGTCATGGTACTTATTCAGGTATACAGACATGCTGAACGACGAAGAACCGTTCGACCCGAAGAAGGCCGCTCGCTGGCTGCCAGTCGATATATACATCGGCGGCACGTACGAGCACGCTACCGGGCATCTTTTGTACTTCCGCTTCTTTACAAAATTCCTGAAGGATATCGGCTATCTCGATATCGAAGAACCTGCGCTGCGGCTCGTCAACCACGGCATGGTCGCCGATAGCGAGGGGAGACCATTGTCAAAGAGCCACGGGATTGTTATCGAACCGATGGAGGTAGCAGATCGCAAGGGAATCGATGTGACCCGCCTGGCGATGTATTTCGCAGCGCCTTCTGGCAAAGACGTTCTCTGGTCCGAGGATGGAATCATCGGCGTCGAACGCTTCGCGGCAAAGCTGTATCGTATGGTCGACGAGTGTCCAGATCGCGCTCCTTCGTCGCTAGATAAGAGATATTCTCGGCAGAATCTGGGCAAGAATGCCTGGGATGTTTATATCAAGCTAAACCAGACGATCAAGAAAGTCACGGAAGATATTGACAGACTGCAATTTAACACTTGTATCGCTGCCGTGATGGAGTTCATGAATGATTTCTCAGCGGTTGATCCTACTGAGAACAATCAATTCTATCAATTTGCGCTGCAGAAGATTACTCAACTGATGGCTCCGATGACGCCGCATATCGCCGAGGAGTTCTGGGAGATGTTCGGCTTCAGCGACACGATTTTCCGCTCGACGTGGCCTGAGCACGACCCGGATGCGGTAATAGCCGATACAATAACTATTGTCGTGCAGGTTAACGGTAAAGTCCGCGATAATATCCACGTGCCAGCCAACATCGACAAAGATACTATCATAGCTCAGGCAAAGGCTTCAGAGAAAGCCGCTAAGTTCCTCGACGGCAAACAGATCATCAAAGAGATTGTTGTGCCGGGCAAACTTATCAACTTCGTAGTGAAATAGAATCGGAAAAGATGATCCCAAGACGTCATATTGAGAGTTCTTTGCGGAGCTGGAGGTTTCCATAATATATATTATAGGACACTCTGGAGCTGTCTCGACCCCGACTTGGGAATGCAAGGTCCTCCCCCCTTTCTCTCAGAATCCTGTAGGTATAGGTGTGATCCCATAACGAAACGTCCCTCGATGGATGAGATTGTGCTGAGCGCAGTCGATTCCGTACCTAAACAGCCTGACTGACAACAACATAGGTGGCTGTTCAGGATTTGTGACTGCTGTGGTACCTGTTTTGCATTGAATCGCTGTCAGAATACCAGCATGAGGTTTTGTATATGAGGATATTACAGAGAGTTCGTCGGAAGGTTTCGAGCCGGGTGGGATTTAGCCTGCTCGAGGTAATGATTGGGTTGGTCATTTTCGCTTTGGGCATGATGCTTCTGCTGTCGATGATTGTGGTATCGTTAGAGAGCAATAGCTGGTCTGAGAAAACGACGATCTCGGCCCAGATGATCAGGGAGAAAATCGAACAACTCAAGAATACGCCTGTCGCGAATCTGAACTCGGGCGAGGATGTGATAGACGGCTTCACTCGTTCCTGGAGGGTTGGCGGCGCTCTTGGCACCCCCAATCTATACAATGTCGAGGTGGCCGTCAAATGGCAGGATGCGGAGAGCCGCGTCTACGCCTGCACTACTCATACAATGATACATCCGAAGTAACGCTGCCGGAGGATTTGATATGTTCAATCGGATAAAAAGAAACGCGGGTGTCACCCTTGTGGAGTTACTCATCGCCTCCATTATCGGGGTTATCACAACTGCTGCGGCTGTTGAGCTTTATGTTCATCAGCACAAGAGCTGGCTGATGCAGGAGAACCTGACAGATCAGCAGCAGAATGGCCGAGCGGGGGTCGATGAAATCGCAGAGAAATCTCGTATGGCCGGCTACAAAACATTCCCGGGAATGGAGGCGATCATTTCCTCCAAAACAGTCGGCAGTTCTATTCCAGACTCAATCACGCTGGTTTTTCTGCACGAGCCGGTTTGTACGGCATCTCTATCTAGTCCGATGCCTCTGCCATCTGCCGAGCTCAAATGCGTAGGCAGCGATCTCTCATGTTTCTGGGACGGTCAATGGTGTTACATCTATGATCCATTCGCTGATGAGGGCGAGTTCTTTCTCATTACTCATGTGCAGGGAGCTGCCATGCACATCCAGCACAATACAATGCCACTGTCGAAGGTATACCCTGCGGGCAGTGAACTGTATACATTCGATTTATATCGCTATTTCATCGATAACTGGTCCGACACGCTCCATCCGCGCCTGATGCGACAGGAATTCGATTTCCCGGCAGATATTTATGCCGACAATATCTCAGATATGCAGATTCGATATGTCATGGCTGACGGTTCGGTGCTGGATACGATCAACATGTCCAGCTATGTGCGGCAGATCAACATAGACTTAGTAGCTCGTACGAAGAAAAAAGATCTCATGGCCGATGAACATCGATACGACACGCTTACCACGAGCGTGCAGGTCAGGAATCTGGGGTTTTGACAAATGGTGAGGTGTTCTATGAATAGACTCAGATCAGAAAGCGGTTTCACGCTGATGCTGTTCCTCGCGTTGCTTCTTATGCTGACGCTCATCGGCATCAACTCGGTGATGACAACCAGCATGGAAGTCGATATCGCCGGAAACGAGTACAACTACCTGAATTCATTCTATGCGGCGGAGGCTGCGCTGGAGAAGGCCTCAGCAGAGTTGGAGGCATCCTATAAGTCGACTGCTTCTCCACCCAGCCCTCTCCCCTCCGGCACGATGACGCTCGGGAATTACACTGTCGTCTACCAGACTCAGTCGCTCGGTCCTGCCACGCAGAAGAACCTCATCAACGGCGCTTACAAGGGTTTATATGCGCTCGCTACGGAATACGAAATAACCGCTACGGCAACTGGTAGCGGCACCGAGACGGCAGCTACGCTTCAGCAGGTTGTCGAGTCTGATCTTGTGCCGCTGTTTCAGTTCGCTATCTTTTATGAAGACGACCTCGAAATCGCGCCCGGACCACCGATGACTCTCGGCGGCAGGGTCCACACAAACGCAGACTTGTATCTTCAGTCCGGCAACAGCCTGCAGATCGATTCATACACGACAGCCGCCGGTAATATCATTCACGGCCCGAAACCCGGGTCTGGCGCAAGCACAACAAGCGGTGATGTCCAGATCATGGATAGAAACGGCGTCTATCAGGACATGTACAAAGACGGCTCCTGGCTCGACTCAAACGATCCAGACTGGGTTGCCGAATCGATTTCTCGCTGGGCCGGAATGGTCGAGGACAAAGAACACGGAGTAACCGAACTCAATCTACCGGTGGTTTCTACTGGTGTGCCGGAAGACATGATCGCTACAGCCGCTGATGCACCCCAGGATTCGTATGAGAACAAAGCAGATCTCAAGATCACGGATGGCGTTGCCATATACCAGCTGTCGGAGGACAACTGGATCGATGTGACTGCTGATCTGCAGACGGAAGGTTCGCTAACCGCGACCACTTTTTATGATGCCCATCAGCAGCAGTGGGTCGATAGCTGGGACATTGACATGAGCATCTTCAAGGATTCGCCGTACTTCCCGACGAATGGCATCATGTATACGTCGAACTCGTCAGGCGGAAACCTGCCTGCCACGAGATTGACAAGCGCAAGTGATCTTGGTCGCGGTTTCACTCTTTGTTCAGAGAATTCTATTTACATTCAGGGTGACTACAACACTGTCGACAAGAAGCCCTCTGCTATCATGACCGATGCCCTGACGATCCTGTCAAATAGTTGGGATGACACCCAGAGCGACCAGGCGCTCAGCAGTAGGACAGCTTCCGAGACGACAGTCAATTGCAGCTACATGACAGGCAATCAGAATACAGGTGAAGGTGGTTCAGCATATAACGGCGGCTTCGAGAACCTGCCGAGGTTCCTCGAACAATGGACGAATGTTGATTTCAACTGGACTGGTTCAGCCGTCGATCTTTGGCTGTCCCAGGAGGCAACATATCGCTGGTCTTACGGCAGCTACTATACTGCACCAAACAGAAACTGGGCGTTCGATACCGATTTGCTCGATCCAAACAACCTTCCACCCGGCACGCCGTTGATTTCGGTATTCCAGAAAACATCCTGGCGGGAGATAATCGCGGAGAATTAATTCCCCTCTTTCCACACTGCTCGTCAAGTCGCGGAGGAAACATCAGTTTTCTCCGCGCTTGTCGTTGAAGCAGATCATGCCTCTCCCCTGTCGGAGATTGCGATTTGATGGATGGACTTTTGCCGAAGTGAGACAGCCTTAAGACTTGTGGGCGGCAGACGTCCTGAGGTTGTCCCATAAGTGCCAATGAACTTGAGCGGGAAGCTGACTCTGTCGCTCCCGCGGAGGCGGGAGCCTATTTAACGATTACGCATTCAATAGATTCCCGTGATATCCTGAGCACAGCGAAGGGACTGCGCGGGAATGACCTCGCTTTCTTTCGCAAGCATGAACACCAACCTGTCAAACCTTATGGGACAACCTCTCCACATCTGCCCCAAAAGCATCCGTTCCGGCTGTTCTTGCGTCCGCCGAAGGTTGCTCGCAATGACAGCTTCCGGCAAGCTGGTCTGAGCGGTATCAGAAAATCTCGTATTTCTGCATTCTGTCGCGGAGCGTATTACGCGAAATGCCAAGAATCTGAGCGGTCTTGACCTGATTCGAGTTCAGGCGCGCCAGTGTCTTCTTAATCATAGATCGTTCCAGACCGGCCTGCAGATGGTAAAAGACCTGCCTCGCCGACACGTTCAGAATCCTGTCGAAAATCGGTTCGAGAAGATCATCGAACATGCGAGCATAATCATCCCTGATGGCGTCGAAATCTACCTGTATCTGCTCGCTGCCGTCGGATGTGATCGGGAAATCTTCCGACTGGAGGAATTCATTCTTGGTCATCACCACGGCGGTGTGGACATTGTTTTCGAGTTCCCGAACGTTTCCCGGCCAGTGATGATTCATCAGGATTTGCATCGCATCTTTTGAAACACCCTGAATATTTTTGCCGGAGAGGTTCGAGTACATGTTCATGAAATGGTCCACAAGCAACGGAATGTCCGAACGCCTCTCTCTCAGCGCCGGCAGGTATACTGAAACGACTTTCAGTCGATAGAAGAGGTCAACTCTGAACCTGTTCTCCTTTATCGCCGTCACGAGTGATCTGTTTGTGGCGGCAAGCACGCGCACGTCGACCTTCAGCGTTTCCTCACCTCCGACTCGTTCGAATGTCTGTTCCTGCAGAACTCTCAGGAGTTTCGATTGCGTAGTCAGCGACATGTCCGCGACCTCGTCGAGGAACAGAGTGCCGTCATGAGCCAACTCGAACTTGCCAAGCTTGCGAGCATGAGCTCCTGTGAAAGATCCCTTCTCGTGACCGAAGAGCTCCGATTCCAGAAGAGCGTCGGGAAGCGCCGCGCAGTTGACGGAGAGAAACGCCTGGTCGCGTCGATTTGAATTCCTGTGTATCGCGCGAGCGACAAGTTCTTTGCCCGTTCCCGACTCACCGAAAATTAACACCGAGGCGTCCGACTGCGCTACCTGACCGATGAGCTTGGCAATTTCCACTATCTCGGGACTCTTGCCGATGATCTCGTCCTCGTGCAGTCCGGCGCTCTCCTTGATAGTCCTGGCGGTCGTGCCATTCGTCGGCCTGCTCCCTACGGCTTTTGCGATTGTCATCAGCAGGCGTTCCATCTGGAACGGTTTCGTTACATATTCATACGCGCCTTCGCGCATTGCCTTGATCGCATTCTCGGTCGAGACATAACCGGATATGACTATCACGGGTACGTCGATATTGTTGGACTTGATCTCGCGAAGGACATCGATCCCGGAAATCGATGGAAGATTGACGTCGAGAAGCACCAGATCGGCATTTGTCGAATCGATCATGTCGATCGTGTTCTCGCCATCGGCGGTATAATGAAATTTGTACTCGGTCGGATCGAAAAGCTCTGCGAGCGTCTCCCCGATCCGGACATCGTCATCGACCAGAAGGATGTTTTTCATATGCCCGGAATACCTCCAAATCTCTTATTATCTAATCGGCTGCAAACTGCTATGGTTTAGAACGGGCTGCTGAAAATGTGATCTTATGTGCGATTGCTGCGCAGTTCAGCCGGATCGAGTCAGAGATACTGGATGATATTGTCGACGCGGGAGGCGATCACTTCGACTGGAATTAACCGCGCTCGATGCCGTATTTTTCAAGGAGATCGTACAGAGTTGTTCTGGAAACGCCCAGTTCGGCGGCGGAGCGAGTGACATTCCAGTTGTGTCTGGCGAGCGTTTCTCGTATGTGGCTGCTTTCCACATCTTCCCTGAGCTTGGCAAGCGACTTTCTCGCCGTACGGGAGTCGGAGTCGAATCCGAGAGCGAGCGGAGCTATTTTTCGCCCCTCCGAGAGGATTACGGCTCTCTTGATCCTGTTTTCGAGTTCGCGCACATTGCCCGGCCAGTCGTGCGATCTCATGCGGGAAATCGATCTGCTGTCGAAGCTGCAGCCGACTCGGTTGCTTTCCGCGGAGAACCTATCGAGGAAATAATTTGCGAGAATGATGACGTCGTCTCCCCTGTCCCTGAGCGGAGGCAACTCTATATTGATCACTGAGAGCCGGTAGAACAAGTCTTCGCGGAACCGCCGCTCGGCGACTTCCTCGGTCAGGTCGCGGTTTGTTGCAGCGAGAATTCGTACATTCAGTTTGATCTGCGAAGTCCCTCCGATCCTCTCGATTGTCCGGTCCTGGAGAAACCGCAGGAGTTTCACCTGCAGCATCAGCGAGAGTTCGCCGATCTCGTCGAGGAACAGAGTGCCTCCGTCCGCCATCTCGAACTTGCCGATCTTCTGCGAGACAGCGTCGGTGAACGCGCCTTTCTCGTGACCGAACAACTCCGATTCGAGAAGCGCCTCCGGGATCGCGCCACAGTTGATGGTAATCATCGCCTTATCGCTCCGGGGCGACTGCTCGTGCAGAGCCTTTGCCACAAGTTCCTTGCCTGTCCCGGATTCGCCGGATATGAGCACGGTGTAATCCGATCCGGCGATGGTCCTGATTTTCTTGAACACATCGAGCATAATCTGCGACGACCCGATCATTTCGTGGAAACCGTCGCCAGCAACTCGCGATTGCAGTTCCCGATTTGTCAGTTCAAGACGTTTGATGTACAGCGCTCTCCTGACTATAATCTTCAACTCGTCAAGATCGACAGGTTTCTGGAAGTAGTCATGCGCTCCGGCTTCGATCGCCTTCAGAGCGGTCTCTTTTTCTTCGTTGCCTGTCACCATGACGATTTTCATGTCCGGATTGATTTCGAGTGCGTCGACAAGCAGATCGAGGCCATGCGTGTCTTCGCCAATCGAAGAAAGTGCAATATCAATCGTGGCGAGATCGGGGCGTTCATCCCTGATGATCTGGATCGCAGTTCGCGCGTCAGCGGCCTCCAGCACCTCGTACTCATCCGCCAGTGCCCATTTGAGTTGCGACCTGATGCCCTCTTCGTCATCAACAATCAGTATTTTCAACATTGCTCCGGTCATTCCTTTTTGTCGCGTCTATCGGACTTCGGCAGCAATACCTGGAACAGAGTGCCCTCCCCGAGCTTCGAGAAGACCTTGAAAGCTCCCCCCATCCTTTCGAGCAGGTCCCGCGACTGGTAGAGTCCAATGCCGAGTCCTTTGTTTTTCGTCGTCTCGAATGGACGGAAAAGCCTCCTGTTTATGAATTCCTGATCCATCCCGGTCCCGGTGTCCGACACTTCTATGACTACGTGTTCATTCGTCTCTGTCAGCGCCAGGCCAAGATCGCCACCCTGCGGCATTGCTTCGACCGCATTGACGATCAGGTTCTCGACGATGCTCGCAAGCTGCTCCCGATCCACCCTCGCGTTCGCAATCTTTTCTATGCTCTCGCTGTAGCGTATGCCGTGGAGTTGCTCGATCCCGAGTTTCTCCTTCAAATTAGCAATCAAATCTGCGAGATTGCAATCGATAAGTGTCGGCTCGGACAACTGGTTTGTGCTTGTCAACTTCGAAATGATGGACTGCATCCTGCCGACCGCTCCCTGTATGGTGACAAACGCTGACTCCTGAAATTCAGGGTTGCCGACATTTTTCCTGAAATTCTGCATCAGCATAGAAAGCATTGAGATTGAGTTTTTCAGGTCGTGCATGATGAATGCCGAGAACTTGTGGAACGATTCTATCTGTCTTGCTGCCAGAAGCTCTTCGGACAACCGCGCCGAGAGAGCCGCCAATGCGAACTGGCTGCCGACGGCGCTGATAAACTGAATCTCTTTGTGACCGAGAACGGCGGCGTTGCTTTTGCGCTCGAAGAACAGGATTCCGACTACGTTGCATTTGGCAATGAGCGGCATGCAGACGGACCCCTCGGATGTGACCGGGAAATCTTTCGGTGGAAACGACTCTCCAGCCGCGCTCAGACGGTCGGAAAGGTCAGTCATATCTATCGCCTCGCCATGCCTGAATACCCAGTCGGCGAAAAATGAATCCTTGTCAATCTGCGTCGCGCTCTGTTCTGACGCCGGGTAGACCAGCGTAAAGACAGGGAGATGAGCATGTTCGAGGAAAAGCCAGAGCTTATTCACATGCAGCCGCTCCCTCATCAACGAGGAGAGCGTATCGATCAGCTCGCCTGCATCAAGTGTCCTGGATATATCTTCTGAGAATGCCGTTAAGTCCTCCTGGTAGTCCGCCGGGGCATCGGGATAAACGGACGCATCGAGATAACGCCTGAACCTTCGCTTCAGCGAACTGGAGAGCAGTACCGCCATGAAAAGCACGATCACAAGGAACGCCGCAAGAATCGAGTAGAATACCTTGATGTCCGATCCTATCAGCAACAGCACCTTGCCGAGTCCACCCACGATTATCAGGTAAAGGCCGATCAGGATAATTCCAACGGATGAGTAGACGGCCTGCCCGCGAACGAATACTCCCGATTTCTGGAGCTGGTATGATTTCAGATATGCGGCGACAATCGGGAACAGGAACAACGCGATCGCGGCGTGCATCTCCGCGTGCCAGATGCCGAGTTGATCCTTGAGAATCGCTCCTGAAAACGAGAATATGATGGCGGCGAAGAAGACTGCTGTGACAACGAACGGCGCTCTGAGACGCCGGCGATACACCCCGGTAGCCGCCCTGTAGGTGCTCTCGATATTTATCAGGGCAAACGACGATATCAACAATACGACTATCGAGAACCATTTGCCGACCGCGGAAATTTCTATCTGGTGCGAGCCCGAATCGCTGATCTCGATGCTCGCGAGTGGATTGCCGAATGACATCGCGCAAAACGCGGAGCAAATCAGCAAGGCTGAGAGCAGCCACCATCGCCAACTCCGGTAATAGATGCGATAATTCTCTCTGGCGAATGAGAGCGAGAATATGAGCCAGAGCAGGGGAATCAGAATCGCTCCGGGTGCTATCAGGTTGTAGAAAAACCGATCACCGCCCGAATTGACATAATGCGGAAAGAGCATGAAACATCCCGCCGAACTCAGAGATATTACAAGGAACGTCAGCCTCGGAATGCGACCATGTTTTGCAGCAAGGGGCACAAGCCCGGACAGCAGAGCGACCGTACCAGCCACCCAAAACAGAATGTTCTCCCAGTGGGACATGGTGCAGTCTATTCAGCGTATTCCAGGTGAAACCGCAGTACAGTGGAGGTAAACACGAAGTTTGCGATCATTGAGACGACGATCTGTCCTGAAATAAGATAGAATATGAGTTCAGGCGAGAACTTTCTTACTATTGTCAACGGATCAAACAGCGCCAAAGTAAACGGGAGGACCAGAAGAAACGGCACAAGTGCCAGAATATACGAAGATACGGGATTCCTGAAGAAAGTTCGAATTGATCTGGCTACAGCCGTCTTGAACTTCAGCGAGTCGAGCACGACATACGGAACCACAAACATGAACATCGCCAGTATTCCTGCACCGACGAATCGAAGCAGAATATGGAACGCGAGCGTGCGACGAGGCGACCCGCCAATGAGCGAATCGAACAACTTGGGCAGGAAGTGAGTCATCGCAAGAAATACCAGTGTATAAAAAAGCCAGACCGTGACGACCTGCAAATACTTCCCGGAAGCACCACTGAAAGCGGCACCGATTCCGACTCTTTCATGCTTGTAATGCCCGGAGAACAGCAGGAAGCCTGTGGCTATCAGCAGAGCCTCAATCAACACCGACGCAACCAGCGTCACCCAGCCGTATGTCATTGGAAGAAAGACATAGATGCTCGGATAGTGCGCGGTCGCATCCGTTCCGGTTATCATCTTCGACACGCTCGAGATCGCCGGACCGAGTACCGGCATGAACGGATTGATCAGGAGCCACGCGATGCCGAGCGATATCAGAGCGAACAGGAAAAACGGAAACCAGAGCCTCGGAGAAAACATTGCCTTGATGGTCCCAAGGTACGAACCTATGATGAAGTTGAATTTCTCCAACAGTCTCCCCTCAAACCTGCGCTATGAAGCTTGTTGAAAACCCATTTGGGCGCGGGTCTGTATTGTCGTCATCACGAGGAGCGACAGCGACGTGGTGATCTCAGTTTTTGCTCCTGCATGCGTACTGCATTCGTCACCCCTGCGGAGGCCCTTCGCTGTGCTCAGGATATCACGGGAATCCAGAACCAGACTCAGAACGCGCAATGTTGCTAACTCTAGGGATTTATCTGGACCCCTGTCATATCCTGAGCACAGCGAAGGGCCTCCGCAGGGGTGACGCGCACTGGTAACTGGCTGGTATGCAAAAGATTGCCACGCTTCCTTCGGTCGCTCGCAATGACGGCACGGTGTAGTGACTACTCGGTATTCCAAGTCTGTAACCTCTTTTAGACCTGCTACGGCGCAGGTACGATGTTCGATCCTGTGCCCGAGAGGCCGTATCGGTCGTAAACATAGATGCGATAGAAATAAGTCTCCCCTTCATCGTCGCCTGA
>CBDUQR010000017.1:0-53614 GCA_965369655.1 uncultured bacterium | reverse complement strand
TAATTTCAACGCCGACCGGCGCGCTGATCTATCTTGATGGCGACAGCACCGGCAATGTTACGAATGACACTCTCAGCAATCTTGATCCTGGCGATTATACCGTACTACTTGTGCTGGATGACTACCTCGAGTGGGATTCCACTGTTACCGTGACCGCTAATGCCATGACAAATGTGAGTGTTGTTCTCCAGCAGGAGTTCAGCCTCGATATCGACATTGAGGGCTTTGGTCGCGTTATCAAGAATCCGGACAAGAGTTTGTACTCAGGTGGCGAGCAAGTCGAATTGACTCCGATTCCCGGCGTGTTCTGGCTGTTTGATGGCTGGTCAGGTGATTTTATCAGCTCAGACAGCGTCGTGACGGTCACGATGGATGATGACATGGAGATTAACGCGACTTTCGGGCTAAGTCCGACGCCTCCGACGGTTGCCCGCGTGCATGGTACGATCAGGCGAGACGACGGTCTGGATTTGGTCAAGCCGGTTGTGTTTCTTGATAGCTCTCACACGGAAATAATCGTGATCGTCGATGGTCTCGGCTGGTTGGGTGACCCGGCAACGGGAGAAATCGCAATCCAGTATAACATGGACGATCTCGATAGTGTCCATGCGATCATCACAGGCTGGGACGACTTGAACGAGAACGACACGATTGAGGTAGGCGCAGGTGAACCTATCGGCTGGTGGGATTGGGATGGCGATGATTACTGGGACAATTCTCATGTCTGGCTGAGGAAGGGCGAGACGATTACCGATGCGGACGTCGTTATATTCATTATGACTGCGGCGGCTACGCGTCGGTTTTCGCAACCGACCGGAGTGAGAATCGAATCGATCAAATAGTTATTCTGTTCCTGGGCTTGTTGTAAAGGGCAATAAATATAGGATTCCAGGCGACCGTTATGAGGCTGTCCCAAAAGTGCTGATTGACTCAAGCGGGAAGCTGACTCTGTCGCTCCCGCGGAGGCCCTTCGCTTTGCTCAGGATACCACGGGAGCCTATTGAATGATAACGTATTCAATAGATTCCCGCCTGCGCGGGAATGACCTCGCTTTCTTTCGCAAGCATGACCACCAACCTATCAGACCTTTTGGGACAACCTCTTATATCTCGCCGTCATTGCGAGCGACCGTCGGTCGCCGATCCCGTCCTCCTGGACCCCGATCCGTCGGTCGCCGATCCCGTCATTGACCCCGATCTTCGAGGGGATCCCCGAGGGAGGGGTGACGTGCGCGATGTGTTCGCAGGGGTACGAGTGAGATCGCCACGTCGTCCGCCTGTGGAGGACTCCTCGCGATAACAACGTCGCCAAGCATTGCCTGACGAGGTGTTTATCAACAAGCCCGATGGCGATGCGTGCAGATTCTTATCAAAAGCAGTAGCGCCAGCCACATCATTATTATATTATGCGAACCATCGGGTCAATCGATTCAACACGATCAGGGAACATTGCCTGTGAGAATCTCCAAGACTGTACAGAAGCTGGCGACCGGTCGGTCGCGGATCCCGATCCCGAGGGAGTGGAAGTTCTACCTCGTGCTCGGTATATTGCTTCTCGTCGGGATCATCCTCCGAACAGCGTATCTGACAGCCGACCCGCCGAAAAGACTGACAAGGTCTCAGGACGCGTCTACCGATCCGTTTGCCTATACCTACTTTGCGGAGAACATGGTCGATTTCGGCGACTCGAATCCGTTCAATGATTCACGATGGATTGTATATCAGAAATCGACTCAGACAGTCGCTGCGTACATTGTCTACAGCATCCTCGGTACCGGCCGCGCACAGGGCAATCTCACCTCAGTGATTCTGAATCTGCTCGCGATACTGTTTGTTGCACTTGCGATCAGGAATTTCGGCTCGCGACTCGGCGGGATTATTTTCGCTCTGCTCGCATGCCTCAACTTCACGCTTATCATGTTTGCCCGAATCCCGTTTCTCGAAGCATCCCAGAATCTCTGGCTGTCGCTGTCGTTCTACTTTTTCTCGAAGGCGCGCGACCGACAGTTCTGGTATATTCTCTCAGGTTGTGCCACGGCCGCCGCAGCTTTCTTCGGGAAGATTGTCGCGCTGTATGCTGGCGGTCTCTATCTCGCGGTCTGGGCTTACATCTACTTCAAGAGTGAATCGGATCGGAAAGCCGTCTTGCGCAGCGTTCTTGGATTCTACGGCGCCTATGTTGCAGTGGGCGTGTTCTGGCTGCTATACACATATCTGCCATCCGCCGCCGAAGTATCGCACTACTATGCCGAGCAGGGGAAAGGGCTGTATGGTACTCCTCGCGCATTCCAGGAGTTGCATTACTTCTTCTGGCAACTCCAGAATCTCCTCTGGGAGCGTAATTTCATCGACAAGCTGCCGATTGTGACATCCCTGGCGGCAATTGGAGGAGTCGTAGCTCTCGGGAGGCTGTTCGGCAGACGCGCGGCAAAGCAGTCTGTCGATCCGACCGTTCTCGGAATGGCGATTGTCCTCGTGTGGCTTGTCTTTGCGTATGTTGCTCTCTTTCCGTTCAATTATCGTCCTCTCAGGTACCAGACCACGCTAATGATTCCAATGATGGCTTTAGGCGGGTTCCTGCTTGCGATCGCATTTGAGAAGGCAAAGAAATCCGGTAAGAAAAAAGGCGGGAAGCAACAGTCGGTCGTGCCGTTTGCAGTCGCGAGTGGAATCTGGCTCCTCCCTGTGCTTAGTTCAGCAGCGCTCGCGTTCGGCAGCAAAGCTTTCGAGCAATCGGTGTTTCAGGACATCTATCTCGTCACAGTGCTCATTCTCGTGATCGGATTCGTTGCGGCGTGGCTGTCGCGGCTTCGATTCTGGAAAGGGATTTTAACCCGTGGCATTTTCCAGATTTTCACAGTTGTCGTGTTGGTCGCATACATTGTGTATCACCTTTTCGCATATGTATCGTGGGTCGGTGCGCGCGAGTACACTCTCATCACTGCGGATCGGGACATCGGCGAGATACTCTCCGATGGCGCGGTTGTCTCCGGCTCGTACGGCTCCGCGCTGACTCAGGAGAACAAACTCGGATGTATTCATCACCAGTTCGGAGTGAAGGTTCCTGACAAGGATTTTTTCAGGAAGTTTCCGATTACTCATATCGCTCTTGATCCGGGCAACGAGAAACGTGCCCAGCAGGACTATGTGAGCCTGATGGCCGGGGCGCAACTGGTCTCGACATACATGATTCGCGGGTTGCCGGTCAAGCTTTACCGCATCTCCGAGATGAGCCCTAATGCGAACGCGAAAACCTACAGGCCGTCGGAATTCGAAGACGCGATGGTCATGTTCTCTCGAAACGCCTCAGATTCCGCGATTGCTCTGCTGGCTCGTTATGTCGAGAAGGGAAATCGCAGCTACTCAGCGGAGATGACACTGGCGGACGTCTATTCGAGAGCAAAGGAATATCCTGCTGCGTTCGAGCATTTCAGACGCGCTCTCGATATTGGACCACTCGATGGCTATGCGGCGTATCTGTATGGCATGAATTGTCTGAATGCGGCTGTTGAGTTGAGAGAGCCAGCGTATAGAGACTCCGCGCTTGTCTATCTCGAGATCGCTGCTCCAAGACTGGTGAAAGAGGAAAGACTTCAGAAGCTTGTAAAGCGATTGCGTGCCGAGTTGCGTTGATCCCCACTTCCTCGTGGGTGTCATTTCGAAGACTCCGTATACTCAGAGCGCGCTTCGTCAGATCATCAGCGATGAAGGTTTCTTTTTCGCATGAAAGACGTGTCGGTCCAGAAGCCACATAGCCAGCACCGCAAAGATACCCGGCAGAATCAGCCCGATGGTTCCAGAAGCAGCTCCGAGATTGCCCTCGAACGGTTTCGCTAATACGCTTTCGAGCAACATTCCTGTGTTCGATATGAATCTTAGGAGAAGTGAAACGTCAGAGAGTATGACGAAAGCCACAGCGGCAACAGCTAAGCCTGTCGCCGCGAGTATCTGGCTGCTGAATCTGTTCAGAAACGAGTCGTGCTCTGTCAGACCGGCTGCCTCGATGACATTCTTCGTGAAATCGATCGGCAAATCAAAGTCGGAATCATCGCTCAAACCTGAATAAAGATTCACATAATGTTGCAACATTGATCCGCATCTGTCGCACGATGCGGCGTGCTTTTCGACCCGATCAGCAAACTCAGGTGACCGAGTATCCAGATATACCTGTATCTCATCGTCTGTCAGGTGCCTGTCGTCCATAGGTCCTCCGGCTGGTATTTCGCCATAAGCCGATCCTTCAGGAGTCTCCGTCCTCTGAAAAGATGACTCTTGACAGTGCCCTCTGGCAAGTTCATGACATCACCGATCTCCCGGTAGCTCATCTCTTCGAGATGGTACAGTGTGACAATCGTCCTGTAATGAACGGGTAACATGTCTATCTCCGATCTGAGTCTCTCCGAGATGTCGGTCAGTTCGGCATTCCGGTCGGGGAGCGCATCGCCGGACGCAACCGAATCGACAGTCATATCGTTCGGGGCGATGTCCTCGAAGAGCGGAACCTGTTTCTTATCGAGATAATTGCTGCACGTGTTGAATGCTATCCGGGCGATCCATGTCGAGAGTTTCGACTCGCGCCTGAAATGCCGCAGATTCTGATACACCTTCAGGAACACATCCTGTGCAAGGTCCTCTCTGTCCGATTTGTTCGACACCATTCTGAACACGATATGAGCTACAAGCCTCCGGTACTGCTCTATGAGCTGTTTGAAAGCGCCGGCATTTCCCGAGAGCACTTTGTCGATCAGATCGACTGATTCTTCATGACGTGCGCTCATATCTATATGACAGGATTCGGCGCAGGAATGTTGCAGCAAAATAACTATGTCATTCCGGTGAAAACCCTTCGCTCTGCTCAGGACATGCCGGAATCTATCTTCGTTCCCACTCGACAACGAATCTCCTTCCCTTCCATTCAGTGCTCGTCGGGGCTGTGCCCCGACGATATGCGCAGGAGCACAGCTCCTGCTGGCACGGAAAATTGATTCTCCGACTCAGCTGCAACATTTTCGATCCTGTCCGGTCGAATGATTGCAGGAGAACGAATAAAAGGAGAATCAAATGAACTACACGGACACTATTCAGATGGGAATCGTGTTCTTCACGATCGGTTTCGTGTTTAAGCTGATTATGGACTACAGCATGAAGAAGAAGCTGATCGAGAAGGGACTCGTGGACGAAAACGTCAAGCATTTATTCAAGTACTCGAGTCCTGCGAGTGGATCGCTCAAGTGGGGGATGGTGCTTCTCGGCATCGGTATTGCCGTCATCATCGGGCGGCTCGTGCCGTACCACTGGTCGGACGAAGCAACGGTGGCGTCGATGTTCATCCTGGCCGGTCTGGCGCTGATTGTCTATTACGCGATTGCGCCGAAGATCACCAATGGCAGGGACAAGGATTCATCGAGCAACTGAGGGACAATATAAGCTGGTTTATCTGATGATGACCAGCTTTCCTATCTGGTTGCCCCAGTCAGATTCGACTGCAAAGATGTAGATTCCGCTGGCCACGAGTTCGTTATTGCGCGACCTCATGTTCCACTCCAGCTTTGAGTCTGTATCGCTGTGTCTGCCTGGGTGCGGAAGCTCGCGCACGAAGTCGCCGTCGAGAGTGTAAATCTTGATCGTGCAATATGGCGGAAGATTGACAAAGTGAATCCGTCTCTCATGATCGAAGTAGCCGGTTCTCTTTCTGTCTTCGTATCCCTCTGTCACGTATCTCCCGTCCGCGATGTACGGATTCGGATAGACCTGAACCTTGAGGTTTTTCCTGAGCACTTCTGAAGCATCGTTGATCGGCCAGACCTCGACGGAATTCGCCAGCCTGAAGCTTTCCTGCGGCGGAAGCCCGTGTTCGAAATCTCCGAAATCGAATGCCGTGACCGAGAAATACCAGGGCACGGATTCGAGCAGTCCATCCATCTCGAACTCGTATTCATAGTACTTGTGAAAGAGGACTAAGTCGCCTGTTCGCGGGTCGATATCTCTGATCCAGAGACCGGGATTTGTCGAATCGACGTCGGAGGTTACCAGACCTGCGGCGATTTCGTCGGCGTAGGTCTTCCTGAAGCCGACATGACCATCGATCAGGCTCGGATCATCCCAGCTCGGAATCGACTGATTCCAGTCAGCCGGCTTGAGGCAGACATCAGTACCCTTGTAATCGAGTAGATTACCCTCGCCGCAAATATACAACTCCGGATCGAAATCGTACCCATACAACTCCCTGAGCCGACCGATTCTGAGGGGCAGATCGACAGGTACATGTGACTGTCTCTCATCATCCCATACCTGTGGGATATAGTCGATGAAATCGTGCGTGACAATGCGCGACAACAGATGGTCGACTGAGTCCCTGCCGTAGTAGACGATATAACCTTCGAAATCGACCACTGAAAGAAATGGATCTACGAATGTTTCAGAGTCGAATCCGTTCCACCTGAGTTTGACCTTCTCGATCTCTGAACTGAATCTGAGAACGGGAGGTGGAGGAGGAGCTGCCGCTCGGAAGTCGGGTATTGTGTCACCAGAGATGAATACAGAGTCGATCTCACCTGTCGCGCTGTCCTCGGAAGCTATCACCTGTCCCCGGTAACCGTCGCCGTCGGTGTCATATCCGGGATTGTCGTACACCCAGTAAGCCCAGACTGAATTCTCACCGATGTCCCTGAAATCGAGGTCGTCGTAGAAAGCCGACGGGTCGTAGGCCATCGACATGTTGTGCTCGAAATTGCCTGCATATCTATGGAGGTTCTCTCCGGCGATATAGCCGATCGTGAAAAACAGAGTATCGCCGGGATTGATGGTATACGGACCTGACGACAAGACGAAACGTGTATCCTGACCCTGTGCAGCGACCATTCCAAGCGATGGCGATGGCGGTAGCCATCCTTGGTCAGACATATCCACGGCGGCAAATATCTGGTCGTAGTCATGGTCGCCGTTCGAGAGAATGTAGTACTTGTTCCGATCACCTTCCGGCGTTCCGAGCCCGCCTGTGCCGAACGATCTGTAGGTCGCCTCGCGCATAGGCCCCCAGTCGAGTTCGGCATTGGTGTTGGAATTCCACCAGTTGAAGGATATCTTGGCGTATTGCGACGGCGCTCTGAGTACGCGCACTCCGGTGATAGAGGTCGGGCTGCTGTAATTGTCGAACTCACCGGTGAGAGGATCGGGATCGCCGTCATTGTCGGCTATCCAGGCAAGGTTTATCGTGTCGAGATAGTCGTAGACCAGTCGAGAAGGCATGGTCTGTCGGAATCCGCATATGTCGTCTTTATGTCCCTCTGAATCGTTTGAGACATGCTCGACGTCGCCATCGACATACAGCCCGACATAGACTTCCTCGATGGGCGAATTCCCGACATTGCGGATAGCATAGTCGATAAGAATGAAATCACTTGCGTAGCTGACGCTCCAACAGTAACTGGTCTGCATTATCTCAAGGCCGAGCGGTACATGAGTCCTGCCGTCCCAATCGACGCCGTTGTACGACGGGTTGATGACGGTGTCCGAGAAGATTGCGTGGAATTCCAGGTCAGCGCGTGCGTCTTCGTGGTAAAACGGGTCCCCCGGTCTGTTCGATCTTCTCTCCATCGAACAGAGAGCAGCGCTATTGCAGGGGAGCATCTCGCGTTGCGCATATCCCCAGCCGTCGTATGCCACCGAGACAAGCGTATCGTCGTCGACTATCCCACCGATCCAAAGCGCTGCCACATATAGATACTCAAACCCTGAGCCGGGCGGAAACTCTGCGGACGGCGCCGGGCGACCAGTCTCGCAATCCTGCCATGCGCCCCTCTGCGCGCCAAACAGTCCAAAGTTCGAGATCGACAGCAGCAGGTTGTTGTACTTGTGAGTGCAGACCTCGAAGTATGGCGACGTGGCTGTAAACTTCTGTAACAACGGGTCATGCGGTGATCCGGAATCGGAACTTGACTTAGCCGCGATTGCAAAGACAAGTATCGCTACCAATGTCGCTATTCTCGGTAACATCAAACACCCCTTCGCCGGCAAAGTGCACTCCATGCTCCAGGACAAGCCTTTGGATCAGAAGTCAACATAAGGTCATATCGAACGCAGGGCAACTCCAAACTGCGCGTCCATCCGCTATCTGATCACGACGACCTTTCCGATCTGGTTGGCCCAGTCTGATTCGAGGGCAAACAGATAAATGCCGGTGAGGACCAAGTGAGTAGAGGCTGTCTGCTATGATGAAAGTCAAGTGAATGTTTACATGAGGGTATCCTTTTCTCGGTTTATTGTCTCCAGGTGGCGTTCATAAGAGGTCTTCACAACCTGCTATTCGTGGTCCTGCCACAGTTGAGTAAGGCAGAACCCCGCGAAGTCCTGAGCCCTGCGAAGGGAAGTGAAACGGAGTGGAGGTTGTCCCCAAAGACCTGAAAGGTAGGTAATCATGCTTGCGAAAGAAAGCGAGGTCATTCCCGCGCAGGCCCTTCGCTGTGCTCAGGATATCACGGGAATATATTGAATGCGTTATCGTTAAATAGGCTCCCGCCTCCGCGGGAGCGACAGAGTCAGCTTCCCGCTCAAGTTCATTGGCACTTTTGGGACAGCCTCTCCCGGTCTGCCGCCCACAATACTAATATTCCCAATGCGGTGACGGTCTCGGCACTCTGATCAAATGGTCCAGTTTTTCGATCAACTCCTGTGGTCCTGCAAGATTATCGCTGATGGTCAGACTCGATGCGGGCAAAACTCCAAGCCACATCCTCGTAAACGCACCGACCGATGCTGTCAGGGTCGGCAGTGAGTCATCGCTGCCTTTCTCGGCATTTGAGTCAGGTCCGAGCGTGACGACATACTCTCCCGAGATACCCTTCCATCCGATGTTTTCATCGAGATACTTCTCGATTGGATCGTTCAGCTTCAGGTTGAACCTGACTTCATCTCCGGGCAGATGTGTTTTTTCGAGACACTTTCTCGAGGTCACAGATTCGTCTCTGATGCCACGCGGCTGCACGCATCGTGTTCTCGAATTCCGACTTGCGAGTCACAGCGCGGAATCGGAATGGCTGCGTGAGGAAATCCTGGATGTGGATGCCGGGAGGCTCAACCAGTTTGACGAGGTGAATCTGGTCGCCGAAGCTCCTGAGAAGTGCGAGCAGTTCCTTGAACTGGTCGAAGTTCTGATATGCCATCCACCAGACTTCATATGGTCCCTGCTCCTTACCCTTGCCCTTCATCCAAAGATGATGAGTCAGCTTACCGCTGTCGTTGAAATAGCCAAGTCCCATGCCGCCTTTCGCCCATTGCATCTCGGCTTTGGTGGTTTCAGGCAGATCGATGCTGACTGATCCGTGCATGCGCAAGCGATGAAGGCGACATTCATGCAGTTTCTCGAAGTCATCGATTTCGAGCCGTGTTGGCACGCGCGGTTCCACATCGACATTGAGAATCGCGGGGGAGAACATCGCGTAATGATGATACACCTCGGTACCATAACCGAGCTTGTCGTAGTATCCCTGCTCGAACATACCGAGACCCGATACGTGACATCCATCGAGGGTATCGAGTGCGATCCTCGTCGCGGTAAGGCGCGCGGCCAATCTTTGCTTGCGCGCGACAAGGCTTGTAGTCACTCCCGCGATGCATGAAAACGGAATTCTCTCGCCGAGATAATCCATGTCGCCAAGTGTGCTGACAACGAGGCACTCCGGTTCACCATTGACATCGGCTACAATGGTTCTCGCTTTCTCGATCAGCGTATCCATCGGCTTGGAATCATCTTTTTCGATCCAGCCGCATTCCAGTCATATTCGATTGGCTGCCTTCTTGTCTTTCTCAGGGTTGTAGTTTCTATATTGCATTCAGCGTCTTCTTTCCCAGATGGTGTTGTACAATGGGATTGGTATCCATTGTATGAACTCGGCCCGGTGATCAGTCGGAGAAATACCACTTGCCGTCGATCTTGCCGAAAACAACATGTTCGCCGGGTACCGGTGTTTTGATCACATGGTAGCTGGCTCGTGTCGTGTCCTCGTTGAACTCCGGCTGAATCGTCTTCGATTCGATCATGGCTTCCACGAATGCGCCCTTGAATATGTTGAACTGGGCAATCGCGCCCTCCATCTGGCTGCTGTCTTTCAGGCGTTGGAGATCTTCCGGTGGAGAGAACCGCTCGAACAATCCTTTGATGTTATCGTTCTCGACAAAACTGATCGCCTCATCCATCGCAGCAATCAACTCGGCTTCAGGCGTGTTCGTTGTTAGTTCGAATGTCGGTTCCTGCTCGGAATCGCCTCCGCAGCCAGCGAGTACGATGATTGCAATGGCGACAATTAGTGATGCGTATCTTAATCTGTTCATAATGTTTCTCCTTCTGGTCTTCGTAGGTCAGGACCCCTGCAAAGTCCTGAGCTTTGCGAAGGGTGGTCCTGACGTCTTCTGTCTGTACATCCCCGTCATTCCTGCGCAGGCAGGAATCCAGAACCATTGTTAGAAAACGTCAACCATTATACTTCTAATCAGCTTGCCTGGGCCCCGGCCTTCGCCGGGGTGACGAATTGTTGTGTCATTCGGCGAAATACCATCTGCCGTCGATCTTTCTAAAGTGCAGAGGGCTTGGTGCTTTCACAACGTCGAATATCGCCTTTGTTCCTTCCTCGCTGAATTCTGGTGTAGTGTTCTGCGCTTCTTTGAGCGCTTCGAGCATCTCATTCTGAAACATCACGAACCGCCGGATCGCACGATCAATCGTATTATTATCGTACATCCGTTTCAGGTCTTCCGGTGCGGCGTACTTGTTGAACAATCCATCGATGTCGTCGACTTCGATGAATGTGATGATCTCGGCAATCGCAGTGCGTAGTTCGCGTTCGTTCTGAGTCATGGGCGCGGCTGTATCCTGCTCAGGAGTGTCGTTCGATGATCCGCACGCGATGAGCAGAATCATAAACGCTGCTGCAAGTGCAATAATGTAACCGATTTTCATTTTCTTCCTCCGAGTCTTGATTCCCGCGCGCATGAAAACGACACTTCGTAGGTCAGGACCCCTGCATCAGCCCTGAGCTTCCGAAGGGCGGTCCTGACGGCTTTTCTTCGAAACGAGACTTTTTCAACATGCCCTTTCGCCGGAATGACAAACACTTTCACACTTCCCTTCGCCAAAATCAGGACACTGCGAGTGAGTGTGACCTACAAATCTGAAGTACCTCTCATTCGCGTAACTGCGTCATAAATGCTTACAATCTCATGGATACACTCAGATATGTCGGTATCCGACATCCGCCTTATTGTCGTAGGAATAGGTCCTGTTTTCGGATCACTCTTATCTTCAGTTAGTTTGTCTTGCAGCATTTGAAGTCTCTCTTTGATTTCTTCAGGTATGTCGTGCTGCTGCTGTATGAATATGCTTGTACAACATTCTTCGAGTCGCTTCCTAGGAGGCGCATCAATTACGGCCATAAAATCGACGGCCGCGTTTAGTTTCTCCCAAGCATATGCCAAATCACTCATAACCATCTCCCTTCTTTTTCATTGCAGCTTTCGTAGGTCAAGCCTACTTGCTCAGTCCTGAGTCTGGCGAAGGAAGGCTTGACTTCTCGTCTGGATTCCGGCTTTCGCCGGAATGACAAATACCACACTATCCTCTCAGCGCCTCCTCGGTGAAGAGTCCTTTCAATTCGTCTAACATAAACTCGCCGTCTTTGCGGATGAGAACATCATCGAAATATATCTCACCGCCGCCATACTTGGGCATCTGGATGCGCACGAGGTCCCAATGGATCGCCGACTTATTGCCGTTAGGCGCTTCGTCGTAGCAGCATCCCGGTGTCAGATGGAACGAACCGCCGATCTTCTCGTCAAAAAGCGTGTCCTTCATCGGTTCTGTAATCATCGGGTTGACGCCAATCGCAAACTCGCCGATATACCGCGCGTTCTCGTCAGTGTCGAGTGTCTTGTTCAGTTTATCAGTATCGTTGTCTGCGGTAGCTTTGACGATCTTGCCGTTCTCGAACTCGAATCGAATGCCCTCAAACACGGTCCCTTCATGCAGCGATGGCGAGTTGTACTTGATGTGTCCATTTATCGAATCGCGCACCGGTGCGGTGTAGACCTCGCCATCGGGGATATTGCGATGGCCATCGCACTTGACGACGCTGATGCCCTTGATAGAGAATGTCAGGTCTGTGTCGGCATCCTTGATACGCACTTTGTCGGTTTTATCCATAAGTGCGACAAGCGGGTTCATCGCGACAGACATTTTTGGGTAATTGACGTTGCAGACATCGAAATAGAACTCCTCGAATACCTCCTGCGGTTTCTGCGCAAGCTGCGACATGGCATTATTCGGGTAGCGCATCACACACCACTTGGTGTTGCGCACACGCTCCTGAAGATGTACCGGCTCGTAGAAGAGCTTGTTCAGCCGCTTCATCCGCTCCTCGCCCATGTCGTTTAAGTCAAACGGATTCTCCGAACCGCGAATGCCGAGATAAGCCGAAGCTTTCTTCATCATGTCTAGATGGAAGTCCGCGAGTTTTTTCATCTGTTCATCGGTAGCATTAGCCAGATACTGCCGCATGAGCGATTCGTCATTGTAGTACCAGAACGGCACACCGCCCGCCAGCGTAGCCTGCCTGATGCACTCTTTGCCGAGAGCAAGCGCATCGATGCCCTTGATCTCGATGTAGATGATCTCGCCTTTCTGCAGATCGACGGAATAGTCTATCAGGTTTGTCGCAAGCTTTTCGATCCTCGGGTCTTTCATCGTTACCTCACAGTCTGTATTTCATGAAGATGTATTGATTCCATTACAATGTTGCAAAGCTAACAAAATAGTGGGAAAAGGGCAACTGATTTGGAGCAACGATGGTACGCAGGCTCAGGGCCTGACACAATGTCGGAAACTTCTGCAACTTTCGCAATCTCATCCCGTTAACTGAACCAAAGAGAAGAAACTGCAGGGAGTGATCGATATGAGAAAGGTGATTCTGTTTTCTCTCTTGTTGCTCGGGCTGTTGATTTATCTTACGCCTGAGGACGCATCAGCAGCGAGCGGCAGAATATACGGTACTATTCGCACGATCGATGGCGAGCAATTCGAAGGTTGGATCAGGTGGGATAAGAACGAGGCATACTGGGATGACATTCTCGATGCCACCAAAGAACGTAAGAGCCATAAAGCGCGCAAGAAATACCGCAGGAAAGACAAACGATACGGGAGCTGGAGTTTTAGCTGGTCCTCTGGTTCTGCCCGCCAATCTGAACTGCAATTTGGGCATATCAGAACAATCATCCCGCTGTCGTCGAGTGAGGCTCTGGTGATTCTCAAATCGGGCGAGGAATATGAGATGTCCGGTTCCGATGTGGGGAGCAGCATCAGGGAGCTTGAAGTGCTCGACCGCGAAGAGGGCGAAGTTTATTTCGAGTGGGACGATGTAGACGAGATCAATTTCAGTGAAGAGCCGACAGAACCTGAAAGCAGCGCTGAGAGGCTTTACGGGAAGCTGACAACGAGGCGCGGTGATGAATATGTTGGCTGGATCGAATGGGATGTCGACGAGGTAATGACGACCGATATCCTCGACGGCGACGAGGGCAAGCGAAGGAACAGGAAGATCAAGTTTGGCAAGATTCAGTCAATCGAAAGGCGTTCCAGGTCATCGGCCCTGGTCACGCTTAAGTCGGGCAAGAAGATGAAACTCTCCGGCACAAATGATGTCAACTCGGGGAATCGCGGCATCAGAGTTAAGAGCAGGGAACTCGGACGAGTTAGCGTCGATTGGAGCGATTTCGAGCAGGTCGAGTTCATGCCGGTTCCCAGGGACAAACTGCCGAGATATGACTGGTTCGACGGAGGACGCCTGATTGCTGGTACCGTTTACACTGAGGATGGCGATCAGTACACCGGCAGGATCATCTGGGACGATGATGAGCGCTTCACCTGGGAGCATCTCAACGGCGATTATGACGATTGCGAAGTGGCAATAGAGTTTGATAATATCAAATCGATCGAGAAACAATCCCGTCGCGGTGCGCTCGTTACGACGAAATCAGGACGCAACATCGTGCTGCGAGGTTCGAACGATGTCGACTCCGACAACAACGGCATCATCATCCTGACCGAAGACGGCGATGAAGTCGAAGTTGACTGGCATGATTTTGATAAAGCGGAATTCAGGTAGTTAGTTTCGGCTAACGCTGAACCGTTTCTTTTCTGCAGCTCCTCCAGCCCGGACAACTCGGTTGTCCGGGCATCTTGTTTGTCGCCAGATGGTTGGCGGGCGATTCATCTTGACACGAGGGAACCGATTGCACTTTATGGCGGTAACAGGCTGTGAGGAGTAGAATGACATGAGAAAATGCGCTTTGACTGTAGTGTTGATTGCCCTAACATCGGTTCTGATAAACGTCGCTGCTGCTGCCGACGAGAGCCTGCTCCTGTCCGCAATGCAGGCGGAGCTCGATCGGTCGATGGAACGGCTTGAATTCGAGGATTTCGAACGGCCGTACTATATCTGTTATTCGCTGAATGAGTTGCGCCGGCAGAGCATGAGCGCTGAGTATGGCGCACTGGTCAACGATGATGATGCGCACATGCGATATATCGCCGTCGATGTGCATGTCGGAGATTATCAGTTCGACAACACGCCATCCGATCCGGAATTCTTCCGGATGCCGGATTACTATGACAGGTTTGCGCGCCGTCACGTTCGCGCTCCCATAGTTGACGATTTCGATGCGCTGAGACAGCGGCTCTGGCTTCTCACGGACGCGCGATATAAACAGGCTCTCGATGTGCTCAACAAGAAGAAGGGAGAGTTGATCGGCAAGGTGGAGGAGTCCGACCGACCCGATGATTTCTCTCGTGAAGAGATTACGGTGCACATCGATCCGATCAAGTCTCTGGAACTCGACAGAGACGAATGGCGGGAGACGCTGAAGATCGTCTCATCGCTATTCAAACGGTATCCGGAGATAATCACGTCAAAAGTCTCTTTCAGTGCGAGCCTTCGAAATCAATTCATGGTCAATTCGGAAGGGTCTAAACAGCAATTGTCGGACTACTATTTCACCGTTTCAGTGACTGCCGATGCGAGATGTGACGACGGCATGAGCGTCTTCAATGTCGAAACATGGAAAGCATCGACGCTCTCGGACCTGCCGACGCGCTCTGACATACAGCAGGGTGCGCAGAACCTGATTGATGAACTGCTTGCTCTGCGAGAGTCCGAGCCTGCGGACCCGTATAGCGGGCCAGCCATAATCGTCAACGAGGCTGCCGGAGTATTCTTCCATGAGGCGCTTGGTCACAGGCTCGAAGGACACCGCCTTCGCAACGAGCACGAGGGACACACATTCAAAGGCAAGGTGGGGGAGAAGGTTGTTCCGGAATTTCTCTCTGTCATAGATGATCCCTCGATGAAGGAATTCAACGGCACGCCGCTCTACGGCCACTATGTTTACGATCAGGAGATGGTCAAAGCAGAGAGAGTCGAACTTGTTCAGGACGGGATTCTGATGGGATTCCTGATGTCGCGGCTTCCGGCCAAAGGATTCTCCGGTTCCAACGGTCATGGTCGCGCGGACATGTTTTCGCGGCCTGTCTCGCGAATGGGTAATCTTATCGTGAGTACGAATGATCCGAAAAGTTATGACGAATTGGTCGATATGCTGATCGAAGAATGCCGTGCGCAGGGGAAATCATACGGCCTGATCTTCGATGTGTTGACTTCGGGCGAAACGAACACATCGGGTTTCGGGATTCAGTCGTTGAAATGCCAACCGCTGCTTGTGTACAAGATGTATGTTGATGACAGAAGAACCGAACTGATCAGAGGCGTTGAACTGATCGGCACTCCATTAAATATACTCGAAAATGTTGCGGCGGCCGGGGATGATCCGGCTGTGTTCAATGGCACATGCGGGGCAGAGTCGGGCAATATCGCCGTTTCATCGGTGGCGCCAAGCATATTCATATCGAAGATTGAGATTCAGAAATCAAGGCAGGAATCGAGGCGGCCGCCAATACTCCCACCGCCGCTGTTCGATTGATGCCGGTGAACCGAAGCCGAGGGAATTGTGAAAATATCAAGAGGACTCGCAGTGTTCTCCGTCGCGTTGCTCGTGATTGCGTATGGCTGTAGCGACGATGATGATGGAGTGACCCCGCCGAGTGGCGTCAATGTCAATCGTGTCTGGGTTGATGCCGTGACCGCAATGTCGACCGACTCGGATGTCAAAGTCGATGTCTGGTTCGCAAATATCATTCCCCTGACGGGAGTTGAAGTCCCGCTTGCGGTCTCCGGTAGCGGTTTCACGATTGACTCGGCATCATTCAGGTCAAGCAGATTCTCTGAGGAAGCATTCACATTCGACAGAATCATGGGGCCACGACAGGCGGTTGTGATATCGGCGTCCTATGATGGGGTGACACCCATTGATTCAGGCGAAGGTCTGTTCGCAAGTCTCTACTTCAGCCTACAGCCGGAATCTCGCGGGCAGGTCCTGGAGATCGATAGCCTGACGATCGATGAGGGTGGCCCAGGACCATATCGACTGAGATATTTATATGGCAATCCGCTCGAAGAGATAGTTCCCGAGTTTATCGAGGGAGAGATATCCGTTCTACAGTAGATGCGGTAGCTTCAGACTCCTCGCGTGATGCCGACAATTTGAATATGACGATGTTTTCCAATATCAGGATCACTGGCTTTGTAATCCTGCTCTTGCTGCTCGTGATCATGTGCAGCAGTGACAAGGGGAATACGCCACCGGTGGATGAGCCGGATGAAACAAGTCGTGTCTGGATCGATACGGTGGACGCACTCCCCGGCGAACAAGCTCGCGTGGAAATACTCGCCGATCTGAAATCTCCTCTGCAGGGTATTCAACTTCCACTGATCCTGAAAGGATCTCACTTCACGATCGATTCGATATCGTTTGTAGGGAGTCTCTTGGGGGAGAGCGGAATTCCTCTCCTGGACACTATTTCGAACGAGTCAGGAATAGTGTCAGTGGAAAGAGTCTACAAATCTGGATACGCTTTGCCGCCCGGAACCGGCACTCTGGTTTCCATCTATTTGAGCATCGGCGATTCGCTATTTCAGCACACTATCTCAATTGATACCACGAGGTTTGTACTCGACAATGGTGCGCTTCACAGGTTCGTTCTTTCTGACGACAGTGCCGTTGAATTTGTCCCAGAATTCACTCCGGGCATTATCAAAATCACTCCATGACGAAGTAGCGCAGGAGTGCCCCACTCCTGCGAAGAGAACCGGCAGGTGTCGGTGACACCTTCCCTACAATACTAAGGTTATTCTAATGTCGTGTCCCAGGAATCCATTCACAATAAAAAGCGGCAAATTAAATCGTGGCATGGGCATCTTGCCCATGATTCACGGGCAGAATACCCATGTTACTAAAAAAGAATATCCGGGACACGACACTAATACAACCTTCAAGAAATGTCCACTTTTTCAGGGGAAGACCACTTTCGATCTGCGAACTACAGGACTGGAAATGTTTGCGATCAACCAATAGTGACCAGAAACGCACCGATTACTCCGAGCACGATGCCGAGTATCTTGTATCTGTCCATGTTTTCCCGCAGGAACAACCACGCGAATATGAAAATGAATACGTTGCTTGTTTGATTCAAGGCTGAAGCTACCGATGCCTGAGTGTATTTCATTCCTGCGAGCCACAACAGCATCGATACATAGGCGCCCATGAATGATCCGGAGACCGTGTAGCCCCATCGGTTCGACGAGATCACCGTTGCCCATATCTTGCGTCTGTCTGTACGCAAGAGTAGCACGGCGACCAGCACTATCACGCCGCCCATCAATCTGATCTCGGTGGTCCAGAGCAGCGGAGATTGTTCGAGAAGCGGCTTGATCATCACGATTCCCACTGCGTTGGCTGCCATCGCGAGGACGCCCCACACGATTCCCATGACTATCTTCCGGCCGTCGGAGCCGTGCGACTTGCGTTCATTCAGAGCAGTCAGTACCGCAGTCACGATCAACACCACTCCGATGATTTGCAGCAAAGCGAGCGATTCACCGAGGAACGCTATCGACAGCAGGATGATGAATGGACTGTAGCAGCAATCTACTATCGCGAGAAGTCCGGCTCCGAGGGCGTTCAGGCTCTTGAGGAACAACGTGTCGGCGAGACCGATTCCGATAGCGCCGCTTGCGAGCAGCAGCGCGTAATCGCGTGCCGGGACATCTCTCATAAGGGTATCGCCGGTGATCCACATGGTAGGAAGAATCAGCGTCACCGCGAGGATGTTCTTGAACAGATTAAGCCCTATCGGATGCACCGATTCGCCGCTTTTTCTGAACAGGATCACCGCAAACGCCCAGTTGATCGCGGTCAGAAGTGAAAGTGTCTCTCCGAGATATAGTACCAAAGCTCCCATCCAGTCAGCGGCGGTCGGTTATACACGCAGCGATGGGCGCCAATGTAATGGAATGAATGCGGATTATCAAGGATTGACGATGTCGGCCTCGACGTGTGCAGTCAGATAAAAGCAAAGTTTCTGCAAGAGCCAGGGCTTTCGACGACAGGTGGCTCACCCCCTGGGGTGAGGATACTTCTTCGGTTCTCGGATATCAAATCCACCGCAAACGGTGGGCCACCAGCCAATCAAGAATGGTAGAAGTGCCTCACTCCTGCTGGAACAAATAGCAGAACATGCTATACTTGGCTGAGAGCCATAACACTTGACTTCTCGATTGAATTGTCTATCTTCTGCACACAGAGCAAATAGTCAAGAAGCGCAAATACTCGCATAGATACATACTCATTACCAGCACGGTCGATGTAATCGACTGACGGTGCTGGAGGAGGTAACACTGGCAAAGGATAGAGTTCTGTTACCAAACATTAACTGTTGTGTCAGGTCTTGGCGGCGCGGAGCGCAGTTGTGACCTGACACGCCCTTTACGCCCGCTTGTATATCCTGAGCATAGCGAAGGGCCTGTCCTGAGTTTGACAAAGGGGGGCGTGAGGAAAATGTGTAAGAAACATTGTTTCACCCTGTGCAATTCGCGCAGATGCGGTGCTTGACAATCTGCCTCATATCCCTATCTTTCTGTTAAAGGAGTCCACAGTTATGTTACGATTCAGCCTGATTCTGTCAGCCCTGTTGGCGGTTGTGCTCTTTGGCTGTTCCGATGAGTCTGCGCCGGTAATGCAAGCACCTGTCGAACGGAGCGTTTCAATCGAAACACCCGTGAACAGTGCCGTTGTGAGCGAAAAAGTCAATGTTGTTGCAAATGTCGCGGGAGGTGCAGTCAATTTCGTGCGGTTCCACTTCGATGGATTTTCACCAACAGATGCAAGGTGCGATACTGCGCCATATTCCTACGTCTGGGATGTTACTGAATACGCCGACAGCACGAATCACAACGTTTTTGCCGTCGCACACTTCGCGGACTTGGAAACTCTATATTCAGATACAGTCACCGTGACCGTTGACAATTCCACCTCTCGCCCAGAGTCGGTGGTTATGGAAATACCGAACGATGTCACCTATGGTTCCTTCACTCTCACGTGGCAACTCTCAGGTGCAGTGGATTTTGAATCGTACAAAGTGTTTGGCTCTGATGACCCTGGGGTTACTCCGCAATCGGATTTGATCGCTACTGTCGACAATAAGGACTCAACTTCCATGGCGGTGACACATCCGGCAGACAACTACACTCGATACTACAAGGTCTTTGTCTTCGACATACACGGCCTGAATTCCGGCAGCAATGAGATAGAGGCCACAACGCTCAATGCGGCTCCTCCAACACCCGTGCTCTATGAAGTCACTGAACTCGGAGACAACGAGGTTTTCTTGCTGTGGTCTGCCGTGGATGTGCTCGATTTCCGGCAGTATGATATTGAACGAAAGGAATCCGGATCGAGTTTCCAGACGATTGAATCTGTTCTTACAGTCGAAGACACCACATACATTGATCGTTCGGTAGATGGACCGCAAGACTACGTTTACCGTATCACAGTTGCGGACACTGGTGACTCCACTGGTATGAGCAATGAAATGAGTGTCACAGTCTCCGACCCCAGACCGAGCGTGGCCGAGCTGGTCAGTCTTGTATCAAATTCTGAGACCAAAGCTGAAGTCATTTGGCGTAAGTGCCCCGACCCTGATTTCAACGCATACAGACTCTACCGATCTGAAAATGCAGGAGTCGACGAAAGCAGCGATCTCGTATACGAGACGGCAGTAGAAAGCGACACCAGTTTCATTGATACGTCTGTTTACCCAGGTGGTGAATACTACTATCGGCTATATGTTTGGGACAACAATGGTTTCAGCAGATCAAGCATCCCACATGCGGTTTCCGTCCTCGATGAAGATCCTGAGCCGGTCTCTTTGAGTTTCTGTTCAACTGCTGGCGATAGCAATGTCTGCCTGGTGTGGTCAAAATCGACAAGCAGGGATTTTTCACACTATAGGATTTGCCGAAGCAGCGAACCCGGAGTTTCCGAGACATCTCCTACTCTTGGTCTGAGTCACAACATTGACGATAGCATCTTCGTCGACACTGGCGTTGATTCTTCACAAGTCTGGTATTACGCAGTGATTGTATATGACGCTTCTGATAATTCTACGACTAGCAACGAAGTGCGGGCGGAGCGGGCAAATCATGCATTGGCATTTGATGGCAATGATGACTGGGTCACGGTTCCTTACTCTCATGACCTTGATCTCCAGAGTGGATTCACGATTGAGATGTGGTTCTGGGCAGAATCAACTGCTCCCCAATATACTGACATGAAGCTCCTAATTAAGGAGTATGATTATGATGCTGCGTACTGTGTTGACTTCAAGTCCAATTACATACGGGGGTATGTGAACTTCGGTCATAATCAGTGTCTATACTATTGGCAGATACCTACGGAAACGTGGATACATGTCGCGTACACATATGACGGACTTTCATCAGTTCTTTACGTTGACGGCCAGCAGGTAGCTTACAATTCAGTCGCCGTCAGTGTACCAGTTGAGTCCACAGATATATACATCGGAGGCCGTCCGCGCTGGAATCCCCAAGCGCTCTTCCACGGAGTTATTGATGAAATCCGAATATGGAATCATCCCAGATCAACCGCCGAAATCGCTTCAACCATGTTTTCGCACCTGAACGGCTCGGAAGAAGGACTTGTAGTCTATTTTGACTGCAATGCAGGACAGGGACAGTTGCTGGAAGATATTACTGGCCGCGGCAACGATAGCTATCTCGGTGAAACGCTTTATCAAGATGACCATGATGCCGAGTGGGTGGAGTCGACTGCCCCAGTGACTTGGTGATGACTTGCGGGTGGCTTACCTCTTGGGGTGAGGTCTTGTCATTCAGTTATCAGAACGTCGGGTTTTCGGTCACTGATCCCGTCATTGACCCCGATCTTCGAGGGGATCTCCGAGGGACTGGCAAGCTTTGCTTGCTGCGGAATGCCGACCTACTGGAGAAGTGAATACGCCATTCAGGGAAGTATGGAGGCCAAAACTAAAGCCCGCCTGCTGTTGCAGCAGACGGGCTTTGTGTTACCCTTCTTGCTTAGGGGGCTTATTTTCTTTTGCGCCGATAGAGACCGATACCTGTGAGGCCCGCTCCCAAAAGAAGCAGCGTGGCCGGTTCGGGTATCGGATCAGTCGGGAAACTATGTGGGCGGCAGATGTCCACATCTGCCGATTCTTGTAGACCGCAAGCAATCAGGTCCGGCACCTCTGGACATGTGCCGCTCACGAATAGACTGAATTAGCCAGAATTGTTGATTATTTAGTCAAATCCTAACAGTAATGTAACATAGCGATGTTATTGAGGCGGACTGATGGGGCAGTCGGGAGGGAGTATACCATGTTCGTATGGTCCGATTGTCAAGGTTACTGAGTAAAAGAGGAGGTAGGGAATTGACTCGATCACAGAACCAGACTGGGACAAGGAAGTCTCCGGGAGTCATTCTGCGGACGCTATTCCTGTTGATGGCTATTATCTGTTTTACTTCAATTGCATTGGCAACAGGCACTGACAAGTTTCAGATCGTTGGGAAAATCGTTGACGGTAAAACCGGCGAGCCGATTGTTGGCGCGGCCGTCCAGCTTGCTGACACTTCAATTGGTGCGCTCACAGATTTCGATGGCAACTACGTTATCAAGAAAGCGCCTCGGGGTGAGCACGACTTGATTGTCAGATGTGTCGGGTATTCGAAGCTTACAGTCGAGGGTGTAATCCCGCGTGAAGGTGATGATGCTCGGTACGATCTGGTTCTTCAACAGGAAACGATCGAAACAGGAATCACAGTTACTGTCAAAGCCGAAGCCGTAAAGAACACCGAGGCTGCTCTTCTCAAGGAGCGTCAATTTTCGATCGCTGTCAGCGATGCGATCAGTGCCGAGGCAATATCACGATCCGGCAGTGGAGATGCCGCGGAAGCTCTGAAAAAGGTCACTGGCGCCACTGTGGTTGGTGGTAAGTATGTCTATGTCAGGGGAATGGGGGATCGCTACACTAACATCAGGCTAAACAACAGCACTCTTCCGAGTCCCGCGGCCGACAAGCAAATCGCTCCGATGGATATTTTCCCGTCCGAGCTTCTCGATAACATCGTGATTGAGAAGACCTTCACGCCGGACAAACCCGGCAATTTCGCAGGTGGAAGTGTCAATCTTTCAACCAGAGAGATGACCGGAGAACAAATACTGAAATTCTCGTCATCGATGGGCTATAATACGCAGGCAACATTCAACGGTGATTTCCAAACTTATTCTGGTGGCACCAGGGACTGGATCGGAGTTGACGATGGCACAAGAGACATGCCGGGAATATTCGAGAATCCGGATGTGGATATTCCGAATCCAGTTGGTAAAGCCAAGAGAGATCGTGACGAGGCTTTACTGCTGGATGGGATGGCGCGGTCCTTCAACGGCAATATGTATCCTGTCGATGGCTACGCTCCAATGAACCAGAAGTACTCATTGGTTTACGGCAATATTCTCCCGGTTTTTGGTATGGATGCATCGGTGCTTGCAAGCCTGAGCTATTCCCGGAGCTTTAGGTTCTATGACAATGGTATTGTTGTGAGATGGAATCTGGCTTCGCAGGATGTCATGGACGCTCATCAATATCTTGCCGATCAGAAGTCGACCGACGAAGTGCTCTGGGGAACAATGATCAACACCAAGTTCCCGCTTGGCAACAAGCACAAGGTCGGCGTCAATTACATTTATACGAGAAACGCCGAATCTCAGGCGCGATACCTTGAGGGTCCGTTTCGAGAGGCTTTCTCGCCTCCAACAGATTTCCAGACTCGTGTCCTGAAGTATACGTCAAGAGATGTCGGGAGCCTTCAGTTCACAGGTGATCACAAATTCAGCACAGGTCGGGCAGTCAGCCTGGACTGGCAGTTCTCGATAACGAATACTTCTGAGGATGAACCCGACTTCAGGACATTTTCTAATTCTCGCAGGCCTGTTGGAGACGGTGATACTGTCTGGACTATTCAGTCGAACCAGAATCCCTTCCCAAATAGAATCTATAGAGAACTGGATGAAAAGAATCGCGAGGTTGCGGCAAACTTCTCGATACCGTTTAACCAGTGGTCTGGTCTTCCATCAAAGCTCAAATTGGGTTCCGGATTCCTGAGAAAAACGAGAGAGAATTCTGAAAGGGAATTTAAGTTTCAGTTTGGCCCGATAGAGCCGGAATTAGAGAGTGCGGAAGACGTATTCAATCCTGATTATTTTGGATTGCTCGATTCATCCGGAACCTATTACTGGTTCGGAAACTGGTACGATGAGACGACCAGACCGGAACAGTCTTACGAAGGCGAGCAGGAGATTTTTTCACTTTACTCGATGGTTGAGTTGCCGTTGCTGGAGAAGTTTAATCTCGTTGCAGGTGCAAGATATGAGAAAACCCTAATGCATGTCGAGTCGGTTGATACATCGGGAACGATTCACGACAGGGATATTCTCCCGTCAGTGTATTTCATTTACAGATTGCATGACAATATGAACCTGCGGTTTTCGTACGGAAGGACACTCGCCCGACCTACATTCAGAGAGTTCGCGAAGTTCTCTACATATGAATACGCTACGGGCTACATCGTGAGTGGCAACCCCGAATTGAAAAGATCGCTGATTGACAACTATGATTTCAGATGGGAGTTTTTCGAGCGACCCGGCGAACTCTGGGCTTTCAGCCTGTTCTACAAGACGATCAAAGATCCAATCGAGCTTGGTAAGGTCAGTGTGAATAACAACATCAAATTCGTTAATGTCGAAGATGGCAAGGTCTATGGCGCTGAATTCGAAATCAGAAAGAAGCTTGACCAGATTCATGATCTGTTAACATATTTCCAGGTCGGTGGCAATCTAACGCTTGTGAAGTCCGAAGTCCAGATACCCGAAAATGAACTCAAGACGATCAGAAACACCAGGCCCGACGCCGATAATCACAGGCCACTCGAAGGTCAATCACCTTATGCTCTCAACGTGGATGTTGCCTATGTCAATCCGCACAATAGTACTTCAGTCGCTCTGAATTACAATGTGTTTGGAGAAAGACTGGTAGAGAAGGGCAGACGAGCGACGCCGGATGCGTTCGAGCAGCCACGACACCAGCTTGACCTGACTTTCTCTAAGGGAATCTGGTACGGCCTGACCTTGAAGAGTGGAGTCAGGAATATCTTCGATTCCGCTTATCGCGTCACACACGCATATCAAGGCGAGGAGTATGTCAGGCGCGAGCACAAGCTCGGTCGTGAGATATCGCTCGGCATATCTTACGAGATTTAGAGTTACTTGAGGGTACTCGACTCGACAGGATAGATGGAAAGCCACGTCTCAGGAATGGGATGTGGCTTCATGCTATTCTGCTGGTGGCAGATCCCCAATCTGAACAGAACTTTAATGATGCTGTAATCTGTAACAAATATGGAATTCCCACCTTCAGGGCGGTTTGAACATTTAGACGATGCTCTTCTTCATGCAACCTTATGGGAGAAACATATGGAGGTAAAACTGAAATCTTTCTTCATCGAAGAGGCCTGTAGTCGCAAACACGTGTTTAACTGTCTTAAGAACTTAGGAGGAAACTGAATGCTTCGCAATCTGATTTTGATTATTGCAATGCTTTCGTTGCTATCGGCACTCTGGGCTGGTACTGATGTGGCCTGTCCGACTGAAGCCGGTAAGCCAACGCAAGTCTTTTCACAGGCCGATATGGATGCTTCGGGCACCTATACGATGTCGAGAGACACTATATGGCATCTCTCCGGCCGCATTCATGTCAAAGCTGGTCAGACTCTGTATGTACAGAGCGGTACGATCATAAAGGGCGCAGGACCTGGTGATCTTCATCCGACCGAGCCAAGTGCTCTGATTATCGACAGAGACGGATACGCCGAGATGCTCGGCGATTCGTGCTGCCCGATCGTCATGACCTATCTTTACGACAATGTTGACGACCCTGCCGATATGCCGCATGGAAACGCCAGCCGTGGCCTGTGGGGCGGTCTAATCATCCTCGGATATGTCAATATTGGTGATTGCGGAACTCACACAGGTGAGATCGAACGTCACATCGAAGGTATTCCGGAAACCGCCTGGGATTACGATAACGTGATCTATGGATGCGATGGCAACTGTGATGACAATGATAACTCCGGTATTTATGGATTCATCTCGATTCGTCACGGCGGTCACGAGATCGGTGAGGCCAATGAGATCAACGGCCTGACCATGGGCGCTGTCGGTGCAGGAACCGAGATACATCACATCGAAGTCTATCACAACCTCGATGATGGCTTCGAGTGGTTTGGCGGAACGGTCAACGCTCACCATTTGGTTTCGATCTTCAATGGCGACGATGCCTTTGACTACGACCAGGGTTTCCGTGGCTACGGTCAGTTCTGGTTTGCGATTCTGGATGACGATGGCGACAACGTTGGTGAGCACGACGGCAACGAGGATCCGGAGGAAGCCTGCCCGTTTGCCCGTCCTGATATTGCCAATGTGACCTACATGGGTCCCGGCGAGGGAGCTTCCGGTGCTGCCAACTCTCAGGTCCTGAAGATTCGCGACAATGCCGGTGCTCATTACGCTAACTCGATTTTCATCGACTTCCCGAATTGCGGTATAAATGTCGAGGACGTTGATGGAGTAGTGAATTCGTGTCCGACAGGAGCACCTGTCGGTGCCGAAGATAGTGAGAAGAGAGCGGCTGCTGGAGATCTGACTTTCACGAGCAATTGGTTCTGGAACTTCCCTGACATGTCAGAAGAGAACCTGACCTGTAACAAGTGGGGTGCTGGTGCACCTGCTGCAGACCTCCTGAACTATATCTTTGGCAACTGTAATGGCCTTAACGCAGGCAACAAGAGGACCGTGGATCCTGATCTCGTCAGTTATCCGCCCACCAAGGGAACTGGTGCAGCTTGCCGTACGCTTCAGAGCTATACTCTTTGTCCGCGTCCATCGCTGACGAGCCCCGTTCACGAGGACAACGGCGCTATGCTCGATCCGCTGACCCGTCCTGCCGATGGTCAGGCTTATCCGGGTGAAGGTCCAACTGATCTTGCATCCCCGTCATGGTACGGCAAGGTTCCGTATGCTGGCGCGTTCGATCCCTATGAGCCGAGTCTCTGGACCGACTGCTGGACAATCCTTGATTTCGGTGGGTATACATGTGACGTCCAGCCGACATGCGTGATTGGTGACGCAAATGGAAGCGGCGGTATCGACATTGATGATGTCGTCTATCTGATTAACTATATCTTCGGTGGCGGACCACCACCGTTTCCGATGGAATGCTGCGGTGACGCCAACGGCGATGGTCAGATCGATATTGACGATGTGGTATATCTGATTAACTACATCTTCGGTGGAGGACCACCCCCCGATCCTGACGCCTGTGATCCTCCGTGGCTTACAGACTAAGCAGCGGTTAGCTGTAAGTGAAATTCACGCCCACTTGCGTCGTGACGCCCTGAGGAACAGGCCAAAACTAAAGCCCGCCTGCTGTATCAGCAGACGGGCTTTGTGTTACCCTTCTTGCTTAGGGGGCTTTATTTTCTTTTGCGACGATAGAGACCGATACCTGTAAGACCCGCTCCCAGAAGAAGCAGTGTGGCCGGTTCGGGAATCGGGTCGGTTGGAAAGCTCTCTTCAACCAGATCGTTTCCACATTCGAGAGTGTTGTGAAACGTGATATAATCATGTGTTGCAGGATCATCCGGGAGAAATCCCTTTGTGATCCGCATCTCCCAGATGTAGGTGTCGCCTGAGACGTCTTCCGGGGGATTCAGCGTCGGCGTTTCGTAGTCTGCTTCATAGGTCAGCATGATATCCACCGAGCCGAGTAGATCACCAGACTCAGTCTGGAAAGCGCCGACGGCGTCTCGGATGGCGATATTCGATCCGTAGCTGCCGGGACGATCCGGGACATAGAGCCATGAGTCGACGTCGTAGAGATCGCCGGTGTGCAAATCGACACTGTACTGGTACATGTCGCCGTCATAGCCGAAAAAGAGGTCTCCGGCCATGAATGCTCCGTATTCATCCGAGTAGGCTACCTTACCGAACGAACTCGTCAGGCCGACATAGAGATAGCTTGCATCCTCGGCGTAGAACAGTCCCTCAATGTCGAATTTCTCTCCGCCCTCACCGTGCATACCGGGCGAAGGAAGGTATCCTACGTTCGGGTAGTCGATGGGGGAGGTGTTGTTGTTGTGATCGAAAACGGATGATCCAAAGTCATAGAAAGTCCATCCAAATCCGAAAGCGGGAGCCGTCAGCAGAGCCAGCAGGCTGACAACTAAGATTGCGCTCTTCACGATTTTGCCCTCCTTATCGAAAGAGTAGTTTTACTATTTCAAACCATGACAGAGCAATATCTGTGCCCGAATGCGCTGAGATGCGAGGGCGCTATGTGCAGGTCTCACAGCAGGTTAAGCCTCTGTTCATAATGTGACCGTTGAGGATATTATGGTCTGCGCAACGGGCTGCACGATCTGTGAACCAGCGGGCTGTCTTCTTTGCATGATTGCTGTTGGAGAAGTATCAAGAGAAAAGCCCCCACCGCTCGGTGAGGGCCGTTCAATTGCATACTGAGGTCTCAGCTATTTGCCGGCTCGTTTGAATTTGAACGTCGGCTTGATGCTGGTCCTGGCGTCGATCATCGTGCCCATGATTCTGTTTGACGGGTAGATGAAGGTTGTGTCAACGACGATGCTCTCGGTTGTCACGCCCTTCGCTCCGGATATGTAGTGGAGCGCAATGGGGCCGGAGCCGGGCTGAAGCTCGGTCGGCTCGGGTCCAACGGATCCGATCAGGCCGAGGTTGAGCATAAGCCCTTTCTTGTCTTTGTGGTTCACAGTATCCTGGAAAGGAATCTTGACCGCGAAATCCTCGACTCTCGTTCCGGCGAATGAGGTCGAATCGTATGTCAGATCGCCTTTTTCGGACCAGATGTGCAACGGAAACACCATGCCAAACAGCGGCTCATCGTTGGTAAAATTGATCTCAACAGCCCAATGATTTGCCTTGGCGGTTTCCTTGAGCACCACAGTGCACTCGTCCTGTTTGCCGACAGAATCGCCGTAGACGATTGCTGTCGACAGGCAGAATATTACTGCTGCCATCAGAATGATCGATACATTTCTCTTCACTGACAACTCCTTTGTCATGTATACCTTTATGAGTCTTCTTTCAATTCAGATTTTCCCTGGCTTTTTCAGTGATCGGCAAGTCAGGATATAAATTCACTTGTCTTTCATAAACGTGACGAGCCTTGTCCGGGTCGTCCAATTTATCGCGATAAATGTTTCCCGCTTTGAGCAGGGCTTGAGTCCCTGCTTCGGAGCGAGGATAGGTTTCCTGCAGATATTCGAACTCAGTTGCGGCCTCCGCCCATCTCTCCTGATTTGCGAGCAGGTTGATCAAGTTGGTCAGCGCCGCCATGCCTACCCCCGAACCTCGGTTCTCATCTCGTATTTGCGCCAGCCTCTCGATTGATTTTGTATCCCAGTCGGCGGCGAGATCATCCTGTCCATTTGCGCGCAGAAAGGCCGGCATGTGTCTGTATGTTTCAATGGCTTCCCTGCTCAACGGATAATTGGTCAGTAGCCACTGGTATTCGCTGAATGCGCGACTGAAGTCCTTCTCAGCCTCGAAACTTCTTGCGTATATCTGCTGAGCGTGCGCCTGCATGGCTACATACCGGGGATATTTCTCCTTGATTATCGAAATGTTCGTGCGACAATCGACAAAGTTGGAGTCGAGGAAATCTATTTTCGCAAGTTGCAGGTATGCTCTCGGGTGCAGCAGTGTGTCGAAGTCGCTGTTTACGATTCTGTCATACCTGACGCGAGCGTTTTCGAGGTCGCCAAGTTCTGTTCCATAGATATCGGCTATGAGTAACTGAGCGGTTCCGAACACTTCACCAGCGGTGTCCGTCACCGTTTCGAGAAGCTCTATTGCCTGAACGGGTTTGTTCCGCAGGACATACGTGTCCGCGAGGTGTCTGATCGTGGTCAGCCCGAGCGGTGAATACTTGAATTTGTCTATGATACCCTGATAGTATCGTTCGGCGTAATCGAGATAGTACTCGGTCTTTTCGGTATCTTCAAGCTCCTGATATAATCTCGCGATTCTAATGGGGAGTTCCAGGACGTCTGCGTTGGGACGCAGTTCGAGATCGGAGGGAGGGTAGTATTCCTCGATAAGTTTGATGTATACCTGCTCGGCTTTCTCCGGACTGCCTGCCTTCTCTTCCATTCTGCCGATCTGGATACGCGCTACAGCTTTGTGGTTTCGATTTCTGGGAAATCTGTCGGGGAATCCGAGCAGGATTTCCTTGCACCTGTCATCCCTGCCGTTTAGCTGATACAGTCTGGCCACCTGGATCAGGCTCTCGCCAGCCATCACAGCCGCCTTGCTTTCGTCTACATCGAACGTATCCTTTTCTCTCAGATAGGAGTAAGCCTCCTCAAATCGGTCGACAACCAGCATGTAGGCGTCAATGATCTCTTGGAAGTCGTCATCGGTCGCGAGTTCGGGCTTGATGCCGAGTTTCTTGTCCTGGAGCTTCTGAGCTTTGTAGTAGAGCTTCTCGATGTCGAAGAGGTCGGAATGGCCGACATCGCCACAGCCGGCGTTAAGTAGAACAGTCGCGGCCAGTATCAGGATTGTCATCAGAGCGTTTTTCTTCATAGACTCATCCAATTGGTCCTTGTTATCATACTGAGCCACGAATATAGGAACTCACCAGTGCGAATTCAAACACTTTTTTCGGTGATGGTTAATCTGTCGAGTTCCATCCGTGTTTACAAGACAGCTCGGAGAAGGTTCCATGCGATAAGAGTCAGCACCTTGCTACGGAAACAACACTGTCTGACACTGGTCAGGAGGCGATCAGATAAGTCTTGTGGAATTGGTGTAATGGCCATAGATTTACGCCGCGATCATGTGGGGATGTAGCTCAGCTGGGAGAGCGATGGCTTTGCAAGCCATAGGCCGAGGGTTCGAGTCCCTTCATCTCCACTTGATTTCTTGCGCCCACGCGTACCGAGATCACTTGACCTTGTGACCGATCATTGTATATTCAGCGCGGAAGAGGATGAGGCCTGGTGGCCTCCGCGGCCTTCAAAGCCGTTGGCGCCCCATAAAGGCGCGGAGGGTTCGATTCCTTCCCCTTCCGGTTTTTCCTGCGTACTGTGCGCGGCACATGTCCAGAGGTTGTCTCATAAGTCCTGGTCTCCAGTAGGTCGGCGTTCCGCAGCAGGCGAAGCCTGCCAGTCCCTCGGGATCGGGATCAGCGACCGAAAACCCGACTCCAGGTAACAAGATAGAAGTGTCGCGTTTCTCACCTGATTACATCAGGTTCGGAACACGACCTACTTTTGGGACAGCCTCTGGACATCTGCCGCCCACATGTTTGATATAACTTGTCTGCAATTCAACTGCCTGCTATATTCGAATTCATGACTAAGGATTTATTCGACAAGGAACTCACGAAGCCGTCAGATATTCCCCAGGTCGAGCAGGTGTTGTCCTCGGAATTCCTGACACGACACATCGAATCGCTCTCGCGACCTTTTGTGCTGAGCGTGGTCAGGAACGTGTTCGATCGATATCGCAAGATTCTGAAAGGCGATGCATCCGTACAGGGCGCAGATGTCAGGAGAGATATTCTCCGTCGTCTCGACGCTGAGCGGTTCAGTTTCTTCACGCGCGTTATTAACGCGACCGGCATCGTGGTGCACACCAACCTCGGGCGCTCACCGATTGGCAGGAAGCGCGCCGAAGCGCTTGTCGAGAAGCTGTCAGGCTACAGCAATCTCGAATACGATATTTTACCCGGCAAGCGGGGCAAACGCGGGAAGCATGTCTCAAGATTGTTCGCGCTTCTGACCGGTTCTGAAGCTGTGTGTGTGGTCAACAACAACGCGGCGGCAGTCTATCTGATCCTGAACACATTCTGCAACGGCAGGGAGTGTGTCGTCTCACGAAGCGAACTCGTTCAGATCGGCGGCGGGTTCCGCATACCCGACGTCATGAAAGCGAGCGGCGCCCTGCTTAGAGAGATCGGAACCACAAATCGTGTCTCATTTGACGACTATTACCGCGCTGTCGGTCCGAACACCGGCCTGATTGCCAAGATTCACTGGTCGAACTTCAGGATCACCGGATTCACTGAATCAATCGATGCGAAAAGACTCGCCGAACTTGGCGGGGAAAAGGGCGTTTCCGTGATGTACGATCTCGGTTCCGGGAGCTGGATGGCTCCCGAAGAATATGGAGCAAAGGATGAGCCTTCGATAACAAATGCGCTCGATTCCGGCGCTGATCTTGTATGTTTCTCAGGAGACAAGCTCTTCGGTGGACCGCAGGCGGGTGTGATCCTCGGTTCGTCCGATGCGATAGAGAAGTTGTATTCCAATCCGTTGTATCGAGCTTTCAGAACCGACAAGACTACGCTTCTCCTGCTCGAAGAAACACTGCTTTCATATTTGCGGGGAGATCACTTGAAAGATATTCCTGCAACCGAGATGCTGACATCTCAACCCGAATTGCTTCGGATGCGCGCCGATAGAATCTGCGAAGAACTCGCAGCGGCAGGAATTGATGCAGCTGTGGTCGAGACAAATGCACTCGTCGGCGGTGGAGCTGCTCCTGAAGAGGAACTGCCATCGTTCGGTGTGCAGCTTTCATCTCCGATGTCACCCGATGAATTAGCTCGCATTTTCAGATTGCACAGTCTGCCGGTGATAGGCCGGATAGTGAACGACAAGTTTGTGCTCGATCTCAAGGCGGTTTTCAAGGATGAAGACAAACTCTTAATTCAGGCGATCAGGGAGGTCCTCAGGTCCTGATGCTCTATACAATCGCGACAGCCGGGCATATCGATCATGGCAAGTCTTCGCTTGTCCGCGCTCTGACCGGCATGGACCCTGATCGTTTGCCCGAAGAGAAATCGCGCGAGATGACAATCGAGCTTGGATTCGCGTGGTTCTCGCTACCGGATGGTTCGGAAGTCGCGATAGTCGATGTTCCGGGTCACGAGAGATTTGTCGATGCGATGATCACCGGTGTCGGCTCGATCGACATGGTGATGTTCGTGGTGGCGGCGGATGACGGCTGGATGCCACAGTCGCAGGAGCATCTGGAGATTCTCGACCTGCTCGGCACGGAACGCGGTATGTTGGTGATTACCAAGACGGATATGGCGGATGCCGACTGGCTGCAACTCGTCAAGGATGATGTCTCGGAGAAAGTCAGCGGCACATTCCTCGATGGTGCGCCGATGCTCACGTTCTCGGCTGTCGATAACTCGGGTCTCGACGATATCCGCGCGACAATCTCCTCGACGCTTGAAAAAATCACAACCCGCAGTCATCCCGATCTTCCCCGGCTCTACGCTGATCGCGTTTTCTCTATGGCCGGGCATGGCACTGTCGTAACGGGTACTATGCGGGATGGGATGTTCAGCGTAGGAGACGAGGTCAGGATCATTCCAGGTAACCTGACTGCAAGGGTCAAATCGATACAGACACATAAGAAGAAGCGGGATGAGTCTCAGGCGGGTTCGCGAGTCGCGCTCAATCTCAGCGGCGTGAATCACAACGATCTGTCGAGAGGGAGTGCGATTACTCGAACGAAGCTGTACGACGGTGCGTCGTCGATCGCAGTCCGTGTGACGATTTCGCCGAATTCAGGCATCGACCTGACGCACAATCGCATGGTCAAGCTGATGATCGGCACCGCGAAAGTGAACGCAAGAGCTTTTGTGTTCAAGGATGATCGCCTCAAGCCCGGCGTCAGCGGGATATGCGAATTTCATTTCGAGGAACGGGTCCTCGTGAGAATAGGCGACAGGTTTATCATCCGCCTGCCTACGCCCGATATTCTCGTGGGCGGTGGGATTGTCATCGACACGGATTGCACAAGGCACTCTCGGTCGGATAAGAAGTCGCGCGCCTACTACGAGCGGATCGATGTGGACAACATCGAGAGCCTGATTGAAACACAGGTCTCATGGCTGACGGGAGTCAAGGCGCAGGATATCCTTCACTCCTCCAATCTTTCGAGAACCGATGTTGAAGCCGCATTGGCGAATATGCTCGATTCGGGGATTTTGACAAAAGCAGGCGATATGTTCTGCCAGACTCAGCAGTTCGACACTCATTCGCAGAAATTTGTTGATCGAGTCAGTAAATTCCATGAGCAGTATCCTGCGCGCAGAGGTATCGCGAGAGCTGAGCTTATCTCGCGCTCGAATCTCGATCCTGATGTTTCCGACGCTGTGATCGGAAAACTCATCGATGATGACATTCTGTCTGCGAGTGGTGCACTCGTTCACCTTCCCGATCATCTCCCGAAATTGAAACCGGAGCAGGAAAGCCTTAGAGGCGACATCATCGCGATGTTTGAGAGCGATCCGAAGAACCCGCCATCGAGAAAGCAAGCTGAGGGCAAATCGTTTGCCATGAAGGATATTCTCAACTTCATGATCGACGGCGGCGAACTCGTAGAGCTTCCAGGGGGGCTGTTACTGCAGGGCGCGGAGTTTGAAAGACTCAAGGCCGACATGATCGCCAGAATCGAGCAGAACGGCAAAATTGCTGTCTCTGAAATCAGGGAGATGTTCGGATTCTCACGCAAGTATGGAGTACCTATTCTCGAAAAACTCGATTCGATGGGTATCACGAAAAGAGTGGGCGACCACAGGGTGCTCGCAGGATGAGTCGAAAGTCCGACACAAAGCTGCTTTTTCATTCAGGACGAATCAGAACACTCGATCCATCACTTCCGACTGCGCAGGCGATGGTTATCGATGGAAGTCAAATTACCTGGACAGGCATGAACGAAGATATTCTCGGTGTGCCTGTCGATGAATACCGGCTAATCAATCTCTGCGGTATGACCATGCTGCCGTCGTTCGGCGACGCCCATGTTCACTTTGCATTCTATGCCCAGTCTCTCGGTAATATCGATCTCGATGGCTGCACATCCTACCGCGAGGCGCTGGCGCGCGTCAGGAAATACGTCTCAGGGATGTCGAAAGGAGAGTGGATAGTCGGCAAGGGTTGGAGCAGGGATCGATGGGATGACGGCGGGACTCCGCACAAGGATGATCTTGATCGGATAGCGCCTGAGAATCCAGCCGCGATACTCTCCAGGGATGAACATCTCCTCTGGACCAACTCGCTCGGACTGAAAATGGCGGGGATCGATTCTGCGACGCCTGATCCGGAGGGGGGGATGATCGATCGGGATGACAGGGGAGAGCCGACGGGTGTTCTCCTCGAAAATGCGGCATTTCTTGTCTATCGCATCTCCAGTAAACCCTCAAAGCGCGACGCCTTCAGGATGATCGACAATGCCATATCACACTGTCACAGGCTGGGAGTTACCTCTCTGGGCAATTTCGACGATATCGACAACTTCGGACTGCTTCAGGAGTATCATCACAAGAAGGGTCTGAAGCTCAGAATCAGGCAGTACATACCGGCGCGTTTTCTCGATGAGATGCTTGCGCTCAAGCTCAGATCGGGACTCGGCGGCCCGCATCTGAGCGTAGCCGGAACTAAGATATTTGCTGATGGCGCGCTTGGGTCACAGACGGCGCTGATGTTCGAGCCATACCGGGGAAGCAGAAACAATTGCGGTATGGAGACAACGTCCGAGCAAGAGATGAAGCGGCTGATCCGTGCGGCGGCGTCGAACGGAATAGCATGCGCCGTGCATGCGATCGGCGACCGCGCCAATCACCAGACGCTGAACGCATTTGAAAGCATCAGCAAGAAGCATCGCAGACTCAGACACAGGATAGAACATGTTCAGATCATAAGGCCTGATGATTTGCCGAGGCTTGCGCGGTTGAATATCATAGCGTCGGTGCAGCCGTCTCATTGCAGTTCCGATATAGACCTGATGAAAAAGCACTGGGGACGCCGTGCGAAGAACGCATATCCATTCCGAGATTTCATCGATTCGGGAGCGCGTTTAGCGTTTGGGTCGGATGCGCCGATAGAAAAGCTCGATCCGTTTGTTGGGCTTCAGTCGGCCGTAACGCGGAGATCGTTTGACGGCAAGTTGAGCCATCAGTTGGGACAGCGGTTGTCTCGCGGTGAGGCTGTCGCCGGATTTACCGCCGGTGTGGCGTACGCTCTCGGTGACGAAAACCTCTGCGGGATGATAACTCCGGGCAGAAGTGCCGATATAGTAATACTGAAACAGGATCCGTTTGATGTGAGGGCGGATCAATTGAAAGACATTGATGTACTCGCAACATTCTTCGAGGGCGAGTGCGTCTACGGGCAGGAATTCATGGATAACATATGATAAGGATCGATATGAGAAAGTGCAAAATGCTGCGCCCGGCTGTTGCTGTGCTGCTGTATTTAATCCTCTCAACTCCTGTGGCTGATGCGGTCGTGTTGGAGAAAGCATACGTGACTCATCCTGCGTTGACTTCTGACGGCAGATCGACCGTATCGGTGTATGACGTGACCGGTCAGCGTTACTCATCGACATTTTCAGTTGTACCGGGAGCAGGATTCGCAAGGGTGACGCCTGACGGGACAAACATCTGGTTCTTCTCAATGACCGAGGGCAGCGCAGAGGTGTACGAGGTCTCATCCGATGAACTCATTGGTTTTGTCAAGCTCGATGGACCTGCGGCGGATGCTGTTTTTTCCCGTGACGGATCAATCTGCTACGTTGCGCATAGATCATTGACAGGCGTCGGTGGAGTTTCGTTTATCGATGTGGAGACATTGACGAAGGTGGCATCGGTTGAGATCGGCGAGAATCCTGCATCACTTGCTCTAACGAAAGACGGGACGCGGCTGTATGTGGCAAACGCTGGAGAGAACTCCGTCTCGATTGTCGATATCAAACAGGCGAAAGTTGTTCGCAGTATCTTCGCAGGTGTCGAGCCGGTGAGCCTCGCGCTTGCGTTCGATGACAATCTGTTGTTCGTTGCCAATCGGGGTGTTGACCGAGGCGCATCAGGTGGATCGAATGTGACGGTCATCAGCACTGAATCCGAGAGGATAGTCAGGGTGCTGGAGAGTAGTGCGGGGGCATGTTTTGTCGGCGTCACTAGCGCCGGTGACAGGTTGTCAATCCTGCATTTCAGCGGAGGCGCAACTGACAGCGTGTGGATATATGCTATAAGTATGGACGGCTCCAACCTCGTCGCAAAGCTTGTGGGCAGGGCTGACACAGGTCCGGATGTGTTATCGGGAACCATCGACCCGTCAGGAAATCAGTTGGTCGTAGTGTCGCAGGATGGCGGTTCGATCTCGATGATCGACATATATGAACCTGGCTCGGTTTCGATTTTCTCCGGGGATGATGACAGGAAATCACAATCGGTGACATTCGCTTCGATCGATCTCGATGCTGAGATTGCCAAGTGCGACGCCATCATCGAATCGGAGTCGTCGGATGCGGATATACAGCGAGCGCATTTCAAGAAAGCGTATCTTCAGGCGACTATGGGAGATGTCAACTCTGTTGTTGAAACCTACAGCAAGATTGTCGACGACTATGCGGGTACTCCCGCCGAGGCTAAGGCTCTGTTCAAACTGGGAGACCTCTGCTACGACAGCAGGCTCCTTGCCAACGCGGCGGACTATTACAACAGGGGACTTGCGGCGTATGCGAATCTGCTTGTCTCTGATCCGGATGCTATTACCTACAAGCCTGAGGGCCTGCTCGATGCGGCTGATCGACTGGTCGAGCTGTCGGACAAGATTGACGCAGAATACTTCGTGACGCTCTACAGGCTCTATTCCGCAGTCCCGGTCACGTTGCCTGAATTGCCGAAACTGTTCTTCACCTTTGGCGTCGCGCTGCAGAAACAGGGCAACTCGAAATTCGCGAAGAAATGTTTCACTGAGACAGAGGACGGGATCATCGAATTGCTGGATGAATCTATGCTTCAGGAGATGAGGGCAAGGCTCGCGCTGGTTCGCAGCGATAACAGGGCTGTGCTGAAAGCTCGGAAGATTAAGAGTACCGTAACACTCGACGGTCGGATGGATGAGTGGTCGAAAGCCATGGAGCTTGAGATCGATACACGCGCCCAGGTGGTCGTGAATCCACAGCGCTGGATGGATGAATCCGACATATCCGGGACGTTCTCGGTATGCTACGATCAGTTCAATATCTATATCGCGGGCCGTGTGCTCGACGACAAAATATACCGGGCCGACATGAGCGCGGCGGATTATGTCGGGATATATCTCGATGTAAGGGACGGTTCCGGGAAATATGAAACACGTGAGAAGACGATCGATGATGGCGTAGTAGTCGTCAGAGTATATCCTCCAGTTGATGAGAACAGTCTTTTCGAGGTGTCGACTGACGGGCAGGTCCAGCCGCTTGTCGGCGGGGTGCTCGTGGAAGGCGGATACAATTTTGAACTCAAGATACCAATAGCGTATCTTCAGGGTTTCGTGCCGGAGAAAAACCGCAGGATCGGTTTCGGGATTGAGATGTTCGACCTCGATTCCGGCAACGAATCCGACCCGCCAAAAGTCGCCGGCTGGATGATGCCGACAAAGAACTCCTATGGCAAGCGATTGCCGGAGATGTTTGGCATTCTGTCGTTTTAGTGCTATCTTGGGTCGAACAATGGATTGGAGTCGAGGGAGTGAACCGATGAATCGATATTACATTTTGGCGATCCTGTTTCTGTTTGTCCTGAGTTGTTCCGGCAAAAAAGATGCGACCGACGATTCGGTATCGTCGCAGTATACTCTTTTTGTTGAAAGGACGCGCGATTTCGACACTCTGTATGTGGAACAGTTCAATTCGGCCTTTGCTGGTTCCGGCATTCCGCGAGTCGAGAAGTTTATGTTTGGGCTGACGTTTCCGCAGATATTGCCGGATGTGATGGTATTTGCTCACCAGTTCGAACCTGGAAAGAGCTTTGAAGCTGTCTCCATCTGTTATGATTCTGTGCAGAGACGATACTATGCGTTGACTGATCGTTCCTTCGAGCAGGACTTCAATGACTTGATTTCCGGTCGGTTCGAGAATATCGACGAAGATCAGGCGTTTTTGCTTGCGGCGGTATACGTATATATCAAGCATCATCCAAGAATGATAGTATGCAGAAGCGCCGATCTGTTTCTTGAAACTCGGCTTCGGCCTTACATGAATGACTCATTTGTTCCAGAACCGGGGATATACCAGAAAGAATTCTCGAATGACTGGTGGGCATGGGTCGCGTTCCCGAGCGCCAATAACGAATACCGGAAATTCTACGACGCTTTCGCCGACAGCCTGAAAGACGCGGAATTCCTCAGAGATATACCCGAGGGTACATTCGGAGCACCGTCTGTGACAAAGAAGGGTATCTATTACGAGGTCATTATTTATGGGCTACCAATAGACGGGTCACACGAGGTCAATCGACACAAGCTCCGAATCGCCATGAACGGCCGTTTGCACGATGAAAGCGTGGAGACAGTCTATTACTATTAGCCTGCCCCGATCAGTTTGAACACCTCGTCTGGCTTGAGAGTGCCGTGCGCGCCGAGCGTATCCGACATTTGCTCGTAGAGTTGCTGAGCAACCTCTTTGGCCCTGTCTACGATTTCTTCAGGATAGAACGCGCTTTCCGCTGCGGCGAGATTCTGCTCGGCATTGCTCAGTTTCGCCTCAGTGACTGACATGGAATCAGGTTGCTCGTGGTTCTGGACACTTAGTGCATTCTCGACGCTTTTCTCGGCGGTCTCGATTATCTGCCGTGTGGCGGCGGCGTTTTCGGGGTTGATCTGAAGAGCCTCAGTATTTACAACAGTACGCAGGCGATCCATGTCGATTTCATTTGACTCGAAGTCTGTTAGCTCGATTCCCTTGAAGACTCTCTTGTAGCCGAGGAGTTCTTCTGCAAGCTTACGCTGGATTGCTTCCATAGAATCCGAATCACCCGCTGTTACTGACGCCAATTGATAGAGCAGTGATGTCATGCGCGTCATGCTGTGTTTCAGCGTGTCGAGCGCTGAGTACTGTTGAACGTGCTGCGTATCCTGCTCGCGATACTTCTCGATATTTGCAGGCTGCCTTGCTGTATTCCGCCTGGCATTCGCTTCTCTGAGGAAACCCATCTCCTCTTTGAGGCTTTTTCGAGACTCGTGAATCTTGTCGGCGAGTTCAGGATTGTAGAGATAATCCGCAGGTTTCACACTCTCATTCTTGACCTCGACTGCGACTTTTTTCGATTGCCCGTTCTGGATCGGGTTCGGCCTGAGTAATACTGTAACATTGTCAATCCTTTGAATCATAGCACAAACTCCTGTTTGGTTTCCGTGTTCTATTGTGCAACCATCGTGCCGGGAATTCACAGGCCGCAAAGTCAGAGGTAAGGGACTGTCTGCCAGTTGGTTGCCTCACGCGACCACATGCACCAGATTCGACGAATTATGGGAAGAATCCAATAGAATGTCGGCGGTGGTGGGCTGGGCATCGGGCGCGCCGGTTGACATCGCGGGAGAGGCAGTCTTGTAGGTCACGCCTGCTTGCACAGTCCTGAGTCTGGCGAAGGGAGGCGTGACGATCTTTGAAAAAGACTCATGCCCCGAGTGGGCATGAGCTACAACTGCTGAGCTTTGCGAAGGGCGCTACTTTGCTTGTCTATTAACTCAGAGAGTACTACCAGAAGTTCGAATTGCCCCGATGATTCGTAAGCTCTGCAAAGAGATCGGATTCCCCCTGAAGAATGTCTACGAGCTGTTCCCGTCTGGTCCGGCGAAAGGCGCCTGCAAAGTTGCAGGTCTCGCCAAGCCGACCGGATGTGTGTAAGACATAGTTACTTCACTGGCTTCCACAACCCGACGTCGATCGCGCCGGGCTTTCTTGTTGAAGTCGATCATTCATTGCCAAGATATTCATTGACAAAACACCCGGGTTCTTGTAACGTGCAATGAACACAGAGTAGTCCACCTTTCGATAGAACAACGTTCGACATCCTTTTCTCGAGTACTGGATCGGCTTAGAGCAAAGCAGTGGGTCCATTGTGGGCCAGAACATACACTCGTTTCGTAAGGGAGGTTCTCATGAAGTTCGCAAGAATGAGTCATGTTGGCATCTGGAGTATTTTCCTGATGCTTGCAATGTCTTCGATGGCAGTGGCGCAGCCCGGAGACTGTAATTTCAGCGGTGGTGCCGACATAGATGATGTGGTCTACTTGACAGCCTACTTCTTCTCAGGTGGACCACCGCCTGACTTGGTCGACTGTGATTGTGACGGTTTCCCAGGAGTTAACTATGGCGATCTGTGGCAACTGATCGAGTATATCTATGGGGGTGCTGCTGTGTTCCCAATGCCCGGCACAGACGTGCCTTTGCCAACTGCCGCTTCGTTCATGGTAATCGGTGAACCTGATGGCGTAGATCAGACGAGTGCGATGATCATTGTGAAGACTCCAGTCGCACTTTATGGTTCTGTGATTATCTATTCGTTTGCCCCTGGACCAGGGGAAGCAGACCTGAGTTGTACGAGTGTCGATTTTACTGGATCAGTTGGAACGGAACTTCAGGCAAAAATTGACAATGTAAACCACACGATAATAATTCTAAATCCTCCGCGCGGTCCTGTACTCCCGGTTGTGCCGAATTGGGACTTGTTCGCAACGGCATATTTCGGGCTGGTTGCACCCGGCACACCAGTGACACTGACACCGACATCAACCGCCCGTGTCTTCCCAATATTGTTCACTCAGGCGGCATATGCTGGAGTCGATGGGGTCAGAGTCCTGTTTCCGATATTCATGCCGAATGTGCTCATTGGCGACGCTAACGCCGACGGAATAGTTGACATCGACGATGTCGTGTACCTGATCAATTACATTTTCGCAGCCGGTCCGCCACCTGGTGATCCCGACGGCGACGGCATACCGAACTGGTAGCCTGACGATTAGAGATTCCTCGAAGAACATTCTTCTGCATACACCGGGCATGGTCCCGGTGTATGCTATTATGCACTCTGAGCTACGTGCACTCACGAGAAAGTTTTCACAAAGTACTTGACATAACAGTCGCAATATTGCTTATATGCCTGCAATCGTGATGTTGAAAATGATAGTCATTTTCAATTATGAAATCGCCTTATTGATTATTTCTTTTGTGAGGTGCGAAAATCAGTCACACTATTTCTCCAAAAGTAAGTGGATTCAAATCCTGTTGGATACTGAGAGGTATCAGATGAAACATCAGACTTTGTTGTTAGCTCTGGTTTTGATTCTATTCTCTGCCGGTATTACTTATGCTGCCGAAAAGCGTGGGTTACTTATTGTCGCTCACGGTGCTCCATATGATGCGTGGAACCAGCCTGTTCTTGATGTCGAAAAACAAGTGAAGGAGATTCTTGATAGTGAACGACCTCAGGCCTTCGCCGCAGTGCGAGTTGCCTTGATGGAGTTCACCCAACCTTCAATTGCAAGTGCTATTGACGACATGGAGGAAATGGATATTGATCGGCTCTATATCCTGCCAATGTTCATTGGTCCGTCAGACCATACCTTCTACGATCTTCCCACGATTCTTGGTCTTCATTGTGAAAGGCAGAGAGTTGAGCAATTGCGCGAAGAGGGAATCAAGATCGTTGACACTGATATTAAGCTGACTATCGGTCCGGTTATTGACGTCAATACCATAACAGAGGTATTGATAGACCGAGTCCGGGGGATGATCGATGATCCAACAGAAGCGGCATTGGTAATTATGTCTCACGGAGACCGCGGATATGAGCCGCAGTGGGAACAGCAGTCGAAGACTATTGGCGCGCATATCTGTGGGACACTCGGCATGAGATATTTCGACTATGCTTTTGTGGGGATGGGTCAGGGATTCAGGGCCAATGGCGCCCCAGTACTATTCCGTGCTCTGGAGAAACATGAGACCATACTTGTTGTCAGTATGTATCTGTCAATGGGTGTCGAGATGCTGGCAATGGACTTCTCGGCGAGTGGGGGACAAATGCATTCCGGGGGTGCTGACATGTTTTCCGGTCACGACGTGCGGTTTGCTTCCCAGGGGATCTTGCCAGACAGGCGAATTGCGCGATGGGTTGCCAACAAAGCAGGGGAATGGCTTGATATTCTTGACCGTCCGGTTTCCCCTGATTCACACGATTAGCCTGCACAGGGAAAAATCCTCGACGATGTAAGCGAAAACGGGGCAGACGGGGAGGAGGTTGTCTCATAAGTCCTGGTCTCCAGTAGGTCGGCGTTCCGCAGCAGGCGAAGCCTGCCAGAAACCCGACTCCAGGTAACAAGATAGAAGTGTCGCGTTTCTCACCTGATTACATCAGGTTCGGAACACGACCTACTTTTGGGACAGCCTCGGGAGAGGTTGCCGCCCACAGTATCCGTTATAAAAATGGTCCAACCTCGATAATTCACTTGACATTTATTTAATAATGTGCAATACATTGTCGAGTAATAGAGTATAGATAGTTGAGAGAAAACATAAGCCGGAGCGAGTTACATGAAACGCGTGATTTTGCTTCTCACCTTCGCGCTATTCATTGTTGGTATGGCTTCGCCGTCTGTCACCTTTGCCGGTAACAGCAATAAGACGGCGGCATTTGATAAGAGAGCGCAAGAGATGGGGCAGACCCTTCGAGGCTCAGGACTCGCGAAGACATCTGCCGCCTACGATATGAAGCGTACCTGGGGTGAATCACTGCGACATCTATTCAGCAGGTTTTTCATTTCCAGACTTCCCGGTACAGGCATAACAGTAATCGACATTTCATGGAATGACCCGGACGGTCCGTTAGAATCTCAGTACCCACCCGGCTGGAATGGCGAACCAAGCGACCGACGGGAAATGGATGAAGACCCGTGGGATGAGTTGAGATAGTAGCGAACTCACTATGTCTAATCTACCACAAACAGAGTTTCAAACCATCAAGAGAACAATCGAGGTGAGTGTCTCCGAGAAGAGGTGGAATGAAGTTCGCACTATGTCGATTGAGTTATTGGGGGAATTCGCAAATACTCTCTCAGCGAGCGAAGAAGCCTATTTGCGACTTGCGCTTCTCAGAAGTGAGTACTATCTCGGTGACCTTGAGGTTGCGAGGGATGCGTTAGCAAGATTGCTGAAATGCTTGATGTCTTGCGATGATGAGCAGTTGGTCTCCCAGTCAAAGTACTATGCTGGGATGTTGTTTATGGCGCTTGGTGAGATGCCTGAATCCTATGACAACTTCAATGAGTGCTATGTGTTCTCTAAGATTGCCTCTGATCACGCTATGGCTACCAAGGCTCTGAATATGCTTGCAAGACTGGCCTTTGTAGAAGGGAAGCTACACAAATCGCTCGATAACTTGGAGACCTGCATCGCTTATTGTAGTGCGAACAAGTTAAGAGATGCGGGGTCGTTAGCTAAGCGTAATGCTGGCCGTGTACTGATGCACATGGGGAGGCTCTCGCAGTCGTCCGAGGCTCTTGAAGCCTCGTGTGTTTCTCACAACAATCAGGAATTGGCCAATTTGTATCTCTCAAGAGCCAGACTGTCTGTGATGAGAGGTGACGCTGAGGCTGGTCGGGAAATGCTCGAAAAGGGCAGGCAATTGATAGAAGGCCTGTCTGGTTCTTTTGACTTTCGGCTGTATTATGAATATGCTGGCCTGCTTGAGTACTACTCCGGCAACTACTCTCAAGCTCGCGAATACTACCAGCAAGTTCTCGATATGCCAGAGCCGACTGCGTCGGCTGTTGCGCAGACGCTTCGTATGCTGACCGATGTATGTATCGCCGAGGGCAAGTATGACGAGGCGATGAAGACTGCAAAAAGGGCTGAAAAAGCTATTACTAAAATCAATGAACGTATCGAACTCGGTGCGCTGTATCGCGCATACGGCCAGATATACACGCCCCGCGAGGATTACGATACTGCCCGCGACTATTTTGGCAAGTCCATCGCATTACTCAGAGAGATCGGCGCACGGTATGAACTCGCGCTGACATATTTCGCATGCGGCGAATCCGAAGCGTACAATAATGATACGAGGATGCGTCATCTCGAATCGGCACGTCTGTTGTTCGACGAGATGGGTGTCCCGAAACGTGTCGAGCAGGTTCAGAGCGCGATCGACGAACTGAAGGTTCAATCTGTACCGGATATTATCGTTCCGCGTGAGGATTCCGTCCCGACTATGGTCGCAGCCAGTTCCGAGATGAAACGGCTTGTTTCGCTTGCGGACAAGGTCGCGAAATCCAACATGACCGTCCTTCTGACCGGCGAGACCGGCACCGGCAAGGACTTGTTTGCGCGGTATATACACGAGGCATCGGGTCGCGGGGGCGAGTTCGTGACAGTCAATGCCGCCGCGATACCGCATGACATGATCGAATCGGAGTTGTTCGGTTGTTGCAGAGGCGCATTCACCGGCGCTTTGGAATCCAGAGCCGGTCTTTTCGAGAAAGCCGAGAGCGGTACGTTTTATCTTAACGAAATCGCGGATGCAACCCCTGCATTCCAGGCGAAACTTCTTGAGGTGCTCGAAACGCACGAGGTCCGTCGGCTGGGTGAGACAGACAAACGCCATGTCGACTTCAGACTGATCGCCGCCACGAACCGTGATATCGAGCGGGAGGTCGACCGGGGTCGATTCAGGCTCGACCTGTATCACAGGCTGAACGAGATATCATTCGATATTCCGCCACTGAGAGAGCGAAACGGCGACATACGGGCCATGGTGACGTATTTCATGAGTTTGCTGTCACAGCGCGCCTCCGGTAACGGTCATAAAGGCGCTGTTTCTGCGCTTGCCGACATCCTGTCGCAGAGACAATGGTCCGGCAATGTTCGTGAGTTGCGCTCTGAGATCAACAGGCTCTGGATCGAATCGCACTGCGATGTCGCGATGATGGCGACTCTCGCACAGAGCGATCAACCTCACCACTGCCAGATGGGCGAATTGGCGAATATGCTTGAGGAAACCGGCTGGAATCGCCGCGAGACGGCGCGACGGCTCGGTATGAGCGAAGCCACTGTTCGCAACTGGATCAAGAGATACAACCTCGCCTGACACACCCCGACCTTTCCCAACAAGGCACATCGACTTTCTGTGTTAGCTGCGCAACTGCGTAATTCTACTGCGAAACGTGTACGCAGCCATAACCTGTTGAGACGCAACGGATATTAGCACTCGCTTAGTTTGCTGCGTAATCTGCTGCGAAATTACTCCCTTTCGACACTGGATATCTCGTCGTCACAGCATTTCGTCGTGCCATGCAAATTGTTGTCACTCCGTCGATTACGCGATTACAGCGATGAATGCAAAGCTTTGGCATTAAGATTGCAGTACGTATTGAATGTAGCTTAGAATCGCACGCGGTTGACGTAAGGACAGCGATGTTATCTTCGGCTGTCGGTACGCTCCTCTCAACTCAGCGGTGCATGAGCCGGGTTCGGAAGGGTGCTGAGGGGTCAAATAAATGATCCGGACCCGGCTCTATTTCTCCTGAAGGGAGGTGATAATTAGAAAACTCAAGCAACGACAATGGTACACAAAGCGACACAGCAGAAAGGGGGTCAGGTGCGGGTAGCAATGCAGGATTTGGAATTTGGTTTTGGTCTGATGAAATTGCAAAAGCTATCTGTGGAAAGGGAATGACATGAAAAGTAGAATTGACCCTCCCGCGATTTAGCGGACACGTTGAAAGGATAGGAGCATCGGAGTGAAGTCATTCTTGAGGATGAGAGAAACGACTCGCAAGCACTCCATCATCGTAATCTTCATTAGTGCCTTTGCTGGAATTCTTGTCATGATGCTGGTGCATGGCATACTGAGCAAATAGGCCGGTGGCTCCGGCAGAGCGGAGCATCGGGTGAGGCAGACTATGCCCCGAACTTGGCGAGTTTTCCGGCGCACGCCATTGCTATTGGTAGCAGGTTGACGAGCGGTAGTCTGCCGAGACCACCCTCCTGGCAATCGATTTCGGAAAATGCCTTTGTCCTGTCTCGACGGATTAGTTCGCCGTGCAGCAACACCGGCGTCGGATGCCAGCTATGTGCCGCCATTGGCCAGGGCGTCGAGTGGTCGCCTGTCACTATGATGACGTCCGGCTTAAGCGCTGTAATGCCCGGAACGATGATCTGATCGACCTGCTCGATAATATCTTTCTTGCCGTCGAAGTTTCCATCCTCGCCGTAGGAGTCTGTCTTTTTGACATGCAGGAAGAAGAATGTGTGCTCGCTCCAGTTCTCGTTGAGAACCGTGATCGCATTCTCGAAACCGGAGTATTGCGGAAGCACGTTCATGCCGACCAGTTTCGCGAGTCCCCGGTACATCGGATACTCTGCAATAGCGCACGCCTTCAGACCGAATCGATCTTTCAGCGACGGGAATTTCCTGAAGCCCGAATATCCACGCAGGAGAATCATGTTCGCCTTCTCCTCATCGGCAAGGATTTCGCGCACCTGCCCGAGAATATTCTTGAGAATCGACGATGTCTGTTCGGCCTCCGAAGTGAGCGCCGATGGTTCCAGCGGCGGCACACCCGTATGCTGGGGATCGGTGTCGGCGATCTGATCGGAGAGGTCGTCACCCCTGATCACGAGCATCGCGCGGTGCTGGCTTTCAGTCTCAAGAAATAGTTCAAGTCCCTGCGGTAACTTGATATTATTTTTGATCTTGTCGCAGGATTGTCTATTGACGCCGTCCGAAATCCGTCCCGCCCGCCTGTCCGTAACATTGCCGTCTGAATCGAGCGTGCAGAAGTTCACTCTCGCCGCGATATCTCGTTCAGTCAAGTCGAAATCGATGCCGAACGCCGAGAGGATTCCCCGACCGACATTGTTCTCGACCGGATCATAACCGAATAGGCCGAGATGCGCAGGTCCGGAACCGGGGGTGACTCCCGGTGCGATCGGATCGAATTGTCCGAGTATTCCGTCTTTCGCGAGCGCGTCGAGATTTGGCGTATCAGCCTCCTGGAGCGGAGTGCCGTGGCCGTCAGCCGGGATGTCGCCGACGCCATCCATCACAAGCATGACAATCTTCGAATCTGTCTTCTGCGCGAGTGATTCTATGAGATTCTGTTTCATCGTGTCCCTTTCAAACGGTGGTCGATTCAGAATGAATCTACGTTAGCTATGTCGGTTGTCAAACTAAATCCATCACTGCGATGCTGATCGTTCTGTTTGTCAGCAGGCAGCATTTTTTCGTTGCCATATATAGCTATATGGCTTTATTAGATACTCGGCCCGACTGATCGGGTGAACATTCATTGATTCTGGAACCAAAGCGAGGCGTTTTCGTTCCGATGTACTAAGTAATGATGCTGGGGTAGCTCAGATGGTTAGAGTGCCTGACTGTGGATCAGGAGGTCGGGAGTTCGACCCTCCCCCCCAGTACCATAAATTTATCTGACCAACCAACAATATGAAATCCGACAAATCCAAACGAGTCAAACCGGAACTTCTGAAGGGATTCCGAGACTATGGTCCCGAGGAGGAATTGACCCGTCGCGATCTGATTGAACGGATTCGCGAAGTCTTCGAGCGGCACGGTTATCTGCCTCTTCAGACGCCGGCTCTTGAATTCCTCACGACCCTGTTCGGCGCCGACTACGGCAAGGAGAACAAAGAGCAGATATTTAATTTTGTCGGACCTGATGATGTCGAGATGGGTCTGCGTTTTGATCTGACCGCACCACTGGCAAGATTCGTTGCAGCGAACAGGGACCTGCCGACTCCGTTCCGGCGGTACCAGGTTGCGCCGTGCTGGAGGGTCGACAAGCCGGGCCCCGGACGGTACAGGGAATTCCTGCAGTTCGACATCGATATTGTCGGGACGTCTCTCGTAGCGGCGGACGCCGAGATTATCGCCATAATGGTCGAAACGATGAATCATCTCGGCATCGAGAGAGTTGAGGTTAAGTACTCCGACAGGAAAATCCTTGATGGCCTCGCCGAATATGCCGGTATACCAATTGATGTCGCGCCGGATGTCTTCCGAGTACTCGACAAGCTTGATAAGCAGGGTCGTAAGGCTGTAATCCTCGAACTCGGACCGGGGCGGGTCGACAAGTCGGGCGACAAGATCGCCGGACTCGAACTGCCGGATCGTCAGATTGCTCACATCGAAAGATTCCTCGATATCGCAAAACTGTCCAGTGATGAACAGATGCGCGAGGCTGCCGAGTTGCTTGCCGGAATTGCTCCTGCCGAAGAGGGACTGGATGAGTTGAGACAGATACAGGGTTTCCTCGATTCGATGGACGTAGACCCTGTCAAAGCAAGGATTGACCTGGCTGTCGTGCGCGGACTCGGATATTACACCGGTCCCGTGTTTGAGACATTCCTGCTCGATCTGCCCGAATATGGCAGCGTCTTTTCGGGTGGGCGATACGATCACCTGGTCTCGCGATTTTCCGGTCAGCAGATGCCGGGCACAGGATCATCGATCGGGCCGGACAGGCTCCTCGCTGCGCTTCTGAAACTCCAGGCGATTGAAACAAGAAGGAGTTGCGCAGATGTTCTCGTAACGACGATGGACAGGGACCGCATGAACGATTACTTCAAAATCGCAGGGAGATTGCGTGAAGCAGGCTTCAGAGTAGATGTCTTTCTCGGCAACAACAGGCGAGTTCCGAAGCAACTTCAGTACGCAGATCGACTCGACATTCCGGTAGCCGTGATCTGCGGGTCGGATGAGTTCGACAAGAATGAAGTGACGATAAAAGACCTGGTTGCCGGTCGCGAGCAGTCGAAAGAAGTTAAGGATCGAGCCGAGTGGCTCAAGGCCGAGGACATACAGGTAACACTCCCATCCGAGAAGATGGTAGATCACATTCGGGCGATACTGACGCGGAAGAAAACGTCTATGAAGTAGCTCATGTTTATGTGCACACAGTGGCTGTGCCGCTGTGTCCTCAGCTTATTGTATTGCAAGTAGATATAATACAGAATCCACAGGGGCGCAGCCCCAGCGAGCACTTAGAACGCGGAAAGAAGAATAACAGCGTCAATCACGCCGATCAAAGCCCCGAGATCAATAGAAAACGCCGGACGATAGCAATCGCCCGGCATTTGTTTTGTGTTCCCAATAAGCGTCATCGCTATTCGCAGGGGGGCGGACCTCCGCCGAAGATGTAGTTGATCAGATAGACTACATCGTCAATATCCACGCCACCGGAGCAGTCGACGTCACCCTTTTCGATCGGATCGGGAGCCGGACCGCCACCGAAAATGTATTCGATCAGATAAACGACATCGTCGATGTCGATTTCTCCTGAATCGTCGACATCACCGCGAGCTATACCGGGCTCGATCACTTTCATGAGGAACCTGCGCTCGTCGGTGTTGGGCGGGGAATCGGAATCGGTGCAGCGAAGCCTGAAGAAGTAGTCGGCAGGCCAGGTGGGGGTGCCGGAGAGAACACCGGTAGCATAATCAAATGTCATGTTGAACGGGAACTGCCCCAGCGTCTTTTCCCAGGAGTAATCGGGAACGCCGCCTATTACGGTGAACGTGAAGCTATATAGCTCGCCAAGTACTGCGTCAGGCACCTGGCTGACGGCGATGCGCATCGACCATGGAATTTCATTGACTGTTTTGAGAATCTTGTCATCAGGATCGATCCAGAACGAGTCGGGAGGATTTGGCAGATTGAAAATGTACATTTCGGCTTGCGAGTCATTCCAGATCGTAAATGAGCTGTCGTAATCTCCTGCAAACGCCACGATGTCGACTGCCATCGGGAAAATGCCGTCAGTGTTATTCTGGGCGAGATAGAAATAGACAATGTAGTCAGTCGACTTCGCGCTCTCTTCGTACTGGTACGAGTATTCGTAGTTCGGCTGATCCTCCTGATATACCCATGCGTCGAAGAACCAACTCATGTCGGACCCGAAGTACTCTGAGCAAACAGAATTCAGATCATCCGTGTCGGCTGATTTTCCTGCAAACTCCGACGTATGAAAATAGTGCTGCATGGCCGGGAAGAACAGGTCGTCGCCCATCTGATTTCTCAGCATGTGCACCAGCCAGGAACCCTTGTCGTACACCGTCACACCATCGAACATATTATCTGTCTCGATATTTTCCACATATGGAGTACCGGCGTTTATGTGACGTTGACTAAAGAGCCAGGATTTCGCAGTCGGCCAGCCGTATGTGTACTCGAAGTAGAGAACTTCGCTATATGATGCGTATCCCTCGTTCAGCCACATGTGATTGAATGTCTTGCAGGTGACATTGTCGCCCGCCCACTGGTGCGCAAGCTCATGAGCGATGACGTATTCGGTGTTGAAATACGGGCTGATCGAGGTGCACGTTTGATGCTCCATCGCTCCGCCCCAGCCGTAATGCATGTGGCCGTATTTCTCGTCATAGAACGGATAACGTCCCCAGTAGTATGACAGCGCATCGAGAGAAGGGATAGTATAATTCACCATATACCATGTTGAATACCCACTTGCCGACGGAGGCGCGTTCGGATAGTAGTTGTGTTCAACCGGCATGAACTGGCCCGGCTCATATTCCCAGTTCTGAACTGTCTGGTTGAAATCGGTCAACACGAGAGCAACGAGATATGTTGTAATTGGATGATTCTCTTTCCAGTGTGTGGTTGTGGTAGCGCCGTTGTTGGTGATCGACTGAAGCAACCCGTTGGAGATCAGGTCCATCGTGTAACCGCCGTACGTGGTCGGGTGTGTGATGATGATATCGGCTCCGTCGTCTGGTTTGTCAAACGGGAAATCTTTGCACGGCCACCAGTTTCTCGCGCCGAAGGGTTCGCAGTTCGTGTAGCAGACTTTGCGGCTCCATATAGTGTAGAAATCCATCCCGTCGAGGTTCGAGTATTCCGGCGCGCCATTGTAATCGATCCTTACCGTGAATTCCTCACCGACGTCGAATGTCTCATCGAAATTGACCGTCAGGATTTCCGTGCTGTGAGAGAAAGTCTGCGATGTTCCGTTGAGGCGCGCAGATGTCACGCTCAGAGAAGTAGTCAGCGTCATGTCAACATAGGACAACCCGGCGACCAGGCTCTTGCATCGCATCTCAACGTAGCCGTCAACAGTCTCCGACGACATGTCGATCTCTATATCGATCTTGTAATACAGCGCGTCATAGTCGTACATATTCGAAGTCGGGTAGAAAACAAGCATTGGGCTTCGAGCCGCATCGTATTTCTGCGACAGGGCACCGGCTTTCTGTTTGCATGCGTGCCGCTCGTTGCGCTCAGCGATCATCTGCTGCATCTCTTCTTCGGTAGGCGGTTCCTTGTAGATATGTCCGTCAATGTCGCTCGGACCTATGTACGCCTGAAACCCGAAAACCTGACTGCCTGCCAGAAGTAAGATCGCCATGATCAGAACCACTCTATTCATCTTTCGCATTACATTTACCTCCACTGCATGAATTCTGCTAATAGTGTTTATGTATTTACAACAAGGTTTTTTAGTATTTGGTTTCTCGTGTCGGAGTAAACATTCTCTCGACTGTCAGGATTTAACTCATACACGATTGTGCCACGATCTGACTTGAGTCGATCGCAAAAAACGTTGCGAGTTGCCATTACCGTCGCCACGACAAATATGTCCGAATCCCACAGCGACGTGACAGCATCTCTGAATTTTGTCGAATGCAACTCCATCTTCCCGATTTCATCCACGAACGCAATATCTCCCGAGCCTGCGATCAATTCGTTCTCCACTGCCGTGTCAATACTCAATACATCGACTCCATACCTGCCGACCTTGTGAGAAGACACGAAATCAACGTGCGCAATGATGCACCTTTTTCCCGATAGTCCGATGAGTTCGAACCCGACTCGTCTGCTGTCTTTCCTTATCTCCCTCGTCAAGAAGCCGTACGCTGAAACATCAATATCCGAAATGAGACGTTCCATCAGTGTTGTCTTCCCTGACCCGGGCAATCCTGTTATCAGGATACGGCGTACGTATTCTTTGGTTTCCATCTTCTGAGCATGCATAAGCGTGTCGAATCAGTGCAGAAAGCCATCCGAACAGGGCTTAACACGTTGTAAGATAATAAAATAGCGCCCGATGTCAAGGTCTTTTGATGAAGACGCCGCTGCCTGGCTTCAGGAATCGACCTAAGTGCCGATACTAAAATAGATTAAACCGAATTGTGGTTCATTATGAAAAGTGTTGATGGTCTGAGCAGACGAATTGTTGATCTTGAAGATGAGCTAGAGAACAGGATTCTGGAACTCGATGACATCACGAATATGGGTGTCATGCTGACGTCGATGCTCGATGTTGACGCGATTCTCTCAGCCATGATGGAGATGTCGCTACGGATTGTGTCCGCCGAGGTCGGTTGTATTCTTCTCGCTGAAGATGGTGAACTTGTCACCAGAACGTCGTGGGGTGTGGATGCCTCCCTGATAAGGCAGATCAAGGTGGATGGCGACACTGACATTGCGGGTCGTGCATATCGTTCCGGAGAGACCGTTGTGATGAATGGCTTCCCACCCGACGCCGACGCGAACGTAGTTATCAGCTCAATTGTATGCGTGCCTGTTTCATACAAATCCGGTCCTGTGGGTGTGCTCGTAGCGGTCAACAAGACTGCGGACGGCGGTTTTACTGAGGGTGACAGGCTGGCGCTTGAACGGCTTGTGAACTTCGCAGCGGTTGCGATAGAGAATGCGAGGTTGATGCAGTACAAGCTCGAGAAACAGCGTCTGGAGCAGGAACTATCTCTCGCAAGAGAGGTGCAGAAAGCTCTGCTACCCAGCGTGGACATAAACTATGAGGGCATTCAACTCGAAGACCTCTACATACCTGCAGGCCATGTAGGCGGCGACTACTTTGACCTGATCCCGATCTCGGATACGGAGTTCATCGTAATTGTTGGCGACGTGTCGAACAAAGGCATCCCGGCTGCGCTGATGATGACCGCAGTCAGGTCGGCGATCAGGGCGATTGCGACGGAAGGGAAGGATGTCGGCGGGGTGGTCACACGCATCAACGATGTGCTTTCTCTGGACGTGATGAAACGCCCCGATGTTTTCATATCTCTTGTCTTTGCGCGCTTCGATATGAAGAACTGCACATGCACCTATACGAATGCCGGACACCTTCCGCCGCTTCTCCACAACAGAAATGACAACAGC
>CBDUQR010000016.1:0-54150 GCA_965369655.1 uncultured bacterium | reverse complement strand
AACATACCCAAAAAACCACAGCAATCGGAAAGTTATTCTGAGAACAGCTATAATATGAAAGCCAAGACAACGATGTCTACCGTCATCCGCCAACTAAGGAATTCTGTCTGAATCATGGTCGCAGTTGCTCCAAGAGATAGTCACCTCACGGGGCAAAGATAGTGAACATTGGCTCACTTGTCCACCTGCAAACCTTGTGGAACAGCATGGTACCTACTGTCTTTGAGAAGCTACAGCATATCGTATGGATCGACATCGACTACGATGTGTATCTGCCTCAGGCATGACCGAGTCAGTTTTTGCGAAAGGAACTGATCCATAAACTTGAGGCTCGATGAGACTGAACTGGTCTTTATCATGACTCTCCAACGGTAGTTGTTCTTCACCTTGAAAAAGGGCGCCGGAGACGGTCCAAGCACTGTCATGAATGACTCATAGGCTTTACGCTGACCGGTGAGTCTCTTCTGCATCTCAAATGCGGCCTCCTCAACCCTGCGAGCCGAACCGGACTTTAGCCTGAGCAGAATCAGGTGCTTGAACGGAGGATAGCCAAGCTCCTCGCGCCTTACTAATTCCTTGTCGAGAAATGACGCGAATCCGATCTCGCCCTCCTCGATGAACAGCGGCGCATCCTCGCACTCGACCTGAACGATCACCTCGCCCTTGAATTTCCCGCGCCCAGCTCTTCCTGCCGCCTGATAGATGAGGGCATGAGTCCTCTCGGCTGCCCTGAAGTCGGGAAGGCTCAACGATGTGTCGGCAGAGAGTATTCCGACGAGCCGAACGTTTGGAAAATTGAATCCCTTCGCCACCATCTGGGTACCCACCAGTATATCGGTCTTCCCTCTCCTGAAGCTGTCGAGGACTCCTGCGGCCGCTTTCACGCTGGTGGCAACATCGACATCGAGCCTGCCAAGCTTTGCATCAGGAAATGCTTCTTGCAGATACTCCTCAATCTTCTGTGTTCCTGCGCCGTAGTAACCGATGTTCACCCCACCACACTCAGGGCAGACTTTGGCAATTGCGGCCCGGTGGCCGCAGAGATGACAGAGCATCTCATTCCTGCCCTTGTGGAAAACCAGCCCAATGTCGCAGTTCGGACAATGGAAAGTGTGTCTGCAATTCCGGCATTTCACGGTCGGCGAAAAACCTCGACGGTTCATGAGCAGGACGACCTGCGCACCCGTATCAAGACAGTCAGAGATGCGTTCAGCCAGATACCATGAGAGCGGCGATGCGCGAGGGGTATCAGGCTGGTGACCGATCAGCCTGATATCCGGCAGTTCCTTGTCATCCCAGCGAGCGGTGACCGTAATCAGCTTGTACTTCCCACTCCTGGCGTTCCCCCAGCTCTCAGCCGATGGCGTCGCCGAGCCGAGAAGAACCGGGCAACTGCAGATACGCGCAAACATCACGGCAGCATCTCTTCCCTGATAGTACGGCGCGGAACCGGCCTGCTTGTATGAATGGTCATGCTCCTCGTCGACGATCACAACTCCAATATCCCGCAGTGGAGAGAACATCGCGGACCTCGGACCGATGACTATGCGAATCCGACCCAGCCTGATTCTCCGGAAAGTCTCGAAGCGCTCGGCGTCAGTGAGACCTGAATGCAGACGGCAGACCCGATCCCCGAAGCGCTCCCGCAATTTCGAATAGATTTGTTCGGAGAGGGCTATCTCGGGCTGCAACAGAAGGGCGGACTTGCCTTTTTCGATTGCATCCCAGATGAGCCTGATATACACCTCTGTCTTGCCGCTGCCGGTGACGCCGTGCAGGAGAAACACATCGAACTCTCCTTTCGTTACGGATGGGCTTACGGCCTCGGCAGCATCCATCTGCTCCCGGTTGAGAATCAACTCCTGCGGAGAATGCGACACAGATGTATCGAGAGAAACTAGTTCGACGATCTTCCTGTCAACCAGCCTCTGAACCGATTCTCCCGATGCTTTCAGCCGTTTCGATAATGTCTGAAGCCTGATTCCCTGTGGCGATTTCTGTAGCAGAGAGACAATCTTTCTCTGTTTCGATCCAAGCGAGGCGATCTTGTCGGGCACCGCTATCAGCCTCGCTTTCAGTGAAACACTTGCCCCTCTCCTCTTCGATGTCGCGCCTATATGGATCAACCCCTTGTATTCGAGCGTGTCAAGCTGCCGGTAGAAACCGGACGGCGATCCGAGCCTCGATCTGAGCACTTTCGCCTTTATCGGGCGGTCGGTCGACAGATTCTCCAGATAAACCCGCTCTGTCTCGTCGATATCACCTGCAACTTCCGCCGATTTAATCACCGTAAGCCTGTCAGGCCTGGTATGAAGTCCGGGGAGAAACAGTCTCAGCACCGCTGGAAGAGATGCATAGTAGTAACGAGCCATCCACTCAGCGAACTCGATCTGCTCCGGAGAGAGAAACGGTCGGCAGTCGAGGATTTCCTCGATCGGTTTGAGATCGCGCTCGGTCTCCGGATCATCGCGCAGCGCCCAGACCACTCCCACAAGATGCCTGCTGCGCAGCGGAGCGATCACCCTGCACCCGACATCCAGCCGGTACGCATGTGATGACTCGATTCGATAGGAAAGCGGATGCGGTGGCCCGCTGGTGAAAAATAGTTCTGCAATCACGAGGCGAATATAAAGAAAAAGGCGGTGGAATTCCACCGCCCTGATAAATTCTGAGAAGAAGCGTATTAGTTGTCGTCGGACTTCAACTCATTAGCCGTCTTGAGAGCCTTGTCCGATTTCTGTTTTTCCCCGATCTTGAGATACAGGACAGCAAGCTGTTCCCAGATGTCGGCTTCCTCAGGCTTAACTTCGACAGCATGCTCGAATGCTGCAATCGCTTCATTGTCCTGTTCAAGCAGGCGATGGCTCAATCCAAGATAGTACCAGGCATCGAAATCTGACGGCTCGTTCGCCGTGACAACAGTGAAGTCTTCGATCACCTGACTGTATGCTTCGTTTCTCAACTTAATCAGGCTGTCGATCTCAGCTGCGTGAGCTTTCTCATCTTCGCGACGGAGATCCAGCATGGTCCCGTTAATGTCGGCTCCCTTGATGACCTCATCGAAACCTCTCTGCCTGTGTATCTCTGTATCATTTGGATCCAATTCAAGCACTTTGTCCATCATCACACGAGCGGAATCGTTCATTTCGAGTTGCCTGAGGATCATCGCGTGATTCTTGAGCACGCCGACATCCTCAGGTTCAAGAAGTGCCATCCTGCTGAATGTCTTTTCGCAGGCATCCCAATCCTGCAACTCGAAATGAATCGTCGCCATGTTGGACAGCAAATCGAAGTTGTCGGGATGATATTCGGTAGCCTTTTCGTATGCCAGAATCGCAGAATCCTTTATTCCGAGATTGTAGTAGCTAATTCCCATATTGATCCAGCCCTGGGCGGAATCGGGAGAAATGCCGGTGGAGTTAACGAATAGCCTCAATGCCTCACGATATGTGGATTGGATCTCCTCCTCCATTGCCTCGGTCTCATCTTTTAGATCCGCAATCTCGTCCTCTTCGGCATCTCCCTCTTCGATAGCCTCTTCCAATTCCGTTACGAGCTCTTCCAGTTCCTTCTCCAGGTCCCTCACATCGCCAAGAATCTGAGCGCCTTCATTGAACTGCTCGATCCATTCACTCAGACGGATATTCCCGATGTTCTTCAGGACATTCTCTTTCTCGCAGCGCTTCTTCACTTTCTTGTCCTGCGGATCGGTACAGATAGCGAGCGCCGCATCGAAATTCTCATTCATTTCTTTGAAGCGCCCCAACTCGGCATGAAGCGCGCCGAGGAGCATATAAGCTTCAAGGGGTTGCTTGTCCTGGAATGTCTCGATCGCCTCTTCGAGCTTAGCCTGAGCATTCTCATAGTCCGTTGGGGTCTGACCGAGGTAAATCCTCGCCGAACGCACCAGCGCATCATAGGTCAGGCGAGCAGAGGCCGGCACTGCCAGAGTCAAAACCAACAGTATTGCAATTACAGTTCTCATCGTTTTCTCATCTCCTCCCTATTGGATCGTTGACGCGTGACATACTAATACGTCCAAAAAGATTTGTCAAACGAATCTTGGCGCCGCCATATCTGCAAGCGATCCGCTAATACCATGAACGCACGGTGTATGTCAGCGTTGACTCTCCATCGGCCGTCACCGGAATTTGGAATTCCGCAGTCGATGCGTCCTTTTGCTCATATTCATAGTTCGATTCGCGGATTTCCCAGTACCTGCTCATTCCTTCGATGACTTTGATTACCACATCCTCATCTTTATGGTTGCGCAACTTGATCTCGACCTGTTCTTCCCACATCTTGTCGGTGATTTTCCTCCTGTCGAGAACTTTCCGCTCACCCACGAGGTCGAAAGCGTTGCCGAGGTACACTTTGAGGTCTTCGTTCTTCGGAGTGTGATCGATCAAATCCTCCCCGACGAATTCGAGGAGTCCGTCGGTATCCATCTTCATCACGCGCAGCTTCCCTGCGGGCAGCGGCATGCCGAGTCCGGCAGCTTCGGAGTTGGTGAATTCGAGCACAATGCGCACGTCCTTCTGATACCGCTGGCCGTTGTAGTTATAGACCTTCTCCACCTGAGTGGTGGCCGGCTCAAAAAGCGAAATCTGCTTGATCTCGTTGTTAGCCAGAGTAGTCTTGCGAGGCAGCGTATACAGATGATACTCGAAGAAGGCTTTCTCCTCGAATCCAGCGCCTGCCATATCCTCCATCGCGAGTGAGATACCCTTGGCCCTGCTGTATGCCGGCGCCGGCGGTCGGATCACGTTAACGTCACCGGCAATCAACTTGAGTTTAGCGTCATGATATGTTGCGCCTGTCCTGTTATCGACAGAAACCCATCCGGAGAGATCGAGCTGTTTGTCATCTGTCGAGACGACAGCCACATACTCGGCGTGCCAGTTGATGTTGCGAGTCAGATAGGAGACTTCGGCTTTCTGCTTGCCGGATGTATTAGACAGCAATTTCCAGACCAGCGTTGGTCTTGTCACGAGTCCTTCCGGCAGCTTCTCGAATGCCACATCTGATATCCACTTCTGATCGATCAACTTAACGCCGCCATCCTTAGTGAGCAGCGTAACATTGCCTCCATCGAAGGCGAGAAGTTTCCCTGAATAGAATTTGCCCGCATCACCGGCGACGGCTGTTATTTCAATCTCGCTGCCGATGAACTTCTGGAGAATCTTCGTCGCGCTGACGAGATCGTAACGGTAGTTCTGTTCGAGCAGGACAGCGTCATCCGGATGATCGACCAGCTTGAAATGAACCGAGGTCGGATCGATCGAGGATGGGATGTCGGTGAACTCAAGCTCGAATTCACCCTTCTTGAATTCGAGGTCCCGACTCTCTCTTACCAGCCCGAGATCCTGATTGTAGACTGTCAAGGCTACCTGAGCGTAAGCTGCGCCGGAGATACACAGCAGGACAGCCGCCAGCATAACCAGTCTTTTGGATGTTTTCACGATCACCTCCATTTCCAAACTTCTTTTCACTCTCTTATACACACTTACACGAAGCTTCGCATATTATTCCCGTCATATCGCTACGCAAATATCCCAAACTCACACATAGCCATCCTGCTCCTTAATGCAACTGAAAAAACCACAAGTCATTACATTTCAACAAAAAAGAGAACATTTTCGTTGCGGCATGTTTTCGTCTGCCCTAATTTGAGACCATGTCAAACGGGTATGCGAAGTATCTGGACCCGGTTCAGTTCGTCAAGGGGGTGGGACCTAAGAGAGCCGCAATCCTTAGCACGGTCGGCGTGGAGACGGCGATTGATCTGTTGAGATACTTCCCCCGACGGTGGCTCGACAGATCCAGTATCAAGCCTTTCACCGATCTGATAGAGGGGGATGAGGTCACGGCTGTCGGCAGAGTCGTCACACACGGCGTGCTCAAAGGCCGGAGAACCGTCTTTGAAGTGCTGCTCTCGGACGGCGACGGCTACCTGACTCTGACATGGTTCAAGGGACATCAGTATCTAGAAAACAGATTCAAGCGCGACGACCTCCTCGCAGTCTCCGGGACGGTGACACATTTCAACGGCCCCCAGTTGATACATCCTGAATTCGAGTTTCTTGCAAGCGAGGATGATACAGATGAACTCATTCACTCAGGCAGAATCATCCCTCTCTATCCGACGACCGCCGAGTTGAAGACCGTCGGACTCGAAAGCAGAAGATTCAGACAGATCATCAAGACTGCACTCACCAAATATGCGCCGTCGATCGATGACTATTTGCCCGACCGGCTCCTGGATGACAACAGGCTTCTGCCGCTCAAAGAAGCTATCGCCTGCATCCATTTCCCGAAAGATCAGGATCAGTTGAAACTGGCTCGCGAGCGGTTGATTTTCGATGAGATGTTTCTTCTCGAACTCAGGCTGGCGCTTTCCCGACAGACCAAAAAGAAAAGCCGCAAACCACATTCATATGCTCCGCCGTCGAACCTGCTTGCCGATTTCTATGAGTCGCTTCCCTTCACTCTGACGAGAGGTCAGAATAGGGCGATCGCGCAGGTGCTCGAAGACATGCGACGGTCCTCCCCGATGCACCGCCTCCTGATGGGCGATGTCGGATCAGGCAAGACGATCGTTGCGCTGGCTTCGATGATATACGCTGTCGAAAACGATATGCAGGCGGCGATCATGGTCCCGACCGAGCTGCTTGCCGAACAACATTTTCGCACGATAAGAAACATGACGGAGCAGCTTGGACTCAGGTCTGAATTGTTGACCGGCTCCATATCGGAAAAGCGTTCTCGGTGCGAGATGATCGCAACCGGCAACGTTGACATCATTGTAGGAACTCACGCCCTTTTTTCAGAAGGGATAGAGTTCAAGAACCTTGCTATCGCAATCATAGATGAGCAACATCGTTTCGGCGTCAACCAACGGCTCAAGTTCAAGAAGAAGGGACGGCTCGCTGACCTGCTCGTGATGACCGCGACGCCGATACCGAGGTCGCTCGCCCTGACCGCCTATGGCGATCTTGACCTGACCATCATCAGAGAGCTTCCACCCGGCCGCAAACCGGTCACAACAGCATGGCGTACCGACGAAAAGAGACACAAGGCATACGATTTCATCCGATCCGAATGCAGGAAAGGTCGGCAGGCGTTCGTGGTCTTCCCTCTCGTCGAGGATTCAGAAAAGATGGACTTGAAATCGGCGGTCTCGGCCTATGAAAACCTTCGCGACAATGTGTTCCCTGAGTTGCGAATCGGACTGATACACGGCAGAATGAACTCGGAGGAACGCGACCGCGTGTCCACCGGATTCCGCGACGGCAACTACGACGTCCTGGTCACCACGACCGTCATCGAGGTCGGAATCGACATACCGAACGCATCGGTCATGCTTATCGAAAACGCCGAACGATTCGGCCTCTCGCAACTTCATCAACTTCGGGGACGAATCGGCAGAGGACCGGAGAAATCCTACTGCATCCTGATCTCATCGGCAGACCCGAGCGAAACCGCCGTGGAGAGACTATCTGCGATAGTTTCATCGTCTGACGGGTTTGACATTGCCGAGACCGATCTGCGCCTTCGGGGTCCCGGAGAATTCCTCGGCTCCAGACAGCACGGTCTTCCCGAATTCAAGCTTGCCGACATTGTCAGGGATTCAGCCATCCTCGAAGCAGCGCGCAAATGCGCGTTTGACATTGTGTCAAAAAAACTTAAATTGTCGCCTGATGAGATAAAGAAGCTGAAGAACGAGGCTGCCGCCCTGTACGGGCGATCATCATCGTTCCTGACTTCAGGCTGAGCAGGTGTCTATGACGAAACACGAAAGACTGGAAAAGGCCTCTCTCCTCTCACGTGAACTCGCACACGAGATCAGGACACTTGTCGACAGCACAGAGGATTACGATCTGCTTCGTCTGGCCAAGAAAATCGAGGCTGAGTTGATGGATGTGCAGCACAATATCAACCTGGCGCTGCGAATCGCACAGGATTACTCCGGAGAAAGATCATGAGCGACAGTCCGAACGATCTCTCAGTTGACCCTTATCTGTTACAGCTTCTGGTCTCACTCGAGTCTGCGGCGATGCAGCAGATGGGGAAACTCCAGAATCCGCTGACGGGAAAAATCGACAGGAATGTCGAGATCGCAAAAGCGACCATCGATATGCTGAGCATGCTCGAGCGAAAAACCGAGGGCAACCTGACCCCCGACGAGGACAGGATTCTCAAGAGTACTCTCTACCAGCTCCGCATGAACTACGTCGATGAGCTCAAGAGTGAGCAGGAGTCGGGCAGTTCCGATGCAGAATCGGGTAACACGAAACATACTGATGGATCTGATTCGGAAGCTGCCGGTGAATCCGAAGAAGACTCGTCCGGCATCTGACATTGCGGAACCGTTCAGACGCGAGCGAGTATAAGCTGCAGGAGAGTATAATTCTGCTGCGACGACCGGCCCATCTGACGTGACCGTCTATAAGTATGATGACAGTCGATAAAACCCTGCGTGACGAAATCGAGTCAAGGTTCGGCGACGCTATGATTGTAGACGAGCCGCTCTCGAAACATACCACTTTAGGCGTCGGTGGCCCCGCATCGATCTACCTCGAAACGCGCACAAAACAGGAAATGGCGGACGCGGTCTCGATTTGTCAGAGACATGACGCTGAATACTTCGTTATTGGCGGCGGCTCAAACCTGCTTGTCTCTGATGACGGCTTTCGCGGCGTGATCATACGGTGCGCCATAGATCACTTCGTTCAGGATGGCAACAGGATTACCGTTGGCGGCGGATTCGACCTCGAGACATTTGTTGAGAAAGCATGTGAACTCGGCCTCGGCGGCGTTCAGATGCTCGCAGGCATCAAGGGAACAGTCGGCGGAGCAATCTGCGGCAACGCCGGAGCATACGGCGGCGCGATCTCCGATCATCTCGTGTCGGCGGCGCTACTTATGCCCGGATCAAACGAACGCACCGAAAACAAATATTATTTTGAATTCTCATATCGCAATAGTATATTGAAGCGCACTCGTGAGATAGTGCTTGAAGCAAAATTTGAACTGACGGGAGAAGATACTGCGCGGCTTCAGAAAGAACGACTCGACATTCTCGAACAACGATCGAAAAGACATCCGGAGACAGATTGTTCGGCCGGATGTTTCTTCAGGAATATCGAGAAACCGGATGAGGAACACGGCAAGCTGGCTGCCGGCTATCTTCTCGAACAGGTCGGCGCAAAGATGCTACGGGTTGGCAATGCAGGCGTTTATGAGAACCATGCCAATATCCTCGTAAATCTCGGCGGCGCCACGGCCGACGATATAAGAAGGCTCGCGATGGAGTTGAAAAAGATGGTCAGAGATAAATTCGGATACGATCTCGATGAGGAGATAACATATCTCGGCGACTTCAACTGAGGAGGCCTATCGAAAGTTTTTACTGTATGAAACCATAATCCTGTTGAGGGTTATCGTCGTTGCAGCATAAACGAAGGTCAGCATTCAGCGCGGCACTTGCTGTCGCGATTACATTATTTACCCTGTGCGCCCCGGCAATGGGCCAGGGGCTGTTTATCCCACTTGAGTTCCCACCGGTTGCGGTGGTTTCGCTTCCCGCTCCAGAGCAGTTCTCAGGCATTTCCATAGGTATCGAGAATTACAAGTGGCTCGATCTCGGCAGACGCAGGCCGATGAAGAGCAATGATGTTAGCTGGCCAGCTCTCATGTTCACTTTCTATAAAAAGCACAGTTACCATCCATCGACCTATAATCTCGACATTGCACTGCCGGTATCATCCGAGCCTCTGTCATTCAATCGATTCAGGAATGAAGTGAAGGTCAGCGAGTACTGGGCACAGAGCCTCTCGACATCTATAGCAAAAAAAGAAGCGGACAAGGCAAAAGGCCTGCTCAACATAACTGTCCCGATCAAGTTCCCGAAACTTGTCAGAAGCTTGATTGGAGAAGGCGGTGCGGGGCTTCGCGTGAACGGATCATACAGAGTAAGTTTCGACGGCAGGAGTCAGTGGGATGATCGCACTCAGGTAGCCACATATAAGCAGAGCAAGTTCCCGTCGCTCAATATGGAGCAGGTCTCACGCTTCAAGATTTCCGGTACAATCGGCTCCAAGATCGAGGTCACGGTCGATCAGGACTCGAAACGCCAGGCTGATCTCGACAACCGCATACAAATTCGATACAAAGGCACTGAAGACGATATTATCCAGACCATCGAGGCGGGAAACACCAACCTATCGCTTCCCAACACACAGTTTGTCGGTTATTCGCAGAGAATTCAGGGGCTTTTCGGGATCAAGGCGACAGCCCAACTCGGCAATTTCGGTCTAACGGTGATAACTTCGCAGGAGAAAGGAAACACCGAGAAGTCGAGCTTCACCGCTGGCGCAAAAGAGAGTGTGAATTACATCAGAGATTACGATTATCTAAAAAACACATTCTTCGATCTCGGAACGATCTACTATGGCCAGCCGGGCGCATCGTCTGACACCTTCGACTTCACGTACGGCGACAAGATCGTGGATTTCCGTCTATACCTGAACGAAACCGACATTGAAAGATACAACATAGTCCCTGGCAACGCCCACGTCGATCCTCGAAATCCCGACCTGTACACGGATGAAGAAGTTCGTACTACCTGGCGGGAAATCGACAAATCAAAATTCATATTCTACGAGAATGAACTCTACCTCGAGACGTTTACGAACGTCGGAGTGACTCAGGACCTCGCCTGCTGGATGGAAGTCGAGAGGTCAGATGGATCGAGATTCCAGTATGGTGATATTTCTGCGGACACCCTCAGCGACACGCTCATTCTCAAGCTCATCAAAAAAGGGAACCCTCTGCCGTCGTACAGAACTTTCCAGTACGAGTGGAAAAATATCTATTCCCTGCGCTCGCGGGATGTCGATCCTGACGGCCTTGAGGTACAGATATTCAAAGGAAAACAGGGAGAGGAGAGCAGGGAAGATGCCAATCTCGATCATCTCGACGGTACACCATATATCGAGATCATGGGGCTCGACAAACTCGACCTGAACGGAAGCCCAAACCCAGACGGACTCTTCGATATCAATGAGAATACTGTCTTCCTCGACCGGGGCTTCATAATCTTCCCGACCCGGGAACCGTTCCGCAACCCTGATCTGATAGATACGGTGCCGGAGATTTACACAGAAAGCAACTACCAGAATATCAGAAGTGCGTCGAAGTACTACCTCGCGATAAAACTCAAACAAAGGCAGACTGAGTTCAGCCTTGGAAAGATCAACATCATCGAGGGATCAGAAGTCGTTACGCTTAACGGACGCAGACTCTCGAAAGACAAGGATTACACAATCTACTACGATCTCGGCCGGATTATATTCAAGACCGACGAGGTTCTCGATCCGAACGCCAACGTGACCGTCGATTTCGAATATCAGCCGTTCATCGCCGCCGAGAAAAAATCGCTCTTCGGTGCGCGACTCGAATATGTTCTCTCCAGGAATTTCAAGATCGGATCCACGCTTCTCTTAAAGACTGAGAAATCGACAGATCGAAAGCCCAGAATCGGTCAGGAGGAATCTAAATACATGATCTGGGACTCGGACTTCTCGACGAGTTTCGAACTGCCGATTCTCACGAGCCTGTTCGACGCTCTGCCGTTAATCGAGGCGACGTCGCCATCGCGGATGAGCATCTCCGGAGAGATCGCGCAGAGCATCCCGAATCCGAATACCCGAGGCGAGGCATTTGTCGATGATTTCGAGGGCGCCAAGGAAGCATACAGCCTGTCTATCCTGCGACACGCGTGGACCAGGTCATCGCCACCTGAAGAGGTCGACGAGACAACCAATCCGCGTGGCAGACTGATATGGTACAACCCGTATGACGAGATTCCTGTGACTGATATCTGGGATCGCGACGTGCAGGACAAGGACAACAAGGCGCACATTCTCGTGCTTCGCTTCGATCCGGATACATCAACCTCGAATCCCGATTCATGGGCCGGCGTCATGCGCCCGATCAGCCGTGGAGCCTGGGATCAGAGCAGGACACAGTTCCTCGAAATCAGAATGAAAAAACCGGATGGTCGGGGACAGTTGAGAATCCATCTCGGTGAAATCTCGGAAGACATCAACAACAATCAGAAATTCGACACCGAGGACTTTGTATTCAAGAACGACATCCTGGATGAAGGCGAGGATGTCGGCCTGGATAACTGGACGGACGCCGAGGAGAGAGCGAACATTGACAGCACAGAGTGGTTCTCATCATCTGACCCGTCTGCCGACAACTGGCACTACGATAACGACTATCCTGATAACTACGAACAGATCAATGGAACCCAGGGAAATGCAAACGACCCCGGCAGAGGATTCCTGCCGGACACCGAGGACATCAACGGTGACAAGTCTCTAAACACAACAAATGCATACTATGAATTCATTCTCAACTTCGAGGATCAGAGCAAGTATCTCGTCGAGGGCTCGGAGAAGGCGTCTGAATTCGGCGGCACCTGGGTCACCTACAGATTCCCCCTGATTGATTTCGACGATTCCGTTGGGGCGTCGACCTGGAACCGAATATCGTATGCCCGCATGATAATGACCGACCTCGAAGAAAGGAAATTCCTCGAGATCGCATCTATCAATCTGGTATCGACGAGATGGCTTGTGCAGCCGCTGAGGTTCAGCATGACAGAGTCCGGAGATTGGCTTGAGGATTCGCTGATCACGCCGGATACTGTCGGCGTTAAGCTCGAAGTGGCGGTGATAAACACCGAGGAGAACGGCGACGTCTACGAACCTCCGCCAGACGTGGAGGGATACTACGACAGGGTTAGCGAGACGCGCGAGAAAGAGCAGTCACTCCTGCTCAAATACACAAATCTGAGGCAGGGCGTCGCCGGGATTGCGGAAAGGGTTCTGTTCCGGGGCGAGAACTACGCCGGATACAAGCGTGTCCAGATGTATGTCCACAGCGACACCACCGACACATCCACGAGCCTGATATTCCGGATGGGGACAGATTCGCTGAACTACTACGAATACATAACAGAACTCTACCATACCCCCAATAAGTGGGATCGGCAGGGTTGGATCGACATCGATCTCGACGAAATAACACAAGTAAAGGATGAACTCCAACAGATTCAGGATACTCTGCCGAGCAGGAAAACATTGCGCATCGGCAAATATGGCATCAGAGGACGGCCTCGCCTCACGAACATCATCTATCTTGCTGTCGGCGTGGAACGGGATATTCCGGCGTCACCGGACGATTACGACCCGGACGATCTCGTATCAGGTCAGATATGGCTCGATGAGTTACGAGTCACGGATGTCAGGCGAGACAAGGGACTCGCCCAAAGGATAAGTGTCTCTACAAGTATCTCCGACCTGGGATCGTTCTCGATCAGCTATCGAAAAACAGATGCTTACTTCAGACAATTGACCGCTGCGAACAGAAACAACCTCGGCGCTGGGAAGGAAAGTGCGTCGCTGTCAATTTCCACGAGCTTCAGTCTCGACAAACTGCTTCCGCCCAAGTGGGGCGCGAAATTGCCTGTCTCATATTCGTGGACAAGAAACACCTCCGTGCCAAGACTGAAATCGGGCTCCGATATCGTGATCACGGAAAAAGACAGAGAAGAAGAAACCACGAGGAGTTATTCAACATCTTTCAGGATATCCTCCAAGTTCACGAGGAAAACGAATAACTGGCTCTGGAATCTTACGCTGAACAATTTCGGGACCAACTTCTCTTATTCTGCCAACCACTCAAAATCTCCGACTCAGCCGTTCTCCGAAAGCGAATCGTATACGGCGCGGGCAGATTACTCGCTCGTCACCCAGAAAAAGACATTCAAGGTGTTTGCATGGACCAGATTCATACCGTTTTTCCCAAGTGCAATCACGAATACCGAGATGGGTTACTTCCCCAAGAGGATGACCTTCAAGGGAGACGTCAATCGAAAGCAGTCCGAAAGCATCAACAGCAAGGGCACGCATTTCTCAACATACGACCGCAAGTTCGGTGGATCGTTCCAGATGCAATACAGTCTCTTCGGATCACTCCCACTCAGCTTCAACTATTCGACGAAGCGCGACCTGCGCGATCCGGAGACTCTGAAGTTCTCGTTCAATCCGAAGACGTTCAAGCTCGGGACTGAGTTGAGCAGGCGTCAGTCGTTCACAGCCAAGTACGACCCGAAGATATTCAACTTCTTCACCACCGGATTCGACTTCAAGGCCAGCTATGACGAAAACTCAGACCCGAAGCGGTACAAAGACGGAACCAGGCTAGCTTCCATAAACTCAAACTGGTCTCTCAGTGGAAGATTTGACTCGCAGAAGCTCTTTGGCCGGGATAGCAAGGGAGGCTTCATCTTGTTTAAGCCATTCCTTTGGGGATTGAGGAAGGCAACGAGCAGGATAGATCCTGTCTCCCTGCAATACAGGCAGGACAATCGATTCTCGAGTTCCGGCCTGATCGGTCGCCCTTCTATGAAATTCCAATTCGGGCTGACCAAGGATCCGGGCGTGGGAACCAGACAAACAGCCGGAAGCGCCCGAAGATTCAGCGACAGCAAGGCCGAGACGTACAGCGCCAAGAGTGGCGTCAGGTTCATCCTCGGTACAAAGATATCGACCGGCTACGCCAGGCGAATCCAGACATCCGCAACTCAGCGAGTAATATCTAGATCGGTCACCTTCCCTGACCTCGGCGTCAATATAGGACGGCTCGAAAGGTTCAGAGTCATCGGATGGGTATTCAAGTCATTCTCGGTAAACAGTTCCTACAGTCGTAAAATCGATGAGAGCATCAACAAGAGTACCGGTGCGGTAGAGAAGGAAAACATAAGCCACAATTTCGGCCCCCTGTTCGGTTTCAGCGTGACATGGCTGAAATCGGTTCAGACAACGGGAAGGCTGGAGTACAGCAAATCGAGCAGTAAGACCATCAATTCCGGCGTATCGCGTGAGCAGAGAAACACGAGCCGGGGGTTCACACTGTCCAATCGATACAGCTTCAGATCGCCGACCGGATTCAAGATTCCTCTCTTCGGTCGAATCAAGTTCCAGAGTACTCTGAATCTGACACTGGACATCTCCAGGCGATTGACGAAATCGGAAAACGTGGATGGAGCTGGAAACGTGACCCCTGGCAATGAACGCACGGACCTGACATTCAACCCGAGAGTTTCGTACAGCTTCTCGTCTAGCATCAATGGCGGGTTGCAGATGCGCTGGTCCGACACGGAAGACAAGCGTACGAGGCGAAAATCCCACATTCGCCAGGTAGGTATCTGGGTCGAGATAAGATTCTGATGAACTTGAAAATGCCGATTCACATTTCGATCCGTCGCCCGACGCTGGCGTTTCTGGCGCTCCTGTCGATCGGGTTATCGAGATGCGAATCAGGATCGCCTGAATTCAGCGGTGACAGGTCATATCAGTATCTGATCGAGCAGTGCGACATCGGCCCGCGAAATCCCGGCTCCGAAGGAGCAAGACGGGCACTCGATTACTACCAGAGCTTTTTCAGATCGCGCGCTGATTCGGTCTGGCTCCAGAGATTCGAATTCACAGATACAGTCGAGGACACGACGTTCTCCGAACTCGCCAACGTGATAGCGGAATTCAATCCGGGGCGCATGCCGCGAATCATCCTCTGTGCTCACTGGGACACCCGACCGTTCGCCGATCTTGATCCTGATTCATCAAAAAAACATATCCCGATACTGGGCGCCAACGACGGCGCTTCCGGCTGCGCAGTCCTGATGGAGATCGCTAACTTAGTCTCCGAACTCGACTCACCGTACGGAATAGACATCGTGCTCTTCGACTGCGAGGACTATGGTCAGGCTGGGTATCACGACTACTTCTGCATCGGCTCGAAGCATTTCTCCGAGAGTATCTCGCGCAGCAAATACGCATTCGGAATTCTCATCGATATGATCGGCGACGCGGATCTGAATATCTACCGGGAGCAGTACTCGCAGTCCAACGCCAGGCGCATCAACGACCTCGTGTGGAAAACCGCTGCGGAGCTTGGGGTGACTTCATTTGTCGACCAGGTTAAGTATACGATCTACGATGACCACATCCCGTTCCTGACCAAAGGGATCCCCGTGATCGACATCATCGATTTCGACTATCCGTACTGGCATACTCTCGCAGACACTCCGGACAAGTGCAGTCCCGAAAGTCTTGCCGACGTGGGCAAAGTTTTGGTTGCCCTTCTCTCACGCTGACAATATCTTTGACAGGCTTAAATAGCGAGGCTTGATATGGTTTTCAAGCGCCCTGAATTCTTGTTTGCATCCGATTTCCGAGCAGTGCTGTTTCTGATGGCGCTGCTCCTTGCAGGAGGTGCTGTCGCGATTTTCCAGAAGTCGAGAGAAGTGATCACTCCCGAAGTGGTCATCAACCAGATAGAGGCTCTGCCGCAATACCCTTCTCATACATACGGCGGCGCAGGATCGGTAACGCAGGAAATGCTGATAATCAACCGGATCAATATCAACACCGCCCCGATAGATTCGCTTGTATTGCTGCCGGGTATCGGGACATTTATTGCGAAGCGTATCGTGGAGCACAGGCGAAGCTATGGCAAGTTTGATACGGTCGATGATCTGACGCAAGTCAACGGTATTGGAGAGGCGAAACTCAAGGCCATCAGGAACATGATAGGCACAGGCGACGAATGATCTCGCCATACTCATACAGGCTCGGACTCGAATTCGACGACGGATACGTGAAGGCTGTCATAATCCGGGTATTGCGCAAGAGACACCGGCTGGTCTGTACGGCAGAGTTCGAGTTGCGCCCCGACACAGGCGCTTCCTCGAATCACTTCAGCAGAATTCTGACGCAGATTAAATCGATGCTCCCTGATAAGTGCAGCCTTGTGCCGATATCGCTGGTCTTGCCACCCGATTACATAGTGGAATCTACGGTGAGCATCCCTGTCGACTCCGAGATCGATCGTGATGACTGGGAAATGTGGGAACTAAGTAAACATCTCACGGATGAAAACGAAGGTTATATATACGAGTCTGTGTACGTCGGCTCCTCCGCGAACGGGGAATTCCAGACACGCAAGATTCGCGCTGTTAAGAGACGCCTGATCGACTCGTTGATGAAACAATCAATCTCCGCCGGATTCGTCCTCGACAGTATCTGGACGCCGCAATCCATACTGCATTATGTATTCCGCAAGTATGCCGCTTCAAAGGAGACGCAAATCACGGAATGCATCTACCTCGGTGGGAGATCGGCCTATGTCGTACGCACTACCGGCATGCAGGATCAGGAACTGACGTCTGCGCGCCTGCCAGCGGGTGAATCGACCGATTCGTTCATCGAGACACTTGCGACCTATCTCTCATGGAGTTCGGATACGCACCGCAATCCGGGAAGCAGAATCCTGCTCGACGCTTCCACGGATGACCGGCTGGCTGATGCGATCGTCAAAAAGCTCGGATTCGTCAGATCGGAAAGCAGACCCATCTCACGCGTTCTTCGCGGAACAGTGGAAAGACCGGAACGTTTGATCCTGCCGCTTGCGGCGCTTGGGGCGATCTGATATGAGAATCGTTGCAGGAGAGAAGAAGGGATTCAAGCTCAAAACCTTGAAAGGTCTCGAGGTGAGACCGACGCTCGAGCAGGTGAAGGAGTGCATATTCAATATTGTCGCTCCCGAGATAGCGAACGCCGTGGTCGCGGACATGTTCTGTGGCTCCGGGAACCTCGGTATAGAGGCGTTGTCGCGCGGGGCAAAGAAATGTTATTTCATCGACGATTCCCGTGACGCGCTGAAAATCGTCAAAGAGAATCTTCAGACAGTCGCGATGACAGGGAAGTCTGAGATCCTGAAACTCAGGCTGCCGGATGCCCTCGACAGATTTAGCGCGCTCGGCGACATAACGCTTCTCCTGGCCGATCCGCCATACGGCACACATTTGGCTACGAAGCTTCTATCGAGGATAGCGGCTGACGGAATTGTGAGGTCGGGATGTCTGATCGTCCTCGAACACTCCGGCAAGTCGAAGGCATCCTTCGATCCAAAGAGTTATAAACTGCTGCGAGAACGCCAATTCGGACAGAGTGAAATCCTGATACTTAGGAAAATATGATGAAGATCGCTATTTATCCCGGAAGTTTTGATCCCATTACGAACGGCCATCTCGATCTGATCAACAGGGCCACACATCTCTTCGACAAATTGGTCGTCGCGGTAGCGATGAACAGTGAGAAACCGTGTCTCTTCTCTGCTGAAGAACGGCTCAACCTCGCAAAAGAAGCGACGGCAGATGTGGATCGCATCACGGTCATAGGATTCACCGGGCTGTTGGCTGACTTTGCGATCAAGCAGAAGGCGACTGCGATTTTCAGAGGACTTCGAGCGGTGTCCGACTTCGAATATGAGTTCCAGCTTGCGCTGATGAACAGACAACTTGCCAGCGAGGTCGAAACCGTGTTTCTTATGCCGTCGTTGAGATACGTGTATCTCTCCTCCTCGCTTGTCCGAGAGGTCGCGAGAAATAACGGAGATATTTCCAAGCACGTTCCCAAGTGTGTCGAGAAAAAATTGATCGAAAAATACTCGGGACTCGAATGACTACATCAGAGAGCAGGGAGCCGCAATTGACCAAGTCAGATGCAGAGAATACATCGGAGCAGCGATCCGTCAGGATTCAGAAGCTCGAAGCCTTGCGCGAATCCGGCGTCAACCCGTATCCATACAAATATAATGTCTCGTACAGCACTCGCGAGGTAATCGACGACTTCGACAAGCTTGAATCCGGAAAGCAGGTCATATCCACAGCCGGCAGGCTCATGACGAAACGAGTGATGGGCAAGGCCTCATTCTGTCACATACAGGATGACTCTGGACAGATTCAGCTTTACATGAAAAAAGACGTGCTCGGTGATGATAAATATGCCCTGTTCAAACAACTGGATGCCGGAGACATAATCGGCTGCACCGGCACAGCGTTCAGGACGAAGAAGGGCGAGATGTCAATCTGGGTGGAGAGCTTTGAACTCCTTGCGAAATCCCTTCGCCCCCTTCCCGAGAAATGGCACGGGCTGAAAGACGTCGAAGTCAGATACCGACAGCGATATCTCGACCTCATATCCAATCGAGACGTTAAGAAGATATTCCTGGCACGCACGAAGATTATTCAGGCCATAAGAAGTTTTCTTGACGGCGAAGGATTTGTCGAGGTCGAAACTCCGATTCTGCAACCGCTCTACGGCGGCGGTTCTGCCGAGCCGTTCACGACTTATCACAACAGGCTCGGAATGGAATTGTATCTGCGGATCGCTGATGAGCTTTATCTCAAAAGACTGATTATCGGCGGGTTCGAAAAAGTCTACGAGGTATGCAAGGACTTCCGCAACGAGGGACTCGATCGGCTTCATAATCCTGAGTTCACGATGGTCGAACTCTACCAGGCGTTCGTCGACTATAACGATATCATGGAATTGATGCAGAGACTTTTCACTTATGTTGCCAGTGTCGTCCCCGGTTCGACGACAATATTTTATCAGGGACACGAGATCGATCTCAGCGCGGAATGGCCGAGACTCAGCATACTTGACGCGATAAAGAAGTATGCCGACATCGATGTCTCGACCCTCGACGACAGCGCGCTCGTGCGCGAATGCAAATCCAAAGGCATCGAGATCGAGGAATCCCGAGGACGAGCCAAGATCATCGATGACATTTTCACCGAGAAAGTACAGCCAAATCTGATACAGCCGACGTTCATCACCGATCATCCGCTCGAGATGTCACCGCTGGCGAAAATCCATCGAGATAACCCAAAACTCACCGAACGCTTCGAGCTTTTTGTCTGCGGCATGGAAATGGCGAACGCATTCTCAGAACTCAACGACCCGATCGACCAGCGCCGCCGCTTCGAAATGCAGCGGGAGCTCTCGAAACTTGGCGACGCTGAAGCGCACGTCCTCGACGAAGACTTCCTGCGCGCGCTCGAATATGGCATGCCGCCGACAGGCGGGCTCGGATTCGGAGTAGACAGGATGGTCATGCTCCTGACCAATCAGACCAATATCCGCGAAGTCCTCCTCTTCCCTCAGTTGAAACCGGAGTAGACAATGCGTTACGAGGCCTTCATCGCTGCCCGCTACATGAAATCGAAGCAGCGCGAGAGATTCATATCGGTCATTTCGCTTATCACCATTGCAGGTATCACCATCGGTGTAGCCGCACTCGTGACAGTCTTGTCGATGATGAACGGTTTTGAATCCGAGGTCCGCGGGAGAATCGTGGGCACTCTTGCACATATTTCGATCTATACGTTCGATGACATCGGGATCGAGGATGCCGACAGCCTGCTAAGCGAGGTTCTCCGGTTCGATCATGTCGAAGCAGCCGCGCCGTTCGTCTATTACAAAGCATCGATCTCATCATCGAGGGAAAACGATGGTACGATGGTGCGGGGCATCGATCCGGCGCTTGAGACCGGCGTATCCGATCTTCGCGAGACAATCACACGCGGTGAACTGAGTCTCGATACGATGGAGTCGGGACTTCCCGGAATCGTGCTCGGCGTGACTCTCGCCGACAGGCTCGGCGTCACTATCGGATCGCGAGTCGTATTGATGAGCCTCAAGGATATGACGTTTGTCGGAGGTGTGACCGGTATGAAGATGCCGAAGGTTGCGCAGTTCACGGTCTCCGGCATATTCTCCAACGGTCTCCACGAATACGATGCTTCGCTCTGTTACATCAGCATCCCCTCGGCTCAGAAGCTTTTCAAGATGGAACAGCTTGTAACGGGAATCCAGATCAGGCTCGACGACATGCACAAATCGAGAGCTGTCGCCGACCGGATGAACACCCTTCTCGGTTATCCGTTTTTCGCGACAGACTGGACCGAGATGCACCGTAACCTCTACTCGTGGATGAAGCTGGAGAAATACGGCATGTTTGTCGGCTTCGGGCTGATCATAGCGGTTGCCGCATTCAACATCGTCTCGACACTCGTTATGCTCGTGCTCGAAAAGAAGCGTGAGATAGCGATACTCAAGTCGATGGGGGCCACACGGAAATCGATAACGCGCATTTTTGTCTATCAGGGTCTCGTGACCGGAACGATAGGCACAATCGCCGGCACGATCGTGGGACTTCTCATATGCTATGCGCAGCAGAAGTTCGGCATAATATCGCTGCCAGCCGACATCTATTTCATCAGCAAGTTGCCGGTCGAGATGATATTTACCGATTTCGCCATTATCGCGGGAACATCCATCCTGCTCAGTTTCCTTGCCGCCATCTATCCGGCATACAGGGCCGGGCGGCTTTATCCTGTGGAAATTCTTAGATACGAATAAATTATGCTAAACAAATGTCTGCCTGTGGCGAAAATATGAATAGCTACAACGCGGAAGAGCAACGCGCCGAATCAGCCCCGGAAATGGGGTCTGACATAGTTGTCAGGGCCACAGGACTTCAGAAGAGCTTCGATACGGCCGACGGCGTGCTGCGGGTTTTGACCGGAGTCGATCTGGAAGTCAAGTCTGGAGATGTAGTGTCGATTGTTGGAGAATCGGGCGCGGGCAAGAGCACACTCCTGCACATACTGGGAGGACTCGACACATATTCATCCGGAAAACTCGAGGTCTGCGGCGAGAGATACAGTGACATGGACGACGAACAACTGGCAGGCTTCAGAAATGACAACATCGGATTCGTGTTTCAGTTTCATCACCTGATGTCGGACTTCAGCGCGCTCGAAAATGTCATGATACCTCTGCTGATACGCGGAGATAATCCAAAAGAGTCGAACAAGAAAGCGCTTGAAGCGTTAAACATAGTAGGACTGGCAGACAGGGCTGGTCACAGGCCCGGAAAGCTTTCGGGCGGAGAACAGCAGAGAGTCGCAGTAGCGAGAGCTCTCGTGGCGGACCCCAAATTGGTCCTCGCAGACGAGCCGAGCGGCAATCTCGACACCAAAACCGCTGCGGCTCTGCATGACACTCTGCTTGAATTGAACAGGAAATCGGGCATTACGTTCATAATCGCGACTCACAATCGGGAGTTCGCAGCGAGAGCCAACCAGGTTTTTGAACTCTCGAACGGTCGCGCGATTCCTGCTGACGTAGGAGAACTATGATGCTGTGCCAGGATTGCAATGAGCGCGAAGCGACCATTCATCTCACGCAGGTGATCAGCAATCAGAAAAAAGTTTTGAACCTGTGTGAGGCGTGCGCCGAGAGGCGTGGATTCAACAATCCGCTCAAAAACGTTCCTTTCCCACTAGGAGATTTCCTCTCCAGCATGGTCGAGAAGGCGCAGGCGGCGTCAGGCTCGCTCAAGCAGATCATCTGTGACGGTTGCGGGCTGACTTTCGCCGAGTTTTCCAGGACCGGAAGGTTCGGCTGCGGAAAGTGCTACGAGGCGTTTCACCCGCAGCTCGATGATCTTCTCAGGAAAATCCATGGCTCCAATCGACACGTCGGCTGTATGCCCGCGGGATCACCTGAGAAAATGGAGCCGATAAGGAAAGAGTTGAAACTCAAGGAACAGCTTCGCGAGGCAGTCGAAAACGAGGATTTCGAACTGGCCGCCGAACTGAGAGACAGGCTCAAGGAAATGACGGTGAAAGAACATTAGCTATTGTCGACCTGAACCGGCGACAGTATACTTCTGTTAGAGGAAGATATGTTTGACGAGCTAATAGAAAAACCCGCCAGGTGGCTGGAAGCTGATGGCAGCGATGCATCGATAGTGATGTCGAGTCGCATCAGACTCGCGCGAAACATAGCCAATCTGCAGTATCCCGGCAGAGCTCCGGCAGATGTCCAGGCAAGCGCAAAGAATTACATTCGCATGGCTCTGGATGACCGGGGACTTCTCGATACCGGCAAATTGTACGACTCCGAAAGCATCGGCAGGCTCGATAGGGATTTCCTCATCGAGAGACATCTGATTTCGCCTGAATTCATGCGGGAGCCGAGAGACGGCGCAGTCTATGTGCTGAACGATGAATCGGTTTCGATTATGATCAATGAAGAGGATCATCTCCGAATACAGTCGTTCCGGTCAGGTCTCGAAATCAGGGCGGCCATGAGCCGAGCCAACGATATCGACAAGAAACTGAACGAGAGACTCGACTACGACTTCAGCAGCAAATATGGCTATCTGACTTCCTGTCCGACCAACGTTGGCACAGGACTCAGGGCCTCGGTGCTGATACATTTACCGGGATTGGTCCTGACCAACGAGATTGACGCCGTGATTTCGCAGATCACCAAAGTCGGACTCGCTGTGAGAGGATTCTACGGCGAGGGTACTGACGTGCTCGGGAACCTGTTCCAGATATCGAACCAGACCACGCTCGGACGGACCGAGGAGGACATCATAGGTTCGCTGGAGGAAGTAACGCGTCAGTTGATGAGTCACGAAGAAAACGCCCGACGGACGATGGTTCGAGATGCGGGCGAAGAGATAAAGGACAAGATATGGCGGGCGTATGGAATACTAAAGCACGCTCGCGTGCTGACGTCCGAAGAGGCTATGAACCTGCTTTCTGCAGTCAGGCTGGGAGTTTCGATGGGAATCCTCGATATGCTTCCGATGAGGCTGATCAACGAGATCATGCTTCTGGCTCAGCCTGCACATCTGCAGAAGCTACTCAGACGGGAGCTTTCTTCATCGGAGCGCGACAACAAGAGAGCGGAACTCGTTCGCAGCAGGCTCGCAGACCGATGAACAGCTATAACCAGGGAGGTTGCAAATGAATGAGATGTTCACTGAACTGGCCAGGAAAGCGATCGAGTATGCCCGTGACGAGGCTTCGAGATTACGCCACGATTACATCGGGACCGAACATCTTCTCCTCGGTTTGCTCAAACTCGGCGAAGGACGAGCGGTCGAAATCGTCGCCAACATTGGCCTCGACCTGAACGATCTCAAACAATCGATAGAGGACGTCGTTCAGCCGTCCGGCGGCACGATAACGATGGGGCAACTCCCCCTGACAGCTCGCGCAAAGAAGACTCTCGAGGTGGCCGGTCAGGAGGCTCGTGCGCTGAAGTCGAAGGACATCGATACCGAGCACATTCTGCTGTCGCTGCTGAAGGACGAGGAGGGCGTCGCGGCGCAGGTGCTGACGATGTACGACATCTCCTACCAGGAAGTCTATGACGAACTCAAGAATATCCTCGGCGGCAATCCGTCGTCGTTTTCTCGCAAGCGTAAGAAAAGCAAGACGCCGGCACTCGATCACTTTGGAAGAGATCTGACCGAACTCGCCCGCAGAGGAAAACTCGATCCTGTCATCGGACGCGATGATGAAATCGAAAGGGTGAGCCAGATTCTGTCACGCAGAAAGAAGAACAACCCGCTGTTGATCGGCGAACCGGGAGTGGGCAAGACTGCAATCGCCGAAGGACTCGCGCAGAGAATCGTTAAGGGCAAAGTTCCCCAGACGCTCGAGAACCAGAGACTGGTAACTCTGGATATGGCGTCACTTGTCGCCGGCACTAAGTATCGCGGTCAATTCGAAGAGCGGCTAAAAGCCGTGATGAACGAGATCATAGACTGTCAGGACGTGATAATATTCATTGACGAACTGCATACGATCGTCGGGGCGGGCGGCGCAGAGGGATCTCTCGACGCATCCAATATTTTCAAACCTGCTCTCTCACGTGGTGAGTTGCAGTGCATCGGGGCAACGACTCTCAACGAATACCGCAAGTATATCGAGAAAGACGGCGCTCTCGATCGAAGATTTCAGACTGTCATGATCGAGCCTCCGTCTACGGAAGATACTATCGCCATCCTGAAGGGTCTCCGTCAGAAATACGAAGAGCATCACAAGCTGGAAATTTCGGATGAGGCTGTCGAAGCCGCAGTCAAACTGTCCGACAGGTATATTACCGGCAAGTTCCAGCCGGATAAAGCTCTCGATATTATTGACGAGGCAGGCTCGCGCGCCCATCTGTCTACTTATACCAAGCCGGAGGAGTTCACCGAATTCGAGAAAGAGATCGAGGAACTCTCCACAAGCAAAGAAGAAGCTGTCAAGAATCAGGCATTCGAAACGGCAGCACAGCTTCGCGATGAACTCAAAGCCAGGCGTGATAAACTCGAACAGATGAAGCAGGATTGGGATGCAGATCGCGAAAAGGAGCAGATAGAACTGACTTCCGAAGATGTTGCTGTCGTTGTTTCGAAGATGACCGGCATTCCATTATTCAGACTCGAAGAACACGAATCCCGCAGACTCATCCGGATGGAGGAGGAACTGGCGAAACTCATCGTGGGACAGAAAGAAGCTATCACTGCCATTGCAAAGGCTATTCGTCGTGCGCGGGCGGGACTTGGCGATCCGACCAGGCCGATCGGATCATTCATATTCCTCGGCCCGACCGGCGTTGGTAAAACTGAGCTTGCGCGTGTCCTCGCGAAATTCCTGTTTGAGGACGAGAAGGCTCTCATCAGAATCGACATGTCCGAGTACATGGAGAAATTCGCAGTATCGAGGCTCATTGGCGCTCCGCCCGGATACGTCGGATACGAGGAGGGCGGTCAGTTGACCGAAAAAGTACGCCGTCACCCCTATTCCGTGGTACTGCTCGACGAGATCGAAAAAGCGCATCAGGATGTGTTCAATATCCTCCTGCAGCTCCTCGACGACGGCAGTCTGACTGATTCGTTCGGACGCAAGGTTGATTTTCGCAATACCGTGATAATCATGACCTCGAATATCGGAACGAGGCAGATTTTCGATTCCAAGACGCTCGGCTTCAAAGCCGACGCAGATGGTCCGCTGGAACATGGAGACATGTCTAAACGGGTCACAGGGGAACTCAAGAAGATATTCAATCCGGAGTTGCTCAACAGAATAGACGAGACGGTAATCTTCCGCCAGTTGACAAAGGACGATATCAGGGAGATCATCGACATACAGCTCTCGGATGTCGCCAAACGGCTGGCTGAGAAAGGAATCTCCTTCAGGCTGACTGACAATGCCAAAGAGTTCATCGCGGACAAGGGTTATGACCCAAACTTCGGTGCAAGGCCTTTAAACAGGGCGATCCAGAGGTTTCTCGAAGATCCGCTCGCCGAGGAGATTCTGAGAGGTCAGTTTGCAGGCGACTGCAACATCCTGATCGACTGCCCGGAGGAGAGCGAGAAACTGACGTTTACATTCAATTCCGCCGAAAAGCCGGTCGCACCTTAGACTTTTCTCTTGCTATTTCGGCGACTGCACTATATTATCCGACCGAGTTGGGAAAGCCCGAATTCTCGAATTTGGGTTTTCTGCTGAAACAGGAGGAAAAGATGGCACATAAGAAGGGTGTCGGTTCATCCAGGAACGGTCGGGATTCAAATGGACAGAGACGTGGCATCAAGGCATATGGCGGTGAATTCGTAACCGCCGGAAGCATTATAGTCCGACAGTGCGGCACTAAGTTCTTCCCTGGCGACAACGTTGGTCTTGGCAAAGACTTCACGATTTTCTCGCTTGTCGACGGCCATGTCAAGTTTGTCCGCAAGGGCCGTGACAAGAAATTCATCTCCGTCGAGGCCATCTCCAGCTAATACCTCTCCGGTAATCCAGCCCACACGCGCAAGGAGTCAGTATGCGTGAAATTGACGTAAGCGAAATCATTCCGAAAGTCCGTCAGATGTGCATGGACGCGAACTACTTCCTCGGCGATGACGTCAGGTCTGCGCTCGTGAACGCCGAGAAGACCGAGGAATCGCCGGTCGGCAAAGGTATTCTGGCCGACATCATCACTAATGCTCAGATTGCGCGCGACCAGCAGGTCCCCATGTGTCAGGACACAGGCTTCGCAGTCTTCTTCGTCGATATCGGGCAGGACGTCCATTTCACGGGCGGTACGATAACCGACGCTATAAACGAGGGCGTTCGCCAGGGATACGCCGACGGCTACCTTCGCAAATCGATCCTCGGAGACCCGATCAAGCGGCTGAATACAAAGGACAATACTCCGGCAGTGATCCACTACGACATCGTCGCGGGCGATAAAGTCAAGATTGTCTTTGCGGCGAAAGGCGGCGGCTCGGAGAACATGAGCGAAATCAAAATGATGAAACCCTCCGACGGCGTCGAAGGTCTTAAGGATTTCGTCCTGGATCGGGTCAGACGCTCCGGCGGCAATCCATGTCCACCCATCATCGTTGGAGTCGGCGTCGGTGGGACTTTCGAGAAATGCGCGCAGATTGCCAAAAAATCCCTGCTTCGTGAAGTTGGGTCGAAACACGCAGACCCGTATTACGCCGACCTTGAAGTCGAGTTGCTCGAAAAAATCAACAACATCGGTATAGGTCCGCAGGGACTCGGAGGCCGGACTACCGCGCTGGCCGTGTTTATCGAGACGCATCCCTGCCACATGGCCAGTTTCCCGGTTGCAGTCAATATCCAGTGCCACGCGGCCAGACACAAAGAAGTCATCATCTGATCGGAGATATATGATGTCGGAAGAAAAAGTCAAAATCACTACGCCACTTACCGATGATGTCATCAGGAAACTCAAGATCGGAACGCAGGTGCTTATCAGCGGTACCATTTACACTGGCCGAGACGCGGCGCACAAAAAGATGACCGAGGCGCTCGCAAAGGGCGAGCCTCTCCCCTTCGACCCGAAAGGCCAGATAATCTACTTTGTCGGACCGACCCCGGCCAAGCCGGGCAAAGCGATTGGTTCTGCAGGTCCGACGACGTCGTATCGGATGAATGCCTACTCACCTGCCATGATCGAAGCAGGCCTGAAAGGGATGATCGGCAAAGGTCAAATGTCTGAAGAAGTCCGTGACAAACTGAAAGAATCTGTTGGCTGTTATTTTCTCGCTATCGGTGGCGCCGGCGCGTTGATCGCTAAGTCTATCAAAGAGGCTGAAGTCATCGCCTACGACGATCTGGGCCCCGAGGCAGTACGCAAGCTGACAGTCGAGGACTTCCCCGCAATCGTAACATTCGATTGCTACGGCGGCAACCTCTTCGAAGAAGGCGTCAAGAATTACGGTAGAGAGTAATTGTGGAAAGCATGTCACCCCGGTGAAAACCCTTCGCTTTAGCTCAGGACCTGCCGGGGTCCATCCTCATCCGTGCGGCAGATGTCCCGAGGCTGCCTCAAAAATTCTGTTCTCCTGTAGGTCGGCGTTCCGCAGCAGGAGTAGCCTGCAAGAAACCCGACTGTCAGTCAACAAGATAGAGGTGTCGCGTTTCTCACCTGATTACATCAGGTTCGGAACACGACCTACTTATGTGACAGCCTCTCCACATCTACCGATTTCAAAGAACATGCCCATCCCCACGATCAGAAATACACCGACACCCCGAAGTTCACCGAATTCGTAGCCAGCTCGAATGAGTTCTTCTTAGTTACAAGTTCAGTGCTTCTGGTAGTATATTCATTCGTATTAACAGTTGATTCATGAGAATACACGATAGATAATGCATATTCTCCGATTAAACTTATCTGCTTGGCAACAAACCACTCAGCACCGAAAACACCTCTAAGTCCAGCATGATAAGCCTGGATATCCTCCGCTCTCAATCTCCCAGGTTGATCGATTTCATAATTGCTTGTTTCTAACCCCAATTCAGGTCCACAACCTATAATTGCCCTGATTGATTTCGATCTGAGCGGATGCCACTCATGTATCAGCGACAAGACTGCTTCGAATCCTCTGAAGTCGCTCTCAAGGATATCCATGTTCACTTCATCGTAACTATGTCTTTCAATGTCACCATTGGCAATTAAACAGTTAAATGACGCTCCCAAACGCCAGGCTTTTTGAGCCGAACAGTGTTTCCGAATCGATATCTGCATTCCATCGAATTCGCCAAGCTGAAAATCTCTCTCAATGCCAAACTGAAGAGACCATTTCGCTGGCGCTTCGTCGCCATTCTCGCCATACGCGGGAATTGCTGCGAGCATCAACAGTATTAGCGCAATTCCACAAAGCTTGCGGCAAATTGTCCGATTGTATCTTTGAATTGCCATCGTTACAACTCCATCAACTTATTGATCCTACACATGCCATTCAGATAGACTGCGATTCCGAACATGACAGCCTGCGACTCAAAGCTCAGTTGCCTGCTTATATTGCGAATGCTGCTGTTTTGACTGTTGTTCGTCAGACGGTATTCCTCAGACCAATAGGTGTAAGTGAGAGCCGCACGATACTCTGCAAGAAAGCTGATCCCGTCCCATGCGAACCATTCCACACCGAATACACCAGCAATCCCACCTGTCAGCGTATACGTATAGTCCCAATCGGCACTCGTATAGTATGGGTCCTGAATCTCCCCATCGCGCTCATAGTCATAGCGGTAGTACCCGATACTCGGGCCAAGCCCCCAGAATGGCCTGATACGTTTCTCGGGTGACATGTAGCGCACATACAGCAGCTGGACATCTATGTCAGCCCAATTACCGTCATAGTCTGAATACGAATCCCTTCTCTGTACTTGGGTCCCAGGGAATTGTTTAGCCGGGAGCCGTCCATTGTTTTGAGAACTTGCATCGAGCGTCAGCCCGAGCCGATACGCAGAGTTCGGTGAGATGTGTCTTTTGCATGATAGGAGAAATCCATCGAATGCACCGAGCTGGAAATCGCGCTCAATCCCAAACTGCATGGACCGGAGTCCGGATCTGAACTCTGTTCCCCCAGCGCCGTCCGCCAACGCAGCGCTACAGAAGATAGCCACCGATGCCACGACCACAATTAGGGCGGCCAGAGGTCGCCATCCTCGCTTGGCATAATGTAAAGTCATTGTTCCTCCCTTACCGACTTGCTTTCCTGTTCAATCATAGATTTAATTATCAATATACATAAGCAAACACAATGCCGCAAGATCTCATCCACGAATATTCAGCACGCAAATGGCTGCATAGGTTTGTATTAACAGCAGGAACAAGTCAAATGCCATCCGAACGACAGGCTCAATTCTTGTGCAACTGTAAATCCGTGCGCACAGTTGTTGTGGCTCGAATGACACGAACGAAGGCTCAGTTACGAGGTCCTTAGCTTCTTGGAAACAGATTTGCTTACCTGATGGTTGAGTGGCGGTAATTCGCCGAATCGCTGAATGTATTGCATATGTAACTTCCCTTCAAGTTCAACAGCGTTTCTTATTCTCGTCCAACGCACCATCAGATCATCGGCTTGAGTCTTGGTTACTTTCGCATAGTCGAACAGCTTGAACCTGACTCCCTCAGAATGACCCTTCTGCCAGTCACCCCTGGCACACTTAAGGAATGCATTAATTCTTGATTGCAGATTCCCTTGACCGATGTGTATTACACCTAATTTGTCAGACCCTTGGATACGCTGAATGCTTGAACCAGTGTAGATGACATACACTCCTAAATTGGGCAGCTTTGAAGTATCAACTTCGAGCAGCTTAGATTCGTCACTCCATTTACCATCCTTGAACAACCAGTCTGCTTCAAACATAGCATGCAACTTTACCATCTTTCCTCCCATCTGATTCGGAATCTTGTCTGTTCACGGTGTCATTTACTCTTCACCCCCACCTTCGGACACAACTTCTCCAGAAAGCAATTCTCACAATCCGGTTTTCGTGAATCGCATACACGGCGGCCGTGGGCTATCAGGAGATGCGAGATGATTGTCCAGTCATCCCTCGGGACTATCTTCATCAGGTCCTGTTCGACTTTGTTCGGGTCTCTCGATTTCGACAGGCCGAGCCGACGTGATAGCCGTCCGACATGCGTATCGACGCAGATACCCTCGTTGACATCGAACGCATTGCCGAGCACGACATTAGCAGTCTTCCGCCCCACTCCCGGCAGCCGCGTCAACTCCGCTATGGTCCGAGGTATTTCGCCGCCGAAATCATCGACGAGCATTCTGCAGCATGCCTTGATATTCTTCGCTTTGTTGTTATACAGCCCCAACGGCCTAATAATCTTCTCAATCGATGGCAGTCGCGCTTGCGCGAACGACTCAGCATCCGGAAATCTCGAAAAAAGCTCAGGCGTCACTCGATTGACCGATTTGTCGGTCGCCTGCGCCGAGAGTATCGTGGATATGAGCAGCGTAAACGGTGATCTGTGTTTCAGCGTACAGCACGCCTCGGGATAGTGTTTCTTCAACAGTCTCCGGATTTTATCCATGCAACTATATAATCGGGCGAACCCGTGTTATCAAGCCGAATCAGCAAGTTGAAGCTTCACATCAGGTATTCAGGTGCGGACACAAACAATAAGCGGCCGGGAAATTAAAATTTCACGACCGCCTGATAAGAGGGCTGTGTATGAAGGGCTTATACTTGATAATCAAAACCGATCAATCTGTCAACCGTTTTTTTTCTTTCGCAACAAGATTCTCGAACGACCTGGATATGCTCTCCGGGACAGATTTATAGAGAACAAACACCGTCGCCTTTCCCAATATCCGAGCAAAGCGACGGTCACTATCCTCTGATGTTGCAGCGACTTTCAACTGCTGAGATAAACCATCACTTAATGCAATCTAACAGAGTGGTCCCTTCTGTCAAAGTCGTCTACTCGTTCTCATACTCCTGCATTGACGAAGTCGCCTGTGGGGATGCCAATTCAAGCGGCGAAGTCGACATAGATGATATAATGTTCATTGTCGGATAAATACTCGGTGGAGGAGCAGCCCCGAACCCGTACGAATCAGGTGACGGCGTGCCGGATTACCCGTAGCGGCAACGTCTATTCTGTGATCGGAGTACAAAAAACCCCGCGGCTCGAATGTCACGGGTTGATATTATGGAGGGGGGAGGATTTGAACCTCCGAAGGCTTCGCCGACAGATTTACAGTCTGTTCCCTTTGACCACTCGGGAACCCCTCCATTGGGAAGCGGCAATATATATTCTATTTTGACCAAATCAAGCGATTTTTGACGGTCATCTCACCATCCAACGCCACTCGCACACAAAGCAAGACCGCAAGAGCACAAGCCCCTGCGGTCACAATTTGCATCATATTATCTTCAGCAAAATCAGCAGTCCGGTATCCCATTACCATCCGGATCGCAGGGCGCTGGTCCTCCCGCGAATATGTAGTAAATCAGGTACACAACATCATCGATGTCGATGAATCCTGAACAATCGGTATCTCCTGCAGCCAACGGCTCCGGAGGCGGGCCGCTAGCAAATATGTATGTGATCAGAAACACAACATCATCGATATCGACTTCGCCACTGCTGTCGGCATCGCCGCAGAGATATTGCGGTTCGGTCACGAGGGACTTGAACGCGTAGACGACGCCGTCCGATCCGAAAGTCACTACTACGATGTTCGGTTCACCATCGCAGTTGACATCGCCGACCATGACATGCATAACGTCGTCGGCAGTGCTGTAATTGAACTCTTCATTGCCGGTGAGTCCGTCGAGCACATATACATTCTGATCGTCCGAACCGGCGATCACTTCGAGATCGCCGTCGAGATCAATGTCGGATATCAGCACGCAATTGACCTCGCCACCTGTGGGGAAACTCCATAGAATGCTTCCGTCGACGCCATCGAGCAGGTATACACTCATCGAAGTTGAACTGCCCGGCAAAGCGACATCCAGCACACCATCGTCATTGCAGTCACCGCGAGCGAGCCCGTGTGTATTCGACGCAACATCAATCGGGGTCGACCAGTCTTCGAGATGCGTGTCCGCATCTATCTTGATAACCTGCCTCGTTCCATAGGGTGTCGCGGCACAGAAGACGTCGAAGAAGGATTCGCCGGGAAAATCGGGTGCTTTCGGATCATCTACAGCAAGATGCTCAACGGATTCAGGCGCATTATGAGCCCACATTTCGCTGCCATCTCTCCCGTCAATTACCACGACCTTCTCGCCCGATGTCCCCCCGCCGACCGCGACGATGACATCGAGAGTGTCATCCGAATTCATATCTCTGAGGACGAGATCATTGACGTCCGCTCCGCAATCGTAATTCCACAGCTCTCCCCCGCCTTCTCCGTTGATCGCATAGATATGGTTGTCCTCGCTGCCAGCGATCACATCGACATTGCTATCTTTATTCAGGTCAGCCGACTTAAGGCACTTGCGGTAGACGTCGTCGGTTGGCGTCGTAAAGTCCCACATGAATGCGCCTGTCTCTCCGACAAACGCAGTCACGACGGCGTCATAGCCGCCGACAGCCACATCGCCCATACCGTTGCCATCGAAATCTCCGATTGTCACAGCGAACAGATTGTCATTGCCTGCCCAGTGCCAGAGTTCCGTCCCCGTTGCACCATCGATCACCCAGAGCCTGTCACCGGACGATGCCACTACGGCAACATCCTCGCAGCCATCACCATTAACGTCACCGAGCGCGACTTCATTGCCATACGAACCGAAATCAAACTCCCAGAGGACAGGTGATAACACTGTCTTCAGAGCCCAGACAGACTTCTGCGGATTCGGCGGAGTAGACCCTACATTGTCCGCACCACCACCGGCAGCGACATCGTCAATGCCATCATCATCGAAATCACCGGTCGCAACGCTCGCCATCGTACCCGCAACGGCATAATACCAGATCTTCGATCCACCGTTAGCCTTCAGCACCACTACACGATCGTAGCCTGCCACAGATATATTCAAATTGCCGTCACCAGTGTAATCTCCAAATGCAATGTCCCTCGGGTAAACACCGAGCGAATCGGATTCCCACATCAGCGTCGGTGCATCACCGTCGAATGCGTATAGCGTGTAGCCTCCGATATACCGCCCGACAACGAGATCGAGGTCGGTATCCTCATCGATGTCGTACGGATGCAGGAGAATTTCGCCATTCACATGATGAACATAGCCGATGTCGTATGACCATTCGAGTTCGCCGGATGCGGCATTCCTGATAAATATCTCGCCATGATCGTCATAGTATACACCACCAAATATAGCCTCAAGGTCGTCATCCGCGTCTATATCGACCATCACCACATTCAGGACGGCATACGGAACGGTATCCGCCCAGATAAACGAACCATCCGTGCCGTCAAGAACACCGTAGAAGTTGTCGTAGTTGGTCATATACTCGTGAGCAAACGCGACATCGTCGATGTTGTCGCCGTTGACATCACCTGTGGCGACAGCGTTGACCCACATGCTGCCGATAAGCTGATTCCAGAGACTGGCTCCGGTCTCGCCATTAATGGCATAGATATAATCGTCGAAGCTCGCCGCTGCTACATCCATATTCTCATCGCCGTTGAAATCACCGATCTGGACATCCTCAATGGTCGCGCCAATGTAGTATGTCCAGAGCTGGCTTCCGTCGGTGCCGTCAATAGCATGAACGCGTCCATCGGGAGTCTGGGTCGAGTGATACGATGCTCCGGCTATGACATCCGCAACATTGTCGTTGTTGATGTCGCCGACCGTCATCGACCTGACGCCGTCATTCAACAGGTAGGTCCAGATCGTGTCACCCGTCTTTCCGTCGATTGCGATTACCCTGGATGGTTCTCCGTAGTAGTCCGTGTTGTGCTCGCCGGCGATAACATCCAAAATGTCATCACCATTCAGATCAGCCGTTTCGACATGTTTGACATATAGATCCGAATCATAGATCCATATCGGTTCCGCTGAAGCGTCTCTCCCATCACCGGCGTAAAGCGTCGCGACACCGCACAGCAATATCGCAGACACGCACACGATCATAGCAAGAGCCGTCAGCCACTTCGGTAATACGTATGCTTTCATTGCACACACTCCTTAAGAGGTTACGATCACTGATTTATCGTCACTATCGAACATCACATAAACAGTCTGGTAAGAATCGCCTGTTTTCAATATAGCAGACAGAGTGGATTAGTCAACAGATGGTTGCGGTCTGCCCGCTAATCGAACATGTTGAAAAGCCCTATGTCGGGCACGGACCTGTGCCGTCGTCATCGCGAGGAGCGTCAGCGACGTGGCGATCCCGTCTCCTGCAATCCACTGTCCGACAAGAGATTGCCGCGCTCCCTGTCCCTCGGGGATCGGCGACCGCTCGCAAAGACGGTGCGGGGCGGTGATCACCCGGCATTTCAAGCCAACAATCCTTTTCATCAAGCCCTACTCGCGAGCATCGAGATCGGCCTTGCCCGGCATGTCGTCAATATCAGACAACAGAAGCGCCAGAATCTCCGCAGAGATTTCTTCAATCGCGCGACGAGTCACGTTCACCATCTCCCAGCATTGTCGATTGCACAAACCCCGGACATACTTCAGTTCCTCTTCAATCTGCTCGATGCTCGCATAGGAATCAATCACCGATGAATCATCGTCGTTTACAAGAAACACGGATCTCTCTTCCCGGACCTGAGCAAGAACTTCTGCGCGCATAGTCACACCGACAATTTTCCGATCATCGACATCTTTCAAGTGATCGAGGAGTCTGCGTTCCTGTTCTTTGCCCTTCACCGTCGGGATATTGGCTACTTTCATGCCATAGTTACACGCGAGGAACATGCTGATCGGGGTCTTGCATGTCCTCGACGGGCCGACAATCACCAGATCGGCTTTGTTGATTTGATGACCGAGTCCATCGTCATGCTCTACGGTGAATCCGATCGCATCCACTTTCTCATAGTACTTGTCATCAATAATCTGAAGCAATCCGGGCTTGAACTCAGGGTGGAAGCCGAGGAACTTGGTCATCGTCGAGAGCATCGGCTCCAGCACATTGAGATGGAGTATCTCTTCTTCGTGGAGACGCTTGTGAAAATACTTTCTTAGATCCTTGGCGATCAGAGAGAAAATGACGAGTGAGTCGGGATCGACTTCGTCGATGATATTCGCGAGTTGCTTCAGAGTTCTTGTGTCGCTGTATATATGTTCGAGCCGGAATCGAGCCTCATGCCCCGCATACTGTGCGAGCACCGCGTCCATGAGTCGCCGGGCAGTCCTGCCAGTGCCGTCAGAGACTACGATGATTTTCTTAACGTCGTTTTCTGTCAAGATTCAGCACGCTGCGCACGGCTCGGGGCCGCCCGTGAAAATGTAATTGATCAAGTACACTACATCATCTATATCGACATTGCCGCTGCAATCAACATCTCCCGATTCCATTGGATTTGGAGGCGGTCCGCCTGAGAAGATGTAGTTGACGATGTAAACAACATCGTCAATGTCTACTGCGAACGACCCGTTGACATCACCGCACAGTGCTTCCCCGTAATCGATTGTTATAAACACTCCGAGCGTATCCTGCTTCGGCGGAACATCAGAGTCGACAAGGAGGATTTTCATGAAGTATGTCGCCGCCCAGTTCGGAGTTCCGCTGATAGTGCCCATAGTGTCACCGGTGAAAACACATCCGGACGGAGGCTGGCCAATTGTCTTGTCCCAGTAGTATGGCTCTGTTCCTCCCACAGCAGTGAATTTGTAGTAATACGAAATGCCAACGTATCCGTCTGGAACTTCGTACGCCTGGATATGCAATTCACCGTCACAGGCGTCGCCTATGCCATCGCCATTCTCATCGTACTGCTCCGGGTTGTGAACATCGAGACAGTTGTCGCATGAATCACCGACAACATCGCCATCGCTATCCTCCTGATCCGGATTGCCGGAATAGACGCAGTTGTCTGATTCGTTCAGGATTCCGTCGTCGTCGATATCAGGATCGCAAACGTCACCGAGTCCGTCACCGTCGGTATCCTCCTGCTGCGGGTTGGAGATGTACGGGCAATTATCGTCAGGGCATGTGTTCTCCGGATGACCCGGATCACCGAGACCATCGCCGTCGCTGTCGACGCAGATAACGTCGAGTCCGAATGTCGTCAGCCCGTAGATGCCCCACGATGAACCGGGAGCTATCTTGCGCCATCTGAACCAGTGCACGCTCCTGTTCCAAGTGTCGAATATGCCGTATTCGTATTCCGATTCGTCATAGCCTATCCCGGTCACAAAATGATCCGTGTTACCATCAGCGTCAGTGTCGACCAGCAGGACCATCGGCCTTCGATTGTCGATTTCGTTCTTGTATTGTTCCCAACTGAAATCATCGAAGTAATAGGTCGCTGCTACGGGGTCCGCGCTCGGCTCCTTCAATGACACGTATTCTATGAACGCCAGATTATCGTCGAAGAAATAACTCCAGCCGTAAGCAAGTCCGTAGACGCTCCACGACGTATGCATAAAATCGGCCACGCATTCACTCTCATGTGCGCCACCCAGTTCCGACAGATCTGCCTGTATTGGTCCAGAGCCGTCGCGGGGACACGAATAGTCCTGATAGTGATCCTGCCACGATTGTCCGCAGGCTGCATAGTTGTTGTCGCTTGCCATCATGGCATTCACAGCCGGAGTCTGGTCTGCAGCATCACCCTCTACGAGATCAGGATAACCGTTGCCATCCCAGAATCCCACAACCATGCCGACGGCAGTCGGACCGCAACCGTGATGCCACTCATACGGAGGAACGCCGAAGATAATCGTCTGGGAACGAGTCGCTGTCCTGATTCCGCGATCGATGCCGGGAGGAGGTTCGGGGCCGGTAGTACTTACCTGAGCAAGCGAGTCGGATGCCGTTGCGCAAAGAGCCACAATCAGAACAACCAGCTTAGTTATCGTTCTTGTTGCGTGACTCGGCAAGTTATCCTGCCTTCGGCCAAAGGAAATGATCACTCAGGATAGTGACGCTGAACCCAATCGAATTTGTCACAACATCAGGGACACGCGGCGCATGGCTCGGGACCGCCGGCGAAGATGTAATTGATCAGGTACACGATATCATCTATGTCGATATTGTCACTACAGTTCACGTCACCGGCAGCCATCGGGTCAGGTGCGGGGCCACCTGCAAAGATGTAGGTGACAAGAAAAACAGCATCATCAATGTCTACATCGCCACTCTCATTTACATCGCCGCAAGTATACTGCTGTCCCGGGATAGCGTCGATAATCACATTCATGATATCGTAGCTCGGGGGGTTGTCCGAATCCATGACTTCAATTGCCATGAAGTACTGCGCTTCCCATGATGGCGTGCCCTCAATCGTCCCGACTTCCCCACCGTGGAAAGTACAGCCGTATGGAGGCTGACCAATGAGCTTCGTCCAGAAGTAAGGTTCGATCCCACCGACAGCCCAGAACTGATAGAAATACGGCTGATCAAGATAAGCGTCAGGCACATCGTACGCCTGGATATGCAACTCGCCGTCACAGGCATCTCCTACACCATCGCCGTTCTCGTCATATTGATACGGATTCTGCACTTCAAGACAATTGTCGCATGAGTCGCCGACTTCGTCACCGTCGCCATCCTCCTGAAGCAGGTTCACAACCAGCCAGCAGTTGTCGTTCTCATTGAGGAGACCATCATTGTCAGCATCAGAATCGCACGCATCGCCAATTCCGTCATCATCGGCATCGCCCTGGAGAGGATTCGGCTCTGTCACGCAGTTGTCACAGACATCTCCGACGCCATCGTCGTCAACATCGGCCTGATCGGGATTATATGTCACGGGACAATTGTCGAGCGAATTGACAAACCCGTCATTGTCGGTGTCCGCTTCGGGCTGGATGTCCTTGATCATGTACTCCACCATCGGCGTACAACCTTCCCAGTTGCAGAAAAGCTCATCGAGAGTATACCAGGCGTTGTGACTGTCGGCCCAGCCGTAATTGAAGTGGTACTGCTTCGTTTCACCGACCATCTGCCAGCCATCACAAACGATCGAGTGCCTGCTGATTCTGTATTGCATAGGACGATCTGCATTGATCTCCTCCTGGACCAGCACGAACCAGGATTCGGGAGAGTGATTGTCTCTATCCTGACGGGTTATCGATTGGTCGTACCTGAAATAGGTCGGGAACACCGTCTGAGCGTACGACGTGTATGCGCCGGAACCACACTTTCCATAATCCATCTCGAACGCAACGCCTACCTCGTAGCAGAGTTCCGAGAGCGCATTGATCTCCGCCTGAGTGCATCCGCCGCTGCAACTGTTGACGATATTATTCCAGTCATACGAATCTGAATAGTCGGCATTGAGAGTTTGACCCGGTGTGCTTCCTCCGCATGAATTATCGCCATACCAGTAATAACTTGAACTTCCCGATCCGGCAGTGGGCCAATTCCAATACGCCAAAATCTGCGCTGTGGCGGTTGCAACACAGCCTACAACGCATCGCCCGCCATCTCCCATCGGACAGAGAAGATTATACGGATATCCCTGATGCCAACTCGTGGTCAGGAGAGGACCGACAGTCTGCGCTGATGCTCCGCCACGGAGTTGAGAGAATTCCTCCGGCGACACAGCGAGACGGTTCCATTCGTTCTGATTGCTGGAACCGAAAAGCTTCAGATCGAAGTCCTCCTGTCGCTGATCCAGACTACCATACGCCTGAACGAACAGCCGGACTCTGTGGGTCAACACTTCGCTCACCATAGCGCAGAAGCCATCCTCGGCATTGATATCGAAACTCGATTCTTCGGAATACGCAACAACCGGCGGAAGCTCCCTGAGCACCGGAACCAGGATATATCCGGACGGCGTAACTGCATATACTCGCGCGATCAGCGTGTCGCCGAGATAGATGTCGTCAGAACTGGCGACTTTGGGAGCAACATCTCCTGCCCAGTCACCGTTCAGGTCGGTAATGCTTGTAATCCAATTCTGCCCGACCAACTCTGCCTCAGATGACGATACAAGCTCCGCATGAACAGACGCCGACATGAGACCCGCGATCAAAATCAGGGCGCATAATGCCCGGAACTGGCGCAGAATCAATTGATTGTCAGATAGTCGTGGCGATGTTTTTGGGGATGAGGATCGTGGTATTAGACTCGACGAAGACATTACAACTCCTCTTTATAACTTCAATAATTCCATCAGATTTGAAAACTCACAAAGCCCATTCATGCATTATCAATTTACTATAAAAGCCAATATTGTCAACGATATATATGGATTCCGTGGGCGGCAGTGAGAATTCCCGTAGATCAGGAGCCCTGCAAAGTCCTGAGCCTTGCGAAGGGCGATCCTGACGCTTTTCTTGACAAGTTTGCAACTTGAGAATACCTTCCTGACTGAAGATAAGTTCTCTCAAGCAGATAGGAACATGTATGCCCCGCGGAGGAAGATATGGCGAAGCCGAAGTATTCGGAGATACTTGAGCAGGGTGTGAAGGAATGGAATAAGTGGAGGAAGGAGAATCCAGTACTTATGGGGATGTCAAGTGCCCTTATTAACCTGACCGATTTCAAACCACCACGGAATCGCTTCCAACTACCTAATGCTAACCTGACAAAGGTTGACCTCTCCGGAGTAGAACTCATTCATTTAAACCTCGATGGTGCTGACTTTAGCGGCTCCAAGCTCATAGATACCAATATGTACGGTTCCAATCTGATGCGTGCGCATTTTGAGAGATCAAACCTGCTGCGCGCTAACCTGCAGGGGACAGACCTGTATAAATGCACCTTTCGACATTCATGTCTCAGCCAAGCGGACTTGTCGTTCAGCAAACTGGGAGAGACGGTCATCATCGACTCAGCAATAAATGACTGTGTAGGACTCGATAAATGTCAACACAAGTATCCAAATGTCATTGACATTCGCACCATGCTCAAGAGCGGTGGACTTCCCGCATCGTTCTTGCGGGCATGCGGTTATCCCAATTCCCTTATTGAACATCTGGGACGTTTTCTGGTGAACTTCAATTATCATACATGCTTCATTTCGTATTCTGACAAAGATGACGAGTTTGTCTCAAAGCTTTACGGTAATCTGACTCAAGAAAATGTCCAGTGCTGTAGATACAAAGAAGATTCCAGTGGTGATCTCTGGGCGTTCATCAATAATGAGATTAAAGACAAAGACAGAGTGATCCTTGTATGCAGCAAGAATTCTCTTGAGTCACGACCAGTAATGCGCGAAGTCAATCGTGCCTTGCGCAAGACTGATAGCCTCAAGAAACAAGGATTGGACATTGAGGTCTTGATTCCGATTACCATCGATGAATATGTTCATTCGGAGGAATGGAAGAACAAGTATGCTGCTGATGTCAAGGAATTGACAATCATCGACTTCCAAGACTGGACAAATTCCAAATCATACAAGAAAGCTTTCGACAAGCTGATAAAAGACTTGAGAGCGGAAACACAAGATCAAGAGCCGGCGAAGGGACTCGAACCCCCGACTGGCTGATTACAAATCAGCTACTCTACCAGCTGAGTTACGCCGGCCTCTGTTTTCGCGCTGCTATTATAAGTTCGGCTGACAAACTGTCAAGCTGAATCTGTTCCAAGGATGCAGCAGATGTGAAGAGGCTGTCCTATAAGTGCCAATAAACCTGAGCGCGACGCTGACTCTGTCGCTCCCGCGAAGGCGGGAGCCTATTTAACGATAAAGCATTCAATAGATTCCCGTAATATCCTGAGCACAGCGAAGGGCCTTCGCGGGAATGACATGTGGTGCTGTCCATGCCCAAACAAGTTTGAGCATATCACCCATTGCGACACTAAGTATGCTGGTACGAATCGAGCGCTTTTCTGATCGCTGCGATGTGCTCAGGTGTCGTTCCGCAGCATCCGCCGACGATTGAGACTCCAAGCTCGAACAATTCCACAGCGGCATCAGCCATGAACTCAGGCGTTTCTTTGTACGCCAGCTTGCCATCGATCATCTCGGGAAGTCCGGCATTCGATTGTATCAGTAATGGCATCTGCGTTGACTTACGAAACTCCTTCGCGATCTCTACCATGTTCCTGACGCCGTTGCCACAGTTCGACCCGATGATATCCGCGCCTGCCTCTGCAAGACCGGCGGCAGCATCAGCTATCGATACTCCCATGATCGTGTAGAATCCTCGCGGAGTCGAATCGAAAGTCATTGTCGCAGCCACAGTCAACTCAGGATCGACTTTACGCGCAGCTTTGATCGCAATCGTCGCTTCGTTCAGATCGGTCATTGTCTCGATACAAAGCATATCGATTCTCGCCGACACCAACGCAGCAATCTGCCGTTCGAAACTCTCGGTCAATTCATCCGGCTCGCAATCACCGTACGGCTTGAGAATCCTGCCGCTCGGCCCGCACGATGCGGAGACGTACGCCCTGTCATCAGCAATCGAACGCACGACCTCGACTGCGGTGATGTTGATCTCTTCCGTCTTGTCTTCCAGTCCATACTGCTGGAGCTTCAATGGCGATGCACCGAAGGTATTAGTCTGCAGGATGTCCGCGCCCGCATCGAGATACCTGCGCGCAATATCTTCGAGCAGCTTTGGATTGCTTACATTAAGTTTTTCGGGGCAATCGCCCGGGTCGAGTCCCGATTCAAATAACATCGTCCCCATCGCGCCATCCGCGACCAAGAGGTCTCCGCGTTTGATCCTGTCGATCAGGGATTCCATGTCAGTTCACACCGAGAAGACTTTTCACGCATTCGACTGCCTTGATTCCATCGAAACAGTAAGCGTCAGCATCGATTTCTCTGGCATAATCGTCGTTGACCGGCGCTCCGCCGACAACGAATTTCAGCTTGTCGAAAACGTTCCGTTCCTTCGCCAGATCGATAACTTTTTTCATGCCCGGCATCGTTGTCGTGAGCAGTGCAGACATCCCGATGACCCGCGCTTCGTTTTCCAGCGCGGCGTCGATGAACTTCTCTGGAGATACATCGTTGCCGAGATCGATCACCTCGAACCCTGCTCCCTTCAGCATGATGCCGACGAGGTTCTTTCCGATATCGTGGAGATCACCCTTGACCGATCCAATCACAACTCTTCCGATTGCGGGAATGCCGTCTCGGATCAGAAGCGGCTTGACCAAATCCATTCCCGCATACATCGCTTTCGCTGCGAGAAGAACATCCGGCAGGAATATCTCATGCTTCTTGAATTTCTCGCCGATCACGGCCATGCCCGCAATGAGACCATCGTCGAGTATAGTCTGCGGAGACAACCCTTCTCCGATGGCGGATTCGGTCAGTTGCGCGACACCCTTTGCATCGCCTTTCTGAAGGCTCTCGGACAGCTTATCGAGGATTTCCATCTTATCACACTCCTGCTATCAACTCATGTAGGTCAGGATCCCCGCGATCCTGACATCTTCGTACTGTACTGTGGGCGGCAGACGTCCTCGTCTGCCCCATCTTGCGTTGTCATCGGCAGATGTGGACATCTGCCGCGCACGAGATTTACAAACATTGTTATCACTGCTCCAGCACTGAACTTATTCTATCCCTGCATGATCGATGCGCGCACTCTGAGCAGAATGGAAACGAATCATCAAATTCGAATATCTCTTTTCGACCGATCACTAGCACCCCGGAAATCGACTTCAGAGGCGACATCAGGCAACTATCATTCAACGAAATCACTGTCTCATCAGGGTCGAGCATGTCGAACAGCTTCCGTTGCGCAGTGATATGCCAGCCGCAGTAGCCGGGACTGAACCTGAGCGCTCCATCGGATGGTCCAAACTCTCCTGACTGTTTTTGGATATACATTCGTTGGAGTTCCTGCGCGGCATTCTCGGCACCCTCGGATGCTGCCGAATCGAGCATCGATCCGAGCGCGAAATCGTTCTTGTCAAAAAGCGACGAGATCACCTGTCCGATGTCCTCTCCTACGGTCACTCCAAACAGTGCGAGATGATCGGCTCGCTTGTAAATATCCTCAAGTGGGGTAACATCCTCGTTCAGCCCTTCTCCTTCATAGACCTCTCCGAACTCGTCAATCCCAAGATTACACATCAAACCCACCGGACTTGCCAGTCTGCTGAACATTTCGACAGCTCTTTCCGCAAGTTCGATCACACTGGATGCAGGCTCCGCATCGTCTGGTATACCCTGCGCTCGCAGCACCGCTTTCACCGATGGCACGATTTGATCTACTAAGATGCCGAAGAACTCTCTCATAGTATATCAGGCAGTCTATCCATACCGTGACGACGTGCCGCAGTTTCCATCAGCTTTGTTAGTTCAGTTCGTATGTCATCGCTGAGAACGTATCCGTCCCACGAGGCTACAATTCGTCTGACTTCGCCATGCGCTCTTTCGCCGAGTCTTCTGCTTCCCTCTTCCTGCCATCTCGATCTGTTCGCGCGATCAATCGTCGGCCCGGGGAATAGTATTTCCTCCCGGAGATACTTGCGTGTATGATCAGCAATCAACAGGTGTCCATCTTTGAGCAACTCCTCGAATCTTTCGATTGACGGAAAGTCCTCCTTCGGCTCGATCCCTGCGATCATACGAAGTGTCATGCCGCAGATTTCGTTGTCGAGCACAAGTTTCTCGAGCGAGAAACAGCTCTCAAAATCGAGCATGCCGGGTCCTGAGATGCTGTTGATTCCACTCAGAGCAGCTACCGTCGCTCCCATCGATGATTCAAGTCCGGCCTGCGCATCGAGCAGCTTAGCATCGGAAAGCCCGATATACGCCTGTGTCGGCAGTCCGAAATGTTTGCCGATCTCGTTGTAAGCACAGTCGATCATCATCGTGCCGACCGCGCCCATCGGCGTCGTCTCATACCTGATATCGAATATCGCAGGCGATCCACCCCATACGACCGGCGTACCCGGATTCGCAAGCTGGCTGATCGCAAGACCGCTCAGTGTCTCCGCCGTGTGCTGTATCAACGTCCCCACGAGAGTGGCCGGAGCCATGAAACCCAACAGCGGCATCGCAATGTATTCGACCGGGATCGAGTATTTCGCACAGTCGATTACATTCTGAGATGTCACTTCGCTCCACTTGAGCGGCGACGTCGGGCAGCATGAAAACATAGTCAATGGCTTCGCCGCAAGTTCCTCGCGACTGCCACGCACAGCAATCTGCAAATCTTTCATAATCTCGAATGCTTCAATCGTGAAAGTGCCAGTCACAACTGGCTTGCCACAGAACAGGAGGCTCAGATACAGACGGTATGAATCAGAGATCAGCTCATGCACATCCGACGGTATCATCGCTGTCGACTGCAACGCGATATGCTCCATTCCGCACACCAGTTTCGTGTAATCAACATAATCCTTCGTCAGCGGCTTCCGGATCTTGTCGCCATCGAGGATATTGATCGCAGCCGATCCCGGTGTGTAGTTCACGTTGTACCCGGACAGATCTGCGGCCAGCTCGCCCGACACGTCATACAGCTTCACCGACGACGGAGCGGAACCGATTGATTTGTCGATAATGTCGTCGGTGAAGAAAACGCGTTGTTTCTCTGCATCTACTCTCGCACCGTGATCGGCGAGCATCGACACGACAGTCTCGTTGTGAATCTCGACGCCGAGTTTGCAGATCAGTTCACGTGCTTCGTCTTTAATCTTCTCTATCAATTCATCAGTGAGAAACTTCAGAACAGGTCGCATGACATTCTCCCGCCGCATAAGGCCTTGTCAGGTGTCGTTGCTGAGGCTATGCAATCAGGCAGGCAATTACTAAATACTGATCTGATTTGTCAAGCAGGGATAAGAGAAGATAGACAATTGTGAGCGCGATATACAAACACAAAGCCCACATGCAATAATTGCAGGCGGGCTTCAGTCTTGGCCAGAAGTGTAGCTCACGCCCGCTCGGGGCGTGAGGAATAGCTTTTCTCCACGTCGTCACGCCCCCCCCGTCGCATTCAGGGCATGCAAGTGGGCGTGAGCTTGCATGTTACTCCCCAGGTAGTTCAATCATAGACAGACCGGGATGAAATTGTGCGTAACCCTAGGCCCGCGCATATCCTGAGTGTGCCACTTATCGAGTCCCACGAAGGTGGGCAGAGCAGTGATTCTCCTGCATCAATCGAATTCTATCCCCTGCGCCAGTTCCATACCGCCGGACCAGTTGATCGTGTTCGACTGGCGACGCATGTAGACTTTCCAGGCGTCACTGCCCGATTCACGTCCGCCGCCGGTCTCTTTCTCGCCACCAAACGCAAGCCCGATCTCCGCGCCGGATGTTCCGACGTTGACATTCGCAATGCCGCAGTCCGAACCTGCGCACGACAGGAATTTCTCCGATTCGATCATGTCATTCGTGAAGATCGACGAACTCAATCCCTGCGGGACATCGTTCTGAATTGCGATTGCATTCTTCACATCGCCTTCATACTTGATAAGATACAACAGCGGCGCGAATGTCTCATCCTGCACGATCTCCAGATCATTAGTGACTTCAGCTACGGTTGCCTTCGCATAGCATCCGCCCTCGTTGTCGATCTTCTCGCCACCCCAGAGAATTTTTCCACCCTGCTTCTTGACGATCTCAATCGCTTCGAGATACACGTCGACGGCTCCCGTGTTGACCATCGGCCCCACGAGATTCGACTCGTCGAAGGGATTGCCGTATGTCAGCTTGCCGTAGTAGCGCTCAAGAGTCGAGACGAGCTTATCATAGATCGACGCTTCGACTATCACACGGCGCGTCGTCGTGCATCGCTGGCCTGTAGTTCCAACAGCGCCGAATAGAACTGCTTTGCACGCAAGTTCGAGATCAGCAGCAGGTGTGACGATCAGCGCGTTGTTGCCGCCGAGTTCGAGAATTGTCCTGCCGAATCGTTTGGCGACAACCTCGGCGATACGTCGACCGATGCGCGTCGAACCGGTGTAGCTGACAAGTGGCACCCTGTTGTCATTCAGGAGAAGCTCGCCGACTTCCGAACCTTTACCGATGAACAACGATGAGATTCCGGCAGGAAGATTATTAGCCTTCGCGACCTTCTCCCAGATTTTCTGACAGGCAATCGCAGTCAACGGTGTCGGTGACGCCGGTTTCCACACGCAGACATCGCCGCAGACAAGCGCGATTGCGAGATTCCATGCCCAGACAGCGACGGGAAAATTGAATGCGCTGATGATGCCGACCACTCCGAGCGGATGCCACTGCTCGTACATCCGGTGATATGCGCGCTCGCTGTGGGTCTGGACGCCGTAGAGCATCCGCGACTGGCCACAGGCATAATCGCAGATGTCGATCATCTCCTGGACTTCGCCTTTGCCCTCCTGTATCGACTTGCCCATCTCTGCTGTCACGAGCGACCCGAGAGCGTCTTTTTTCTCACGCAGCGCGACGCCGAGCTGCCGAACGATTTCTCCGCGCTTGGGAGCAGGCACTTCGCGCCAGATTGCGAACGCCTTCTGCGCAGACTCGACGATCTTGTTGTAGTCGTCAGCGTTCGCCTGTTTGACTTTTGCAATCACCTGACCATTGATCGGCGATATGCTCTGTGTCTCTGCGCCGTTGGCAAACCAGCCCGAACCATCGGACGTGCCGAGATTCGTCTTCTCGATTCCGAGTTCTTTGAGAATCTTGTCGAGATTATCTATCTGCATTATTCCGCCTCCATAATTAGGGATTTCCGTGCCGGGCAAATGTCCAGAGGCTGTCCCAAAAGTGCTGAGTAGCTCATGTGGGAAACCGACTCTGTCACTCCCGCGAAGGCCCTTCGCTTTGCTCAGGATATCACGGGAGTCTATTCAACGATAACGCATTCAATAGATTCCCGCCTTCGCGGGAATGACGCTACTTTCTTTCGCAAACACGATTACCCACCTTTCGCGTCTTTTGGGATAACCTCTCCACATCTGCCGATACCAATATCAGGATGTGGCAGACCCTTCGAAGCTCAGGACTTGCGAGGATGTCTGCCGCCCACAGTATACCAGTCGAAACCGAGTGTAATGAATGTGTGCGGATTTGTCAAGATGGGAGCCGGTCTCCACGCGCATCATTGTCCCGACTCGTGGGCGAAATGCTACAGGGTGAGCACACCGACAGCATCGACAACGAACTTGCCGCCCATGATAATCAGGAAAACTCCGCAGACTCCGAATACAATTTTCTGAAACTTGTTGCCGAAGAATCGTCCACCCCTGAATGAAAGCGCCGACAGGAAGTAACACCAGACAAAATCACAGAGCCAGTGGAATATCGCAAAAACGACAACACCGATGGCTCCAAATTCGACCGCTGCGATTATCAGTGACGCCCCGACAGTCGCCCACCAGATGAGGAAATACGGATTTGCTATCGTGAGAACTACACCAGCCACGACTGGTGATCTGAATGCTCCATTGCCTCCGACATCCGCCTTAGCGATGCTGCGAAACATGCCGTATGCCAGAAAGAAGAGAAAGAGCCCTCCTACAAGTCCTATCACGGCTTTCGCATGCGGCGATGTAAAAACATACTCGAACCCCAGGAATACTACCACCATCAGTGGAAACTCGACGATCCCATGACCGATCGCGATCCACACACCTGCATGCTGAGATCGACTGCCATGCGCAACAGTGACCGCGGTGAGTGGCCCCGGAGCCATCACACCTGAGAAAGACAGGAATATCGCCTTCAATATGAACGCCGCAAACACTACTTGATTTCCTCTGACTCGGATATTCTCTGAATCCGAGACACTACATAAACCCGAGGCAGCTTAGTCACGGGTGATGCTGAGAGACAAAATGCCGGAGGTCTGGACTATGCTGAAACCGACACACACAGAATATGTTGAGAAGGAGTTCACTGTTCCTGCTCGGCTTTGAGCGGATAATACATGTGCAAATGCAGGCACACACCGTCAGATTTCTTGGCGCAAATACTCTTGGCACACACCTACGTACCGTCGATCCCCTTTCAGCAAAACCGGGAATCCAGTGGTCCAAAGCGGGGGCCCGCTATTCGCCAAAGTGTCGGAATTATGTCCGACGATAACCGGATGGTTGAAGGCCAGTTAGGATTGACGATGCAAGAATTCCAATACTGTTGTATAGCGGTGCAGGGACTTGCAACGCTATTGGAGTATCCATCCCGTTTGAAGTGATCGTGACCTTAAAGCGAAGGGCGGCCTGATTGCAGCGATATGAGCTTAGATACCGTCAGAACTCTTTCAGCGGATCGGGATGCCGCAGATAAGTACAGAGCTGAACACTCGATTCACCGACCTTCCGGTTATGAGCCCTTGAATCTGTCCAAAGAGCGGGAACACCAGACACTAACGGATAATAACAGCAAGAACTTAGCTTGAGCCATTTGTCTGGTGTTTTCTCTTATTATCTGTTGTTCCGGCTTGTTCTGTTAGAAAAATACTAGAAAACAACTGTTTCGAATGTGAGTGAATACTGTTCATCAAATTGGCCCTCAGGTGCTGTCAAGACCCTGACTCAACCGTGTGATGCCACCAGTTTGTTGACATTTACTATCAAGTAGGATAGATTGCTACGAAAGTGCGCTGTATAACATTATGTTGGATTGAATAAGCGAGGCAGTACGGCCATGACAAGAAGAAAGAAAGCCAGAGGCCGAAGTCGCATTTTCTCAAGACCTTCACTGGCAGAACTTAGACAAAGAGCGCACTTAGATCTTTCTCGCAAGGGCGCGTCACGCTCCCCAGTTCCGTCTGTAGTTGAGGAACTCGATTCTTGATTCGAGTGCTTTGGTGAGGCAGGTAAGAATTCAAATGGAATTCTCTCAAGACACTGACTTACATTTCCTCCGAAGTCTCAGACAGGCATTAGGTGGCCGCCGTAAGACTGTATCAATAGGAGCAACCTCATTGGATATAATGAACACGGGAGTATGTATTATGCAAGTTACTCTTCAGGAGGTACTAGGTGGCAACGACTAACCTAATTGTCGATTTTCTTGTGATTGGCATAGTGTCTTCGATATGGCTTACGCCGATTGCCTTGCTTGCACTTGATGGGAAAGCGATCACGCAGTTGTCAAATGCGGGAACTGCTTCAATTCCATTTATCTTGGCGTTTGCCTACATCTTGGGTATTGCAGTAAGCCGACTTGCTGATAGCCTCACCAATCGATGGAACGACAAATGGAGAAACGACGTCTTTGGCAACAAACCTGCTGTCAGCTATCATAATCAATTAAATACCGTTATATCCCGCTCAAGTAGTGCCAGCGAGTATCTTGGTTATAGGCGAAGTGTGGTCCGGACTGCACGTGCTTGTGCAGTGAATTTCCTGTTTGCAGCGGTCTTATGGATAGTGATAGCCGTGTTTGGCAGTGATGAGGTTTCGGGGACACTGTCTTGGCTGATTGCGGTCTGTTCCGGGTTCTTCGCAGTATTGTTACTGATGACATGGAAGACGGTTCTCCGTGGGTACTTCCACGGAATCAAGGACCTGTACAATTGCTTGAGCTAATTCGCCCAATTCAACGGAGGTACTAAAGTGGCTGACAAGAATCAACGAAATGCCTGGGAAGACAGATTGCGTTCTGGAATGGTTGAGTTACCGGAATCTGAATACCCGTTGATTATTGAGCTCGCCGGTATGCCACGACTGGGCAAGACGACATTCGCTAACTCGTTCATTGACCTCCTCAAAAAAACTGGCTATGCTACTGTACTGTCCTCATATGCAACACATTCGTCACCGATTTGGGACAGGTGGAGCTTTGAGTTTAGTGCTTGGACGCTGTTGTCGTTTCTGAAGAACTATCTAGAGATAAAGCGTACTCCCGCTAAATTTGTAGTTGCAGATCGTGGTCTGTTTGATTCGACAGTGTGGCTTAAAGTGAAGTCGGATGCCGGACTGGTTGATCCAACGACATTGGACCTCTTTCGCAGCTTAGCTATGGCCCAGACATGGATCAGGAGTCACATTCTAATTCTTGCATTCGTTGGCAACAGTGACCTCATTATTCGCCGTCACCGTCAAAGGCGGCTTTTTAGCGGGGATAGTTTGGTATCAACGGAGAAGGGTTTGGCTAAATTATCGGAGTCGATAACTGCCGAAGCTGACATCTGGAATAATGCCGGAATCAATGTACAGTTGTTCAAGGGTTGCGATGAGTCAATTGAGGAAAGCAATGCCAGAGCGATGGAACTTGTTATCACCTCGATAGAGAATAGGTTGTCAAGTCGAGCGACTGACGAATCCTCACGAACTCATCCCTTCATGTAATAGGTGTGCAATTCATGTATGCTCGGCAAGACCGAAACAAACTCTACTGTCTACAAGCCTAAGGAATCAACTAGTCCCCACCCAAATCCTTTCAATCTCGCACGAAGATTACAACCCCGGGTGGCCCGCCCTCCGCGCGGGTTTCTCTCGGAATTGTGGAACATAGGGCACACAATAGTCACACCGAAGTTGCCCAAGAGGAACCCAAACGTTGAGTCCGTCAGCATGTTTTCGTGATGAACACTGGGCAATAGAACTCCCTTGCAGTTCCGGCATCAGTCGCCGAAGCACTCTTCGGCGTACTGGGTCCCGGAGTCCTTTTGGGAGGAGCGGGAGTGGTTTCTGAATGGCAGGCTAATAAGGTGATATAGGATAATTAATGGCTACTCCTGGGACGCCCTCAGTCTTGAGAGGGGATGGAGCCCTTCAAGACTAAGGGGCGAACGCACTGGGGCATTGCTCTCATTATCAGGAATCAGCCACGAATTCATAGTTCTCCGGGCACCTGATTCGCAACTTGTTGTCACACAGCGTATTACACCATAAGTTGTTATAGGAGACTAACTTAGGTCTTTTTATTTGGTTATGTCTGGTTTTGTGTAGTTGTGTCTGTTTTGGTGGTCGGTGGACACAATATGGCACAAGTCTGAGTGCCGGGGGTGTTTCTCATGAAGCCACTCCCCCGAACTCAATAGAGATTCTATCTCTTTCTCTTGTGTGCATGACAGAACTTGGAAGGCGGACTTGCCATCCGCTTACATCTCTTACCTTCCTTCGTCTTTCCTGCACAGCGAACCGTCTTGACTTTCTTCTTCGCTGTTTTCTTCTTGGTCTTGCATACTGGCATTTGATCTCCTTCCATGGAGTCTGCTTATCAGATGTTCAATTAGCATAGTCATAAGTCCTGGGTTATGAGTCAACAAGAACATCGTGAATACAAACATAGCCATCAGTAGAAATAACTATCCCCCCCATATACCCAGTAGCCCCTATCTGGGGTGTTGATATGTATATTCCTGTGTCTCTGATTTTGAAGCAGGTTTCTGGACATTTTGATTGATGTAGATTGGCCAGTCAAGTTCGGTACGAGTACCCCGAACCGTGCAGAACTCAGAACCTTTGAGTTTTCGCTACGGATTTGACATCCGGGGTGGACCTCACTCTCCCCAAACTTCTGTGGAGTTCGATTTTGAGGTCCGGGCAGCCTATAGCAATATCAACAGAACACGATGGAAGACAATAGGATAAGACCGACTCCGCCGGTAATTGTCGAAGACCCTGAGTCACAGATGAAGGATGACCCGACGCGTAATTCACATGCCCGGCCGACGTCCGCGCCGGCCCGGAAAGCCCTGCATACACCAATCAAGCCGAGCCCAGTAACAACTACGAGACATCATTCGTGAAGCTCCAGTTCTCTTAGAATGGCCCAGTTATCAGCAATGACGGATTGTGTGAATTCGCTCAGAATCGATATCGCTCGAGCCGTATCATCGGCATATAACGCGGCAGCCTCGCGTTCAACCGTCGCCTGATCGTCAAGAGTCTCCGATTCGACGGCGTCAAACATCGCGCGAACTTGGTCGGCAATACCGGGATAGTCGTTTTCGACCGTATGCCGAAGATGCGTAAATGTCCAGAATGCACTGGAAGAATCGACCTTGAAGGCAAGGTCGACGCGTCGCAAATAGTCATCTCTCGAGGGCTGCGCGCTTAAGCCGGTGAACCTCTGCGGGAAAGTCTCCATTCCGAAGTAAAAAGGTATGTAGCTTGACACACAGGGCGACGATAGACATACCCAGTAAACGAGGCCGATATCGGTTGGCATGCTGCCGCGTAGCTGCGCGATGAAGCTGGTCTGGGTATCGTGGCGGCATATTGGCGTCACGTTATTACCATGCGGGCAAGCGAGACTGTCTGTCCCATACAATTCTGCATTCTCATAATGACTGCGCAGGACGGACATAATCATACCGACATCGACCTTGCCGTTAGGAACGATCGCAAATGGAAGCGGATCGCCGTATTCAGGCGGATCTGCTGCCAGAAGTCGGATCCCGTCCCATTGCCGTCCGATATTGCGTTCGTCGGCGGCAACTTTGGGATCGGCGTAGGCGGCAGCGAAGTCGAACTCCCCATCGATTTGAGAATCGTACCACCCGCGCTGTACGGCGTAGCCGATAATGTCCGAGGATCCGAGATAATTCATAGAATCGGCGAGGTCGATTTCGTGGATGGTATAGGTGTTGGCAATCAGGGCCACTCTGTCATCGGGCACGCGTTGTGCCACCCAGTGTTTACCATTGACCGCAGCCAGTAGCCAGCCCTCGTTGGGGTCGCTGATAACATAGGTCCGGCCCGACGATGCGTATCCAAAGCGTTCGATCAGTTCACCGGCGATATGAACTCCCTCGCGAGCTGTCCGCGCTCGTTCGGTCACAATCCGGCGCAGCATGTAGGAGATACCGCCGTCTTTCAGATCCGGACTATCCTCGCGAGAGGGACAAGCATCAGAACAGATGCAGACGCCCCATTCATTGAGGTAGCTGTCCGAAAACAGGAGTCCCGGAATCTCCGACCAAATGTACGACCATGTTTCCGGGACCTGTTCGAGCGTTCCCTCATTGACTAGCTGGACCGTCGCGCCCGGACCGTGCTTTTGTCTTGCCACCTTGTGATGATTGACGATTTGCGGGATATAATCGTCTTCGTTATGAGCCATCATCACCCAGCCGGCGGCGGAAACCTCCTTACCGACCACGGCTGAAAAGCAGCCACCAGTGTTGGCTGTAATAGTATCGCCAACAGCCTTACCGATAAGGGCTACCAGTACAATCAGCGCCAGTCCGATCACACGCAGTAAACCACTTTTCATGGAATCACACCTCTATCCTCACATGAAACCGCTCTATGGAGGAATAGCAGCTATTCCTGGAAAAATCAAGGAAAAATCGAAAGCCGGTAGGAACCTCTTGGGCCATCCGCGCGACATCCGAGAAGTAACTTATGTTACTGGTGAGATTGACGAAACTTCTCGAATTTGCGGTCGGCCAACGAATGATAAGCGTGGCGCTTTAGCCAAACGCATGGCAACAAAAATAGGCCGCTTCCGCGACCAATAAAATATGGCGGCCCCAATATCACTCTCCCCAAACTTCTGCAGAGTTCGTCTTCGGGATACGATGCACCTATTCGAGAGTAAATGGCACCCGTTGGAAGACCGTGACTTGGTGAACAGGTAGAGTGCCATGCTCCGACCTAGTACTAACTTGTGTTAATTGGCGACATTGGGATTTTCTTCGCGTAGACCTTC
>CBDUQR010000015.1:0-59143 GCA_965369655.1 uncultured bacterium | reverse complement strand
CAAAAATCGAATTCAATCCTGAATTCAGAGCTTGACTTTCAAGACAGTATCTACAGTCCTTCTGTGTGGAGGCGCTATCTGAGGAACATCGGGAATACTTCACTGGCGCTGATCGATAATGTACCCAAGTTCCTTGTCCTGTTGCTGATTTTTGTTGTCGAAGAACTCACTGTCCTGAAATTCTCGATCGGTATGGGAGTTTTCTTGATGTTCGGCGCTGCTACGGTTCTTCGAGACAGGATGTCGGAATTCCTCGATAGTGAACAGTACATATACGCTATGGAAATTGGGCTGTCGTCCCGCAGGATTTTTTTCGTGCATCTGTTGCGAAGACGGATATTGCCGTTGTTTTCGGCAATGTTTCCTTTCATGCTCAGTTCATTCATACTCTGGGAATCGACTATGGCGTATTTTGATTTTGTTGACCCCGGTATACATAGCTGGGGACGCCTTATGCAAATAAATATCCTCGAGTACAACTGGGCGCTCTTCATACCCGTAATAAGTCTGTTGATTGTCGTCTCTTCGCTCTATCTGCTTGGCGATGCCCTGCGAGAGCGACTGGAACTTGCCGGAGCTTAGGAAATATACGGAGTATCTATGCCGAAGCTTGAAATCAGGAATCTGTTCGTGGCATTTCAAACCCGACGGGAAATGGTCAGGGCCGTGACCGATGTCTCGTTCCAGTTGGACGATGGTGGCTCGCTGGGATTGTGGTGGCATTCCGGCTGCGGCAAGTCGACCATAATCAAATCGATCCTCGGCCTCCCGATTGACGGACCCGGCTGGACAGGCGGCGAGGTATTCTACGGCGACTACAGGGTGTCACCGGAAGTGAGCCGTTATGTCACCACCGGTTCGAAGGGTATGATCTACAAGGACTGCATGGGGTTCTTCAGGAAACACCGCAAACTGTTAAAACCGTTTCTTGGTTCACATTGGCGGTCGACATTTCAGGAACCCATATACAGTTTTGATCCACGACTTCCCATTGGCGACCAGGCATCGCGGCTTCTCGAACATCTGTCCAACGACGAGACCGGATCGAATCAGTATCTCACTGACGAGTTCGAGTCTGCCCTGCAAAAGTTCGATCTCAATCCATCTCAGATTCGAAATCGTGTGAACCTGGAACTGAGCGGTGGCGAATGCCAGAGGATTCAACTGGCGCTGAGCATCGCGGGCAGACCGAAGCTTCTCCTGGCCGACGAACCGACCACAGCTATCGACCGTGACACCCGCATGAAGGTGAACGAACTCTTGAAGGAGAAAATGCGGGGCGAGGGGATGGGTCTGCTGATAGCGTCTCACAACAGGGACGAACTCCTTACTCTGGTCGACAGGATCGTGGTTCTCTGCAAAGGTGTCGTCATAGAGAGAATGGACAGCAAGTGCCTGACAGACGATTCGGCGGAGAGTTTTCATCCCTACACTCGTAAACTCTGGTTCGCTCTTGGAGATCAGGATGCCCAGCCTTGCAGGTCGATGCTCGGCACGGCGGAAAGCAGTTTGCGCGGCTGTCCCTTTGTCGATGAATGTTCATACCCAGAGTCCTCTGCCGACCTGCGTGGTCGCTGTCGGCACGAACGGCCGCCTTTTTTCTCGCTGGCTGACGGTCACGATGTATCGTGCTGGCTATTCAGGAACAACAATGCTGAGACAGGGAAGACGAACTGAGAGACTCCTGATATGACAGATGCTTCGAATCGAAAGACAAGCTTTCCCGGAAGACTCGCTGCTGCTGAGGAACTGAGCCTGAACTGCGTCACGAAGACGTTTCTTATGAGTGAAAATGGTCGACTCCGGTCATCCAGGCTAATCCTCGACTCCGTCGATTTCGCCCTGGTTGCGGGTAGAGTTGTGGGTCTTGTCGGCCGCACCGGAGTGGGAAAAACAACTCTCGGCAAGATGCTGACAGGTCTCCTGAATCCTGACGGCGGCTTCGTGGCACTCGGCGACATCCGACTCGGCGAATGCGGTCAATCGCGATTGCAGCAGATTCGGGGGTGGCTGCGTTACGTACCGCAGAATCCCGATGCTGTTCTGTCGTTCAATTCTACGGTTGCCGAGGCGCTCAAGGATGCGAGGCTTTGTATGCGAGTCGAGCGTCAGGAGCGAGGCCCCTGGCTGCGGCTGCTGGAGGATTCGGTGTTGTTTGATCCACAGTGGCTTCATCGCGATATCGGAGATTTGAGTCTCGGACAGCGACGGCGTGTGGTAAACCTCCGAGCGCTGCAAACCTGTCCCAGGTTCATCGTGTTCGATGAGCCGTTCAACGGCCTTGACCTCACCTCTAAAAATAGTATGCTGTTACTTGTGAGGAGAGTATCTCGTGAGAAGCATGCCGGAGTTCTCTATATTTCACATGATGTGGAGGCGCTGCGAAGCTCGTGCGATGAGATATGGCAACTCGAAAGCGGGAAGCTGACAAGGCTTCCGGACAGAGCATCTAATCAATCTCTGAAGGAGAATGACCATGATATTGAGCAGGGACGACGTTAAGACACTGCTTGGCCACCTTAACAGCCACATGAACATGGCGCTGGAGGCAGCAGCCGGATTCTCCGTATCGAGGACGCACTACGAAGTCTATCCGGATCATTTTATCATAAAGCTGATGGAGGCTGGGAACGGCGATATCCCTCTCATACTCGATCATTTCAATATCGAACATGACAAGCTCTGGGATATGCTGAACAGGAAACTGGATAGATTTGAGTCCGGGAACACGGGCAGGCCTCGATTCTCGCGCGATCTTCTGGAACTGCTCGAGGCGTCCTGGCTGTCAGCTTCCATTCATTACGGGAAGAACAGAATAAGATCAGGTATGATGTTTGGGCCGTTTCTCGAAGACTCGCGTTTTTCGCGCACACTGTTTGGTGAGGCAATATCCGACATCGAACCCAGGAAACTCCGGAACGAGTTCTTCGACATAGTTTCGACGTCGGCGGAGAATATGATCGAACCCGCCGACCGTCGCGAGCGGATAATGGAAGTTCCGTCGGCAAAGAAAGGCGAGACCGCCCTCGACCTGTACATGGTCGATGTAACGGGACGTGCCCGTGATGGCGAGATTGACCCTGTCAGCGGCCGCGATGAAGAGATCAGGCAGGTTATAGACATATTGAGTCGCAGAAGAAAGAACAACCCGATTCTCGTGGGCGAGGCGGGTGTCGGAAAGACCGCTATCGTTGAGGGTCTCGCGCTCCGCCTGGTCGCCGGCGATGTTCCGGACAGTCTGAAGGATACCGAGATTCGTTCTCTCGACCTGGGGCTTCTTCAGGCCGGGGCCGGGGTCAAGGGCGAATTCGAGAACAGGCTCAAATCAGTGATAAAACAGATCGTCGATTCTGAGAATCGAATCATCATGTTCATCGACGAAGCTCACACCCTTATCGGTGCGGGCGGCCAGGCGGGAATGGGCGATGCCGCCAACCTGCTGAAACCGGCGCTCGCAAGGGGCACGCTTCGCACTATCGGCGCTACAACATGGACCGAATACAAGAAATACATCGAGAAGGATCCGGCGCTGGAACGCAGATTCCAGATGGTGAAGGTTGACGAGCCCGACGCAGAGACTGCCTCGATCATGCTGCGTGGAATCAGGACAATCTACGAGAAGCATCACGGTATCACAATCACGGATGCCGCCGTCACCGCAGCCGCGAATCTTTCGCACAGGTACATTGCCGGTCGCCAGCTTCCAGACAAGGCGGTCGATGTCCTCGATACCGCCTCGGCAAGAGTCAAGATGACTGCGGCGGGAAAACCAAAGCGACTTGATCTGCTTGAAAGACAGCGGACGTATATCCAGGGCAAGCTCGACAGCCTGCATCGCGACGTCGCCGATGGATATGCGGACAACAAGATTGAGATCGAAGACGCCGACAGAGAACTCAAGCGGATCGAGGAGCAGATATTCGAACTGGAAGGGAACTGGACCCGGCAATCGGAAATTGCAGACAAGATCGTTGAGCTGCAGGCAAAGCTCCGGAAGCTCGGCGGCCGCTCGGAAGAGACAGTGGCGGACGAAGTTGATACCGAGAAGGCAACCGAGAAGAAGGTGGACGAGCCTGATGGCGATAATGAACCTTCGGTTGAGGAAGATGCATCCCTCGATCGCGATCAGATCGTCAAGAAGCTGACAGCGTTGCGCGATCAACTCAGGCAGATTCAGGAAGATGAACCGCTGGTCCTGGTTGATGTCGATGAGTCTGTAGTTGCGTCCGTGATAGCAGACTGGACCGGGATTCCGGTGGGGCGGATGGTTAGAGATCAGGCGAGCGCACTGCTCGAATTCGAGAACATCGTCGGGAAGCATATCATAGGACAGGATCACGCCCTGAGTGAAATTGCTGACACGATTCGAGTCACAAAGTCGGGCATGGGCAAGCAGGATAATCCGATAGGTGTGTTCCTGTTTGTCGGGCCATCCGGTGTCGGCAAGTCCGAAACAGCGAAATGGACTGCCGAAGTGCTCTTCGGTGGCGAGAAATTCATGACTGTGATCAACATGTCGGAGTACCAGGAGAAGCATACCGTTTCGCAACTCAAAGGCTCTCCTCCGGGCTACGTCGGATACGGCGAGGGAGGTATCCTGACAGAAGCCGTGCGCCGCAGGCCATACTCTGTCGTGCTGCTTGACGAGGTCGAGAAGGCTGATCGGGAGGTGATGAATCTCTTCTATCAGGTTTTCGACAAAGGTTTCATGCGCGATGGCGAGGGACGCGAAATCAACTTCAAGAACACGGTCCTTATGATGACGTCCAACCTTGCATCCGACGTCATGACACAGGCGTGCCAGGGCGAGCAGTATCCGGACCCCGACCAGATGATCGAGCTTATACGACCTGAGTTGACCCGCTACTTCCAGGCTGCACTTCTGGCAAGGATGAAGATTATCCCGTTCTTCCCGCTCGACAAGGATGCGATGGGCAAGATCGTGGGGCTGAAGCTGAATGCTCTCGCCGAGAGAATGCAGAATGCCCACAGGATCTCGGTGGAATACGGTGACGATGTCCTTGAAGCGATAGCTGAGCGATGCACTGTCGGCGAAACGGGAGCTCGCTACGTCGACTACATCATCGAGCGAACGCTGTTGCCGGAGATATCACGCAGTCTCGTGCAGAAAATGAGCGAGGATGCCGTGCCGGGGAAACTGGTACTTCTGAAGACAGACGAGGATATAATCTCGTTTGAATTCAGGTAGCCGGAGAGTGGTGATCAGGTTTCAGAAGGCACCACAGCATACTGATTGCCGTGTCCCGGATCACGGTCCGATCGGTTGGCCGCAGTTTGAGAAATGTAGACTGTCGAAAGCCCCATCAGGAGCATGAGATAGAGTGGCGGGCGGTCGTTGCAAAACAGGGACTGCGCCATAAGCCCGCAGATAGCAGCGAACAGTCCGACCATGATGATTCTGTCGGCGTTCACACTGCAGCGCGAGATGGCGCGGTTAAGTTTGAACAGAATGACGGAGAACACCGAGAGCATGCCAAGAAATCCGAGCACTCCGAAATCGGCGAGCGCGGTCCAGAGCAGACCATGCGCGCTGTGGATCGTGTCGGATCCGATCATCGCCGGTGCGATAAGCGCGAAATTCCCAGCGCCGACACCGAGCACCGGATGCTGTTGGAAACTTTCGAGTAAAATGTGGAAGTAGCTGACTCGCGGATCGAGCAGGATACCATCGAGATTCAGTCTTCCGCTTATGACAGCCCCGAGCGACGACATTGATTCGGGGAAGAACCCGACTTTAGACAGGATCAGTACTCCGCCCGCGAGTATCACCGCAACCAACGGAATATGAATGAAGAGGACCCTCGGCGACAGGCGAAATGCGATTATCAGCGATGCGATTGCGAAAGCAGCCCAGCCGGATCGCGACATGGTCAGAAACAATGCGATGATTCCAAGGATTGCGACCAGAGGCGAAGCGAACACTCCGAATCTCTCACGAGTGCCGGCAGACCTGCCCACCCACAGGGCAAGCGCGATCGGTACGACCGAGTTCAGGTAGCTTGCGAAATGGAGTGATTCCAGGAACGTGGCTCTCGATGAAAATTGAGCGACACCCGCGGAATAGTAGCGAACCTGGCTATAAGTGTACGCGCTGGAATTTTCGACCGCATCGATCGACCATGTCAGGTCTTTCAGAGGCAGATCGAATGTGAAAGCCGCAATCTGGTAAATACCGACCAGCGCGAGGCACAGCCCTGCAACAAGATGCATCCGCAGAATCCGATCAGCGGTCTCGATGCTTTTGACTCTGGCTGCGACGAGGAAGAATAGACTGAAGTGAAAGAAAATCAGTGCGAGTTGGATAGGGCTTCGAAGAGGCCCTGCCCGGAATCTTGCTGCCTGATCGAATTGCATCGCGGGGATATCGACCGTTCCTGCAAACGCCAAAGCTGTCGCAACAACCGCTATGCCGAGATATGCCAGCACCGGCGCGGCTCCGGGAAACCTGATCGAAAGCGATTCGCCCTTAAATATCGAACCTATCAGGAGAATCACCAGCAGCACGTATGATGGCGGGATCGTGAAACCAGCCTCAATTGTGGCGAACGCTTCAAGTGGAATCACCGCTGTCAGCAGTATCAGACCCTTCGCCGTCGATCTGCCGATGATTGACAACGCCAGTGCGGCAAGCAGCGGTAACAGAAACAGAAGAATCAAAGATACAGGCGGCAAGTCACCATCCCGGTTAACAGATACACGTCACTGTCTCATTGGGAATAATGGCAAATAGCGTGCCCGTCGCCAAGACTGTAAGTCGTTGAAAGGCGCGCAATTACATATCATATGGTTGCTTTGTGGAGTCGATTTTTCTCAGAGCGGGGAAATTCTTGCCGCTTTGACCATGTACGAAATCTGGTTGACAGTCGCCTGTCCCAGGAGTAACTTCTTTGATAAGTCACAACAAGTTATCGATATGTCTCAGGTGGATCATGGAATCGATATGCTGAAGGAGGAGAAGAAGATGTACTACGCACATATCCGCATGTTTGTGGTATTCGTTCTGATCGTTGCCCTTGTGCTGACAGCGTCCGCGTTCGGTCAGGGTAACAAGGCTCGTGTTTCGATCAGCGTCGAGAGTAAGACCGGCGATTGCAGTAGCGGCAAGGCTAATGCTATGGGTGACATGCTGGCGGATGCGCTCGATGGCAGCGGCAAGTTCGTGATTCCTGACGCCGGTGCAAATATAACTCTGTCAGCGAAGGTCAAAGAGTTCGAACCGGAGGTCAAGCAGGGTGGGGCTTTTGGAGCGCTTAAGAAGAAAGCCCTGGGTGCTGTTGGAGCCGAAAGCAAGATTGCCAAAGTCAAATGGGAAATCACTCTGACCGACGCGAATTCAGGCAAGAAGATCAAGAAACTCAAGATCGAGGGCAAGTCGACTGACTGGTCGGTTGATGCCGCCGATTCCTATTTCTCCTCTGATGTTGGTATGGCAGGTGAGCTTGTTATGTACTCCGGCAAGCCGATGGAGGATGCGATTAAAGAGCTTCTGTCGAAAACAGTCAGCGAAGTAACAAAGAACATACCGGGCGATTTCTTCGCATACTCAGACGAAGAACAGACTGCTGCACAGGAAGTATCTACAAGTCCTGAAGCATCCTCCGGAGGCAGCATTGATGCCTCACCTGCGTCCGGGCAGCCAGCAGCCGAGGATATGAAACTCTACACCAAGTATGATTTCGTACCGGGTAACAAGGTCATTTTCTACGACGACATGGTTGGCGAGGAAGAAGGCGAATTTCCATATCGCTGGAATCTTGATAAGGGTGTATACGAAGTCGTGCGGCTCGGCAATGAGTTTTGGATCATGGCCACCGATAATGGCTCCATTCGTCCAAAGATGCCGGATGCACCGCTTCCGCCAAAGTATACAGTAGAGTTGGAGTTCTATAACAATGGTGACTACGCTGGGAACTACTTCCAAATCCACTGGGTGAATGACAAAGGGAAGGACATCGGTGTATTCGGCATCTCCAGCCGAACCAGCACGTGGCTTACCATTAAGGGCGATCATTTGGCCAGCAAGCCACTGGTCACTGCCTTAACCAAAGGCGTACACATCATGCGTATCATGGCTACCGAGCGTTCGATGAAATGCTTTATTGATCAGGAGCGAGTTGCCAATGTTCCGAAAATAGATGGCTTCAATCCAGTCGGTTTCCGCCTGCATCACCGCCCATACCGTAATATCGAGAACCCAACTCTATTTCGGGGATTCAGATTTGCCGAGGGTGGCAAGAGCATGCGAGAGCAGCTCGATGAGACCGGCAGGATCGTGACACACGGCATTCTGTTCGAATCGGGATCATCTACTATCAAAGGTCAATCATTCAAGACGCTCAAGAATATCGGCAATCTTCTAAATGATAATCCTGAACTGCGACTCTCTGTCGAAGGGCATACCGACAGCGATGGCGCAGACGACTACAACATGACTCTTTCGCAGCAGCGGGCGGAATCGGTCAGGACATATCTGATCGGTGAGTATGGTATCGCGGCTGATCGCCTCGAGGCAAAGGGCTGGGGTGAGACGAAGCCAATCGATGTGAATAGCTCGCCTGAGGGCAAAGCAAATAACAGGAGAGTGGAGTTAGTCAAGCTATAGATTACGGGTGTGTTGAAAAACCCTATGTCGAGCACTGGCCTGTGCTGTCGTCATCGCGAGGAGCGGTAGCGACGTGGCGATCTCAGTTGAGTGGGTCATGCTCGCTTGGGGCATGACATTTTGATAACGTGTCTTACTTCTCACGCCCCAAGTGGGCGTGAGCTACTATCTGTCACACCGGCGAAAGCCCTTCGCAAAGCTCAGTATCCAACCGACGCCCATCTTCAGGAGATTGCCACGCTCCCTCCAGTCGCTCGCAAAGACGGCAGAGTGCAACGGTTACCGGTATTCCACGCTTGTTACCCTTTTCAACAAGCCCTTGTGCAGGCATCACGCGGGTTTCCTCGCCTTAATAGATAGGTTCGCGTAATCGGCATAGCGAGCTTTTTCTACGAGTCATCTCGATTTATCTTGGAGCAACTGATCCGGTTATTTATGTTCAGACTATGGGAGCGGACAATCGCGACTCAACCGAATCCAGTTCCGACAAGCTGTCAAAGTTCTGCGTCATCGATGTCGGAAGTACTACCACGAAGGCGATCCTGTTCAAGAAGGATTCGCAGTGGGAGTACTATCGCTTCGAGGCCCCTACGACTGTCGAAAAGCCATACGAAGATGTAACGATCGGTGTTGCCAATGCAATGGCAGGTCTGCAGGAACTGACGTCAGACCGACTGATCGAGGATGGAGTGCCCTCTGTTCCCTGTTTTGCTACATCAAGCGCGGGTGGTGGCCTGGCTGTTGTCGTGTCGGGTCTTGTTCGTGATGTCACTGCGCGGAGCGCCGAACGGGTTGCCCTCGGAGCCGGATCGATAATTCTTCAGATCATCGCACTCGATGACGGCAGGACACCGTACAGGAAAATCGAGATTCTTCAGACACTGAGACCCGACATGGTACTGCTTGCAGGTGGATTCGACGGAGGTGCGGTATTCGGACCAGTCTTTCTGGCTGAACTTCTGAGTCAGTCCGGCCTGCGTTCGAAACTAAGCGATAACCTGAAACTGCCGGTCATATATTCGGGAAACGCCGATGCCAGGCCGTATGTCAGCGAAATCCTGCAGGAGCGATTTTTCTATTGCGAAGTCCCGAATATCAGACCAGCCGCGACGGCTGAGAATCTGGAACCTGCCCGCAACAAAATCCACGATGTCTTCATGGAGCATGTCATGTCGCGGGCGCCCGGATACGACAAGTTCGCCGAACTGATTGACGCCCCGATATTGCCGACTCCGGCAGCGGTGTCGAAAATCCTCGAGCATGTATCCACGCACATCGACAAGAAAATCCTCGCGATCGATATTGGCGGCGCTACGACAGACATTTACACTGCGGAGAACGGCAAGGTGTTCAGGACGGTCAGCGCGAATCTCGGAATGAGTTACAGCATCCTGAATGTAATCGCTGAGACTGGTATCGAAGCGGTGTCTGAAATGCTCGACATCGATATCAGCGAGACAGAACTCTTCAACCGGATCGGCAACAAGTTCATCAATCCGACGAGCCTTCCGAGTGATTTGGAAGATACCCTGATCGAATGCGCGGTCGCTTCTCTGGCGATCAGGCAAGCGGTCGTAGAACACCTGAGCGTGCTGCGCGGTGTTTCACTGAGCCTGACCGACGAGGAACTGAGCTGGAGCAGGTTGAAACGCATTATCAGGAAGGACAAACGCAAAACCGGCAGACCGTCGCTCGATGGCTACGACATGATTGTAGGCAGTGGCGGCAAGCTGTCTCACTCGCCGCGCGAGACAGCGGCGATGATTATGATCAACGCACTTGAACCTGAACACATCGTCGATATCGCTGTCGATAGCGCGTTCATGTTCCCACAGCTCGGAGTTCTCGCAGAGACCAACGTCGATCTTGCCCTCAAGCTGTTCTTCGAGATCGGACTGGTCCAACTTGGAAAAGTCGTCGCGCCGATCGGACGCACCAAACCGGGAACAAAGGTACTCGACATCAAGTGGGAGACTGATACTGGCCCACATGAAGAGAAAATTGCATATGGCGAACTCAAGTGCATTGGGGTCGAGAGTAAGACCGATTTTGCGATAAAAACTCGCAAGCTGAAGCTCAGTGCCCGGCATGTCAGCGTCGATGGCAGCCAACCGGGATTGATAGTCGACGCACGCGGGCGACACGCTGAGAGTCTGAAGGGATTCAATCTGCCGTCTGATTATATACCACCTGCTCGGGAATCGATCTTTGCCCGGCACAGCAGGATAGAGCGTGGTCGGATCAGGATCGTTCGCGAACTGGCTGTATCGGGTGAGGTGTACGTCAAAGCTGGAGATACGGTAGCTTCTGATATGGTGATTGCCAGGAGTATCAGGACTTTTCTTCGACCCTTTTTCATCGACATCGCGGGAAGATTGAAAATCCCACCCGATGAGACAGAGAAATATCTTCTCAAGAAGGTTGGGGATCAGATTGATCGACGCGAAGTCATCGCGGAAAAGAAGGGTATGGTAGAGCACAAAGTGGTCCGCTCCGAGGTTTCAGGTACGCTCGAGAAGATTCTTCCTATCGGAGCAATCGTGGTTCGCGAGAGACAGGAACAGATCACCGGACTCCAGTCTCTCAATGTCGCGAAGGAGTTCGAAATACGACCGGAGCGTGTCAAAGCTTGTCTCAGGTGTGAGGTGGGTCAGGAAGTGGAAAAGGGACAGTGGATCGCCGAACACAGAACACGATCGGGTCAGCACAGAGTCTGCGAATCTCCGATAAGAGGCAAGATCAGAGAAATAAGTCTCGAATACGGTGTGGTGGTTGTGGAACCACTCCTTGAGGAACTCCAGCTTGAAGCCTGGATGCCGGGCGTTGTCGAATCAATAACAGATAAGGGCTGTGTGATCGTGAACCAGGGAACAACGATTCAGGGCATGTGGGGTAGCGGCGGAGAGGCGGCGGGCAAGCCGGAATGCGACAATCCCGGCGGCGATGACATCGCGATCAGGCAACGCACTGGGCATGCCGATCTCAAGAGACTCCTCGAAAAACCTGTGGCCGGACTGATAACTTCCACGATGGATTTACAGACATTTATCGATACGAAAATACCGTTTCCGATTGTGGTCATGGATGGGTTCGGCGAGATGTCGCCGGATGCCGGGGTGCAGCGTCTGCTGTCAGAAAGCACTGGCAAGTTCATTGCGATGGACGCGGATACTCAACTGCGCGCAGGTGTCGTACGCCCACGGATATATATTCTCGATTAGTCCAAGCCGCTGCTCAGTCAGCTTACGGACATGCCGCGCATGGTTCCGGACCACCAGCGAAGATGTACTCCACCAGATAGACAACATCGTCGATGTCGACGGCGTCCAGACAATTGACATCACCCACCTCAATTGGGTCGGGTGCAGGTCCTCCCGAGAAGATGTAATTGATCAGAAAAACGACGTCGTCGATATCGACATTCTCGCTGGCGTCCACATCACCACAGAGGCTCTGCGATCCCTCTCTGTGTACGTAAATAAATACTGAGATGGTGTCTTTCACCGGCGTTGGCGTCTGTGAATCGGTAACTTCGATTGTCACGAACGTGGTGTCGATATCTTTTCCATCCGGTATCCAGGAGGGCGTGCCTGTTATGGTCCCTGCCGACCCACCGTTGAAAGTAGTACCGTACGGCGGTTGACCGACGAGCTTAGCCCACGTGTATGGTGGTTCGCCGCCGACAGCCCAGAACTGGTAAGAGTACTCCTGGTTCAGATATGCGAGCGGTATCTCGACTTGATAGCTTTCAATGTGCAGGAGTCCGTCGCAGGCATCGCCAACGCTGTCTCCATCTTCGTCGTATTGTTCCGGGTTGACGACGTAGAGGCAGTTGTCGCATGCATCGCCAAGATCGTCATCGTCAGAATTATCCTGCAACACATTCTGTATCAGCCAGCAGTTGTCGCTTTCGTTGGGAATTCCATCATCATCGGCATCTGAATCGCAGTAATCGCCGTCACCGTCGCCGTCCGCATCTCCCTGGTCCGGATTCTCGACAGTCGGGCAATTGTCGCATACGTCTCCGACGCCGTCGCCATCCTGGTCGAGTTGATCCGGGTTCGGTACTGTCGGACAGTTGTCGTCGGCGTTTATGATACCATCTGAGTCTGCGTCGTTATCGTCGATACCATCAACATACATTGCGCCTGAACTACCGGGATCGAGCCAGTCACTCAGGCGAGTCGATGATGTCCCGCTGCCGGACCAGGACCGTGAGAACTTGCCATACCAGTCGGCGGTGATGCTCGTGCAGGATGCGTAGCCACCATGAAGCTGGCCGACAATTCTGTGGTTGTTATCAAAAAGAGGAGAGCCGGACGATCCGCCCTCAGTTGTGCCATCTTCCCAGTTTCCAACTCGCCAGTGTGTGGTGCCGGATGTGCTGAGATAATTGGTTGATGTTACCGGGTCTTCGTCTAACGAGATTTTCTTGATGTCACCGGAGGGATGATGGATTCCGATTGCCCATGGCGCCGGAACGTTCTCGCGCGACCAGCCTGAAAAGTAAACTTCATATTCCATCGGCGGGGTCTCATCGAGAAGCAGCAATGCGAAATCCGAAGTCGAATAATTTGCAAGAAGGGTTGATCCGGACAAGGTTTGGTTAGTCGGGCCGTCGATGTTGTTGCAGTTCGGGCTTTCGTAGTTGAACATGAATACCCATGTCTCTTCGCCGCCAAGACAATGGTTCGCGGTCAGGAAGTATGGCGTCAAGTCCTGCTCGGCATTGTTTATCAACGAGCCGGAGCATATGCGGTAGCCTCCCTGCGTCAGGATCATCGCGACTCCGCGTTTTTGGTCCTGCCAGTCGGGCCACTCCGGGCAATTAACATTGTTGTTGCATGATCCCGAACTGCCAAACCCCTGAGCATCCTTTCCGAAGAGATTCCTGTATGCGTGAACCACTCTCGAAATAGAGAGCTCGCCCGGGAATTCCGGCATCGCAGGCTCGACATACTCAAGCACGCACGACTCACCCGATACCGGCGCGGTGCCAAACTTCTCGTGCGGCTTGTTATTCCTGTGGGTGAATGCACCGAGAAGGGAGCTTCCGTCCTCGTTGTAGATGAACAGCTTAGCGCCTACCGGCAGTCGATACTTGTCGAAAATCAAATTAGTCGAATATGCCCCCGGGCAGTCAATCTTAAGTCTCCACAAACGGTCGCCGTTCGGCAATGTTTCCCATGTCCCTGAATTCAGCAGATTGTATTCGACATCGTGCGGATACCCGAATCTGAACGGTAGCCCCTCCTGCTCTTCGATCTCGTCCTCCGCCAGAAGTGCCGCGACATCGATTTCGGGCAGCTTCCTGATGTCGATTGTCTGCGTGCTCATTTTGGAGAAACCGGGAGGGATACCCCCTTCGTTTATCTGGCCATGAGCCAACGGAGCTATGAAAAAGAGAATTGCTACCAGTGCCAGCGAGAAGACAGCAATACTGTTGTTGCTACACGGACGAATTTTTATGTCGGTGTGATTTATCGACGAAGACTGCGATCCCGTCATTGGTGCTCTCCTTGCTTCGTGCATGGATTATGAAATTCCATAATATTTTAATCGGCAGATATGGTCTCTTGTTCCCTAATGTGTAGTACAATAGTTCAATATAAGCGCATGAGCAATTTGCGCAAGATTTTTTCTGCACGCTGACAGCAGGATTTGTTGAAAACTATTTGGGCGCGGGTCCGTGTTGTCGTCATCACTCGGTCGCTGATCCCGATCCCCGAGGGAGAGGAGCGGCAGCGACGTGGTGATCTCATTCGTCATCCCTGCATGCACATCGCACCCGTCACCCCTGCGGAGGCAGGGGTCCAGTCAAGTCTTTCAAGTCCGGGACATTTACACACTCTGAATCTGGTTCTGGATTCCCGCCTTCGCGGGAATGACGAGGACTGGTAACTGGCTGGTATGCATGAGATTGCCTCCTTCGGTCGCTCGTAATGACGCCGAAATCCAGTGTATTTTCGGTATCGCATGCCAGCAACATTTAATAACACGCCCAGTAGCAAGGATGCTTCTGTCAGATAGCGGAGATGTGACCGTCTCAGCGGTTGGCTACATCTCCGTCCACGGATAACAGTCTCTGGTGATACAGAAGGTGTCGACTGTCGCCGATGACAGGTCAGCCGTGAATTGAAGATCCGGTTCGCCGATGCACTTGTATGGCTCGATGACGGAAATCGTATAGATGCCGGGATCGAGATTCACAAACTCGTACTGTATATCGAATAAGCACATGCATGGGCAGCCAACGCCCTCCCAGAGGGAATCGATCTCCTCGATCAGGATATCGAATCCGTCAATCGTTATATCAGCCAAAATGATCGGACAGCAGTTAAGTGCTGTATTGATGTGTTGAAGGAACATCTGTCCCGATCCGTCATACTCGTACAGGATGCAATCTTCGTTCAGTGGAATCGAGTCTGCAGGCATTTTCCAGTATTCCTTGCATCCACCATGACCGACGAGACTTCCAGATGCATCCGGGCACGGAGGCGGTCCCCCGCCGAAAATGTAGTTGATCAGGTAGACAACGTCATCGATGTCGATGAAGCCGCTGCCATCAACGTCACCGCATTCAACACCCTTTCCTGCATCAGCGAGCGAGATGCCCGACAGAAGAAAGATCGCAGCGATGAGAACTACAATGCGAAAGTATCTATGCATGATTCCTCCCTGTATGAGATTGTTCCGATTCATTGCAGGTTGCGTCACCCGGTTCGAAAGTGCATGTTTCCAGTACTCAATAAATCTACCAAAAGACCACTGAAAGTCAACCCACAAAATGGGTAGGTTGGTCGATTTCGAGGTTGACAATTCGGCGAGAATCGATAAATTGAGTTTATTCATCATTTCCGATTCTGAGGCAAAATAGCGAATTCAAATTTATGATTCCTTTAACCTATTCCGGGAGGGATAAAGTCATGCGTAAGAACTGCAGTTTGCTCAAGCTCACGATTGTAATCGCCTTTATTGCCCTGACTGCGATTGCAACCGCAGATCCCTATGTCTGCGGCGACGCCGACGGCATCGGTGGCATCGATATTGACGACGTAGTCTTTCTAATCAACTACATTTTCGCTGGTGGCCCGGCTCCAGACCCCAACTGCTGCGAATCTGACTGCCCACCGACAGTGACTGATTACGATGGCAATACATATTTCACAGTAGAGATTGGTAGCCAGTGCTGGATGGCTCAGAATCTGAAGATAACCCATTACCGTAACGGCGACCCGATACCCAACGTGACTGATGCCGGTACATGGTACTGGCTATCTACGGGAGCATACTGCGACTATAATAATGATCCGGGTAATGTTGAGACCTATGGGAGGTTATACAACTGGAATGCGGTAGATGACAGCCGCAGTATAGCTCCTGAGGGCTGGCATGTGCCGACAGATAGTGAATGGAAGCAATTGGAGATGTATCTGGGGATGAGTCAGGCAGAGGCCGATGCTACTGGCCAGCGCGGCACTGATGAGGGTGGCAAGTTAAAAGAAATGGGTACAATGCACTGGAACAGCCCAAACACTGGTGCTACCAATGAAAGTGGGTTCACCGCGCTGCCCGGCGGTTACCGCAGCAACGGCGGTAACTTCGGCAATGTGGGTGTCACCGCCTACTTCTGGTGTTCCACGGAGCTCGGTAGTGTCAGCGCGTGGGCCCGACTCCTGGGTTACAGCTATTCGAAGGTCTACCGTCAACACTACAATAAGCAGGACGGGTTTTCGGTGCGTTGTGTCCGGGATTGATTGACTATTTGACATTCTACTGATAATCGCGATTGCGCAGATGCTTTGCAGCATCTGTCTGGCGACTGACTACATCAGGATCGACATCAATTCTATCGTCAAGGGTTCTGATGGTGTAGGTTTCGATTATTACACAACGCGCGAATGCCCGGAACCGCCTAAAATTACAGTGTTGCGGTGGGTCTTGCGAATCCGTGTTAGCGGATTCGTGTGACCTGCCGCGCTTCTTAGCATGTGCCTGCGTGTCAGGTCACAATCCCGCTCACGCGGGATCAAGACCCGACACAACGGAGAATAAGTAATGAGTAGGACATGCTCACTTGCCCTGTCCTGAGTTTGACGAAGGGGAGCATGACATCCCGGAATTTCTCACGTCCCCCTTCGTCAGACTCAGGACAGAGCAAGCGGACGTGAGCTACAAGAGCTTTGATCAACAGATCAGATTTCTTCTGCCAGTTCCACGATCCTTTTGTATGGGATCGCGATCCAGCTTTCGGCGGAGAATGCGCCGTGCGCCATGCTGATCATCGAGACTTTGGCTGCTGTCTCCTCGTCGGGCGCTTCGTAGATCGAGCAGAAATCATACGAACCGAGCAGCCCGTAATGCGCTATGAATTTCACGTCCGGGCATTTCTCTTTAACCTGCTGTAACCAGGTCTTACCCATCTTCTCTCGATCAGTGATGTTTGCTGCCGCTTCCGGCGCAAGTTTCGTCATGAGCATGAATGTTTTCACGATATCACCTCCAGAACTGGGACATGATCCCTGATTCTTGCGTTAGACGGCTGTATCTCGTGCTTACAAGTGCAATGTACTCTATCCTGCCGGTTGTGAGAAGAGAAAACTTGAAAGGATGAGTCGGTCGGGAGGATATTACGACACCAGATAGCACAACCATGCTGCTGCGAATGCGCCATAATTGCCGACTGCGTAACCGATCAGCGCCATCAGGATCGAGACCGGCACGAGCGCTTCGTTGTGATATGCAGCGACAATCGGCGCCGATGCCGCGCCGCCGATATTAGCAGCAGATGCTATGGCTACCGTGTGGACATCGACTTTGAATATCTTCGCACCGAGCAAGCAGAATCCACCGTGAATGAATATCCAGATAAATGCGCCCGCCAGGAACCAAGGGGCTTGATCTGCAAGTCCCGTGACCGACGATTTGCCGCCCATGTTCGCGACGAACAGATACACAAGCGCCATCGCGAGCGGATGCGAACCGGGGATTGTGCGCGCTCTCGTGAACGAGAGAAGTAACGCCAGCGTGGTGATGATCAGAATTCGGTACGTGCCCTTAGTCATCATCGGAGCTATGGCATTGCGAACTTCCTGCTGGATGCTCGCCGGGAAGATAGAGGAAATCCCCGACGGCATATCCAGTGTCACAATCAGCTTCGCAGCTTCTGTCCCGATAAACGCTATCCCAAGCCCGAAGAATATCAGATACAGGAAATGCCGCATCTCCGGTTTGCCCTTGTCGAGAGTCAGTTCGCTCGCGGCTTTCTTCAGGGCTTCGACACGCTCATCGCTTACGCCGGTGAACTTGTTGAACCGTTTTGCGAAATTCTTCGAGCCGAGCATCAGCGGCAACCAGAGCATGTAGACGAAGTTGTCCGCGAGCACGGCCAACCCGAAATGCTTACCGGATGTTTCGAGACCATCCGACACAGCAGCCATATTACCCGTGCCGCCGATCCAGCTTCCGGCCAGCGAGCCGAACCCTTTCCATGCTTCCGGATCGAGCCCCGATTTGACGATCCAGTAGCTTATCGGGGCGCCGATGATTACTCCGGCAGTACCGAGCAACATTACGAATATGCCCTTGCCCATCACACGGGAGGCCGCCCGTATATCGACATCGAGAAGCATGATTGTCAGGAACATTGGCAGAATAACGTCGCTCATCCAGCCGTATACAGGTGATTCATTGGCCATCAGGCCGGTGTTCGAGAACACGACCGGAACAAGGTAGATGAATAGAAGGGGTGGGAAGTAGTTGAATATTTTCCAGCCGGTTTTCTTTTCGAGCATGAAGAAGAGTGCGCAGACGCCCGCAAGGATTGTCAGGATACCGATGGGGGATGTTATCAGGGAGTTGTCCAGAACCGCGCTCTCCTGTTGTTTCAAGTTACGACATGATACACCTTGCGGCGCGAGCCTTCAAGCAAAAACTTGTTGTAATCCCACTAAGACTTTGTCGGAAAGTGTTTAGAGGTTGTCCCAAAAGGTCTAAAAGGTTGGTGGTCACGCTTGCGAAAGAAAGCGAGGTCATTCCCGCGAAGGCCCTTCGCTGTGCTCAGGATATCACGGGAATCTATTGAATGCGTTATCGTTAAATAGGCTCCCGCCTTCGCGGGAGCGACAGAGTCACCTTCCCGCTCAAGTTCATTAGCACTTATGGGACAGCCTCTTTAGGGTTGACAGGTGTATCGCCCTAAGTATATTTGCCGCGAGTTCGGAACAGTTGTTCTGCAGAGAAATGACGTCGGGAATTAAGCGCGAGTATCGGAATCAGGGTATGTCCAAAGCATTTGGCATAACATCGGCGGCAATCCTTGTAATCACGGCGGTACTTTTCGCCCTTGCCTTGAGCGACTCGAATGATTCGAGGCGCGATGCGTTCTTTGCATCCGTTGTTGCCGCTTCCGATTCAGTCAATGTTCCCGATGCTCTTCATTATGTCGGCTCGAAAAAGTGCCGCATGTGTCATCTCGACATATACAGGTCTTGGCAGTCTACCACTCACGCGCGGGCGATGAGTGTACTCACTGAAACGCAGAAAGCCGAATCAAATTGCGCTCGGTGTCATTCCACCGGCACGAAGAATGATGGTTCGCTGATCGATAATGTCGGATGCGAGGCATGCCATGGTCCCGGTTCAGCGTACAGAAAAATGAGAGTGATGAAGGATCATGCTCTCGCCATTCAGATGGGTTTGGCGATCTCTGTTCAATCCGACTGCGCGCACTGCCACAATGAAGAATGTCCAGCCTTTGTTGCGTTCGATTACGAGACCTCAGTGAGAGCAGGAACACACGTCATGCCCTCGGCGAAAAAAGCAGCCAGGTGATTGCCGGTGTTCCTTTTTGAATCTACCTTCATCTCTCCACGCAGCGAAACATCTGTCGATGTGCAAGATATATTCTATGCTGCTTCAACACCGTTCTATGCAGCCGGTTAAGTAATCTCAGGCTCCTGACGACAATACTAACAATGCGGGAATCGCCCCGCGCTGAGGAGATAAATGCATGCTTGCGTTAGTTGGATTTATCGTTGTCATTGGAGCTGTGCTCGGGGGATTTATGATGGCCGGGGGGAATCCAATGGCACTTCTCCACGCCTCGGAATTCGTCATGATCGGTGGCGCTGCGCTCGGGATGATCCTGATCTCAACACCGATGTCAACCTTCAAAAAGATGATTGCTCAGATTATGGGCCTGACTAAATCGGGGCCGACGAAAAAGGACTACATCGATTTGCTCGTCATGATGTATGAGCTATTCAATATCGCCAGGCGAGATGGCGTAATTGCGTTGGAATCGCACATCGAAAAGCCGCACGAGAGCGAAATTCTTTCAAAGTATAAGCAGTTCATCAACGATCACTTCGCGGTGGCGTTTTTCTGCGACACTGTTAGAAGCATCACGACCGGCGCCGTGCCGGGGCACGAACTCGACGAGATCATGGATCTTGACCTTGAGTCACATCATGGCGAAGAGGAACGACCGACGGGAATCCTCTCCAAAGTCGGTGATTCTATGCCGGGATTCGGAATCGTGGCCTGTGTGCTGGGTGTGGTGATTACTATGGGGCACATCGATGGTCCTCCTGAAGAGATCGGTCGCATGGTCGGTACCGCTCTCGTAGGAACATTCCTTGGTATCCTCGCTTGCTATGGTTTCATCCAGCCTACAGCCATGAATCTCGAACAGAAGAATGTCGAAGCTCTCGGGTATTATATCTGCCTGAAGCAGGGGCTGTTGGGATTTAACCGTGGATACGTCCCGTCGTTCGTCGCGGAGTTTGCCCGCAGGAGTATCTCCCCGGAAGTTCGTCCAACGTTCTTTGAAGTGGAGGATGCCTGCCGAGAGGCAAAGAAAGGTGCCTCATAATGGTATGCGATCATGGTTGAAGATTCAAACGATACTCAGCAACCGATAATAATCAAGAAGAAGAAACGCAGTCATGCTGGCCATCACGGCGGTGCGTGGAAGGTGGCGTATGCTGACTTCGTCACAGCGATGATGGCGTTGTTCCTCGTGATGTGGATTGTCGGTATGAGCGATGAAATCAAGGAGGCTGTGGCCGGATATTTCAGAGATCCCGTCGGTTTCGCGAAGGGTGGAAATCAGGGCGTGCTTCCGGGAGGAAGTGGTCCTTTCGAACCGGAGACAGGCAGAGCTCTTAAGAAGAATCTGACCCGCGAGCAGCGAGAGGCCGAAGCGTGGGAGAGTCTCAAGAATGTCGGCAAGGCCATCAGCAAGAAACTTGAACGGATGGAAAGCTTCCAGCAGTTCAAAGAACAGATCAATATTGAGCTTACGCGTGATGGACTCAGAATCCAGTTGATTGAAGCATCTGACAAGTCCTCGTTCTTCAACAGCGGGTCGGCAGACATGAGTATTGATGGCAGGAATATACTGGCTGCGATCTCTGCCGAAGTAGCGAAACTGGACAATAGTGTTGTGGTCGAAGGTCACACAGACAGCCAGAAGTTCAATGATGGCGCAGAGTATACCAACTGGGAGCTGTCGGCTGATCGAGCCAACACTGCCCGACGCGTAATGCTTGCATCAGGTGTCAGAGAGGCCAAGATCAAGGAGATCAGGGGATTCGCTGCGAACCAGCCGAGGTTTGCTGACGATCCGACAAACCCCTCCAACCGACGGATCGCGATAATCGTCCTGAACGAGTTTGCCTCGAACGACTACAAGGATATTACAGTATCGAGCGGTGAAGAGTTGTCCCTGAAGTGAGTATCCAATCGCCCCTGTGACAATATATGCGAAAAACTGTGAGAAACTCTCCTTGCGCAAGGGAACCAATGTATGTAATTTTACGGTTCATTATAGAGTTGAGAACTGGATACTGATATGAAGACTCTAACGATAATAATACTCGCCGTTCTACTCCTGCTGTTGTTAGGCTGGTACCTGGTTGCGAAGACCGGCGGCTCGGACACCGACCCTGAATACTATCGCACAGACGGAGGCGTCGCGGCTGAGATTGTCGACTGGACGGATTTCGACTTGGGCGAGTATAGTGACAAGATCGTCATCCTCGATTTCTGGGCGTCATGGTGCGGCCCATGCAGGATGCAAATGCCAGTCCTGCGTCGCTTCTATGAGGGGCTGATAGATGATGACTGTCTCGAAATCATCGCTGTCAACCTTGGAGAATCCCGCGCGAAGGTCGAGAATTTCCTCGAAAAATACCCGATGCCATATACGATAGTGCTCGATCAGCAGCGGCAGATCGGTACACGGTTCGGCGTGAGGGCGATACCGACGCTGGTGATTATTGACGAGAGGGGCAAGATTATCGAGCGCCGTTCCGGTTACTCATCGAGTCTCGACAAGTATCTGCAATCGCTTCTTCACAACAGGATACCTGACTGCGTCCCTCAGGCATAAGGCGGCTCTCATTCTTAGCTATGCTTTAATTCAGCGAATTACGCACAAGTCTTGTCCGCACTTATGAAACTTTTTCCGGCACTCACCGTTCTAAAATAATAAATGTAGTTCCAGATTGGGATATTTCGCTTGATTTTGCGCCAGAAAAGCATAAACTAAATGCATGCTTATTGTGGTGATTGTCGATCACCCGCTGAATCTGGTAATAGATAGTATCGAAACATAAAGTTACATACGAGAGAAGCAATGCACATTTCACGCAAGTCTGACTACGCACTCCGGGCATTGGTGTTCATTTCCGGTCAGAAGCCGGAGAAGAAAAGTTCGATTTCGGAGATTGCCGAATCTGAGAACATTCCCAGAGATTTCCTTGCGAAGATTCTCAAAGAACTTACGCGCGCTGGAATCCTGAAGTCTTTCCAGGGTGTGACCGGCGGTTATCAACTTGTCCGGCCGCGCGAATCGATTTCGTTCCTGAATGTGATTGAGGCGATGGAAGGACCGCTGAAGGTGAACCTGTGTGCGGGCGAGAATAACGACTGCGGTTGCAGCCAGTTCCCCAATTGCGGCATGAAACCGTTCTGGGACAAGGTCCAGGCCAGCCTGTCCAAGACACTGTCAGAAGCCAATTTCGGCAACCCACGGTTCAGGGTGTAGACTCGGCGGCACATTGGAACGCGAACAGCTATAATTGTGTTGAAACTGCCAGCCCTATGGCGTATAATAGCGGCGCGCCAGGCACGTGGGGCAGTAGCTCAGCTGGGAGAGCGGCACGTTCGCAACGTGCAGGCCGGCGGTTCGAGCCCGCTCTGCTCCACCAAATTTTCAAGGACCCTCTCTAAGGGTCCTTACTGTTTGCGGTAGATCGATGCACCACATCGTGAGCAATGAAGAAGGCGCCGACTCGAATTGAGGGCGCCTTCCTGACGAATTCTATCTGCTGATTCTTATCGTCTTTTCCTGAGTCTCGTTCCGAGGCCAACGAGTCCGAGTCCGAGCAAACCGATTGTTGTCGGTTCCGGAATCATTGTTTCGGTATCGGGGCGGAGGATCTTGTAACCAATGGAACCATCAGCGGCGGGATCGAGAGGATCATTATCGAAGAATCCCGCATTCCAGGCTGTGTTGAGTCCTTCTCCGCCTGCTTGTCCGTCTTTCGCGAAGAAGTCGCCCCATACGGGATTGCGCCACGAGTAGAACGACCATTCGATCTGCCCTTCACCGCCGTAGTCGAGTTTCATTCCTCTGCCCTCAAACGTGAAACCGGCTTCAGTCTCCCAATTGTCGCCAATCTCAATGGGCTGTCCGTTGAAGTCCCAGAAATCGTCCAGCGTAGTGCCGGGCGAAACCTCGACAATCCAATGACTCAGGGCGCCAGGATCGAGAGGCGATCCATCGACTTCAGTGATGTAGTAATTGTAGTACCAGGACAGATCATCCATCTGAGATATCTGCCACGCAATCGCGAAATTGTCAGCCCAGATGCCGGTACCGTGCACGCTGACAGGAGTCGAAAGCGATCCACTGTAAGACGGCATGGCGAATGCGGCAGGAACCGTTATCATCGCTGTGATGATTACGATAAGAATTGTTTTTGTCATGTCAGACTCCAGTATATTGAGAGCATTCGTTTTTCAGTGCAATAGCATCTGTACTGCGATGACTATAACAGCAAGGACCGTGCCGTACTGCCGCCGACCGGATAAAGCTATGCTCTGCCAGTCACTTCAGATGGTTCTAAAATGGGCCTTGTAAGTCATTGTGTGACAGCCTGATGCGCGGGGTACCTTACGTTGATAGCTTATGGCTGTGATTTCCGGAGAAGTCTTGCTATGAGATCGGAAGGAGTTCACTCAGCGTACTTATGCGCTGTTCACAAAAAGTGCAATTCAATGCCTACTATCTTGCACTGTTAGGTTGTCTATCGATCAGGCAACTATCGGTAGATATTGACCCGCACCTCTGAAGTAGCTGGCAGCCAGTATTGGACTACTACAGTATCGCCTGGGGCATATTCGGTTCCGTTGATAGAGAGCTGGTAGGTTGCCGGATCGACACCTCCTCCGATTACATGAGAACAATCCCCCGCGTAAATTGGAACTGCCGAGGTGGAGATGATGAAGTCTGCGCTATCCTCGAAATCACCTGCCGATATCCTGACACTGTAATTTCCAAGTGGAACAATCGCGCTATCCTTGTTAATCTGATCCCAGCAGAGTCTGTATCGGCCTGGTTCTTCGATAGTTTCTATCAGTCTCGCCACGACCAAAGGATCGGTTGTAGTGAACATGGAGCTTCCGGCAGCGTATGCGAAATTAGAACTGTCGACAGCGGCTAGCATCCAGTTGAATTGCGTTTCAATCGGGAGTTGATCTGCTATAGTGATTACGTAGGTCTGATCGACCGGATCACCGAGTGTATATGACTCCCCGTCAATTCTGAGCCACAGCACTATGGGTGAATCGCCTGAATCCCCCCACAGGATCAGGCTGTATGAATTCGCTCCATCGATCAGGTCCCAACTCATCGCCGGTGTAAGCGGCACATCGATCTCATTGTCCGGCGTCAGTCCGGTGACAGTCTCCTGGTTGAACAATGCGGGGACACCGGAGATATCTTCCGAGCGGACGCTCTCACGGCCATTCCTGACTGCGGTGATGCCGTATGTGTAAATCTCTGATGATGAATTCACATAGCCCGTGTCGACGAAAGCGAGCGCTTGCGGCTTTGGAGACCCGGGACCGATTCCTGACCTGACAATCATATCATCGTTTATCTTCACGAAATTGGTCTTGTTGATTCTCCTGTAGATATTGTAACCGTCAACCTCGGAGCCGTCGCCATTGAGCCAGAGCAGGGTCATCGGACCGGGAGCAGGCATGCTGTCGAGATCGACCGGCAGTCCCATCACCCCGACAGGAGACTCAGGCGGATCTTCGTGTATGACAGGGTTATCATCACTGCCGCATGATGCTACGATGATCGCCAATGTCAATATCGAGGCGATTGCTAACAAGATTCGATTCCACATATACTATCTCCATGTTATCACAAGTCGGCATTTCAGCGCCGTCAATTGCAACTTAGAATGGAATGGCGGTTTTGTCAATAGCCGTAATGAATCCGTGACAAGCTATGCCACAGATAGATAACGTCAGCAGTCAAGAATCCTGTGTGCTCACAATGTTCTGCATTGCTGGGAAAGCGAGGCGTCGGGCTCAATTGCACGTACATGCAATCAAGACCCAACACCTCGTTGAGATTATCTGAAATCATCAACAATCCGGCACTCCGTCTCCATCAGGGTCGCATGGTGCGGGGCCACCCGCGAAGATGTAGTTGATGAGGTAGACTACATCATCTATGTCTATCCCACCCGCGCAGTCTGCATCACCCGATGCAAGTGGAACAGGTGCTGGACCGCCGGCGAAGATGTAGTTGATGAGGTACACAACATCATCAATATCAACTGCGCCGCTGGCATCAGCATCACCGCATATCCATGGCTTATACACAGTTATGCAAATCGGATGTTGAGAGTCACTGGAGTCAGCCGCCAGGAAAAGTGGTCGATCTGGAGCTCCACCCTGGCCGCAGGTCATATTGTTCCACTTCCACACACCAGCTACACCGACAAACGCCGAATCGATGCAGATTTGGCCTTCGCCACTACCGATGTCAAGCACAAGAGTGAAATAGTCTCGTTCAGTGAAGACAGGCACACCTCCACCAGGCATTGCGGCACCACCTACGAGAATCCAATCCGGAAGATAATTAGTAAACATCAGACCAAAAAGATTAAACCAAGACCCATGCTCAGGGAACGGGATAATATTGACAAAGGTAAAGGATGCCTCTCCCTCAGTGCTGAACGCGAAACCGTTGCTAAGGCTCATGATCTTATCTGGAACTGGGCATGTGCGTTCCCAGAAGAATTCCAGTTCATAACCCACAGTTCCTGCTGGAATTGAGTCAGTTCCAATTCGAACGTAGTCACCGGCTTGAGCCGCGCTGAACAGCCCGCAGAGCATCCAGAGCGACAGAGTTAGTGTTGCGTAGAAAATGCGCTTCATCGTGTACCTCCTCGTACTTTTCATTGTGCCCGGCAGATCCTTCGAAGCTCAGGACTTGTGTCCACATCTGCCGATGTCAACGCTGGATGGGGCAGACCCTTCGAAGCTCAGGACTTGCGAGGACGTCTGCCGCCCACAGACATATTCGGATTCTATCACCATTCTTAGTCAGTTTCGACGGGTCTTGGCGATGACGGAGTCATCAATGTGACCTGGCGATTTTTCCATTTTCCGCAGTTCACACACCCGCCTTCGGCGGACGCAAGAACCGCCGTAACGGGTACAACACGTATACATCTTCGCCTGTCTCGTTTCACCGACACTGTTTGGCAAGTAACAGTGATCAGTCTATCATTCTATCAGCAATCGCGCACTGTGATGTAAGTGCGAAGATGCAGCGCCGAAGCGCAATGAACTCCGTTTCAGACTGTCCTCCTGTGCAGTAATAAAAGCCTTTTGCTACATTCTGTCAAGCTCAATTCGGACTGTGAAACGGGGTAACTGCTCAGGGTATCGAACATGGGAAATGCGTGTCAGTTCGATTCAGACAGAATCTGCGCTGCGGCGAGGATGTCGTCGGGAAGTTCAGATCTAAACGTCGACATGAGTCCCGAATCGGGATGGACAAATGATAGTTCATACGCGTGCAGTGCCTGTCGATCGATTCGTTCGAGCGCCAGCCTGGCGCGTGGGCGGTACTGGTCGAACATTCCGGAAAGCGCTTTGTCTCTGCCGCCGTAATCAGGATCTCCGACAACGGGATGGCCGATATGTGAGAGATGCACGCGAATCTGGTGGGTTCGCCCCGTCATGAGCGATAATTCGAGTCGTTCTGCGAGCAGAAACTTCTCGATGACTTTATACTTTGTGATCGCAGGCCTCGAATTGGTATCGGTGACAGTCATTTTCTTGCGGTCTTTCCGTGAGCGTCCTATGGGAGCATCGATCCTGCCTTCTTCTTCGGGCATATGTCCCCACGTCAGCGCGATATACTTGCGTTTGATCCGCCGCTGCTTCATCTCCTCTGCGAGAAACGAGAGCGAAGCATCGCTTTTCGCGACAACCAGCAGGCCGGATGTATCCATATCGAGCCTGTGTACCAGTCCGGGGCGCGTCTGGCCTGATATGCCCTTGAAGTCTTTGACATGGTGCAGGAGCGCGTTGACAAGGGTTCCGTTCCAGTGTCCGGGCGCGGGGTGTACGACCATACCCGCCGGTTTATCGATAACGATGATCTCGTCATCCTCATGGACGATTTTCAGAGGTATATCCTCGGCATCGAGGTGGAATTCCCGGACATCAGGTATGACCACCTCGATCTCGTCACCCTCGCGTGGTTTGTAGGAGCCTCTGACTTCGCAGCCGTTTACGGTGATATGTCCTGATGCGAGAAGCTTCTGGATGTAGCTGCGAGAGATGTTCGAGATGCTGTCGCGGAGAAAGTGATCTATCCGCTGGGACGTCTCATCAGCCTGTATTAAGAAAGTATGTTCTTCCATGTTCTATGCCTGTCATTACGAGTGACCGCAGGGGCCGTGGCAGTCTTTTGCAACCAACCGGATAATAGTCATCGTCATTCCCGCGAAGGCGGGAATCCAGTCGAGTAGGGCAAAACCCGGAGTGAAACGAAGCGGTTCTGCCATTCAAGTTAACTATCTTATGTCCACTCCGTATTGTCTGAACAAAGGCAAATACTCCTTCAGTGCTGACTCTGACAGCCTTCTAAGATTGATAAATAAAATTCTCAACTGAGTGATTCTCCTGATGTCCATCATGTTTTCAACCATTGGATAGATATCAATCGGGTCAATACCACTAAAATATAACTCCTCCAGTTCTACTAAATTCCTGAGAGCATTGATATTTGATATCGGATTCAGAGACAGATTCAGTATCTTGAGTCTGGTGAGATTGGCAAGAGGTGAAATATCAATAATGTCATTACTCGTAATGTTCAATTCCGTAAGATTAGTCAGATTTTCGATTGGGGTAATGTCACTGATCTTGTTTTGTTCAATCTTAAGAGAAGTGAGATTATTCATACTTGTAAGAGGCGTTATTTCTATTACACCTGTGCGCAATATCGAGACTTCTTCGAGCTTAGTAAGATTGGCGAGAGGTTTTAAATCTACAATGCTTTTTCCTGATAAATACAAATGTTTTAGATACCTGAGTTCGCTTAGAGGTTGAAGATCGACAATGCCATTTCCTGATAAGTACAAATGCTTGAGATTCCTTAGTTCGCTTAATGTAGACAGGTCTTGAGGGCTGTCGCATATGAGTTTTAGCGTTTCAAGTTCACCAAGCTCAACGAGAGGATTAAGATCACATAGAGAATGAGGATTCAAGAGCGATAAGAATTGCAAATGATTCAGAAGTTGGATACCATCCAAACTCTTAACTCTTAGGGAATCTCCCCCACATTCAAGACTGGTGATACGAAGCACATCTTCTCGCCTGATTGGTCCTCGTCTGGGAGGTTTGGGATATCCTGGAGGAGTCCTGACTACAATCTGACTATTTCTAAGTCCTGTTCCTGTCAATGCAATTCTAATTGCTTTTTCAAGAGTGGAATCAGGGAAATGTATTATCGTATCAACAATTGGAAAGCAATGAGCAGTAAAGGATATTTCTGAGTAGTTACCTGCTTTGTCTACTGATTTCACCGCAAAAACATACCCTGTGTATACATCCAAACCATGAATAACCATTGTCTGTTTGGAGGCGATAGGTAATGGCTTTGGTATATTAGGTGCTGAGTCAGCCTCAGTCCAGTCAAGAAGTGTTTTGTAATCTGTAGAATATCTTACATCATATGCTACTACATTATCGAACATACCAACAGGAGGTGGCTTCCAGTCTTTCCCGCGATAACCAGGTATTCCATCATCACCCGGTGCTGACCATGACAAGTAGACTATCCCATCTCCAGTGCTGTCAACAGCAAGGTCAAGAATTTTCCCGGGTGGGATTGTGTCCAGCAATACGCTGTCGGATTCAATAGTATCACACTGTGCTATTAGAACACTGGACGAATTAGATGCTGATAAACAGAAGACGAGTACAATAGTATATTTAAATGACTGAATTATCATTTATCATCCTCGTCTGAATGGCAGAACCGCTAAAGGGTTCTGCCCTACTCAAGCTTCCCTACTTAAGACGAATCTTCATGCCTTTTTGTTCGATGCGTAATTGTCCATCCCAGCAGCACAATCACACCGACAGTCACCGCCGCATCGGCGACATTGAATATTGGCCATCGTTGCATCTGGATTCCGAGGAAATCGACGTCGGGGATGTTGACGTCGATGAAATCGACAACTTTACCCATCCTGATCCTGTCGATGAGATTTCCGATTGCGCCTGCGACAATCCCGGCGAGGGAGAAATCAATCGCTCGAGATCGTCCTGCCTCCTTGAAAAGAGCATATAGAACTGCAGCAATCACGACGACCGAGATCAGAATGTGAAACGAGTTCGATCCGATCGACATGCCGAATGCGCCCCTCGGATTGTGTATGTATGTGAGCTTCAGAGTCTCTCCGATTATGGGAAGCGACTCACCGAGTTGGAATTTGGCCTGGACGATGAATTTCGTAATAAGATCGAGCGCGAGAACCAAGACTGAAAAGCCGATCAGGCCAGCCACAAATATGCGATGGCGCCTGTCTCGGACTGCGGGTTCCGGGGTGTCAGACATTTTGTGGAACTGCTCTCATTTTTTGCTCGGTCCGACCGATTGCTCTTCCTTTTCTTTGCACTCGATGCAAAATCGGGCGTGAGGGAGCGCGTTGAGTCGTTCCATCGAGATCGGTTTGTCGCATGCAAGGCACTTTCCGTACGTCTTATCCTTGATGCGACGGAGCGCTTCGTCGATGTGATACAGAAAACGCTTACTCTTGGAGGCGAACATGAATGTCTGCTCTCTCTCCTGATGGTCGGTGCCCTGATCGGCCATGTGGAAAGAGTGGCTTGAGTGATCCCCGGTCGCTTCCTTCGTGGTTGCATCTGCGACAGATTCGCGCAGGAGGCCCATCCCGCGTATGACCTCCTGCCTTCGCTGGAGCAACAGTTTTTCGAACTTCTGCAATTCACGGGTACGCATGAGCACCTCCGCGATTTAGACTTTAGTCACTCTAATGAGCGTCTTGTGTTCATTTATGTTCCATTCCATGCCGTCATTCTGGCTGAGCTGTTCGAGCGAGTCAGCGAGAGTTTCGGTCATGATGTATTCCCGAAAGCTGTTCATAGCGGCTATCACAGCTTCGGCTTCCGATGAGATGGCAACGGTGATCCGGTCAGTCACCTGGAATCCGTTCGATTTCCTCATGTTCTGTATCTTGTTGACCAACTCACGCGCATAACCTTCGGCTCGAAGTTCGTCAGTTAACTGAGTGACGATTGCGATAGTATAACCCGAGTCGCTCTCAGCCGCAAAGCCTTCCCGGTCGACTGCCTCGATTTCTATCTCATCTGTTCCGAGTTCATACTCCTGCCCGTTTAACGAAAGGGATATGGTTCCGGTTGCCCTGAACGTGTTCAATTCGCTGTCACTGAGAGACTCGATGGCAGCCTTTGCCGCGCCAATATCCTTGCCGAGTTTCGGACCGAGAAGTTTGAAATTCGGCTTCGCTTTCAGAGATGTAACTTCCGCAGGATCATCTGAGAAGACGACATCCTTCACATTGAGTTCATCTTTGATGACAGGTTTGAGCTTGTCGAGTTCGCTCTCTGTGATCTCACTCGGCAGAACCACCCTCAATTCTGCGAGCGGCTGTCTGATCTTCAGATTCGCGCGCGTTCTGGCGGCTCGCGCAAGATTGACGATTTTTTGCACTGCCGACATTCTCCTTTCGAGATCGAGGTCGATCTGCGATTCGTCCGTTTCCGGGAAGTCCTCCATGTGTACGCTCACGTTTGCCTTCGGATCGATCTTGCCTTTCATCTCGCGGTAGATGAATTCCGAGAAAAACGGCATGAACGGAGCCGCGAGTTTCGTGACCGTGAGGAGGCATTCATAGAGCGTTGCGTACGCTCGGTACTTGTCGGCATCGTCGGCAGCCGCCCAGAATCGTCTCCTGCATCTCCGCACGTACCAGTTCGACAGGTTATCGACAACGTATTCGGCGATCATTCGAGTCGCCGGAGTCAGATCGTAGTGTTCCATTCTATCGATGACACGTTTCGTGAGGCTGTGCAGCGCCGAGAGTATCCAGCGGTCGATCTCCTGCGGCTGGCCGGCCATCTTTTCGAGATACTCCGCAATCGTTATCGAGCTGTCGCCGCCCCGGTCGAATACTTTATCGAGGTTTGCATAGAGCGCGAAAAACGAATATGTATTTTTCAGAGTCTGAAGATACTTGCGCTCCATCTCGGCGAGAGCATCATGGTCGAATTTCTTCGGCAGCCACGGCTGCGACGACGCTATCAAATACCATCTGAGCGAATCCGCTCCGTTGTTATTCATCACTTCCCACGGGTCGACGACATTGCCCTTCGACTTGGACATCTTCTGGCCATCCTTGTCGAGTATGAACCCGATAACGATGTTGTTCTTGAACGCAGTTGACCCTTTGTATAACGTCGCGATTGCAGTGAGCGAATAGAACCATCCGCGTGTCTGGTCGGTCGCCTCGGAGATAAACTCCGCAGGGAACAGTTCGTCGAAGTCATCGCCGTGATTGAACGGATAGTGATGCTGCGCGAACGGCATCGCTCCTGAGTCGAACCAGCAATCGATAACCTCCGGCGTTCGTTTCATGGTGCCTTTGCCGCAACTGCACGGGAATGTGATATCGTCGACATACGGGCGGTGGAGATCGATATCCGCAGGGACATTCTCGCCGCACTCTCTGAGTTCTTCCACCGAGCCTATCGAGATCATCTCTCCGCAGGTGTCGCATATCCAGATCGGCAGCGGCGTGCCCCAGTAGCGTTCGCGGGAGAGCGCCCAGTCGACGTTGTTTTCAAGCCATTCACCGAATCGTCCTTTGCCGATCTCGGGCGGATACCAGTTGATCTGCCCGTTCGATTTCATGAGTTCTTCTTTATGCTCGCTGGTCCTGATGTACCACGACTTCCTCGCGTAATAGATGAGCGGGCTCTCGCATCTCCAGCAGAACGGATAGTTGTGAGTGTATTTCTCTTTCTTGTGGAGTATACCCCGCTCTTTCAGATTTCGTATTATCAGTGGATCCGCATCTTTTATCCACATCCCGGGCCAGTCTGTTACTTCCTGCTTGAATCGGCCGTTCGGCTCGACCGCCTGCAGGACTGGCAGATCGTATTTCTGACCGACAGAGTAGTCATCCGCGCCGAAAGCGGGAGCCACGTGGACTATGCCAGTGCCATCTTCGAGAGTCACGAAATCAGCGTTGGTTATGAAATACGCGTTGTCGAGTTCATTCTTGTAATAGCCGAACAGTGGCTCGTATTTCCTGTGTTCTAAGTCCGACCCCTTCATCTTCTCGATGATCTCGAAGTCATCCGCGATCACCCTGTCTGCGAGCGCCTCGGCGAGGATTAACTCCTGATCGCCATGTCTGATTCTGACATAATCGGCATTCGGGTGTACTGCCAGCGCAACATTGGAGATCAGCGTCCAGGGCGTCGTCGTCCAGACGAGGTAGTAGAGATTGTCCTCGTCGGCAGCTTTGACCTTCACGAAGATCGATGGGTCACTGATCTCTTTGTAACCCTGCGCGACCTCGTGTGATGACAATCCTGTCTCGCACCTCGGACAGAACGGAAGTATCTTGTAACCTTTGTAGATCAGTCCCCGCTTGAAGAAGTCCGACAGTATGTGCCAGACTGATTCGATGTACGACGTGTCGCACGTCATATATGGCTTGTCGAGATCGAGCCAGTACCCCATGCGACGGGTCAGGTCATCCCATTCTTCCACATACTTGAACACAGTAGCTTTGCAGGCCTTGTTGAATTCGGCGATACCGTATTCCTCGACAGCGGCTTTCGATTCGAGCTTGAGTTTCTTCTCGACCTCGATTTCGACCGGCAGTCCGTGTGTATCCCAGCCGGCCTTGCGATCGACCCTGAATCCGCGCATCTGCTTGTAGCGGCAGACGGCGTCTTTGACTGTTCGCCCTATAACATGGTGGATGCCGGGCCTGCCGTTAGCTGTCGGTGGCCCTTCGTAGAAAACAAACGCGGGCGCATCTTTGCGCATGGCGTGGCTCTTATGGAATGTCTTTTCGGCATCCCAGTAATCGAGTATCTTATCCTCGAGCTCCGGAAAGGAGAAGTCTTTTCTTAGTTCATCAAACATGGTCTTAATTCATCCTTGCGATTACGGCTTCGATCAGCCGTGAGAGATTCGGTTCAGCTTTCTTAGCGGTAGCGATGATTTCTTCGACGCTTACCGCAGTCATGGCATCTGGAAGTCCCATGTCGGTCACAATAGAAAACCCGAGCGCCCGGGTACCCTGATGGCGCGCGGCAATCACCTCCGGAACTGTCGACATTCCGACGACATCAGCGCCCATTATACGCATCATCCGGTACTCGGCGGCGGTCTCCAGATTCGGACCGGTGACTGCGGCGTAGACGCCCTTGCTCAACCTTATCTTTTCATCACTGGCGCAATCCTCCGCCAGGTCTCTCAAGTCTTTGTCATAGCAATCGAACATATCCAGATAGCGGCTCCCGATGCTGTCGTCGTTCTGACCGATAAGCGGGTTGCCGCCCAGCAGATTTATGTGATCCGTTATCATCACTATTTCGCCCAACTCGAATTGCGGATTGAGACCTCCGCTGGCATTCGATACAATCATAGTCTCCATGCCGAGCGCCCCCAGAACACGCACCGGGAATGTCACCTGCTGAAACGTGTAGCCTTCGTAGATATGAAATCTTCCCTGCATCGCGATGACATCTTTGCTCGCAAGTCTCCCGAAAATCAATCTTCCGGCATGAAACTCAACGGTCGATTCGGGGAAATGTTTTATGTCTTTATATGGCACGGTGGCTACTTCGTCGATATGTTCGGCGATAGAGCCGAGTCCCGTGCCGAGTATGATACCGATCTCGGCGCTGAAATCGGTGATCCTGCGTATGTCCTCAACTGCCTCGTCGATATGTTGTCTCAACTCATTCATATATCTTGTCTGGCGCCTTCGTGTTCCGGATCCATTGTCTCTTCCGAGTTGGAGTCTGAACTTCCGTATTCGCTCACCATATTGTCAAGCATCTCCTGGTGGCTGCCAACCAGCGATCTGAACTTGATCAGATAGTCATCTCGAAGATTCTTCAGCTTTTCCATCTGCAACTTGATTTTTTCGACCCTTCGCTGGTGCATCTCCATCTCGGTGGCAGCCTCCACCTGGGCCTCACGCTTAATCAGTTCCGCCTCTTTCTCTGCGTTTTTCCTGATCTCATTGACCGACGCCTGAGTCGTCACGAGAGTCTCCTTGATGGTCGTCTCCATCTTCTCGAACTGATCGACTCGCTTCCCAAGATGTTCAAGATCGGATACAAGCTTGTCTATTCTGACCAGAGCCTGTTCGAGGCTCTCGGCGGCGAGCTTCAGTACGTCATTGACCTCTTCCGGGTCATATCCGCGCATTTTCCTGCCGAACTGACGGCCTTTGATCTCTGCGGGACTTATCGAAAACCGGGATTCTTCCATATCAACCTCGCTTGCCGAATAGCGCTGTGCCGATTCTGACCATGTTGCCGCCCTCCTCGACTGCGATCATGTAGTCACTGCTCATGCCCATCGAGAGGTACTCCATGCTGCAGTTTGGAATTCGAGCATCCTTCAGTCCATCGAACAACGATCTGGTCGTTCTGAAACTATGTCTGATTCTCTGTCTGTCATCGGTCATTGGTCCGATGGTCATAAGTCCTTTGATTCTCAACTTTTCGAGCCGCGCGATCCGTTCCGCGATCATTGTCAGGTCATCAGGGCTGATTCCGAACTTGGTCTCCTCTCCCGATGAATCGACCTGAAGCAGTATGTCGACCGGCTTTTCGGTTCTGGCATCGATCGCAGCAGCGAGTTCGTACGAGTCGATCGACTGGATCATGTCGTAGAGTTGGATCGCCTTGCTGATCTTGTTCTTCTGCAGATGCCCGATCAGGTGCCACCTGCAGTCGGTTGTCACTTCAGGCTTCTTCGATCCGGTCTCCTGAACCCTGTTTTCCCCGACATCGGTAATTCCCGCTCTGACTGCGGCCTCTACCGCCTCCGGCGGGAGAGTCTTGGTCACAGCGACTACTACAACATTGTCCCCAGCTCTGCCGGAGCGTTCGAGACACTCTTCAATATCGCGTTTGACCTTCGCGACGTTATCGGTTAAGTCGTTGTAAGCCACCATGAAACTATGTAAGATAAAAAAACACAGTGGCAGGCGCAATATAATTGTGTCCGGACATTGGGACTCGGAACTTGATGGATGTGCTTTTTCTGAATCATTTGAACCATTTGCCGATCTTATTGTTGAGCAGGTAGACGCAGGAGGCGAAATGTCGATTTCTATAGTACTCAAATTGGGATTGGTGGCGCTTCCTGGAGCGCTCGGCTATCTGTATTATGCGTTGGCTGGGTGTCAGTCCGGCGTATGTCCCCTGACCTCAAGCTCTTATATCTCGACAGGTTACGGCGCTTTGATCGGGGCCTTCGTCGGATTTGGAATTCTGTCGAACAGAAAACGAGATCATTCAGAAAAAGAATAGGCTTTGAAGATTCCATTTGACGCTTATATTTCAGCAGAGGTTTATGTAATGCCGATGTTTGAGTTCAAGTGCAGCAGGTGTGGACACGAGTTCGAGGAACTTGTCTTCTCGACGACCGCTTACAGCGTCCGCTGTCCTGAATGCGGCTCGCCCGAGGCGGAGCGGAAGATGTCCGCATTTTCGTCCGGATCATCAGGGAAATCGGGCGGGAGTTGCACGCCGTTCGGTTGAAGCACAGGTTAGTCTCCGGCGGTCGCTGGATTTGTCAGCAAGTGAAACGTTTTATCATCCCATACATATTGATCGCTTCGGCTCTTGCGGTATTGTCGTGCGGCGGTGAGACTGAGCCGTCCGGCAAGGATAGTCCCGATACACTGGAGAATGTCACTCCGCAGGTACAAACGTCCACAGATCGAGCAAGGATTGAGTGGCACGATTACGACGAAGGGATGCGAGAACTGGTCGGCACGGCGAGGTATGGCGTGCTGTATTTCGATACTGTTGATTGCGCCCCATGTGTCTGGATGGATTCCCTTTTCAAGATTCCTGAAATAGTCGAGGCAGTGAACAAGGATTTCATTGCAATCAAGATCCAGACCGACAGGAACGACACGATCCATTTCCAGGGAATGCCGTTCACCGAGTCGCACCTGAGAAAGGTGTTTTTTCTTGCAGGTTATCCCACGACTCTTTTCATCGAAGGTCGCCGAAACAAGATCATCGGTGGACAGCCGGGCAGGATTCCACCCCGAAAGTTTCTTGATTATCTCGCCTACATGACTTCGAAAGCCTACGACGTCGTTACATTTGAAGAATACATAGACAACAGGGAGCGAGAGAGACGCAAAGGACAGTAGTGGTGTGTTCAAGTTGAATAGGACAGCATACTTTGTGCGGTTCGGATCGATTGTCCTGTTCGTATTATCAACGCTGCTCTGCGCAGAGGCGTACGCCTACACGCCGGAATGGTATGAAGCGACGTACGACTCGATAAACGATCCGCAGTACGACCAGTGCATCGAACTGAAACTGTCGGATCATCGGTTCAACTGCGACAGGGCTGAATTCGAGCTGACCGTTGGAACGCTCTATCTTCTGCCTTCTGTGGCAGGACAGTTCTATAGCTGCATTTTCTCCGGTACCGGCAGGCTGCGTATATCTCCACCGACAGACATCGAACAATTCTCCCTGCACAAGCACCTGAAATCTGATTCCATCGACATCGAATTCGATAAGCTTAGTATCCTGGCGTCGCCATCGTGGATTGAGTCTGTTTTCGACACGGCTCATGGAGAGCGGGCTTCATTGTCAGGCAAACTCAGGAAATTCGCAGAAAATTCAAACAGATTCCTCAGGAGTGAGGACTGGAATGTGCAGGCCTCGATTGCCGCCGAACTTGCAGGCAACGCCGGCAGCTATGTCTGGATCGAGATCGCGACCAGGAAGAAAAAGCGTTTCTTTGTCGAGTTCAGCAGTCTTGCCACTGAATCGTTCAGATTCTACAAGCGAACATCTATTCATCGCAAGGATTACGCCGAGATTGTCATGTCCTGTTTCCCGCTCGACCATTACGATGCCGGGTTGTCATGGCGGCACAGGGATGTGATCAGACAGGTGGAGCCGCTGAAGTATACTATCGACGCGGAGATCACAGAAAGGGCGCATCTGAGATGCAAGGCAACTCTCGAATTCATCCCGAAAATCGATTCACTGCGTACGCTGTACAGTTTGATATTCGATAAAACAGATGTTGATTCCGTGCTGGATGCGCATGGCGCCGCTCTCTATGTGTCGAAACTCGAGGAAGAGCCGGGATTCACTGTCTTCTTCGACAAACCGCTCGTGCAAAGCGACACATCGCAACTTGTATTCTATTACCATTCTGACAAGATCATCTCGAAAAGCCCGACCGGTGATTTCTTTATCGAGAATCAAATATACTGGTATCCGATAGTCGAACCGCTGGCGCCGTCCCGATTCGATGCGTCGTTCAGGTGTCCGCGAAGGCTTATGCTTATCTCTGTGGGCGAGAACGTTGTCGACTCCATCGCATACGATACGAACTACACACGATGGGTGACCGCCGCACCCGAAACATACTGCTCATTCAACTACGGACTCTTCGACACGCTGACCATCGAGGACCCTGCAACTCCAGTGGTCAGGATATACCGAGGGCGTACGCATACGGGAGATTTGCTCGGCCCAGACATGAAGAAGCGGGTCGGCGAGGATGTGGCAGGCGCCTTGAAGTTCTTCACGATGATCTACGGAGACATTCCATATGATGAAATCCGCGTAACAGAGATTCCAACCAGCCATGGGCAGGGTATGCCGGGACTGATTCACCTGCCCTGGGGGACATTTCAGTCCGAGGAGAAGATATGGGACGCGCAATTCCGTGCTCACGAGGTGGCGCATCAGTGGTGGGGGCATCTGGTTCGATGGGAAAGCTATCACGACCAATGGATGTCTGAAGCTTTCTCGGAGTTTTCCGGCGCATGGTATGTTCAGGAGAAAACCAGGGATTACAAGAAGTACTTCGAGATCCTCGATGTCTGGCGGAGGGATGCGATCCAGAAAGGCAGGACGAGCAGGGGTGGATGGAGTGAGGGTACCGAGGCCGGGCCGATATGGCTCGGGTATCGTCTGGCGTCATCGAAATCTCAGGATTACGGCGCGCTCGTTTATTCCAAGGGTGGCTACGTGATGCACATGCTGCGCTGCCTGATGAAAGACTGGCCTACCGGGTCCGACGAGAGATTCATCGCGATGATGAGGGACTTCGTCGAAACGTACCGTGGAAGGGCTGCTACAACCGTGGATTTTCAGAGAGTCGTCGAGAGGCATATCGGCGAGCCGATGGACTGGTTTTTCGATCAATGGATATTCGGTTTGGATGTGCCGAACCTGAAATTCGATAAGAAAGTACGTCGAGAAGGTGATAAGTTCTTCGTGGACGCGGTGGTCGAGCAGAAGAAAGTGCCGGACGGCTTCAAGTCAATAATTCCGGTCAGGATTGATTTCGGCGACGACATGTGGGCGGTCGTCAGGATCACAGCTATCGGCAAACGTACCGAGACAACTATCGGACCGTTACCCCACAGACCAAAGGGCTTCGAGTTCAATTTCTTCAAGGCTGTTCTTTCGCGATAAGGACCTGTTGAAAAAAGGCGACTGGCATGCGATACCGGAGAAGCACTGGATTTCGGCGTCATTGCGAGCGACCGTCGGTCGCCGATCCCGATCCTGAGGGACGAGAGGACCCCCGAGGGACAGGGAGCATGGCAATCTCATGTCAGACAAAGCATTTCCAGAACTGAGATCACCACGTCGCTGACGCTTCTCGTGATGACGAATCTGCATGCAATACTTGTCACGGGGTTTCTCAACAAGCCCGATATGCGAGCGGCCATGCAATTGAGCATAGCCGCTTAATCATCTACGCAATTTGACTGAGTCTTAGTATGCGCCCGGCATGCAGGGATTCGGTCCGCCTCGAAACAGGTAGGCGATTGTCTTGGTGATGTCAATCAGGTCGACTCTGCCGTTACAATCGCAGTCGCCGCTGTCAATCGGATCAGGCGCCGGTCCCCCGAGGAACATATAGTTTATCAGGAATGTGATGTCGTCCAACTGCAATGGAATACCGTCACCATTCGGATCGCAGCCCTCAGGCGGTGGCGGTACCACGATATCGACGGAACCGTGTCTGTATTCAACCCACTGAGCGATAACTGACTCCGGCAGCCCCGGCAGACAGTCGGGCGAAATGCCGCCGGTGCCAGGCTCTCCTGTCATCAAGGTGCCGTCATAGTCGTAAACATCATCTGAAACGAACAGCGTGTCCCCGCCGACATTGGACAGAGCATTATCAGCGCAGTCGTTCCAGTAGAATCTGACCGGCTCAATCCTGTCCGAAGGCACGCCTGGGTCAACGATGAAGTAGACAGTTGCAAGGGTGCCTATGCCGCTGTAACAGAGTGGTTCGTCCGGTACACTGAGAGTGTTTGCAATCGCGACAATCCGCAGCAAGCCGGTTCCAAGGTCGGATCCATACTCGAAATACTCCCAGTCGCAGTCGACAAGCAGTTGACCCATCTCGACATGGTCAACCTCAAGGACTGCCGGATCGAACTGCATGTAGAGATCAAATCCGCCGAAGTCCTGATCGCATCTGGTCATGTCGACAGGAACTGCGACGACCTGACCGGGATTGGTCTCCGGCGAATTCTGTATGCTGATCTCGAACGTTGCCCACTGTGGATCTGCGAACGATATGGCAACTGCAATAAGTATCGCCAGGAAACATGCTAATAAACCCTTCATTTTAATCCTCCGGAAGAGTCTTTTGACAAATCAGTATTTATCTCAAGAACGAGTGAGACCTATTGATCGACCGTGTAACAGGGATGCCGCCTCCTCACCCAAGACAGCGTTTTTCGTCCGTAGAAACCCGCAACAACTTGTCGATACGACTGTATGATAACTCAAAGTTGGATATTGTCAAGGTCGAAAGATGAACAGAATCGATCATCGGAATCGGTAACACGCTGAACGACCGCAGGTTTGCAGGAATGGCTATTCTGTATACCTGAGACGGATTGCCCTGGTCTCGATCCTTTTTCTGCAGAATATCGCCGAAAACCGGGACAGGACCAGCAACACCGCAACCGATATGGAAATTGCGAGGTACGGATTGTTCCCGGAGACTACATACATGAGAGTAACCGAGGTTCCCATGAAAACGGGTACAACGAAAAGCAACATCACTCCTGACCGACAAAACTTAGAAGTCGTCTCCAGGTTGCCACAGACTGGGCGTTATCAGCACCGTAATCTCAGTCTCGACTTTTTGGGTCTCGGTATGTCGGAAGAAATAGCCCAAGATCGGGATAGATCCCAAAAGAGGGATTTTCCGCACTTTTTTCACTTGGGTTGCGACCTTCAGGCCGCCGATTACGACAGTCTCGCCGCGAGCAACACGGACTCTCGTCTTAACGCTGCGTTTGTTGGTTACTGGCAACCCTGTACTGCCCGAGCCGATTACATCAGAGACCACTTGTTCGATATCGAGAGTTATTAGACTATCCGTCGAAACGTAGGGAGTAATCGTGAGCGAAATACCGGTCTTGATGACCTCCATCTGAGCGTATGCAAACGATACCGAACCAGTAAGGATAGTGAAGTATTCTTCTCGGCCAACGAAGATACGTGCTTCGTTGCCTTCCAAAGTGGCAATGCGTGGGTTGGCTCTGATCTGTGCCTTGCCCTCGTGCGCCAAGGCATTTATTCGAGCTTGATACTGACCAACCCACCCCTCCGACAAGATCCCCAGGCGCTGAAAAAACGCACCAAATGTAGAATCCGACCTGACACCGTTTAACGTATAAGCATCTGCACCAAAAGTCTTCAGACCGTCTTTCTTCGATCCCTCTAAGCCCCATGAGAGTCCCAATGCTCGGCCGACATCTGAAGACACTTCCGTCACCAGTGCTTCAATCATGACCTGCCGTGGCGGCTGGTCTATTTGAGCCAGGTCGGCTTTCATGCGGGCGATAAGCTCGGGAGAGGCAGTCAGCGCCACAGTGTTCATATCGTTGTCAACCCTAAGGTAAGGGCTAAAGAACGTGGACATGAGTTTGGGTACATTAACTGCTTTGATGAAGCTTGGCCGGTACAACTCTGTTTCAGTCAACAGGGGAAAGGAGGGGTTGTCCGGGCGGGCGGCTCCAACAAGGTAGTAACCATCCATCCAGCGATAAGTGAGTCCAAACGGTACGAGCACTCTCTGCATGGCTTCTTCCAGCGGAACATCCTCGAACTCCACCGATACGATGCCGTGAACGGTCTCATCAGCTATCACATTCACAAAACACTGAGCAGCCATCGTCTGCAAAATCTCTCGCACATCCGCATCATAGAACACGTTGGTCATGAGGCATTCACGTACCTCGGCAGGTGCTTGGTGCAAGTCCTCTGGGGGGCCAGACGGAACGGGAGTCCGGTCTCCACTCTCGTCGTCGGCAGGGTCGAGTTGCCCCTGTGCTATCGATACGGCCGGGAGTGCCACCACAGCGACCGCCCAGGCAACCAGGATAGACAGGAGGACGCTGTTAATCGGTAGCTTTGATGACAAATTCTCGCTCCATGATTGCGGGTGTCGTGCCGCCGTAGTTAATCACAGCCTCGGCTCGGTAGCGTCCGGCCGGAAGGCCTCTGATGATCTCGGAGGAGATCACGCGAGTCTCCCCGGGAAGCACATAGGAACTGTCGGTTTCCAGTTGAACCACCGCGACATCCTTAAACCCGGCGGCGTCCATGATCTCGAGGCCCGGGACGGACTCCGGTTCAACCCATAGCTGTAGTTTCACACTGCCGCGAATCATATTATGGATGTTGCCCGTATTGCGGAATTCCGCTTCCAGAGTCGTGGCGGATGCCTCAATGCATTCAACATCAATCCGGACAATCTCCCCGCCCGGTTCAAGGTTGGGCGGCACGGTAAGGTAGATCGGACAGTAGATAGGTGACGGTAAGGTTGTCGCAGCGGTGTCGTCGACCAGTCGGGCATTGAGCACCACGCAGGAATAATACCCCCCCGAGACGTCAGGCGGAACATCGAGTGAAATGCGGACATTCTGTCGCCGCTCCTGGTCCATGACGAAATTCTGAGGCTCGACTGTTAGCCACGGTGAAGAACTGCGCCCGCTATCCGCATCCTCCTCCGAGACCCACATGTGGCCGTTCTCGTCGTAATAGATTCTCCCCAGCTCAACGTCCACCTCCACCGGTCCGACTTCGCGATTCCGAAGAGTCAGGCCGAGGACACGGAACCCCCCTCCCGGGATGGACAGTTCGAACTCATCCGGGCGCATGTCAATATATAGCGGCAAAGCGATCTCGGACTCACCCGCGCGCGCAGACCGAGTATCAGTAACCTCCAAGGCGGTTTGGGCAATCGCCGGAGAACGGCCTCCATACTCCACAATAGCCTTGACTGAGTATTTGCCAGGGCGGGGCAGTTTCATGATTGTCCTCAGGTTTGTCTTGGCCCCGGGCAGAATCGCGCCACGTCCCGAGCCAAGGCGGGTATCCCTGACAAGACGTTGGTTCTCGTCGCGGATTATCACTCGCCCTTCTGTGAAGACATGGATATCGCCCGTATTCTCCATCTCGGCCGATACGACCATACCGCGGTCTCCGTATTTCTCGAGCAGTTTCGGATCGTCTGCGGTGGGCATCACGATTATATTCCCCGGAGTCAGGCGCCCTCTTATCGGGCGGCCTCGTGTGACAGTCATTTCGATCCAGGCCGGCAACTGAAAGCTGTATTGCGCCCCAAGAACAAGCTTCGTGGGGTCCGCGGCTGCTGGCTCTTTCTGAATGATCTCAAACACGATTGCCCCGTAAGCGCCGCCGTGGGCATCATGTGGCACTTTGACCTGTACCGGAATCTGCAGCATCTCGCCGGGGCCTATTTCGAAGAGAGTATCGGGCAGTGTCAACCACGGTACACAAGAGTAAGGCATCAGGCTGTCGACCAACAAGTACTGGCCCCGCGTCCCCTGCCGGACATCGCTGGCATGAACCCGCACAAAGGCCGGCTCGTCTTTATCCACATTGCTCAATCTGAATGGCAGTACCGCACGTTTCCCCGGGCCGAGCTGCACTTCGGTGACCTGAGGCTCCAGGATAATATCGAACTGGCCATGGGCGGAGGAGGCAGCCAGCAGCGAAAGCAGAACAACCGCCACTACTCGTCGTCGAGTATTGGCACCCAAGAACCCCTTCCGGCACCGCTTTGTGTCATGTTTCCGCATCATCTCTATTAACATCTTCTGCTCCCACATGATTTTTTAAGGCACCACAACTATACGCGGGACGGTTCGGGTTGTCAAGTGATTCCTTCTGCCGGCGTTGGCCAAGCGATACCCTGATCTTGTTGAGAAAGACTCCTATCTCAAACGACCGGCGCCGGAATCGGGGTTCTCCAGCGCCGGTCCATTATCACACAAAATCAAACGCCCGCACCTCTGACGTGCTTCAGTGCGAGGGCATTCTTACTTTTACAGAGCCCAACCTCCGTCCGGGTCAACCCAGTCTTTCTGCTGCATTAGAACCAGAGTTATAGAGGCCAGATCCTGATATTCGCAAGCAGTGTTGCAATCCACAACACAGACCTTGTTGAACAGCTTGAATTCTATCCCCGCGTGCAGGTCACCCGTAAAGGGATCATTAAGCTCGGATTCGTCCAGAAGGTCATCGTCCAAATTCAGGTCGATTGCCCGGACCCAGCCGTTCATATCGGCTATCTCGGGAGTCTCACCCCACGAGTAATAGGCCTCGATCCAATTGTTGTGCGTGTTGCCCTGAACGGACTCGAGATCATTGAAACCCTCGTAGTCGATTAGTACGTCGCCATTAGAGGCCACCCAGAAGTGGATGCAGTTAGCGGCGTAACACCCCGGCTTCATTATTCTCCAGTCCCAACCCTGGGCGTTCAGATTCCAATGAATCCACTGAGCCACCGATGCGTTGATTGTAACATCGACGTGCCATTCCCACTGGTTGCACGAGGAATCGATCATTGCGCCAGTTCTCAGTGCCCTGGCCTCTTCAGTGACGATCCATTCGCCCGCGTCGTTGAGCTTCCAGACCGCTGTACCCTGACCAAAGGCTGTCGGCGTGAGTAACAGCACAAGCAGACCCACAGCGAGTAGTACGGAGAATCCTTTCATGGTTCCCTCCATTCCGTTTGTCTTGAGGTTTTCTTTGAAACACAATCTTAACCCTAAATTCCCCCCTGTTCACAATAGAATCCTCTAACTAGCTTCTCCTTTCTCCCCAATGTTACTGAGTTACTGATCCGAGTCAATAAATGTGTTATGGTTTTCTAATTCCAGGCTGATAGTCGCATTATCTCCATATTCACACGCCGTGACTTCGTTACCGATCACTATCTTGCCCCAAATCGAAAACCGGTACTCCCCTGCATCCATCGGTACAACCAGGGTATGTTGATTGAAATCTGCCGGCGGCAAGAACTCCGCCGGTGGATCCGTCTGGTCGGGCGGTGTAGTCGCATAAAAGGCGGAAATCGGACCCGGACCGGATGACAGCACCGGGATCAGGTCACCGAAGGACTCAAAGCCGACGTTCACCCGGCAGTTGGATTCAAGTGTCATCGTAGCAATGCAGGAGGAATAGGCTCCCGGCTTCCGGACTTGAAAACCCACCACCTCAGCATCGAGCGACCACTTGATGCACGACGGCAGATCGCAGTCAACGACACTATAGATTGGGAATAGCTCGCAATTTGGCCCTCCCTTCAATGCTGCATAGACAACATCAATTCCCAGCTTGAAGCAGCCATCGTAAATCATGGTGATGGTTGTCATCTGCCCTTCACCCAGTTCCTGATCTGCCTTGATCCCGAAGATCTCCCCGCAGAAGTTATCCTTGTGCAGTTGCGGGCTTCCGAACGTGAAGAATGGGCTGGTTACGGAGAAGACTTCTACGCAGTTTTCGGCAATCGGCATTATTATGTGGCTCAGCGCGGGAATTCCAGAGAGGACTGTATACTCGCAAACCGTCTGCTTGGTTAGGGAGTCACAGTCGCATCCCCCTGTGATATCGCTCTTGACCTGTGGGCTGCCAACTAAAGGATTGACCAGAATGGCGATCAGCCATAGACAAATCGCTGCTTGAGTGATTCTAAGCTTGGAAAACATACATTTATTCCTCTTTAGCAACCAGTGCTCAATCCTACAACTTGCCGAAGCCTAAACTTTGGTGGGAATCCTTCCCCTGCATCCAGTCCTTGGAAGCGAATAAATCCTGCAAGTCCAGCCTGGGAGTAATATCAGAGTCTTGCTTGAACTGGCCGCTAAATTAACCCCTTGCTGCGACCTTGTCAAGAGAAAAATGCATAGTCAAGAGAAAATGCATAGAAAGTGGAACCCGGAACTTAGAAGGTACCCCGTGGGGGATGAACGTTGTAGCCATTGACATGCACAGCGCCGTCGGTCGGATCGAGCATGCCGATTATCATCTTGATAGTCGTTGTCTTGCCCGCGCCGTTGGGACCGACAAGCCCCTGACGGCGTGGCAGAGGATCAGTGACAATTTTGAGATGCTGTACGACGTTCCCGAAAATGTCGCTGAATTACGCAAGTCAATACTCCAACTGGCCGTTCAGGGCAAGTTAGTGCCCCAAGACCCGAATGACGAACCGGCCTTAGAGCTTCTGAAGAAAATTGAGGTGGAGAAACGGAAGCTGGTCAAGGAAGGTAAGATCAGAAAGCCTAAGCCACCATTACGAATTGAATCTGATGAACTGCCGTTTGATCTACCGTCAAAATGGGAATGGGTAAGACTCGGAAGTATCTCGGTTAACATTCACTACGGCTACAATGCCTCCGCAGATGTAACGAATAAGGAAGTGAGGCTTCTGAGGATCACCGATATTCAGAATGATCGGGTTGATTGGGAGACAGTCCCTGGGTGCAAAATCGAAAGCAGCAAGTTGCGGACATATGCTCTGGCGGAGAATGACATCTTAATCGCGCGGACAGGCGGGACCATCGGCAAGTCGTATTTAGTATCTGAACTCCCCGTAACCACCGTGTTCGCATCTTACCTTATTCGGTTCATTCCGCATCATAGGGTTTGTCCACGATTTGTGAAAGTGTTCCTTGGATCACAGCTGTATTGGGATCATCTATACGAACGATCCATGGGTACTGGGCAACCCAATGTCAATGGAACGGCGCTGAAGTCGCTCATTATTCCAATCCCGCCACTAAAAGAACAGAAAAGGATCGTCGCTAAAGTCGATCAATTGATGGCCATGTGCGATGAGTTGGAAAGGAAGCTGCAAGAAGGACAAAGCCTGGCCTCTGAAATAACCAGCGCCACGCTGCACAGACTCCTCTCGGCATAATCGGAGCTGATGAATGTGGGAACATGGTTGAGAAAACCGACAGGCTTTACAGGAACATCAAAGACTGGATTACTGTTGACGAACTCGAAGTCGAAGTTCATTTTGTCAAAGAGAACTTCGTGCTGTCCAAGGACTCCAAATCATCTGATAAGCTCCTGCACGGCATTATGGTGCTCATGGCGAAGAACTATTGCGACAATCTTTCTGAGGAAGTCAAGAAGGGTCTAACTGAGAAGGCTTCTCAGGGTGCCTGGCCCGCGAGAACTCCCGTCGGCTATGTTACCAATAAGGAGACTCACCTAATCGAGCCTGATCCTCAAAAGGCGTCTTTCATCGTCAGGCTTTTCCAGTGGTATTCAACAGGAGAATACTCTCTGAAAAGGCTGTCCGAGCTTGCCAAAGAATCAGGATTGTTCTCACGGAACTCAATGGCCATAAACAAAGCAGGAATCCATCGAATTCTTAACAACCCGATCTACTATGGTGAGTTTATTTGGAAAGGCAAACGGTACTTGGGAAAACACAAACCGCTTATTCCAAAGACACTGTTTGATCAGGTCCAAGACGTTTTCGGTGCCGCAAATCATCCGAAGGAGACTAAACGTGGTTTTGCATTTGCTGGTCTTGTGAAATGTCACCTGTGCGGATGTTCAATGACACCGGAGATCAAGAAGGGCAGTTACATTTATTACCACTGCACACAAGCAAAAGGGAGATGCAATAATACCTATGTCAGAGAGGAGAAACTGTCCGTTCTCTTCGCTGATGTCATCAAGAAGATCCATATCGATGAGGATACGGTAGAGGATATCAAGAAGGCTCTGATTGAGAGCCAGGAAGATAAGGTTGAATATCACAGGAACTCGATTGACTCACTCAGATCCCGCTATGATCGTGTGCAGCGCATGATGGACAGAGCATACGAAGACAAGCTGAACGGCAAAGTCCCAGAGCAACTATGGGAGAGGAAATTCGTCGAGTGGAATAATGAGCTTGTGAACATCCAATTTCAAATTAAGTCTCACGAGTCAGCAAACCTCGAATACTACAAGACTGGCGGGGAAATCTTAGAACTCGCCAACCAAGCGTATGACATGTACTTACAGCAATCCTGCCAAGAGCAACGCAAACTGCTCAACACCTTACTATCGAACTGCACTTTCGACCGCGGAACTCTTTATCCCACATACAGAAAGCCCTTTGACATACTCGCCAAAGGGACTGATCGTCTTACTAAGCGGGGTTGACGAGACTCGAACTCGCGACCTCCTGCGTGACAGGCAGGCGTTCTAACCAAACTGAACTACAACCCCGGCTGTATGTCTGCGAAATCTATATCCATCTGGGCGATACTGGAATCGAACCAGTGACCTCCTGCTTGTAAGGCAGGCGCTCTAAACCAACTGAGCTAACCGCCCGAAGTCTCTTCGCTCCGGCCCTTTCCCTTATCCCGCAGGATAATCGCAACCGGTATTATCACACAATATCCGGCTACCAACAGTATCGGCGCGAGTGTGTCGGAACCTAACGCCAGCGTTATGAATCCAAGGATCACAGCCAGAAGCCCTGCACCGAACACAAGATAATTGGTGCGACCAAATGGCAACGGCTGATCCGCCTTGCTTTGTCTTTTCGACTGCGCTGCAACTGCAGGTTTTCTGCTTTTTCGCACCATAACGAAGCATAAAAATAGCGATTTTGCGCCAAATGTCAAGCAGAAACAAGCAACCGACAACCGTTTTGGTCTTGAACAACGGTCGAACTACCCTCTTTTCCTGTTGCAGCTATTTCTCTCTCCCCTAGGAGTCTGTCGGAGAACCCCGGTATTGATTTCATCAAATTGATTTGAAGAAGTATGGAACAGTATTAGAATGGGGGTATGAATAACAAGACACGTTTTCGGAGATACGACCCGGACCAGTTGTTCCTTCTACCACCTGATATGAAGGAATGGCTTCCGGAGGGTGATCTGGCGTATTTCATGATGGATGTTGTTCGGGGCCTTGACCTCGGCGCGATCTATAATGATTACAACGGTACGGCAGGCGGTCAGCCGCCTTATGATCCAGAGATGATGGTCAGCCTTTTGCTTTACGGCTACTGTGTTGGGATACCGAGTTCTCGCAAGCTTGAGCGCGCTACTCACGATTCGGTATCATTCCGTGTATTGAGCGCGAACCAGCATCCGGATCATGACACGATAGCATCATTCCGCCAGCGTCATCTGAAAGCGCTTTCAAAGTTGTTCGTATCGGTCGCCGATCCCGTCATTGACCTCGATCTTTCGGTCGCCGATCCCGATCCTGAGGGACGATGGGATCCTGAGGGACAGGAAGGTGCCCAGCGGATGCTTCAGGCGGCCATCGAGGGTGAAGTGGTGGGTCACGCATCCAACATGGGGCGACGGGAGGATCATCGCACGGCGTGGTATGTCAGAGTCGACCGAGATCGACGTCATGTTTGAATATGTTGGCCGCAAGAAACTACTCGCGAAATATGCGAATTTGCAAGTGAAAGCTTAGAAATAAGGGAAGCTTTGTATCTTGTGAAGGTTCAATCAGCGAAACTCTCAAGCTTTGTCAACCACTCGTTGAAATGGGTGCACTCTTTGCGGATTGTATCAAGACCGATCCTTGCAGCGATACGCGGGCCATCAGTTCTCTTGCTATAAGAAGGTTCGAGTTCCAATATCCTTTGACTTGGATGAGTGTCCTTTCCGTCGTTAATTTCTTCAGGGGAAGAAAACCGGTTACGAATATCTTGAATACGTCGCGAAATATCAGTGTCGGGAAGAATTGGATCGAATTCACGCGGTGATGAGAATAGCAATGCCTCAAACTCGTGAAGCGTAAGAAAAGGAATGAATCTTTGTGAATCTATATCATTTCTGAAAGCTTCTTCCAAGTATCTTACTTTCTCGAAGCATGAACCTCCGGGTAAGCTCTCTCTACCTGGGAAATCATTTGGTAATCCATAGTAATCGAGCATGGTCGTGATGGCCACTACGTCAGTGTCACGAGTCAGACCCAGTACATCTCGTCTTGCTTTTCCGTATGTACTCATACCTCCTCTGAAGTTTCGACCATTCTTGACAAGCTTCGTCGTGGTGGGAATAGGTATCATGAAAATGCCCAGCGAATCCAGATGAGGAGCGAGGACTTTTTGTACAAACCCCTCCTCTGTAAAACCTTCGATGTAGATAAGAATACGGCTCATCTCGGCCTGCCGCCAAAGATATTCTTTTCCCACAGTTCACCTAAACTGTAGTCGTCCAGCCATTCAATGACCTGACTCTCAGAGGGCCTGGTAAATTGCGACTTGCCATCAACCAGATCAACGACAATGAGATCATGCGGCTGAAACTGATCTACAAGTGTCACGGATTGAGTGGACACAATGATCTGTGCTCTATGTGCAGCTTTTTTCATCATGTCTGCGAGCAGAACGATTGCATAGGGATGGAGACCTAATTCCGGTTCATCAATAAGGATGGTGTCCGGTAGTTCAGGCTGCATCAGGAGAGTTGTGAGGCACATGAAACGAAGGGTTCCATCCGAAAGAGAATCTGCGTTGAACAAGGCATCTGACTCAGTATGTCGCCATTCAAGCAAAATCGTGTTCTCATTGCCGGGTATCGGGCGAAGGACAAAATCATGAAAGAATGGTGCTACCATTCGGATGACGCCTACGATGTTGTCATAATACTCCCGCCGCGTGTCGCGCAGCATGAGCAGGTAGGCAGCCAGATTAGAACCATCAGGCATGAGAGAAATATTATTTGAAATATTCCCAGATTTCTTGATTTTAGAAGACTTGCTGGTATCATTGAAATGATATACTTGCCAGGACTTAATCGCTTCGGCAATTTTCTTCGTAACTTCAGAGTCGGTTGCTTCACAGAGAATAGACTCACTCAGTAAGTGTCTCACTGTTTCTCTATTGGAAGGTCCAGGCTTAGATATATCGTAGGTTCTCTCAATTTCGAAGAAAAGCGAATCACCATGCTTCGGTTTGAAAACGCATATATACCTGTACAAATCGAAATGCATTGTTATCCGGATTCGGTCTGTCTGCTTTTGACCGAAGTGCAGCAATCTGTCTGCTCCACCTGCAGTAGTAACGAAAGAACTGTATTTACCTTCCGTGGCTGCTTTCATCATGTCAAAGAAGTTCAGCAGATTGGACTTGCCAGACCCGTTGGCGCCAATAATCACATTCAACTTACGCAAATTCAAGTCGAGAGATTCTATCGATTTGAAGCCTTCGATTTTGATTGAATCAAGTTTCATAATAACTTCTATATAGGCTTTACTTGTGCCGAATATTCCATAACTCAACAGTTATCATATCGGTCCTCCAGTGTCAAATCAACACAATTGCTGAAGTCACCTGAAAGCTCATATAGGCAATGAGTCCTTCTTCTACGTTCCTTCCTGCCATGATGCCAGGTATTCTTTCTGGCGCGTGGTTAGTTTGTCGAGCCGGATGCTCATCGATTTTAGCTTCAGTTCTGATATCTTGCTGTCGATGTTCTCCGGTACTTGATAAACGCGGTTTTCGAGCTTGCGATGATTCTTCGCGATATACTCAGCCGCCAACGCCTGATTCGCAAACGACATATCCATCACCATCGCAGGATGACCCTCTGCGGCGGTCAAATTGATCAATCTGCCCTCGCCGAGAATATGAATCCGCTTTCCTGACTTGAGCGTGTACTCCTCAACGAATTCCCGTACGAGCCTGACTTTCTTCGATATCTTCTTAAGACCGACGAGGTCAAGCTCAACATTGAAATGCCCGGAGTTTGCGACTATCGCGCCGTCCTTCATCTTAGCGAAATGCTCCGGCCTGATAACATCAGTATTGCCGGTCAGCGTCACGAACAGGTCGCCGAGCGGAGCAGCCTTTGCCATCGGCATAACACGGTATCCATCCATCACGGCTTCGAGCGCGGTGAGTGAATCGATCTCCGTGACGATAACATTCGCACCGAGACCTCTGGCGCGCATCGCAACGCCTCGTCCACACATTCCGTAACCGGCAACCACTACAGTCGAGCCGGCTATCAGCATATTTGTCGAACGAATGATCCCGTCCATGGTCGACTGACCGGTACCATAGCGATTGTCGAACAGGTGCTTCGTATTTGAATCATTGACCGCGATAATCGGATAGCGGAGGACACCGTCGTTCTCCATCGCGCGAAGCCTGATTACGCCGGTAGTGGTCTCTTCGGTGCCACCGAGCACGCCTTCTATATAATCCTTGCGCTTTGCATGCAGGGTCGAGACGACGTCGCAGCCGTCATCCATAGTCAGATGCGGCTTTGTATCGATACAGGCATGCACGTGGTCGTAGTACATCTTGTTGCTCTCGCCACATACTGCATAGACCGACGTCCCGAGATGTTTGACGAGCGATGCCGCGACATCATCCTGTGTCGAGAGAGGATTCGATCCGCAGAGAGCGATCTTCGCGCCGCCGGCTTTCAGCGTGTCGATCAGATTTGCGGTCTCGGTTGTGACATGCAGGCATGCTGCCAGCCTAAGTCCCTTGAGCGGTTTCTCTTTCCGAAAGCGTTTGCGGATCAGACTCAGGACCGGCATATAATTGGCCGCCCATTCTATGCGTTTCCTGCCCTTGTCGGCGAGTTTCAATGATTTGACGTCGTAATCTTTTCTTGCCATGTCACAGTTCCTTTGCGATCTCGTCGGCCATGTCGGTTTTTTCCCAGGTGAAATCTTTTTCTTCACGACCGAAATGTCCATAAGCCGCCGTCTTGCGGTATATCGGTCTAATCAGGTCGAGAGTCTTGATGATCCCTTTCGGGGTAAGGTCAAATTTTGTTCTGATTACTTCAGTGATTTTTTCGTCGGAGTACTTTGATGTATTGTCGGTCCAGATAGCGATCGACACAGGCTCAGGGATGCCTATCGCGTATGCGAACTGAATCGTGCATTTCCCGGCGATCCCTGATGCAACAATGTTCTTCGCTATGTATCTCGCCATATATGCTGCGGACCTGTCGACCTTGGTTGGATCTTTGCCGGAAAACGCTCCGCCGCCGTGTGTCGCCATACCGCCGTAGGTGTCGACAATGATCTTGCGTCCCGTCATGCCAGTGTCGGATTGCGGTCCGCCTATGACGAACTTGCCGGTCGGGTTTATGAAAATGTCAGTATTCGAATCGATCATATCTTCGGGAATGACCGGATCGATAATCGTCCTCCTGATTTCATCTCTCGCGTCGTCCGTGATCGATGTGCCGATATAATCGAGTATCTGTTTGGTGTGCTGACACGATAGCACAATTGCCTTAACCTTTCTTGGCGCACCATCGACGTATTCTACTGTCACCTGCGACTTGCCGTCAGGACCGAGGTAGCCGAGAATGCCTTCCTTTCGGACCTGCGCCATGCGTCTGACCAGCTTGTGAGCAATCATGATCGGCATCGGCATCAGCTCTTTTGTCTCACTGCACGCGTAGCCAGTCATAAGTCCCTGATCGCCGGCGCCGCCCGCATTGACCCCCTGAGCTATATCAGGCGACTGGCTGCCGATCGCATTGAGAATAGAGCATGTCCGGTAATGGAACCCGAAACCGGGATCGGTGTAACCGATATCCTCGATTGTTGATCTGACCAGCCCGCCGATGTCAACGTACGTTTCTGTCGTGATCTCGCCACCTACAATCACCAGCCCGACCGTGACGAATGTCTCGCATGCGACTCTGCCGTTTTGGTCATTGCGAAGCACTTCGTCGAGGACCGCATCGGATATCTGGTCGCAGAGTTTGTCGGGGTGACCTTCTGTGACAGACTCAGAAGTGAATAAGAATGATTTGCCCGCCATAAAACCTCCTGTATCTAATGATCGCCTTCCATGCGATCTGCATTTGCTCAGTAGCTGATTTCAGATGAATCGCCCACATTCAGAATCTTGAAAGAACCCCTGACAACGGCGTGATTGCCTACGAGCGACGATGTCAGCCGGGCGTTTTCTACTCGCGCTCCGGCGGATATTATCGAGTTGCTGATAATTGAATTGCTGATCGAAGAACCGGCCGCAATGGATGTATTCGGGCCGATGATGGATTCCTCGACCCTGGCGTCCGGATCGACATAGACCGGCGGGATGACGACGCATCCCTCGATTGTGACGTGTTTCTTTTCGTCCGGAAGCGACTCGAGCAGGTGCTTGTTTGTTTCGAGCAGCGATTCACGTTTGCCGCAGTCGTACCATCCGTCGATCGGGCAGACATGAATATCGACGCCCTTGCGCAACAGCAGCTCGAACGCGTCAGTGACCTGAAACTCGCCATTCGTGCGCAGTCCGCTGACATATATCTCATCGAGCGCTTCCCTGAAGATAGCAGTGTCTTTGATATAATAGACGCCGACAACCGCCAGGTTTGACGCGGGGTCTTCCGGCTTCTCCACTATGCTCGTGATCTTAGTCCCATCGGTCTCCACGACGCCGAACCGTCTCGGATCATCGACCTCTTTGACTGCGATGATGTTGCGATTCGACTTTAGCAGGCATGACCAGTCGGTTTCGACAATCGTGTCGCCGAGGATAATGAGCAGGTCATCCGTTTCATCAGGATCGATTCCGAGATAAATCGCATAGCCGAGTCCGAGGAGTTCCTGCTGGCGGACGAAACGGACATTGATGTCGTAATTCTTCTCGACATAGTCGATAACCTTGGCGCCGAGGAACCCAACTGTAATGACAACTTCCGACGGTTTAAGTGGTATTATCTGATCGAGTATATGTCCGAGGATTGGTTTTCCGGCAACATAGAGCAACGCCTTTGGCGCGCTGTGTGTGTGCGGACGAAGCCTCGCTCCGATGCCTGCCGCTGGAATGATGACCTTCAAGACATATCTCTCCCGCCAAGAATCAAACCTTATAGTATATTGACCTGGATCGCTGTTCGCAACTAATTTATCATGCTGTTGAAAGCCTCGACCCAATCGATGATCAGGAATTGCACGCGGCCTATCAGCAGGGAAACTCGCCCCATCACGGTGTAACCGAAGTGAGCGCCGAAAGAGATCATGATGAAGACCGTACCGACTTTGGCGGTGACCCCGAATGCTCCCTTGTGTTCTTTCGAGAAATAGAAATAGATCAGAGTCGAGATGACGCCAATCAGGATAATTAGCGAGCCGACGAGTGCATTGAATTCCCCTGCTCCGAATCCCCTGATCGTATCGCCAATCTGCGGCAGGACATAGCCGTGCAGTTGCTGAATGATGGTAATGCCCGCAGTGTTGCCGATCACGAATGCGATGGATACTCTGGAGAGGAAAGACAACCGGTCGACCAGCCTCGTGAACATCAGCGCACCGAGCAGGCCGGGGAGAAGCAGGCTGTATTCTCCGTTCTGAGTGATCGGAACCCAGAGTTGCTGCACGATGACAGAATGCCAGATCAGACCGACGTAGTATCCGGCAGACAGACCGGCGTAAATGTGCTCCGCCAGCCGGTAGAACGGATTGTCCTTATACAGGAACGAGAAGATGCACAGGGTCAGGAATCCCGCGATAGTCAATTCGAGAAAATGTACTACGTCGTGGTTCATTTTTTCCTGCGACCCGCGAAGTATGCAAAGTTGCCGATTACTATTAATCCGATAATGGTCATATGGACGAGCGACTGCGCGCCCATTCCGGAGGTAGCCGCTCCTTCCACGCCCACCAGATGCTCATACTCAGCCGCGCCCTTCATCCCGCCGAGCAACCCGATGAGTTGATTCGCCCTGACATACGCGTAGAATTTCGGCGCCATCACTGCTGTCACCCCTGCGCCCATCTCGGCGCCATACTGTGCATTTACGAGGCCGACCCAGTTGTCGACTATGCCGTTATCCGATATGATATAGATGAACTCGAAGCCATCGTACGTGTCGAGGTCTTTCATCAGGGGCAGCGAATCGAGTGGAGTACCGTAGAAATCGGTCGGGTAGATTGATCTGATCGACATGCCGAGTCCAAGCAGCACAGCCTGGTAGTTGGCTTTATAACCAAGATTCACATAATCGATCCCGTACACTTTGCCGAATTCATCGGCCATCGTTGACATCACGCGATCCGCAATGCTCGGACCACCAAGACCAACCGTTGACAGAGTCACTATCTTCAAATCCTTTCGCCAGCATTGCCTGAGCGCAGCTACCGACATCGGTTCCGTTTCGGCGAGAGTCGACGGATAGTAGTCGAATGTGAGAAGGATTGTCGAGCTGTCCGGTATGGCCGCAACTCTATCATACAACGCCTGCGTCTCAGGCGAGATCGGCACAGGCAGGGGAAACGTAATCAGGGTCGGAATAATCACAGAGATCGAGATCAGCAGGTAGATTACCCTTCGATCGATTCGCGCGAGCACATCTGCCAGTCGTGACAACAATCTACGATCTCCCGAGATAGGTTCGTTCGATTCCGAGAATTATCCTGAGAGACATAGAGGCAGCTCCGAGCGCTGCGCCGATGATGATGCCTCTCTGGACGGATAGATTAGGGTAATTCATGATCCAGTCGGTGATCTCAGGGAGTTGTCCGTAGATCAATTGCCCGATCGGGACTCGTCCGAGCATAACAATCGTGGCGGTGATCAGGAGAATGGTCGCCTCGATAGTCCTTGCCCTGAATGCCCGGTATGCCGCCGATGCGATATAGAATGCCAGGAGCGAGAACATGGTCGACATCATCGGCGAGTTCATGTTCTGGAAGAGCCAGTCGTAGACCGTTCCCCGCTCTGTGCCCTCTACTATGGCTCCTATCGAGGATGCCGCGAGGAATACCAACAGGACGACTTTGTATTGCCAGCCCTTTTTGCGCTCCCTGACTTGCGAGAGTGAGACGCGTGTGATCGACGCTACGCCCAACAACAGAGAGAACCCTCCGACGATCGTTACCCAGACAAGCTGCCCCTGCGAGAAATTCGAGACTGTCTGATCTGCTGAGAAGAACGCGACAATCATCACGACGCCCGCGAAGAATGCGACTGCGACCGGGAGTTGTTTGCCAAAGAATGAATTCATCGAGTACCCTGTTTCAAGATCACGTAAGATATGAATGATGGTCCAGTTGTCAATTGACAACTGACACGTGATTGGTGCCAGCCCATTGGCAGAGAAGAATTTCGAATCCACAAGGGATTCGATGTACCCGACTTGCCGCTTGACATTCTGATCTGCCTCGATTAACGTAATGGGTGATCACGATGCTGAAATCCGAATTCCATGTGAAGATGAAACAGAACACAAGACGGGTGCCATGAGCTCTTGGAAGATTATTGGGGCAGTCATAGCATGTTGTGGTACTCTGGCAGCAATCTTTTGGGTAGGATGGCAGGGAGCGGTATCAAGTTGTGACGCAGAGATTAGGCTCTTGGAACGACAGATACAGATGTATCATGACTCACTCAGTGAATTGGCCAGTAGGTGTGACAGTGTCTTGATTCCTGCACTCTGGCGCACGGATACACTCCGATACTCCCAATATCATCCAAGTGGTGTCTCATGGAAAAAGAAGTTTGACCGAGAGATTGTGATGCAAGGAGGAGAAATCTCTTTCTGTGGTGATTATGTAGACCACAAACCTGGCAGAATAACCTTTAACTACCAGAACACCTCCGAACCGACAAGAAAAACAATTGACCTTGAATTCGATAAAGACGGATTTGAGTTTGCAATCGATCAAAAGAAATATCTGCTTAAAGTAGAAAAACCCATTGTTGATTCACCTCTGGTGATTTGTCGTATCTGGTCGCTAAATCCTCTCTATAAATTGGAATGATGTACCTGTTTGAACCTGAGAAGATAGCAGGCGTCTGAGCACCTGTTCTTGATCCGCAGACAACGGATCTATTGAAATTGACCCTCCGACAAAACCAGCAAATAGACTTAGTATTACTACAAGTGCAATGTTCTTAGCATTCATAACTGACCTCCCTTCATTGGTATTTGATTATTCTCCACGTGTCCAGTCGAGTTGGTCAAATCCCCCGTGGTTTCGACATCCACAATTGCTCGTTCCCCTCAATATCGTTGCTGATTCAATGATGCTGATCCGTAACGAAGTTAATCAATCACACTATCTTGGTCAAGATGATTCGCGTTTCGCGCGATTGTCGAAACCGTTAAGGTTTCGACAATCTACGGGGCTACGACCGGCGGACTGCGTCGATGACGCGTAACGCGCGGACAGTTAGTTCGACGTCATGGACGCGGACGAAATGTGCGCCGCGCGATGCGGCAATCACGGCGGCTGAGAGAGATTCCGGCAGTCTGTCATCAGGGTCGGCGCCCGCGAGCGATCCGAGGAAAGCCTTTCGCGATGCCCCTGTGAGAATCGGTTTCCCAAGATCGGCGAATCGTTGAATGCTGTTTAGTATCTCGAAATTGTGATCGAATGTCTTCCCGAACCCAATCCCCGGATCGATTATGATGCTGTTTGCGGAAATTCCGGCCTTGATCGCGAGCGCTATCGAGTCAGCAAGGTATGATCTGATCTCACCGATTAAGTCTGTGTAGACAGGATTCTCCTGCATGGAACGCGGTTCGCCTTTTATGTGCATGATGATAACCGGAACATTGTGGTCGGCGATAGTTCGCGCCATCTTCGGATCGAACCGCAGTCCGGATATATCGTTGACGAGGTCAGCACCGGCTTCGATGGCGGCCTCGGCGACGGACGACTTGTATGTATCTATCGAGATCGGTGTGTCCGTTTCGCCTCGCAGTCTCTTGATAACCGGGATTACACGCTCGACTTCACGATCATAAGAGAGAGGGTCCGCTCCCGGCCTTGTCGATTCACCACCGATGTCGATAATGTCCGCGCCATGTGAGATCATATCGAGAGCATGTCTCACTGCAATATCCGGCTGCGCGAACATCCCGCCATCAGAAAACGAATCAGAGGTGACATTCAAAATGCCTATCACATACGTGCGGGAATAATCGAAAACCGTGGAGCCGATCCAGATCGGTTCGGGTGTGATAAGATCAGGCATGTCGAATCAGGGGCTTGTTGAAGAACCCAATTCGGGCGCGGGCCTGTGTTGTTGTCATCACGAGGAGCGATAGCGACATGGTGATCTCATGCCTCATCCCTGCATGCATATCGTGTTCGTCACCCCTCCCTCGGGGATCGGGATCGGCGACCGATGCGGAGGCCCTTCGCTATGCTCAGGACACGCAAGGGGTCCAGTCGAGTTTTCAAGTCCATAACATCTACGCATTCTGAATCTGGTTCTGGATTCCCGTGATATCCTGAGCAAAGCGAAGGGCCTTCGCGGGAATGACGTGAGGATGGTTCCCGGCAAGTCCTGAGTAGAGCGAAGGGCTTTCGCCGGGATGACATAGCGCGAAGTCTTCGTCATCGCGAGTAGCGACAGTGACG
>CBDUQR010000014.1:0-59815 GCA_965369655.1 uncultured bacterium | reverse complement strand
CCAAGACCATACAAGTGGAAGAAAGTATAGCGGTATATATGTGTCACACCACTAGACTATATTCTGGTCGCCAAGAGAGAGGTACATACATAGCAAAGTGGAATGGCACAGACGACTTCCATCGCGATGTCGCATCAGGGATCTACTTCTATGTTCTAAGAACTGAACATCAATTGACATCTGAGAGAATGCTCCTTTTGAAATAAGTCTGTCCTGCAGCCCGTTGTTTCCAATCTAGAAACCAATTATGTTACACAGAGACAGAATAAGTCTTATCGATAATACCGGGACGAGGAATGCATTTGGGAGGAGGAAGTCATGGTTAGGTTCTTATTTGTGTTAGTAATAGCAATCGTGGGACTTTTTGGAGCAACCGCACTGGCAGGCGAATTCCCAATCCATGTCTATATGGATCCTTACTCTCTTGATACAGCGGAGGTTGTCCGGGTTTGGATTGGGGCCAGACTTGGTTTGCACTATTCGAATTCATCGAATCAAGCGAATCAAGAGTCCTGACATCGCAGGATCTACTATTGAGAACAGAGGCCGATATAGGATTGCCTGGAACAGGCAGTGGCTTGAAGAGGTGGGAGGTGACTAGTCGATGGAAATTCAGCAGATCAAAATAGAACCTATCATGCTACGGTGGAGCCCGTGGGTGCGCTGGGAGTCGATTAAGGTCGATGGTCGTACGAGACAGGGCATTCATATTCCCAACAAGAAGTCTGGAGTCTACGAGGTGAAGTACGCCCACGGCGTCAAGCGATTAACTATCGGCAAGGCTTCGAACCTACGTTATCGAATTCGACAGGCTTTGGTCAAAGGCAAAGGTAAGCACACTGCAGGTTCGGCAATCCGAAGAAGTGAGAAGGTGGGTAGTCTGGTGGTCAGATGGGCTGAAACAATGCGACCGTCTGCTGTGGAAGAGGAGTTGCATAGATTGTATCGAGGGCGGCATGGAGAATTGCCCAAGCATACGCGGATAACCTGATGAGGCTTGTGCCAGATTTGTGCCAAATCGAGTGCAAAACATCCTGAAACAGACACAACCAGATCAAACCAAACAAAAGCCGCAATTCCATGATAAACAAGAGGTTGCGCGCTAATCTGAAGTGTCTCAGCAAGTTGCAAAAATTGCCTTTTTCGATTCCCCCACCTCCAAATTTTATTGTACGTCTTCAGACAAAGTGGACATTGTATGCTGAAAGTTATGACACAGTTTGTCTGATGGCAATTGATTTTTGGCATTCATGACTATCTCCTCTCTCTCATGCCAAATCTACAAAACCACCTCTTAATCTCAAGCTCTACGTGTCCACTTTATGCTGACGAGACTCAGGATGAGCATGGGGTGCTGGCCAGCCCCACTTCCCCATTGACTCTCGTGTTGGGAATCAGGATATTCATATCCTGTTACTCAAGAGCAGAATAGTACATCTTCGCATTGTCTTGGGTGATTAGATGTTTTCATACTCACCAGAGTATCGGAAATGAAGCTGACAGGACACAAAGTGGCGAAATATCGGATCATCGTGGTTGGTGGAGGTCCGGCTGGTCTGATGGCTGCGGGACAGGCCGCAGGGCTGGGAGCCGATACAGTACTTCTGGAGAAAGAAACTTCTCCGGGACGCAAACTGCGAATCACCGGCAAAGGTCGATGCAACCTGACCAACATCGCCTCTCTGCCTGATTTCATTGCTCATTTTGGAAAGAACGGGCGGTTTCTTCGCCAGGCCTTTAACCGCTTTTTTTCCTCTGATCTGGTGGGCTTTCTGAGAGAAATGGGTGTCGATATTGTAACAGAACGGGGCGGACGGGTTTTTCCTGAAAATGAGGATGCTCAGGCAGTGACCGATGCTTTGCTGCGATGGGTGAAGTTGCAGGGGGTGTCTGTGAAAATGAAATCGCCGGTGAAGCAGTTACTGGTCGGTCATGATGGCATACATGGTGTGCAGATCGGTGATCGCGAACTGCACGCTAACGCAGTGATTATCGCGACAGGCGGCGCCTCATATCCAACCACCGGATCAACCGGTGATGGTTACCGATTGGCCGCATCGGTTGGGCACACTATCATACCTGTCCGACCGGCGCTGGTGCCACTGGTGACGGCTGGGAATGTTGCTCCCCGTTTGCAGGGACTCAGTCTTCGCAATGTCAGGGTTAAGGTACGCGTTGATGGCAGGATACGCCATGAAGCCTTCGGTGAAATGCTCTTTACACATTTCGGATTGTCGGGGCCGATCATCTTATCACTGAGCGGGACAATTGTTGACGCTCTGATGCTAAAAAAGAAGGTTGCGCTTTCCATCGACCTCAAGCCGGCACTGGATGAAAACAAATTGGATGCGCGTCTCCTTCGCGATCTGGATGCTCAGGGAAAGAAACAGTTCCATTCTCTCCTTAATGGTCTGCTGCCAAACAAGCTTGTTTCCGTATGCTGTGATCTGATCGGTATTCCGCCAGACAAGACCAGCAATCAGATAAACGCCAAAGAGCGTCGGCGACTGCGAATGTGGCTGAAAGACTTTCGGTTTGACATAAGCGGGCATCGTCCTCTCAAAGAGGCAATTGTTACTGCCGGAGGTATTCACGTGCATGAGGTCAATCCGCGTACAATGTCTTCGCTGCTGGTGCCGGGTTTGTACTTTGCCGGTGAAGTGCTCGATATCAATGGCGATACCGGCGGCTACAACTTGCAGGCTGCATTTTCAACCGGATGGCTGGCCGGTCAGTCGGCAGCAAAGATGTCAGGATCGCAGGAATCCTGACCTGCGGGACTCAAATGCAAGACAGAGTGACGGGATATTACCAGCCTCAGTGGCGCGTTTCGTGCGGGTGAGTCGGCTCAGGTTGCACGATCCTGATTTCCGGCTCGGAGGATCCCTGAGTGTGGTTCAACCGTGATGCCTGACCCTCATACTCATCCAAAGCCGTCAGGAATCGCGCCCTCTCTTCACTGTCGAGATGAGACGCCATACCGCGATAGTATTTAATTCCATCGATCAGACTACTCTTGAAGTCGGTGAAATACTTGTCTGAGATATCAACAAGTCCCAATGTTCTTTTGTCCACCTGTCGTTGAAAAAAGTTGATATACAGAGATAATTCCCTGATGAACATATGAGGTCGATTCGGATTGTGCATGAATGATGAACGGCCGCAAATGTGATCCGTCATCTCTTTGAGTGTGAAGACCCTGTCAAAGTCAATTATGCTCGGTCCACAACAAATCGCCGTGTGCAGGTCAGGATCGATGCCGAGCCGAATTAACACTCCTCCGGTAAGGTCTGAGCAGAGGCAGGTCTTGTTCAGCACATCAGCAACGGTTGCTTCTTTCTGATTGGAGGGCAAACTGGAATGCTCGAGCTGACTCAGTTTCTTTTTCTGGTAGTTGCGGGATGATTTGCAGATCGGCGTCTGAGTGAATTCGAAGTCCATACCCAGGTATCCCTTCGGGCAACTACTGCCGGGAATGCCGTCACTGATTTGCCGTTTCCGGTTTTCTTCACTTGCCGAGGTCTGCAGGTTCCAGAAAGGGATGCCAAGCGGGGATGAGTCGCTAAGGATAACATCGTCCTCACCAGCCGCGAGGAGTTTCTTCATGTGCACCGCATCGACATTCGTGGCTTCCGGTACCAGAAGGAACGGAGTTCCCCATCCGACACTGACAAGATCGAAATGACTCAAAAGGAACTCATGCTCGCCAGCTATTCCGATGCCTCCCTGAGCCGTGATGACAATCGATGGCTCTCCCCAGGGTTTTCGACCAAGCTTCTCCAGGGCGTCGCGATAGACATTCCAAAGCCGTGCCTGCAGCGATATCCGGTTAGTCTTGAACTCTTCGAGAATTGGACCCATCAGGTAGCCGGTACTGGCGAATGCATGCCCCCCACAATTGAGACCGGATTCGATTCGGAATTCGGATATCCATAATCCATGCCTTGCCAGAAGTCGACCCTGTACCAGTGCTGAGCGATAATCGCTCACCTTCAGGGTGATTGTCTTTTTCGCCGGACCATCATCCGTTGGAAAGAAATCATCAAACTGTGCCATGTAGGCGAAAAGTCGTCTGTTGATGCCGGCTGAGAGCACCACGGCCGACCGCAATTCACTCGTTGCGAACCCTCGAAGCGCGCTCATTGCCAAACCGTTCTCCGGAGGTCCCTTCTGGTCCTTGATATATTGATCACGATCAACCTTGGTCATGATATTTACGTCAATACGCCCCGGAACCACCTGTCGGCGTAAATCTGCCTGAAGCTCTGACCTGGTCTCCGGATCGGTCTCGGCAAGCATCTTCGCGTTGGCAGATCTCAGGGGACTGTCCGGCAACATCTCAAAATAACGTATGAGTTCACTCTCGGGTGTAAATGGAGCAGATCGTACCGTCTCTATCTGTTCTTCGACGAGTTCCTTCACCAGGTTCAGATAGGAACGAATTCGTCGCGCTCGAGAATCCGTTTCTGTGTTCTCTATTGGCTCATAGGACCGACCAGAATTATCTGAATAGAACTTGCGCAATCGCTCGATGAGGTCATCGTCAACAATTGATATCACCGATGATATGCCATACTTTGCAACTCTGATCGGCGTATCAACGGTGAACCCGGTTCCCATTACCGGGATATGAAACTTATGAGGTCCAATTGAGTGGGGTGTACTCGTTGATCCACCAGCCACCGGCGTATCATCTGTTGCTCTCAAATCTGAAGCCACAATCACCTTGTTCCCATGCCGTGTACTTTCATCTCCAGCATCTGTGCCGACTCAATCTATCCATCAAGCAACCCTGCCGGGAAAACATTTTATATATTGTACGCTTTACAACCTAATGCGCAAGGTTTTCTTGAGAAAATGTTATGTTTTGCAAATTATCCTGAGGAATAACTCCGCCTACAATCGCTCTTTCTTGCAGTTCATTGTCTACTATTCAGCAACCTCAGGTGTCATTATGTATGGAAAGCAAAACCAGGGAGTTGAAAATGAACAGACGAGGGATTTCTATTGCGATAGCATTCTCGTTGGCCTTCACTTGTGTTTCCTGTCTCGAGCGGACGGAAGAGATAGTAGTGAGCGAGGATGGTACGGCAACAATCATAGCCAGATTCGATGGAAACGCCGCCGACATTCTTTCTTTGGCCGTGCCATCCGAACCGGAATGGACTATTATAAGCAGAGATATCGATTCCAGCGATGTCGACGCGATCAGGATGGAGCTTGTGGCGGAACTGGTCGTACCGTATGGCACGCCGCTGCCCGGAACGTATGCGAAGCCGGACGCAGCCGACAAGGAGATCAATCTGCAGTTTCCTACTGAGCTCAGACGCTGGACTGAGGGCGGACGCACGTATTACGAGTTCGAGAGAACATATCTGGCGCGTAGCTACAGTCGTTACGATGTTACCTGCTTCCTGATTCCAAATGGCTTGTGGAATCAGGAATTAGAAGACCGAGTTATCGAGAAGGGAATATTCGAAGTGTCAGAGAAAGATCGTGAAGAGTATCTCGATCAGTTCTCGGCAGCCTTCAGCTACCAGCACTGGCGGTTTCTGTGGGAAACTCTCACGGAGTTGTATCGGCGAGGGAGAGTTCCTGTGTCTACAAAAGAGGATATTGAAACCTGGGCCGCAGATTATCTTGAAAGCGTCATCACTCCGGTAAGACTACTCGGTATAGCCGGCAAGGACGATGATTCGATCGGTGTCGCTCTTGACAGGCTCGGTAATGAGGTGCACAATCAATTCGCGAAGTACTTTTCAGAAGCTGTGGGGGCGGACCAGAAAGACGTCCAGCAGGAATTCGATGACCTCTTTGATCTGAACATAAGAGACTATGATGTGACTAAGACGCTGGGCGCACACAAGTTTGCCATAGCTTTGGAATTGCCCGGCACGATCATCCGAGCGAATGGTCTGATTGACCATCATAAACCTGGCGTTGTAGAGTGGTATTTCAAGGGCGAAGACCTGTATGACAAGCATATCCCTCTATACGCCCTGTCAGTGGTTGAGAACTGAGAGGCAAATCGATGATGGTGCCGCAAGGTGAATCGGGCAAAACGTGACAGAAACAATTTCAAGAACGGTCCAGGAGTTGTCCGACAAGGTGTTTCACCTCATTAACCGGATCGTCCGTGACCGCGAGCATGCGATGGATCTGACTCAGGATGTTTTTGTGAAAATCCTGCGAGAACCTGACCGCATAAGAGACATGAGCAAACTCAAACCCTATATCTTCAGGTCAGCATATAATATGGCGCTGAACTTCAAGAGGGACCTTTCCCGGCGGCAAGCTAAGGTGGAATTGTTCAAAGAGGAACTGCATCCCGCCAACCCTGCGCAACCGGACCAGCTTGTTGAATCGGCAGAGACCTCAGCACACCTGAACGATGCCCTCGACTCACTTGCGCCGAAACAAAAAAGTGCGCTTGCCCTGCGATTCTTCGGCGAACTGACCATCGCCGAAATCGCTGTCGCCATGGAGATATCAGACGGGACGGTCAAAGTGCATATTTCACGGGGATTACAGAACCTGAGAAAGCGATTCTACAGCGCATCATGAAAGGAGACACAATGAGCTGCGAGCAATTCAAAGATATGTTACCCCTGTTCGTGTCGGGAGACCTGGAACAGTCAGAAAGCGAGCAACTCGCAAAACACCTGGACGTCTGCTCAAGCTGCAGAACTGAATTCGGGAGACTGTCCGAGATAGCAACGATGCTGTCTCCTACAGATGCAGACGGTCTGACGGATATGGAGAAGTTGAGGCTTGAGACTGAAATCTACCGTCAGCTCGCCGAGAAGGCAGGCGGAGATCATCCACCTCGGAAGAGTTTGGCAGTTGCCAAATTATCGTTCCGAGTTGCCGCGGCACTGTTGCTTCTAATCACGGGATACGGCGCCCGGTCGCTCGTTTTAGAGCTTGAAGAACCCAGCCAGCCAACTGTCAAAACGCTGAGATATTCCTCGCACTCGACGAAGTACCGGCAGGCGCTCGCATCGGGATTAAGATTCTCACCAGAGGGATTCAAGGTAATCGCCGGTGGCAGGTCAGCACTTGAGACAGGAACCGAAAACACCCACGACTGACACAAGAGACCACCTGCACCATCTCCTCACCGAATCCCGGGATTCTAACAATCATATCGCTTGCAGCAGGTAAGAGCATTCGGTGTGCCAGACGAGAGATGATAGCTAAGCTATTGTATAATAATATATTAAGATAGAGAAGGGATTGGTGGTATTGCGTGGCGTGCAACAGGTGTCGTTGCATATTGATGCGAGTGTGTTGCGTGCAACAGCCTGCGGTAGTGCCATAATTTGAAATTACGCCGCTACTGGCCGCGAACTCAAATGTACTTTTTTCTAACATAAGTGATACTTTTTCCGAATTATTGTGTTATAATAACATGGTGGAATTTTTACTTGACTGTGACCATCTGGTCGTGTTTTGTGCCTCACAAGTAGGAGGACTACATGAGCATGGATCAACAGAAATTCAGAGAGTTAGTCCTGTACATTGCGCAGAAGTGCATGAACCATCAGAAGTATGGTATTACGAAAACGAACAAGATTCTGTTCTTTTCTGACTTCATCGCTTTTGCGAAACTTGGCAAATCTATCACGGGAGCCGATTACTTCAAACTTCCCAAGGGACCAGCTCCAAGACAGATGAAGCCGATCTTAGCCGAAATGACCGCTCATGGTGAATTGGCACTGGCTCCGCAACGGGTGTTTACGCACACTCAGCAAAGACCGACCGCACTTCGCGAGCCTGATTTGTCACTATTCTCGGGGGAAGAGATTGCTATAGTGGATCAGGTTATTGAGCTACTGAAGGACAAGTATGCTGAAGAAGTTAGTGACTTGTCCCATTATTACCTCGGATGGCAACTCGTAGAAGATCGAGAGACAATACCTTACGGAAGCGTCTACTGGAGAGTCACCAAGAAAGAGGACATCACTGAACGCGATATCCGCATCGGTGATGAAATCGCCAAGCAATACAATCTATCATCCGAATGACTATTCTTCGGCCACTGGCTCCACATCAAACCTGCACAGAGTTATTTCTGAGTCCTCTGCATTGACAATGAACAATATGCTGATGCTGGCAACCTTGTCATCAATGCCTACTAGCTCTGGTTTGTAGACATAGACGTTTTGATTCGGTAGCTTCTGTGCTGCCAGTTGAGCATTGTTTCGTAGGAGCGTCTGTGTATCTTCAACAAGCCGTTTCATTCTCCAAGAATTTTGAACTAAACTGAGTGCTCGTATAACTTGTTCGCGATATTCATCGCTTTGGATCACATCCCTGAATTTCTTATCGAGTCCCATTTCTTCTAAGAAAACCTCCTGTAAGTCACGCCAAGCTCGACTTGACGATCTTAGGACACCAAACCAGAGCTAGGCAACAAACCGATCATACTGTTCTCCGAAAAAACTCATCCTTCAAGTTTCAATCGATAAACCGGAGTCTTCCCTTTCAGTTTCCTTTCTAATCTGGCAGGACGTCTTTCTTTATCTTGTGAATATCGACGAAATGTAATGGATACTTGTGATGCAATCTTATCATCCTCCTTGTACTTCAAACTGATGAGTCTTCGCATCATTTCTGCACCCCGCCACCACTTCTCTGGCTCCGCCTCCATAACTACTTGGATCGCTTCCCAAAGAGTCATGTCTTTGCGAAGATCTAAGTCATCAGAAGTGGGTACATCAGACAGTACAGTCAATTGTGTTTCAGCCTCCCTCACGGTTTCTATCGCTTCATCGATTCTCGCAATTCTCTTGTCAATTTCAGCCGTTTGTTGTGCGCGTTGCTTCTCCAGCCGCCTTCTGTAATTCAGGAGTTCTTCTACGCCACTCATTGGTAATCCTCACTTTCTCCTTGACAAATTCCGACAGATGCTTATTTTTGTTATGATAAGCTTGCTTATCGGGCGCGCCCAGACTCGAACTGGGAACCTGGTCCTTCGCCAAAGGCCCGCTCAATCCTATTGAGCTACGCGCCCATTACAGTTCTTGCAGAAGGTCGGGATGAGTAGCAGCCACCCGGCCTTCTGCTATATATGCCTCTAATATAGTCACGCTGATAGCATTGTCAAGCTCTATCTGATACACAGGGTAAAAATATCTCTGCATCGTGGAGCGGCATGACCACGCTCTCAGTGGTCTGAGTTACCTATGATAAAAATTCGACTTAGGAATTATTATAAGTGGTAGGGAATGCTAATAACACAACAACTTCATATAATTCTCAGCAATATTCTATATTGCTTTGTAATAATTCGCAATACAAACAAGCTTCGATCTTTCTGATGTCCACTTTTATTTCTTATGGTAAGAAATATCGATAAAACAATAGCTTTATATAATTCTCAGCAATATTCTGAATTGCTTTGTAATAATTCGCAATACAAATAAGCTTTGATTTCTCCTGATGCTCACTTTTTTTGTCGACTTGATCTGCTCAGCGATCGTAACTCGATACCGTAGCGCTTCAGCTTGCGCCAGAGGGTCGTGCGGTACATGGCACATCTTGCAGTCCTCGTTTACCGGCTCGTGTTCGAACAGGAATAGTCCCTCTTTGTCGGCATGGCACGTGAAGCAGAGCTCGCGGCTGTCCTCGCCCATAACGAATTCGTTTTCGGTGCCATGAATGTTATGGTACGACTGGCAGTCGAGTTTCCCCTCCACCACCGGGTGATGCGACGGCATGTAGAAATCGGCGCGAACGTCCATGTGACATCCGTAACAGAGATCGGGCGTCTGATCCTTCAGCATCTGTCCCGCTTTTGCATGGCCTGAGTGACAACTCGCACAGTTGACATCCTCCGAACTATGCGACGTAAATTGCCGGTCGGCGAATCTGGTCTCAGAGTGACAGTCGAGACAGAGCGGTTTGTTGCACATTCCGATGAAACATCTCGCAGTGATCTCGTCGAGTTCCTCTGTCGGGATAGTCGTGTGGAAATGCATAGTGTGGCAATTCAGACAGATTGTCGGCTCGGACTGAACCAGCAGATTGTCTGCAACAGTGCAGTGATAGCGGCAAGCATATAAGCCCTACAAATCACAACAATAGGACGCAAATATCCTGCTTCAGATTATGCTCCGACGCCGATTGAAACTGGACAGCGGACATTGATAATGTTATTCATCGGATTGAGTTACATCGTTGCGGTAGGTCTTGTGAATCCGCGCCAGCGGATTTATGTGACCTGCCGTTCATGTATGGCATATACTTACGTGTCAGGTCACAATGCCGCTCACACGGTATCAAGACCTGACACAACGGAGGATGAGTTATGCAGGGTGATGCTGACTTGACGTTAAGGAGATATTTCAATGAAAGCAATGATACTCGAAAAGCAGGGTACACCGCTGCGGGCGGTCGAACTCCCAGATCCCATGCCACAAGCGAGGCAACTCTTGATCCGCGTCCACGCCTGTGGTGTTTGCAGGACTGATCTGCATGTCGTCGATGGCGATCTCACGGAACCGAAACTGCCATTGATACCCGGGCATCAGATCGTCGGAACCGTTGTCGGAGCCGATCGCGGTTCAGGCAGATACAAAGAAGGTGATCGAGTCGGTGTGCCGTGGCTCGGTGGAAGCTGCGGCGAATGCCGGTACTGCATCAGCGGCAGAGAAAACCTGTGCGACAATGCTCGCTACACAGGATACCAGATCGATGGCGGCTTCGCGGAACTTTGCGCAGCAGACGAGACATTCTGCTTCCCCGTACCGGAAGGTTATCCCGATACCCAGGCTGCGCCGCTATTCTGTGCAGGACTCATTGGCTACCGTTCATATCGCATGACAGGCGACGCTCGGCGTCTCGGCTTCTACGGATTCGGCGCGGCCGCTCATATCCTGATGCAGGTAGCGAAGTATCATGGAAAGGAAGTCTACGCATTTACGAGACGCGGAGACACAGAAAAGCAGGAATTCGCACTTGGACTTGGCGCTGTCTGGGCGGGCGACTCCGAACAGATGCCGCCCGAACCGCTCGACGCCGCCATCATATTCGCACCGGTCGGCAGTCTCGTGCCTGCGGCTCTGCGCGCTGTCGCGAAGGGCGGCATAGTGGTCTGTGCCGGGATTTACATGAGCGATATACCGTCATTCCCATACTCGATCCTGTGGGAGGAGCGCACGATAAAATCTGTCGCGAACCTTACCCGACGCGACGGCGAGGAGTTTCTTGCGCTCGCGCCGAAGGTGCCGGTGCGATCGGAGGTACATCTCTATCCGTTGCATGATACGAACAAAGCTCTCGATGATCTGCGAAATGGGAGATTCACCGGCGCTGCGGTGATTACGATCGTTTAGGATCAATTCCGACAAAAATAAATACATAACAGGCCCACTTTATTTTGATTTGACAGAGATTGCTGCAACCTCCACCTTTCAGAAAACGCTTGTCATAACCGCATATTGTCGCTTAATTCCGACCCTGCGGGTACATCGCAGCAACAACTCTGTCACCGGTTATCAAGTGGAGTGAGTGGTGGATAAGTTAATCGGGTCTTCTCCCAAACGAGTGGGTAGGAATCAGCAGATAGAGGCTGAGAAAGCCAATAACATCAGAGAGATAAAGTGTTTCAATCAAGAGGAGAATCTGTCATAATAGACGGATGTCAAAGAGGAAGAGCCTGCTGGACACATACCGATTCCCCGGGTTTTGTCCGAGGGCCACGATTAAGGGGATATTCGGTGACCCGAAGGCCAGGGTCATACGGCTTGACCGGCGTCAAAAAAACGGCGTGCGGTTGTTGCGGCACAACGGACCGGAGTTTCTACGACCATAAGGTACGCCGTATTCGTGACCTGTCCTGTCCCCCGGGATCCCCTCTCCCACGGGATCCCGGAGGGAGAAGATCGGGGTCAATGACGGGATCAGCGACCGATGAGTTCTTTGCTATCGAAACTTCCCACTCCGACTCGGACACTTTTCAGGCCTTCCTTGATGAAGCGGACAAGTTCATAGAATTCCAAAGACCCCGAAACGTCCTCATCCTCGACAATACCTCCTGGCACAAACGAAAATCAACCAATTAGCAGGGATGGAAACCGAAGTATCTGCCCCCTTACTCACCCGACCTCAACCCTGTCGAGCGGATCTGGCTGGTCATGAAAGCAGGATGGTTCAACAACTATGTCTGCAGGAATGTTGACCAACTCATAGACCGCCTGGACCAAGCAATCCTTGACGTTATCAACAACCCTGAATACACCCCAAAAACCGCCGCAATCGGAACATTATTCTGACAACTGCTATAACTGCCAGCCCCGTAATTCCATGATCATTCGAATAGATGAGTTTTTGGAAGGGACACGGGACCGAAGCTATCCGAAGTTGCAACTCACGAATGGTCATAGAGCGCAGAACCTCGGTCAGGAAAGCAGACCCGGGGGGACACCTCTTTTTTCCTTTCCCCCAGCTATTTCAGTGTCCCTTTATCGATCTGCAGCTCATGAACATCCGCCACGATGCTTGTCATCTCTTCTATGTCAAAAGCGCGGAAGGTCTCTGTGCGGACGTTTCCCATAGAGCCCAGGGTGAAACTCACAGCAGCAGCCACCTCATCATTGGGTGCTTCAAACACATGGAGGATGTCGTATCTTCCAAAAGTCCAATAAGTCTTTTCGATACGCACTCCTTTCTTTTTTACTTTTTCCGAAAAAACCTTTGCCCGCCTACACGTGTCCTTCAAGTTTTTTATGCCCTCTTCGGTAAAGGATACCAAGGTAATGTATTTTTGCATGATTTATCTCCTTGCAGTCGATCGTCATTATAGCAACACCCAACCCAAACATTCGTCCTGCAGCCAGGGTTCGTCCGATCCACAAAAATCCACCCTTTCTTTGCTATCGTCTCTCCTTATTGATTAGCAAATTAGTGACTACTATACCGTCATTGTCGATATACACTTTCCCATACATGGCCCAGCCAACAATAACATATATTCTCTTCTATATTGCAGAGAATTTTCCTGTTCTTTCGTTCCACTTCACGAATAAATACCATAAAAGTATGATAACCAGGAATATGAGAATTGCCGGCCCGTAGCCTATTTCACCAGGAAGAAAAACTTTTTGCTTCATACCTGGAGACAACGCATTATAGAAAGGTGCTGCTATATACTTAGCAGCAAGCGGCATGGCGATTATCATGCCGACCACTGAAGCCCATAGCTTTATATGACCTTCACCCGCGCGCCACAATGAGCCAACGACACACCCACCGGATAACGTCATGCCGAGACCGAAAACAAAACCGCCGATTATTGCCGGCAACCAGAAGTGCGGCCAGACCCACATCATCTCTTTGGGAGTACCCGCCCCCATAAACTTGATAACAGCAAAACCGAACAGGCCGACCAAAATGCCCGCCATCGCGCCGACGGGGGCAGAGGATTCACCAGTCATAAAAGGCTCGCGCAGCGCTCTCACCAGGCAGAAGCGCGATCGCTGGCAGACGAATCCGAAGAAAAGGCCAATCAATATATAACACGCTAAGACCTTGTTACCACCTCCATTGTAACTGATGTATGCAATGATTAACCCCAAAATCAAAGCAAGTACGCCAATCAATGGTTGTAGCGATACCCTTGTAGTTGTGGCTGAAAGGAGTGACGCTGACTTTCCAGCGCTGATCTTCGGAAATTTCTCCATCTCAAAAAGCAAGTATTTGAGCGCAATATACGTCCCAATTACCAACCCCACTGTGAACACAACAGCACCGAGCGAAAGCGCCGGAAATCCACTGAAAAAACCTCCGATAGTACAGGATTTGCCTACCATGGCGCCTATCCCCATTAAGATTCCGCCTATAAGCCCCTTGATCACTTCTCCTATCGGAGGAATCCGAAAAGCGAACTCTTTGGAGATCAATGCCGCTGCAAAAGCACCCAACAGCATTAAAAAACAGAGAACCGCATACGGATGCACACTGACAGCCGGCAGCATTTTCTCCGCGCTGCCAAATGAAACTATACCAAGCGAGTTGAAAATATTCTGCCCCCAATTTAGTACGCCTCCGCTGGCTCCCCAGGGTTTTAGGACGATGAACAGGCAGATGTTACCCACTCCGAGAAGGATACCACCTACCCACATCGGCCATGTCTTTCCAAAAATCGTACTAAATAAATGCTTTATCCCTCCCTCTCCAGAACTGGATTCAGCCATAAATAACCTCCTTGTTGGTTTTTGAAGCTTTCACATAATACCCTTACTTAGCACGACGAATATAGAATTTATATACTCCCTTTTCCTCAGTTGATTCCACAAACTCATGTCCCATTTTCTCGCACCATGCTGGCACATCGGTTTTAGAACCAGGATCTGTGGAAAGCAACTCCAACACCTGACCTGCGTCAATTTTCTTAATCCCTTTAGCGAGCTTAAGAATTGGCATAGGACATGAAAGTCCACAACAATCCAAAGTCTGATCAGCTTCGACTGCCATAGCTCTACCTCCTTAGTATTCTTTGGTTTTTCTTCAAGCCGTTTCGTTATCTCAGGTTTTTTGTAATTATGGCATCTTAGGCCATCTATTACAAGATATTTTGCAGGTTGATATGGGAAATGCAGGTTTAGTTCTCCTCATTGTTATCACCGATAGAATCTAATCCAATATTCCCTATATCAACCGCTGATCTGGTAGTTGCCAATCCCTCTCTGATCCTTCATCGGGGAACCTCAGGAAGTCCGCAGGTACTTGGTTCTGACGGATGCAGAACTCAGCGTTTCCTATTATGTCTCCTGACAACTCACCCACTTTGCGAATAATTTCGCCGTCTTGAGAGAGTTGATTGACTGCAAGCACTCTTTCTATCTTGTATCCAATCTGTCCAATGCAATCACTCTGACCTTTTTTCTCGTAAAACAATTTTTAAGAATATGTTGTAAAAAACAATTGTCAAGTCCAAAATCGCGAGTCCCTGGGACTCGGAACCTAAAAGGTACCGCCCTTCTTAATCTGGGGGAAGAATGGGGAAAGGTTTGTGAAGAAATGGTTCAAGAGCAGGTGAGACGCTCGCTCTGCTTAAAAGCCCTATCCAGAGTGTGATCATCGTATGGGTTACCATGAACAGCAAAAGCACTGACCATCCAGTTGCTCTTCGAGGAGCTGGCGAATTTCACCTTGAAACAGATGACATCACCGTAGACCGTCTGAAAGTCAGAAGCAGCGCGCATTAGGAGTTCTTCGCGTGTTTTGTTAACCTATCCAGCCCCTCCTGTATGTGCTCACCGATCCGCCGCAGCACTTGCGGGGAGCCAATGGGCAGGTCCCGGAACTCCCTCGTGTCGAAGGAAAACGTCTCTCCGCCGATGGTGTGGCAATAGCTCAGCTCGATATACGGATGCCCGGCAATCAGGGTCAACAGCGTCTGCGGGATGTCCCCGAGGGGCTTCATGTCGATGTGGCTTCGCTGAAAGGTCGCCCTCACCCGTGTGCCCTTTCCAGGCGCTGACTCGACGGTCAGTTTACCGCCGGTCGCTTTCGCGGACTCCGAAATCATCGACAGCCCCAGGCCGAAGCGTCTCGTCTTGCGGGTGGTGAAAAACGGGTCCATCGCCTTTTGCAGCGTTCGGGTGTCCATCCCCTTCCCGTCGTCCAGGATCTCAAGTGTTAACAGGTCCATGTCCGGGTCCTCGTCGATGCGAACTTCTATCCTCCGAGCCTGTGCGTCGACGGAGTTCTCCATGATGTCGAGTATGTGCAGTGACAGGTCTTCCATTACTTCCTACCGCAGGATACTCCTGCCTTCATATCCCCTCAGGGCTTTCTTGATCTCTTCGATGCTAACCCTCTCAACGAGAAAGCGGGTACAGCATCGCCCTATTTCTTCCTCCTTGTGGGCGTCGGATGAGTGGAGCAGAGGCAGGGACGGAGAGTACCTGCGCATTGCATCCTCATAGGAAAGGGCGGGGGATATCTCCAGTGCGTCGAGGGCCAGGTTGTCCGGTATGAAACCCAGCTGGCCGATCAGGCTGAAGCTTTCCCTATCGATATGGGCTGCGACGGCAAGCCCGCCCAGAGAGTGAATTTCTTTTACGATCTCTTCCACCCGGAGCGTCGTGGCTCCAATCAGAAGCCTCCGGTTGAAACCGAGCACTTCGTCGTCGGCATTGACGATCACCTGCATGCCGAAGGTCTCCTCATCGTTCTCACCCGGCAGATGCCGGTACACGATCTCTTGAAGCTGCCGGACCGGCTCCAGCGCATCGAACAGGGCCAGGAGATGAACCTCCTCCGAGGATGTCACCTCCATACCGGGGAGGACATGCACGCCGTGCCTGTGTGCCGCCTCCAGCGCGGCCGGAGTATTCTCCGCCGAGTTGTGATCACAAATCCCCAGGATATGAACGCCGCAAGCTTTGGCCCGCTTCACGATTGTTGCAGGGGACATTCTCACTTCGGCACATGGAGAAAGACAGGTGTGAATATGCAGGTCAGCCTTGTAGCTTCTCAGCATCGTGGATCACGGTTTTTCCAGCAACTGATAAAGCTGTCCAGAGATGCTGAAAGCCGACTCGTCCGTGCCCAGGATCGTAACGTACTCCTCGTCGGCTTTCCGGGTGGTTTCTTCGTCAGGCCGGCGACCGTTCACGATGACGATTCCTGTAAGGTCCTTGAGCCTGGCGACCGCCAGGACGTTCTGGTGCGTCTGCATGGTGATCCAGAGATTCCCTGTCTTGCTGTTGCCCATCACATCGCTGAGAAGATCGCAGGTGTAACCGCCGGTCACCTTAGCGTCGCCGACCCCTTTAGACGTCAGGACGCGGAGTCCGAGTTTTTCGACAACCTCTGTCAAGGTCATGATTTCTTCCTCCGTTTTTCTTTTCTCGGCTTCCGCCCCTTGTCTTCGCCCATGTAACCGAAGGCGTCCATAAGCCTGGACAGCTCACCGGTCAGTTCCTTGAATCTACTGGGAACGTTGAAGATGCAGTTGGACAGTTGCGCATCCCCCTTGACCACATCCTCCGCGAAGGTTAAGCACGTCGGGGCACCGCAGATACCGCAGTCTACCTTGGGCAGAGAGTCGTATATCCTCTGCTTTTTTTGCCGTTTCTTGATGGCCTTGCCAAGATCCTCGTCGAGCGCCTGGATGGGACGGGGCTCGTATTTTTGCTGCATGTGGAAGTATTTCTGACGATAGCGTTCGCGGATATCCCGCTTATCTCGGCAGGCCTCTATGTTCTCCTGTTCCAGCGTCTCGAGCAGCCGGAGGATCTTGTTATAGGAGATGTAGCGGTTCTCCACCGTCAGTGATCCCCCCACGCAACCCTGTGGACAAGTATATGCCACGACGAGGTCGATGTTCTGTAGCTTGCCCCGTTCGATATCATTGAAGGTCGTAATGATGTCCGCAATCCCGGAGACATCGAGGACATTTTTCAGTCCCTGGGTGCGGTGCATTCCGCCAGCCACCGCCCATCCGATGCCGAGGATGCATATGCTTTCCAGGCTCTTGCGGTAGCTACCCTTGTCCTCGCTCTCCAGCACCGATAGCAGCGGGCCGTAAATGTCGGCTATGGAGATGGCTCCATCCAGATAGCATTCTTCTTCGGAAGGAGGCTGCTTGATGGCAATCATCTTGACGGGGCAGGGCGTGATGTAGAACGTCCCGATCTCGTCCGGCTTGAGTCCAAGCTCTTTCGATTTTCTCTCCTTGATCTCCTTTGCGGCGAGCCTTTTGGGAAGCTTGATGGGAATGATATGATCGACCAGTTGGGGATATTTCACTTGGACAAGACTTACGACGGAGGGGCAGGAATTGGAGATGAGCGGCTTGGGACCGCTGTACTCATCCAGGAAATGCTCTATAGCCAGGCTCGTATCCCCACAGGTGATAGCCAGATCATACGCATCGTCGAAGCCGATCTTCTTCAAGCCAGCCAGAATCTTGTCCGGCAGGATAGATCTGCCAAACTGGGCGTAGAGCGCCGGGGAAGGGATGGCCACCGTGTACTTGAACCTGTTTAGTTCACCGATGGGATCGGTCAATGCCATGATGGCTTCATTCGGACAGGCCGTGATGCACTCTCCGCAATCGATACATTTCTCTTCCAGGATGACGGCCTTTCCGTTCCGGATCCGGATGGCCTGAGTGGGACAGACCCGCAAGCATCTCATCCGGCCATCACATTTGTCCGCATCGACGCTGACGGAGTGAAAGTACCGGCTCATGTTTTCCCCGTCGGATTCAGATAGATGACGATGTTGTACGAAGTGCCCTTCCCGACCGTGGACTTCAACTCGAACACGTCTGCGTTCTTCTTTATGTTGGGTAGGCCCATGCCGGCGCCGAACCCCATCTCCCGTATCTCATCAGTGGCGGTGGAGTAACCTTCCTGCATGGCCATCTCGATGTCCTCGATACCCGGCCCTTCGTCCTCCAACGTGATCCGGATCACCTTGGGATTCAGCCTGAGAACCATCTCACCTTTATCGGCGTACATCACAACGTTTATCTCGGCCTCGTATGCGGCGATGGCCGCACGCCGGACGATGACCGGATCGATGCCGAGCTCCCGGAGGATCTCCTTGATGTCGATTGACACGGAGCCGGCCTTGGAGAAATTCCTTCCCTTGATTTCAAAAACATGTGAAAGATCGTAACGAGAAGTCATTGTACCGTTCGACTCACTATTGATTTCCTACTCCGCTTACCTTTCGGCTGTAAAGCAGCCCACACGCCTTGTACATGAAGAATCTCGTCGACAATATGGGAATGTCTCTCTTCTTTGCCAGGGTGACTCCCTCTTTGTTGGGCTTCTTGCCGCGTACATAGACGATGGCCTTAGCTTCAATTACGTCGGCGGTCCGTATGGACTGGGCATTTGCCAATCCGGTCAACAGGACGATTCCCGGCTCACCGAATGCCAGGACGTCACTCATGAGATCCGACGCACCGGCGCATTCAAATTCTTCATCCAGATGCTGTTCGCCGGAGATCACCTCCGCTTCCAGAAGATTTGCAAGCTCTCTCAGCGTCATGTCAGGTCACGTATCCTTCTGTCAAGCTGGCGCCAGGACCAACCCGGTATAGCCTTCGACTATGAAACTATTCTTGAACGTAATTTGTCGAGCATAAAAAGGCAAGTGTATTTCTCGAAGTGTGGCGTTTTCCCACAATCTGATTTCGCTGTGTGGACAATGGCTTAGGGACACAGCAGCCATTCCCGGTCTTCCCAGTTGGCGGAAGCTGTGGAGGAATCCACCAGTCTACGCCCGCAGGTGCCAGCGTCCAATCTGAACCCTGTTGACGCCCGGTTTCATTAGGCAAAGGGGTTCAAACAGTTACACCGGTAAATATCCATCGACCATTGGTTGGCCCGGAAATTGCTAAAAATGGGAGTGACAGTATGGGAAGCCCAAGGCACAAAGCTTTGGAAATCCTGAAAGGATACCGAGAAAGGAAGTAGCCATGAAAGAAGCAGATTCCAAGGCGGTGAAGATCGAGGGTAGAAGGAGGAAGGGTAGTTGTATTTGGCAATCATCCGGTGTGGTGTCCTCGCAGATGTGCGAGTCTCGTCCCGATGACTGTGCAGGATGTCCAGTGGACACTGCCCTGACCAAGATATCCTCGCACAAGCAAAAATTATTTTTCAGCAAGGACTTTTTCGACCAGTGTTTTGTTAATGCCTGCGCGGTCCCGGGACGACCTTGTCCATTCGCTGGTCCGTGCATGGCCAATTGGTCTCGCACGAACGCCGCCGCATCACGGGTGCTGACCATAATGGGGATCGGGCGCCTGTCTATTGGCACCAACGCCTCTCTGATCCAGCAAATAAGTCGCCGGAACGGCCTACACGTGGATATGTTGAGCCGGCTGTTTGAACTCCGCAACCTCGGAAAAATCTCCGCGGAAGAAAAGCTCACCCCAGACGATCTGGGTCTGCATACGATGGAGGAGCAGTTCGCATTGGTAGTGTCGGCCTCATTCCTCGACCGCCTCGACTTGCTTGATCTTTGGGCATTCGCCGAGTCGATGTTAAAGGAAGCGCTACTGCCCCACGGTCTGTTGAACTCGGTCTCCGAGGAACGGACCCGGGACGAGCGGTGGGATGCTCTTCGGGCCATACAGGGGCTAGCCATCCTCGATGTAATCTCGGCCTTTGACATCAACGTGCTCAAGGAGTTGCACGATGCCATCGCAACATCTCGTTACTTCTCGATGACCATGGCACAGATGGCTCTCATCGTTCAGCGGATCCTCCAGTCCCACACATATATGTCTGTTAGTCTAACTGACGAGACGGTTGAGCGCGCGGCAACACTGATCAGCTTCGCCGGCGGGCTGCTCGGTAAAGTGTACAACGGATTGTTGGTCACTCCTTCCGAGTTGGCGGCAGCTGTGGGTATTGGTCGCGTACTTAAAATCGTCCCAGAGGATGGAATATTGTACGCAGGTCGAGTGCTTATAGACGAGATGCTGCGCATGATCGACACAGGCACTCTGGACATAGCGAGTGCGCAACCGATACTTACCGGAATTGTGGCTTCCGGCGTGGTTCTGACGCCCAGTGAACGCACATTGATCTCAAAAGCGGTATTGCGTTCTTTCCAGGGACAGTTCAAGAAGCTGGGTGACATGCGTGCCGACCCCGCTTCGCTGCTGGCTGTCATAGGTGCGGACAACCTCGTGCGTGATGCCGACCAGTTCAAGGCTCTTGCGTACGCAGAGCTACCAGAGGAAGAAGAGGAGTTGGATCCGGCGCTGCTCGGCTGCGAGATGCCCTCTAACCTTTTCTATTATCGTGGACATTCCTGGGTGCGCTCCGAAAAGGACGATTCTGTCCGCGTCGGGATCGACGATCTGGCTGCCCACTTGATCGGCAACGTTGATACCGTCGAGATGCCCAAGCCGGGCGAGAAACTGCGGCAGGGAAAGCCGGCGCTGCGCCTGATCCGCAACGGCGAGTCGGTAGAGGTGTGCTCCCCGATGGATGGCGAGGTAATTGTGGTCAACCAGTCGGTCGTCGATACACCAAGAGTTCTTTCGGCTCAACCGTACGACGATGGTTGGCTGCTTACGATTCGTCCCGAGGTATCCAAGGACAATATCACTAAGCTTATGTTCAGTGAGAACGCCCACAACTGGCAGAGGAGCGAAGTGGTTCGGCTGAGCAAAATGTTTCAGGACAGGATTGCAACCGCCGCGGACGGCGCCACGCTCGCCCACGATGCCCTGGCCGGCATCTCCGGTGTTCGTTGGTCCAAAGTGCTGCGCAAGTTTCTTAGAGGCTAAAATGTGTAATGCCGTATCATTGAGGTATTCAGGTCCTCTCCAACTCGTCTTTCAGCATGATCCTGCAGTAGTAGCATAGCTGCGTGGACTTTGCGTCGATGTGTGTCAAGTCAAGCGAGGCAGCCATCACACAGGTAGGATCATCACAGTGGGTGAGGCCAAAGGTATGGCCTAGCTCGTGGATACCTTCCTTAAGAACGCGGCTGACAAAGACGGAGCGATTGCATGGGGGAACACCTCCAGGTGGTGCGATGCTGAGCCGATACGTCGATACCAGGGCAGCTCTCCCTTCGAGCATCGCCTCACCGAATATGTAACGCAAGATCGGCGTGAAAATATCCAGGTTTGTTACTCCCAAAAGCCGGAAGGAAGTCCGGTCGGAGGCAGCCAGGTGCTCGAGGATCCGGGTGGCATGATATTGCCCTCTCGTTTCGTCAAGGACTCCAGCCGGCAGCCTCTCGGCGGCACCAACCCTGCACGGGAATGGAAATATCCGCGTGATCTCCGCGGCTAAGGCAGACATCAGTCTCTTGTCCGTGATGTATAGGGGCACGATCTCTATTACCCCGGGGGGCATGACCGTTAACTCCTGCTTGCTGCTCTCAAGACAGCCCGTATTTATCGATTTTGGCGTACAATGTTCCCCTGTCGATCTTCAGCGCCTGAGCCGTCCGGCTTATGTTCCACTCGTACTGATCGAGCTTCCTGGCGATGTAGTCCCTCTCCCAGGAATCGAGAGACTCATCGGCCGGCCCTTCGCTGGGTTCCTGCAGCATGATAGGCAGGTCCTCCGGCATGATCCGTTTCTGCTTGCCTACTACCAGTGCTCGTTCGATGGCGTTTTCCAGCTCGCGGACATTGCCGGGCCAGTCGTAGTTGACGAGACACTGCATGGCCTCGGGGGAAATCAAACTGGTCTTCTTGTTCAAGCGCACGCGCAGCATCTCCAGGAAATGCTTAGCCAGAGCAGGAATGTCCTCCCTGCGTTCCCGCAATGGTGGTATGTGAATCTGCACGACATTTAGCCGATAATAGAGGTCCTGTCGGAAGCTTCCCTCCTCTATAGCCTTTTCCAGGTCACGATTAGTGGCCGCGAGCACCCTGAAGTCCACCTCCTCATCCCTAAGTCCCCCGACCCTCCGGAACTTCCGCTCCTGGAGCACCCTGAGCAGATCGATCTGCATCTTTGGACTTGCGTTTCCAATCTCGTCTAAAAAGAATGTCCCTCCGGAGGCGATCTCCAACAGACCCTTCTTGGACGTAGTAGCTCCTGTGAAGGCTCCCTTTTCATACCCGAACAGCTCGCTTTCCAAGAGGGATTCTGTGAAAGCACCGAAATTGACACCCACGAACAGCCCGTTCGACCGGGGACTCTTTTCGTGGATCGTGCGTGCCAGCACCTCCTTACCGGTTCCACTCTCGCCCGATATTAGCACCACCGAGTCTGTGGAGGATACGTCCTCGATGAGTTCAAACAACTTCAGCATGGCCGGCGACTGGCCGATTATCGGTCCATAGCTGCCGCATACTTCCACTTGATGTTTGAGCAGCTTATGCTCGCGCTGCATTAGCTCGTTCTTATAAATCTGCTTGACGAGTGTCCCGATCTTTAGCGGGTCGAATGGCTTGGCTACGTAGTCGATGGCGCCGAGCTGCATCGCATGGACCGCAGAATCGATAGAGCCATAAGCGGTCATCACAACCACGGTGGTGTCGGGATCGTCCTCCTTGACCCGCTCCAGCATCTCCAAGCCGTCCATACCGGGCATCTTGACGTCCACTATCAGCAAATCGAACGACTGCGTCTTCAACATCTCCAGCGCTGACTCGGCGCTCTCGGCCACCTCCACCTGATATCCATCGCGTTTCAGCAAATCTCCCAGGGAGATGCGGATGGAAAGCTCGTCATCCACAACAAGTATTCTGAATTTCTTGCGCATTGTTCAGATCTCCTTCGTCAGCTATCCGGCGTTCGACAGCGAGACGATCATCCGGACACCACGGGCAGGGTAACTGTAAAGGTGGTACCCTCGCCCTCCTGGCTCTCCACCTCTATGGTTCCACCATGCTTGCGGATTATGCCATAGCTCACACTCAGGCCGAGACCAGTTCCCTTTCCAACCGATTTGGTCGTAAAGAACGGTTCGAATATCATTCCGAGGTGCTCTCCCTTGATACCACAGCCGGTATCCGCTATTGAGATCAGCACTTTTCCGTCTCCCTCCGAGGTGGAAATCGACAGTATGCCACCATCAGGCATGGCTTCGCAGGCGTTAAGAGAGAGATTGACGAACACCTGCTGCAATTGATTGGTATCACCATTTACCCTGGACAGACCCTCGGCGAGTTTCTCTTCGATGGTTATATCCTTGAACTCTTTCTGGCTGCGCAGGAGCTTAAACCATTGCCGAATCACCTCGTTGACACCCAGGGGTTTCATCTCCAGGGAGGACTCACGGGCAAAATTCAGCAGTCCCCGGACGATCTCACGCATCCGAGAGGTCTCGTTGTACATGATTTCGAGGTATTCCTTTCCCTTGTCGCTGAGACCTTCCTCACTCTTCAGCAGGTGCTCGAAGGTCAGCAGTCCGGTTAGCGGGTTGTTGATCTCATGGGCGATACCTGCCGACATTCGGCCTATTGATGCCATCTTCTCACTCTGTCCGATCTGTCGACGAGTTGCCTGCACAAGTGCTTCCTCTCTTTGCGCTACAGCGTCGGCCATCTGATCGATCGCTAGGCAGAGCAGGCCCATCTCACCGGGAGGCCGCATATTCACCCGGGCCGACAGGTCGCCCGCCACGACCTTGTCGGACATCTTGATGATCCGCCCGATGGGACGTAGGACGATTCTGGTCGCGATGATCAGCAGTACTAAGCTGATCATGGTCGTGAAAGTCACCACGCCAAGAAAGATCCATGCTGCGATCCTCTGGTTGTGGATGAACGGCTCTTCCTGTATGCCAACTCCCAGGATTCCAATGACCCTGTCTTCGGGGTCACGGATCGGCGCATAGGCGGTAATATACCAATCATCGACCACGAAGGCCCGTTCGGCCCATGTCTTCCCCATTTCCAGCACTTTCTCATGAACCACAGTACTCACCCGGGTGCCAACGGCCCGCGAGCCGTCCTCTCTCATTATGCTGGTGGAAATACGGACACCTCCCTGGAAAATCGTAACAGCTCCGATGTCCATGCCTTGGTAGCTCTCGTCCTCGTACAGATCCTCTTTGATCTCATCAACAATCTCGGAACTCCGGTTCAGAAGTTTTGCTCCGTACAGAAATCCCACAATCTCCCCGTCTCTTCGCAGGTCCACCAGGGGAACTGCCGCTCCAATGACCATTCCATCGCGGTGAATTTTTCTCTCTCCAGACTGGTCGGCCTCGGTGGGCTTTATCTCGATAGACGCCCTGTGCAGTATATCGGCAGATTCTCTTCCCAACTCCTCGTACGTCACGACCGCCGTGCCCCGGACACATTTTTTCTTCCTCAAAGCCCGGGCGACTATCGGGTTATGCGAGATATCATCTCCCATCTGTCCTGGATTGTGTTTGCGGTAGACGACCCGGCCATCCTTGTCCAACAGGAAGAGCATGTCCAACTCTCCTGCTTGCCAGATGCTCCCCAAAAGTTTGTGCAGATCATCCCTGTCCCAGCTTTCAAGCGGAACGGGGACACTACGGCGCGCTGAGGTTGCCCGGAGCAGGAGACAAATGTCGTCTACGTGCTCTTCGAATACCTTGCAAGCGGAGTTGAGGTCCATGCGTACGCGGGTCTGCACCTCTTCAACGACGATTTCACTGACGCCAAACAGGGTGATTAGAAACAGCACAACGTTGGTCACCAGGATGATCGCAATAAAGCCTACGCTCAGCCGGAACCATATTGTCCTCTTCCAGCTCATAACAACACACTATCCCATAATTAGGACGTTTTCCTGACCCGACAAATAAAGTCTTTTCGCGTAAAGATCATAGGCAAAACTGACGCAGAGACCGATCGGGTTGGCACCGGGACTGCACAAACAGCTTTACTCTACTATAACCGCATCCCTGTTGCATACATCTCGACAGATGCCGCACTTTATACACAGATCGGTATTTATCTTGTGAGGCTTCTTTTTTTCGCCCTCAATGGCGTTCTCCGGGCATTCTCTTGCACATAGCATACAGCCGTTGCACTTCTCGGCGTCGATGTAATAGGTGATCAGGGCCTTGCACAACCCCGCCGGGCACTTCTTGTCCCGGACGTGAGCCTCGTACTCATCTCGGAAGTATCTAAGTGTACTCAGCACAGGGTTGGGCGCCGATCCACCCAGCGCGCAGAGCGAACAGTTTGCGACTGTACTGCAGGTTTCTTCCAGTAGATCAAGGACTCCCTCTTGGGCCTTACCTCTGCAGATATCGTTAAGTATTTTGCTAATTTGCGTCAGTCCCTCGCGACCCGGCAGGCACTTGCCACATGATTCATCGACGAGGAAGTCGATGAAGTATCGGGCGATGTCCACCATGCAGTCGTCCTCGTCCATTACGATCATGCCGCCCGAGCCCATCATCGAACCCACCCTGGTGAGCTGGTCGAAGTCCACCGGCAAGTCGAGCAAGCTTTCCGGAATCACGCCTCCCGAAGGCCCGCCGGTCTGCACCGCCTTGAACTTTTTACCGTTGGGGACGCCTCCACCGATGTCGAAGATGATCTCCCGCAGGGTTATCCCCATGGGTACCTCCACCAGGCCGGTGTTCCGGACCTTACCCACCAGGGAGAAGACCTTGGTGCCCTTGCTGCCGCCCCAGGGGTTGTCGGTCACGTCGCCGGTGCCGATGGAGGTGAACCACTCGACGCCGCGCAGAATGATCAGGGGCACGTTGGCATAGGTCTCTACATTGTTCAGGTTGGTGGGCTGGTCCCACAGGCCATGCTCCACGGTGTGGATGTACTTGGCGCGTGGCTCGCCAGGCCGGCCTTCCATGGATGCCATCAAGGCTGTGGACTCGCCACATACGAAAGCGCCGGCTCCAAGGTGAATAGTGATATCGAAATCGAAGCCCTGATCAAAGATGTTCTTGCCCAGGATGCCGTACTCGCGCGCGTCGGCGATGGCCTTTTTCAAACGCTCGAGGGCCAGGGGGTACTCATGGCGGATATAGATATATCCCTTGTTGGACCCAATGGCATAGGCGGCGATGATCATGCCCTCCAGCACGGAGTGAGGGTCCCCCTCGATGATGCTGCGGTCCATGTAAGCACCGGGGTCACCTTCGTCCGCATTGCAGACGACGTACTTGATCTCTCCGGGCGCCTCGCGGCAACTCTTCCACTTGATGCCAGTGGGGAAACCCCCGCCACCGCGCCCGCGAAGCCCTGAAGCGATCATCTCCTGGACGACCTCCTCGGGTTTCATCTCGGTGAGTACCTTGGCCAGGGCCTTGTAACCATCCCTTGCAATGTACTCCTCTATCACCTCCGGGTCAATCAGGCCGCGGTTGCGAAGCGCAAGAAGTCGCTGCTTTTTGAAAAAGCCAATCTCGCTCATCTTGGGCACAACCGACTTCTCATCTGGTGGTGTGAACATGAGCTTCTCGACCGGCCGGCCCTTGAGCATGTGCTCTTCGACCAGGTGGGGAATGTCCTTTTCGCTGAGAAATTGGTAAAAGATTTCGTCCGGCTGAACTACCATGACTGGTCCCTGGGCACAGAAGCCGTTGCATCCGGTCATGACCACGGCCACTTCGTCGATGAGTTTATGTTTTGCCAACTCGCGTTCCAGAGCATCTTTGATTTTGTAAGAACCGCCGGAGACACAACCGGTTCCGGCGCAAAGCATAAGATGCATGCGGTAGTCGCCCAGATCCTTGCCGACAGGTGACTTTCCCTCTACGTTCTTGCTCGGTGTCGTACTCATAGCGTCTGCTCTCCCCCTATGGCCAGGGCATAATCTTCGACGACATTTCCGTTCATGATATGCTCGTCAAAAATCTTACTCACCTTCTTATTGTCAAGCTCTACGTACTTTACAGGGGCTTGCTCGATCACTTCGACGGTCATCATTGGCTCGCGGCTGCAGAAACCCGCACAGCCGGAGGTGGTAATGATGATGTCGCTGGCACCCGACTCCTCCACGCAGCGCATGACCTCAGCCATTATTTTCCGTGCACCAGCCGAGATTCCGCAGGTACCCATGTGCACCGTGATCTTGACCCGACCGGCCCCATCCCTCAGGGATGTGGTTTTCCTCTGCTGCTCCACGATCTTGTCGAGATCTTCGATTTTCAGTCTGGGCATCGATTGCCTCCATAAAAGATTTTATTGCGCCTGCTCGTTCTTTCGACGTTTGTCCAGGATTTTTTTCATTTTCACCGAAGAGGTATTGCCGTACACTTCTCCACCGACGGTCACCACCGGTGCCAGTCCGCAGCATCCCAGACAGCGCACCGATTCCACGCTGAAGAGCTGATCCTCGGTCGTCTGGCCTTCTTTCTCCACGCCCAGATTGCGCATGATGTTTTCGAGGATGCGCGTCCCGCCCTTTACGTGGCAGGCCGTGCCAGTGCATACACAGACGGGATACTTTCCGCGCGGCTCCAGGGAGAATCCCTTGTAGAAGGTGGCGATGTGGAAAATGCGGTTCAGGGGCACATCAAGCTCCTCGGCAAGTGTGCCGGCAATCTGCGATGGGATGTGGCGGTAGTGCTCCTGAACATCCTGAAGCATCTCGATCAGATTGCTCTTGTCACGCTTCCACTGGGTTAATATGTCGTCCAGTTTGGCTTCCTGTACTTCCATCTAATTCTCTCTTTCTCTTTTTTGGGGATACCCCTTCATGCTACCTTCTTCAGCTTCGCCAGCAGGAACTCGCCTGCTATCTCGTCGATCAGATTTTCCCGCCAGGTCGCATCCTTCTCTAGTTCATGGATGTTCCACAGTCTACCGTTCCCATTAACCTTTTCCCTGACCCGTCCAATCTCCTGCTCGATCCATCTTCTGGCCCTTCCTCCGTATAGGAGGTTCACTAGCTCGGACGGTAGATCGAAGGGCTTCACCATGAGGAGCCACCCGTTGGTATATGGCGACTCGTTCACCAGCGCCGGCTGCTCCAGCAGCCTCTCATTTGTTGCGATGATTCGTCCGGATACTGGTGCCAGGGGGCTGATCCGCCCAGTATCGAGGCGGATCTCGCAGGCCGGTGTGCCCTCGAAGATGGTCTCGCCGGGGCTCGGCAGCCGCACGCCCTGGACGGAGCCCAGTAGCCACTGCCCGAAATCGTCCATGCCCACGCGAACATTGCCGTCGCGCTCCACGCGAACCCAGGTGTGGCCTCTGTGGTGGTGCATCCCCTGGGGAAGACGGAAGCCCTCGATCGAGCGCGAATCATCAACGGGAAAGTCCCAACCCGTCTCCGCCTCGGCCGAATCCTCGATCATCTGCTGAAAAGAGCAATTAGCGCAGTTGAACCCGTTGATACACAACTTGTAGGAAACTTCCCCTGTCAACATGTAGTGACATTTGCGCGCAGAGGCGGGCAGTTTCTTGAAGAACTCTTCAAACTCAGCGCGTCGCTTCTTGACCTCCGCCAGGTTTGGGGATGGGGAAGCGTGCGGTTGAACCAGCACCGGCCCGTCGACCAGTGCCTGGTGCAGGGAACAGCGCTCGCACTCGTAGTTCAGCGTGCAGATCTTGTAGGAGATGACACCCGCATCAACCCACACGCACTGTCTGGCCGATGTGGGTATCAGTTCCGATTTCTTCGCTCGTTTTTCAGACATGACTCACCTCCTGAGCGGCTTAACTCTATTCGCCCTCTGAAAAGAATCTTTTAGTAATCCGCTCCCAGTCTTTCTTCTCAAGATTCCTGGAGAAGTTCGGTAACAACTCACCACCGTCGGACAATGCGGCGCTTCTGGATTCGGTCAGGACGCGGAACAGGCAGTCCGACTCGTCCTGTATCCATTGGCCGGCTTCGTCCGGGCCGATGAGACTACTCTTATCCTTATAAGGGTCCACTGGCTTTATCGTGTAGAGCCAGCCCCGGTCATAGCAGTCCTCGTTAATCAGCGAGGGATTGTCCTCCAGGGCGGGATTAATGTGGATGATCCTGCCCGGGATCGGGAAGAGCATGGTAGCGCGATGCCCGTTGCTGGACACGTCCACGGCTGGGTCCCCGCGGTGCACCACGTCGCCCGGTCCCGCTCTGAACACCGCTTTGGAGATGCCTCCGATGAGTCTTTGGGCGAAGTCGTCCAGACCCACACGTGTGTGCTCTTTCAATATCTTCGCCCAGGTATGCCCCTGGAAGTAAGTGCGGTCTTCTATCAGGATGAAATGGCCGACATTTTTAGGCTGCCGATGTAGACCGGGCGCTAAGGCCAGGATTGGATGTGTCCCGAACTCGTCGAAGAGGCGCTGGTCTACCTCGCAAGTGGCGCAGTCGAAGTTGTTGGGACATACTTTGTGAGAGACCAGTCCCATGCGAGCATACCGGCAGAGCCGCTGGCCTTCCCCGAGTTCCTTCCGCCACCGCTCCCTGGTCACCGCCTCCATCTGCATAGCTCCCGTTGGGCACACGTAGGTACAGGCCCCGCAAGCGATGCAAGAATCGGGGTCTACGTACCAGGGAGTCCCGACCACCCGCTGGTTGCCACGACCGATAAAGCCCAGCGCTGATGCACCCACGATCTCGTCGCATACGCGAACGCACAACCCGCACAGCACGCAGTCGCTCGGCTGGCTGGCGGTCTTGAAACGTGGCTTCTCCACGCCCAGCGAGGCTGCGATCTCCTGTACCTTCTTGACCTCGGGACATCTGGCCAGGAGAAGCTCGGCCATCAGCCTGCGGTGTTGAAGTACATCTTCGGTATCGGTCCGTATCTCGAGTCCCTCAGCGGCCGGAAAGTTACATGATGTCACCAGCCTGGTACGCTTGCCACGCCTTACCTCTACGATGCACATGCGGCACACGCCGTAGGGTTCCAGACCGTCCATGTGGCACAAGGTGGGAACATCAATGCCCAGATCCCGTATTGGCTTCAGAATCGGCTCCCGACCTTCTGCCTTGACCTCGTGTCCGTCGATCTTCATTGTCACCAGTGACATGTCTTTCTCCTCTTGGCTTTCGTTTGCATCTGCAATGGAAACAAGCAATTGGCATGCCACTGTCCAGTGAGAGAGGTAAACGCTTGGAAACAAAGCGAAAACAGCCCTACGGGGGTGACCCTGTAAGCGTTCGGGTATTGCTAACTGCCGAAATTTTCTACGGTACTGTCGCGATTTTCACACACCCGCTCAGTCCGGACCGGATGGCCCTGCCAAGCACCAAGGAGGAAGGCTGGAGCGACATTCAGAACAGAGCCTGGTCGACTTCACGTCGGTCTGAGCCAGGCTGTTGGAGGGGTACATCACACAGTTGCGGTCCAAGCAGTGGGTAAGACCCAGCATGTGCCCCACCTCGTGGATGGCCTCCTTCTCCACACGTGACAGGAACACCATCGTGTCGGCTGGACGCCCGTGGAATTCCTCGCGCAGGCGGAAGGCGGAAATCACCGAGCTGCGGCCCCCGAGCCTGGCCTGCCCGAAGACGAAGGTCAGCACAGGAATGGTCAGGTCGACGTTAGTGATACCGAGGATCCACTGGTCAGGACGGGGAAACCTGCTCTCCAGCCAGTCCAGTATTTCCAGGGAGTCGTATTGATCCCGTGAGGCATCCAGGGCAAATTCGGGCCGCGGCTCGGGGGAGAGGATTTCGCAATTGAGCTTGAAGCGGGACCGTACGGCGGAGCGAGCTCTCTCCTCTGCACCGTCAGGAGTATCTCCAAGGGAGACGATGCAGAACTTGCCCGGAGGTTCGCACGGCGACATCAGTGGCTCGGCTCTGTCAGCGTCGGTCCCTGGGCTTCGATAGGCCGTAGTTCTTGATCTTGTTGTACAGCGTGGCCCTGTCGATCTCAAGCAGATGGGCGGAGCGGGTGACATTCCAGCCGGTCTCGTCCAGCACTTGCAGTATGTGCTTCTTCTCCGCCTCCCTCAGGCTCTTTGCGGCTTTCTCTTTGGGGGGCTCCTGACCGCCGCCGAAGGGCATATCCTGCGGTTGAACCAGCGGCCCCTTGCCCACGACTACGGCTCTCTCAATAGCGTTCTCCAACTCGCGAATGTTGCCGGGCCATTTGTGTCTCAATAACATCTCGATCACCCTGGGGGAGAATTCCTCCTTCTTTTTGTTCATCTTCATGCAGAACTTCTTCAGGAAGTACTCAGCGAGAAGGAGAACGTCATCTTTTCTCTCCCTCAGTGGGGGCAGGTGAATTCCGACGACGTTGAGGCGGTAGTAGAGGTCTTCGCGAAAGCTGCCTTCCTCAATGCTCTTCTTCAGGACCTTATTCGTTGCGGCGATTACTCTCACGTCCATGTGTATCTTGCGATTGCCGCCCAACCGGTAGCAGGCCTTCTCCTCCAGCACCCGCAGCAGGTCGACCTGCACCTTGGGGCTCATATCGCCGACCTCGTCCAGAAACAGCGTGCCGCCGTCGGCGAGCTCAAACCTTCCCATGTGTGCATGGCTTGCCCCGGTGAAAGCGCCCTTCTCGTGTCCGAACAGCTCACTCTCTACCATGGTATCGGGCAACGCCCCTATGGAGACGGCCACGAACGGTTTATAGCGGCGCTCGCTGTTGCGGTGGATGGCCTGGGCGATCAGCTCCTTGCCGGTTCCGCTCTCGCCGGTGATAAGCACCGTCGCATCGCTGGCGGCCACCGAGCCGACCATCTCTAGCACATCCTGTATGGATTTGCTGTTACCGATGATCTCGTCGAACTGGTAGATGGCATCGATCTTCTCGCGCAGCATGATATTTTCATCTTCAAGATCCTGCCTCTCGATGATTTTCTGCACCTTCAAAGTCAGCATGTCGGGGTCAATCGGCTTGACAAGGTAGTCGTAGGCACCGACCCTCATCGCCTCAACCGCTGTCTCAACCGTAGCATACGCCGTAAAGATGATGACCGAAATGTCCGGTTTCACCTCCAGCGCCTTGCGGAGTACCTCGATTCCATCGATGCGGGGCATCTTCAGATCCACGAGCAGGATAGTCCACTCCTCGCGATCCAGGAGATCCAGCGCCTCCTGACCACCTTCCACCGGCACGACTTCGTAACCAAACTTCCGAAGCCACACCGAGAGAGATTCGCGGACGATCTTCTCGTCGTCCACCACCATGATCCGCACCGCTGATTTCATTGGGCACCCCCACTATCGTCCTCCTTTTTCCGCTTCTCTTCGTGTCCCAGAAAGATGCTGAATGTAGTTCCCTTTCCTCTGGAACTCACTACGCGGATATCGCCCCCGTGGCGCTTGATGATTCCGTATGCCACGGCCAGGCCGAGTCCGACCCCTTCCCCCTTTTCCTTGGTCGTGAAGAATGGAGTGAACAGTTTGCCCATGTTCTCCTGGGCTATCCCGCAGCCCGTATCCTCGATGTCGATCCGCACTGGCTTGGAGTTTTTGGTCAGCCCCTCCTTGTCGTTGACCTGCGTGGCGTGGATGGTCAGATGACCTCCATGGGGCATGGCCTGGATTGCGTTGAGAATGAGATTGAGAAAAACCTGTTTCAGTTGGTCTGAGTCCGCTTCGATCTGGGAAAGTCCTGGGTCAATATGCTGGACCACCTCAATGTCCTGCAGCTTTGCCTTGTAACCCAGCATGCTGAAGGTCTCGTTCAGAATATAGCCGAGATCTACGGGTGCGAGCATCGGGTGGGATTGGCGGGAAAAATCCAGCAGGCTCTTGATGATTTTGGAACATCGGGTGAGCTCATGCTTGGAGTCGGTGAGAAATGTCAAAGCCTGCTTTCTATCGAACTGGTCGTTCTCGAGATCCTTTGCAAGCATGTGCAGGTAGACCATGATGCCGCTGATAGGGTTGTTGATCTCATGGGCCACGCCGGCGGCGATCTGGCCGAGGGAGACCATCTTCTCGCTCTGGATTAGCTGCTCCTGCAGATGCTTGAGCTCGTCATAGGCCTGTTGCAGTTCCTTGCGCTTATGCCGTTCCGCCTCGGCCACTGCTGCCTTTGCTATCAATTTCTTCGTCGGTCTGAGATCGCGGGCCACCAGCACGATTCCGGACACCTCGCCAGAATCGTTTCTTATAGAAGAGCTCCTCAGCGAGATGGGTATCGGATCCCCTTCCCTGGGGAACATAAAGCCCTCAATGTTGGCCAGTATCTCGTCGAGTAGGTGCTTGTCCATCATCTCGTCCGGGGATAACTCGGACTGTTTGTCTTGGGAGGCGCTCAGGATGTTATGAGCCGGATAATAGAGGATTTCATCCTCATTGTAGTCCAACAAAGACAGGGTCGCCTGGTTTACCTTGGTGATCATCCCATCCGGGTGGACCAGGATCACCGCGTCGGTCATGGCGCTGATCATCTGGGTACAGGTCTCGTCTAGCGACTTTCCTTCATCTAACAAGGTCTCATCCTCCTCATCGATCAACCGACCGACCCAATGATGCCTACTGCCATCTTGTCCTTCAGCTCTCCGGTCACCGGCTAGGTGTCGCCACATGTCACGATTAACTACGCTTGTTTTTGGCGCTTTCGTTTCTTTCGGGGTTTCTCTTACGCTTAACAAAAAGCCTTCACCAGAAAACTGGAGATATCGTCAATCTCCAACTCCTCATCGGATGCCATTTCAAGGGTGGCCATGCAGATTGGACACATGGTGGCCACGCTTTGCCCGTTGGCATTCTTGAGTTGCTGCACCCTCTTCCCGCCGATTTGATGGGCCATCTTGGGGAAGAGCGACTCTATGGGTCCTCCGCAGCAATGGGTCAGGTCTCTGTTATCCTCAGGCTCTTTTACCGTGTAGCCCGCCCTCCTCAGTAGCTGTCTCGGCTCTTCGATGACGCCTTCATAACGCGAGTACACACAGGAGTCGTGGACCGTGATTTCCTTTTCGACGCTGTGGAGCGGCTGAAGACCATTGCTGGCAGCCAGGACCTCCAGGTAGCTTTTGACCTCGATGTCGTAGCCATCGATGATGGTCGGGTACACGGAGCGCAGCATATTCGTGGTGTGAGGGTCGATAGTGATCACGGAGCGGACACCGTGCTCCTTCAGCAGGTTGTAGACCCGTTGGGCCTGTATGCGAAAGACATCGTCCACGCCCAAGTCGTATGCGAGAGCGCCGGCGTAAAGCTCTTTCTTGTACAGGTAGCCGAACTCTACTCCCGCCTGCTTCAGCAGCATGGCGATGTTGCGGATTATCTGTCTGTAGCGCTTCACGTTAGTTCTCGAGGGCCTGGAGATGAACGCCGATACGTTGAACATCCTGTTGAAGAACCTGCCCACACACACGAATTTGCCGAGAAAAGAATCCTCTATGAGCCCCATATTCTTTACCGCGGCAACCATGTAGGGCAGCAACTGATACATCGAACCGGTGTAGATTACTGTCTCGCCGCCTTCGGGGATATCGAGTTCCTCGGCCCACTTGATTGCCTTGCTAAGCGAGATAGGAAATACAGTTTCCCTTCTCTTGAGATTGTCCACCATGAGTCCAATCACGTCGCCGGTGGGAAGAGGCATAAAGTTTCTCCTTCGCTAAAGCTTGAATACCTCTTTGCTGATGTAGCTGCGCAAGAATCTTACGTTCTCGGCGATGTGCACGTCAGCCGTGCAGTTCACCTCGCACATCTTGCACAACAGGCACTGGTAGATGACCTGCTCGTGTTCGAGTATCTTGTCCTCCAGACCCAGCAGGGCGTATCTGAAGAGCTTGCGGGGAAGCAACTCGATCTCCATGGGGCATACGGCGCTGCAGATGCCGCAGTTCATGCAGGCCGTGGCATTGAACTCCCCTGACGTCGTCACCTTCTTTATGAAATCCGGGTTCACCTTCACCATTGCTGTCACCATTCTATTTATTCTCCACCAGCATATACTGGTAGTAGTCGTCTTCATTCGGTTCCTTGATTTCCTCGATGTAGCCGTACTTCCTGGCCGCCATAACCCAGTACATTATCTCGTGCACAGGAGAACCCATGGCCTCGGCGATTTCCGGCACGGTTTTGGGGCCGTCGCGCAAAGTGGCCAACACCCTGTCACGCATGAGCATTTCCTCTCTTATCACCTCGCGTGGATCTCGTACCTTGTCATTCATACCAGGGCCTCCATAGCGTCGATCATCGCTCGTATCTGCTGATCCGTGTAACCCTTGATGTACAGTGCATTTTCAGGACAGACAGGCACGCAACATCCGCACCCCTTGCACAGTGCCGCGTTGATCTCGGCGATCTCTTTCCCTCCGTGGCTAATTTTCTCAATGGCAGGGTAGGGACAGGCTTCGGTACATTTGTCGCACCAAGTACAGGCTTCTTTGTCGACCATGGCGATCAGCGGCTCCAGCTCCACGTAGCCCTTTTTCAGTAGGGAGGCACTCTTGGAGGTGGCAGCCAACGCCGAGGCAACGCTCTCCGCGGAGTTGCGGGGAGCCTGGGCCGTGCCGGCGATGAAAACTCCGTCGATGACTGTCTCCACCGGTCGCAGCTTGGGATGGATCTCCTTGAAGAAACCGTCCAGCGAGACCGGCAGCTTGAGTACATCGTTCAGGGCTTGGTTCGGGCGGGGTTCCATACCAGTGACCAGGACAACCAGGTCACTTTCTATTTCGAGCTCTTCACCATAGGTCAAGACGTCCTTGACCTGAACCTGGAATCGCCCGTTGCTCTTCTCCACTTGGGGAGGCGCGCTCTCGTCGAACTTGATGAATATTGCTCCCTTCTCGCGGGCTTCCCCATAAAGGAGTTCGTATTTTCCGTAAGTTCGAATGTCTCTGAAGAGATGGAACTGGTGCAGTCCGGGTGATAGATCGTTCGCGACCAGGGATGCGTGCACGGCAGCGTTGCAGCAGTATCTCGAGCAGTATTCGTGTGCTTTTTCTCCAGGTTGCTCTCGGCTGCCTACGCAGTAGATATAGGTCACGTCGTTTACAGACTTGCCTTGGTAGACAAGTTCGCCCTGGCAACTGTCGAGCAGTTCCTTGAACTCGGGCAGCGTCAGCACGCCACCGGTGCCGTACGCGTACTCGCCTTCGGCGGGCTGATACGAGTTGAAGCCTGTGGTCACGATGATCGAGCCAACGTTCAGGGAAACCTCCTCATTCTTGACCTTGACCTTCACGTCGAAGTCTCCCACGCTTCCGGACTTCTTTAGTATCTCTGCCTCTGTGTAGATTTGGATATTTTCTCTCTTCTTGATTTCCTCACTAAGTTCCTCAATCAGATCACTTCCAAGACGATCGTGCGGGTACATCTTGCCAAATCCAGCAACCCAGCCACCGATGCGATCAGTCTTTTCAGCCACGAAGGCGCTAATGCCAAGGTCAGAAAGCGCCAGGGCTGCGCGCAACCCTGAGATCCCAGCCCCGACCACCAGCGCTCTGGGAACTGTATCGATCCTGGTCTTCTCCAGAGGCTTGGTTAAACGCGCTTTGGCGATGCCAGCTTTGACCATATGAATTGCCTTCTCGGTAGCCTGCTTAGGGAGATTGGTGTGGGCCCAGGAACACTGTTCCCTGATATTGACCTGAACGTACAAATAGGGATTGAGTCCCGCCCTCTCGGCCACGCCGCGGAAGGTGAACAAGTGAAGCGTCGGTGAGCACGATGCCACTACCAGACCATCCAGCTTATGCTCCCGAATATCGTCAATTATTTCCTGCTGGGCCGCATCGGAGCATGCGAACATGGTGGTTTTGGCTACCACTACGCCCTTTTCATTCTCGGTTACATCCCGGACGCGCTCGCAGTCCACGTAGTCGGAGATGTTGCCGCCGCAGTAGCAGATGTAGACGCCTATTCTCCTCTCATTCATGTCTTTACCCTTTCGACGTGGGCGGCAGCCAGCGCTGCGGCTGCCCCGGAATGCAAGATGGTATCGGGTATATCCATCACCGCGGAGGACGAACCCGCGACATACACACCCTCGACGCTTGTTCGAGCCGGGCTGTGATCCTCATCTACCTCTTTGACAAAGTGATGGCTGTCTTCCTCGAGCTCGCCGCTGGACAAGAGATTCAGGGCTTCTTGATTGGGCAGCATTCCCACGGAGAGGACCACCAAGTCGTGCTCTGTCCGCTCTACCTTTCCATCGCTGTTGATGTTTTCATGGTGGAGTATCAGGTTTCCATTCTCGGTCGGGTCTACCCTGGCCACCTTGCCCTTGACAAAGTAAGTGCCCATTTGCTTGGCCTGCTGATAGAACTCCTCAAATTCCTTGCCGAAAGCACGTATATCAATGTAGTAAATGGTCACGTCCGCCAGGGGTAGAGCTCCCATAATAAGCTGTGCTTGCTTTATGGAATACATACAGCATACCCGCGAGCAGAGTTCGTTGCCCACCTGGCAGTCGCGTGAGCCGGTGCATAGAACGTAGGCGATGTTATCGGGGATTTTCCCGTCCGACGGCCTGAGGACAGTGTTGTACGGCCGTGTCGGTGAGAGGAGTCGGTCCATCTCCATGGCGGTAATTACGTTTGGCAAGCGGTCGTATCCATACTGGACTTTGCGGCTTGGGTCGAAAAGTTCGAAACCGGTCGAGATCACAACTGATCCCACTTCCAGCTTCTGCTTCTCATCGCGCATGCTCATGTCGATAGCATCGGCCGGGCAGGCGATGACGCACTGGCCGCACTCCGAGCAACCACCACAGTCGAGGCACCTGCCGGCGCTGTAGCGGGCCTCGTCTTCAGTCAACGGCAACTCCACCTCGCGGAAATCGCGCACCCGTTCCTCTGGAGGCAGTTTCTTCCTCTCGGTCGGGGGGAGGCTTCGATACTCCTTCTGCCTCTCGAGTACTTCTTTCTTGTCGATCACAGGCAGAGGTTGTTTGAGAGGCTTCCCGGGCAGTTGCTCTCCTCTCAGATAGCGCTTCATGTACTCGGCAGCGCGAGCTCCGGCGTGTGCTGCCTCCACCACAGTAGCCGGCCCGGAAACTACATCACCACCGGCAAATACGCCGGGTATGCTCGTCTCGAGCGTGGTCGAGTCGACCACCAGCGTATTCCAACGCGTTAGCTTCGGCTTATCGTTTTCGACGAGAGTAGCGAGATCCGGTCGTTGGCCAATTGCCATGATGGAGAGATCCACTTCCATACTGCTCTCGGAGCCTTCTACGGGTACGGGCCTCCTACGGCCACTTTCATCCGGCTCTCCGAGCTTCATGTCGATTGACTCCACCTTAGCCAGCTTGTCGTTTTCTCCGATGAATCGTACCGGTGTCTTGAGATACTGGAGCTCGATGCCCTCCTCGATCATATCCTCGATCTCCTCCTCGAAGGCGGGCATCTCGGCCCGACTCCGTCGATATTGGACGAAGACCTTCTTTGCACCTAAGCGGCGAGCCACCCTGGCAGAATCGATGGCAACATTGCCCCCCCCAACCACCATCACGGTTTTGCCAGTAAGATCGATCTTATCTCCCCTGTTTACGCCCTTGAGGAAATCAACGGCACCTACCACCCCCATCAAGTCTTCTCCCTCGACCTTCATCTTTGTGTCCTGCATCGCTCCGCAAGCCACGAACACCGCATCAAACCCATTGTTCTTGAGCCCAGTCAGACTCTCCACACGATGTCCGGTCTTAATTTCCACACCGAGAGCAGTCACATTTTTGATGTCGCGTTCTACGACCTCCCTGGGAAGTCGATACGATGGAATGGTGAGTCTCAACATGCCGCCTGGTTCTTTTTCGGCCTCGAAGATTGTCACCTGATAACCGCTTTGGGCCAGATGGTATGCCGCGGTCAATCCAGCGGGGCCACTGCCCACCACCGCTACCTTCTTATCGAGTCTTTTCTCAGGGGGGCCGGACTTGGGCTGAGAATACTTATTGTAGTAGTAGTCTGCAGCGAATCGCTTAAGCTTCCTAATCGGAATAGCAGCTTCAAGTTCCCCCCGTACACATTCCTTCTCGCATGGCGCGGGGCAAGTGCGGCTCAGGCTCCCTGCGATGGGAACGAATTTAAGGATATGCTCCATTGCCTCTTCGAATAGGCCGCTTCGGATGAGAGAGACATACCCATGAGGTTTCATACCCACCGGGCATGCGAAACTGCATGGTGACGAGCCGTATTTTTCTATAACCGCTTTCTTGGGAACGGCCTGGGCAAATGGAATGTATGCGGACCGACGGGCCACCATTCCGAAGTTAAACTGGTCAGGTATTGCTACCGTACAGGCAAACTCACACTTCAGGCAGCCGGTGCATTTGCTAAAGTCGACATAGGTGGATTTCTTGTTGACGCTTACCTGGAAGGTGCCCTGCGGGGTCTTGCGGATGTCGTCCACCTCAGAGTAGGTCAAGGTGGTCACCTGTGGATGATGGAATGTGGCAGCCATCTTGGGGGTGGCGATGCAGCTAGCGCAGTCAAGGGTGGGAAACACCTTGCTCAACAGGATCATCTTGCCGCCAATGGTGGGCTCTTTCTCCACCAGAAGTACGGAATAGCCCATGTCGCCGAGAGTTAGCGCGGACTCCATGCCAGCAATTCCACCACCTACTACGAGAATGTCATAGTCCACGTCATCCTGCTCCTCGTGTTGGTCCCAGCTCCTTGAGGGATTCCTGGAAATTGTTCATGTGTTTTACGAAAGGTTCTGCGCACACCGAGCAGACTGCCGCCATCTTAAGACGCTCCGGCTTAATATCGTGCTCTATCAGCAATTTCTGCCCATCATCCACGATCTTTGCGGTTTTGTATGTGCAGTCAGGGACAAACGGGCAGTCAGTCCCGTCGGCTGCGACGAACACCCCATCGAAGCCGTGTTGGAGTGCATACAGAATCCACTCCGGCTTGATGCTGCTGGAGCAGGGGAGAGGAATAGCAATGCAGGACGGCGGATAGTGCATGTGCGCGCTGCCTGCCAGGTCGATGCCGATATCGGAGATGAATACCGTCGAGAAGATGAGAATTCTCGGGCGGAACTGCTCCTCGGCGGCGTCGACACCCTTCTCCATGGTCATTTCCCTCTCTTGACAAAGATGCGCCAGTAGCCGGGCTCCTCGATCACACCGAGATACTCGTGACCAATCTTGTTAGCCCAGCGGGGAATGTCCTTATTGGTGCTTGCATCCGCGGAGAGCACTTCCATCACTTCACCAATCGACAGTGAGGTAATTGCCCGTTTTGCCTCTAACAATGGGCCTGGGCAGGGTGTGCCTCGTGCGTCCACTTTTTTGTCTACTGTAAGCTGATTAAGTTCTTCGGGAGTTGCCATTATATCACCTCGTTTGTTTACCTTCTTTGCCACTGGTCAAAAACCTGCGGCTGTGATTGTTGCTGTAGCTGGACGGCCGCAAGCTCACTTGGAATCGTCGGCTCAACTGAACGTCAATACGATGTCCGCAGTTTCCGCCTCGTCGACGAATGTTGCCACGCCGCCGCATTCGACGCCCTCAATTAGATCCTCTTCCTTACAACCGACGATCGAAAAGGCCGCTGAACAGGCCACGAACTCGGCGCCGCCTTCGCGGACGATATCGATGAACCCTGGCAGCGTGTTGGGCCCTCCCTCAAGCTTGATCTTCTCAGCACCTCCCTTACGGATGATGTTCAACCCGTTCATGGTAAAAAACATCATCAGTTCCATGTCCATGGCCTGGGCACCGATTCCCAACATGAACGGGGGAAACGCCTTCTGGGGTTCGTCCGATCCACAAAAAATTACCATTTTCTTTGCCATAGTTGCTTTCCTTATTGTTTATTGATTAGTAAACCAACAACCAACTATTTTCTATCTAATACAATCACGCTGGCCTTTTTGCAAAAGGCAAAGTTTTTGAAACTAAAATTATTATGAGCAATTGTCAAGACCAAAATCGCAGAAATTTCCCCAAAAACAACTAAGCTTCCTTTCGCCATAGAGGTTTTGGGGAAATTTCTAATTAACTCGGGATTGCCAGACTTCCTTTATTCTCTACTGTATCCTGACAACGAGAAATATCTGTTTAGAAAAACACCTGGCTCTGGACGATTGCAGTTTTTGTCCACTCATCAGCCCCGTTCAGTTTATCAGCGCCGAACTGAAACTTGAGGTTGACATTGTGTCCATGCATCCACCAGTTCAAACCACCCAGCACTGCCTGACGCTTGCCCGCATCGCCTTCTTCTGGCTCGTACCATTCAAACGCAACAAGGGGCTCTATTTTCTTGATGCGGTATCCAAAGTCACCCCACAAACCGAGTCCCTCAGGAACAATGCCGCCAGGACCAAAATAGTAGGCATTCAGGGTGCCTACAATACCGTTTTCCCCCATGGGAATATCGGCAAAAGCATCAACGGCAAACGCATAGTAGAGTTCATCGCCTTCATCACCGCCGACACCGGGCTGAATGTCAAAACTGGCACCAAATGACAGTACCTTCTTTTTTCCAAGGTATGTGCCTGCCCAGAAATAACCAGGTTCCGGATCAAAGACATTGTAGCCAACGCGGCCTACAATGCGTGGCATGTCGTCCTTGTTTGTGACCACGGTATCGTCCGGCACCGGAGGGTCTGCATCGGGATTACCCGGAATTACTACCTTATTGTACTCCTTACCATCAACCACAGCGAGGCGATAATCTATTTGTTTGTCTGACAGCAGCCCTCTTGCCATGATTCCCATATCCCTGTGACCTATTGCTACTCCGGACCTATTTAGAAATGAGCCATGGAAGTCAAGTCCGTGCAGTTTTGCACCTGATTGCTGCATATGTCTTGAAAACGGTAGTTTCAACAAACCGGCATTGACTCTAAGATAATCAGTAATGATGAATTCCACCCACGCATCTGCGATCAGTGTGCGTGCACTCATGTCACTGTTTTTGCCCATATTTCCATTCAGGGTCCCGATAAAAAAATTGACATCCGGAGCTATCTGACCGCCAAACAGTAGTCGGACACGCTTCAAGTAAAAGTCAGTAACAATAGCAGGATCTTTCCCCTCATGGTCCACTGGCATATACAGCCATCCCTGTACAAACCCGTGGATATCGAGGAAAGCATCATCTGAAATAGTGACCTTTGCTGCTCTGGCATTTGCCATGAAGCAGACAAGACACAAGGCAAAGGCTACGATTGAAACAAGCTTTCTCATCTCTTTCCTCCTCAACTTTAAAAGTTACAGAACATTGCTGTACCGCTATCTTTTGTCAAGTTTAATTTTGGAGAATATTGCGCGTAGTGATCGTCGACTGGAGAGCGGAGGGTAGCACCTCGGTGATAAGTGCTGCGAGCTGAAGGCAGGGCGTGACACAGAATGCTGACTTTGCTGAACTGATGTAAGGACTTCGCCGGTTTTCGGCGTTTATTCACACTCAGCGTTATGTTGTCGAATTCGGATTGACAATCCTGACAGATTCGGTTTATTTCGATTGTTTCCTGCGCATCGCTGACGCTTCAAGCGGGTAGTATTGTCAGCACAATTTGCAGCGGGTGTTTGTCAATACTTTGATATCAATGACGGTGGCTGATGGCTAAACGAACAGTCCTGAGAATCCTGATTATCCTGATCCTCGCAGCGCTGATGATTTCAGACATTCTCGCCCAATCACCGAACGTCGTACTGGTCTCGCCCCCGCAGAATGATCTCGATGTCGCCGCATCAACGAGCATCTCGATAACATTCGACAGCGACATGGACGAGTCGACAATCAACGATTCGACAGTATTTGTGACGAGCATGATGTCGGGCAAATCCGACGGATCGATATCGTACAATCAGATCGGCAGGATTGCGTTGTTCCATCCATCAGTCGCATTCCATTACGGCGATATTGTCTCGGTCACAGTCACTGACAGTGTCAAGTCGTTATCCGGCATACCATTGCCAGACCCGTTCGTGTGGAGTTTCACCATCGAAACCGATGACGGCAACGGTACATTCATCAGGGACTCGAACTACGCGGTCGGGGAAGCGCCATTTTCTGTCACCGCAGTTGATCTTGATGGCGATTGCGACCTGGATATGGCGACTGCAAACTCATTCTCCGGAACTGTCTCAGTGATGCTCAACGACGGAGACGGTCATTTTGTCGTCGATTCAACCTACAATGCAGGTTCTGCTCCCAAGTCGATCTTCGCGTCCGACCTGGACAGCGATGGCGACGTCGATCTCGCGATTGCTGACGGCTACTCCAACAATGTCACCGTTTTTCTGAATGACGGATTGGGGCATTTCGGCTCCGCTTCGACTCACGATGTCGGGGACTTCCCGTTATCAGTGCTTGTCTGCGACCTCGACGGCGATGGTCACGGGGATATCGTAACTGCAAATACGCTCTCGAACAACATCTCGATACTCAAAGGAAACGGTGGTGCGACATTCGACACTCACATCGACTACCCGGTTGGCACCGAGCCATATGATGTCGCGTGCGGCGATCTCGACAACGACGGGGATATCGACCTCGTGTCCTGTAACGATGTCACAGGCGATGTCTCTGTTCTTATCAACAACGGGAGCGGATCGTTTGCGCCGCGAATGGACTTTGACGTTGTCTTTGGCCCTGTCTCTATTGTCGCAGCAGATTTCGATGGGGATCGCGATATAGATATCGCAACTGGTCATGACTCCGCCGACAGCGTATCGGTCCTTATGAATAACGGCAACGGCTCGTTTGCCATTTATTCCGCGTATCGTGTCGGCACCAAACCGGTATCGATCATCGCCGCCGATTTCGATGATGATGGCGATCTCGACATAGCGACGGCCAACTTCGTGTCAGGCGATGTGTCGTACTTGTCCAATCTCGGTAACGGATCATTCGCACCCTACACTCCGCATCGCGCCGCCGAAAGACCGCAGTCACTTGCTTACGGTGACCTTGACGGCGACGGCGATCTGGATCTGGCTGTGGCGAACTACAGTTCGGAGAACATATCTGTCATGATCAACGCGCTGGTCTGTTACGACACCGACGGTGATGGTTACGGTGATCCGCTGCACCCGGAAAACGAATGCGAAGAGGACAATTGCCCGTTCATATATAATCCCGACCAGGAAGATTCCGACGGTGACGATATAGGTGATTCATGCGACATCTGCCCGCAGCATCCGCTCGACGACTGCTGCAACCCGATCGGATCAAACATGCCGCCGGAACTGATCTCGACTGCGATTGACACTGCAATACCGGGAATACCGTACACTTATATCGCAGAAGCGATCGACCCGGACTGCGATGGCAGCGAACTTGTGATTACGTATTTCGTCCATCCATCCTGGTGCGACGTATCGGATGATTCTCTCGCAGGATTTCCTGAGTGCGATTACGCCGACACGATCTTCCGAGTGACTGTGACAGACGGATCGATGAGTGACGTCATGGAAGTGCAACTGATAGTTGACAAGTCGAATCGACCGCCAGTGATTCTGGATGAATCCGGCCAGGTCGCAGCACGCATCGGCGACGAATTCGATTACTACCCGCAGATCAATGACCCTGATGATGCTTCTCACGAAATATCGTATAGTGCGATTCCAGGCTGGTGCACAGTGCGAAACGATTCAGTCGTCGGAACTGTCCCCGATTCGCTCAGTGACGAACCGTTGATCGCAGCCGTCGCCGATTACTGCCATGCCGATACGGTATCGTTTGTCGTATCGACGTATGAGTGCGGCGATGCCAACAGCAGCATGAATGTCGATATCGATGATGTCGTGTTTTTGGTTAACTACATCTTTGGCGGGGATGCCGCTCCCGATCCCATCATCACAGGCGACGCCGACTGCACTGAATTCGTCGATATCGATGACCTCGTGTATGTTGTCCTATACATATTTCAGGGCGGCCCCGCGCCCTGCGAGAACTGCCCATAGTATTTCTCCGCGCGACTCCCGAACATTGTCAAACATAAGACATGTGCGATCAACAATCCGGCTTCTGTCTCCGTCAGGATCGTGTAGACTTATCTTTCGGCAATCTCGATCAATTTGCGAAGTGACCTTACTTCCGCTTTTTCGCGACCTGACATGTTTGACACGTTGTCAGCTTTGCTGAGCACTGACTTTGCCAACTCTGTATGGCCAAGAGCCAATGCAAATTCTGCATATGCAGTAATGGTCCGTGGAGTAGTCTGTTGTCTATCCAAGCGGTAGTTGTAGAAAGCGAGGGCTTCTTCATGGCCAGTTTTGAGAGCGGAAAAAACCGCATAATGCCACTTGAAGATATCGTTTTCGGGGAATCTGTAATAGCCATATTGCACTAACTTACGAGCTGTCTCCGGATCACCAAAACTCAGATACAGGCGGAGAGCCAGAAGTGCAGACTCTGGGCGCAACGTGCGGTAATCAAGCTCATGGAGTACTTCGAGAGATTCACCAAACCTCCCAAGTAAATAGTAGGAGTACGAACAAGTGACTCGGTTCGTGTTGTCATCTGGACATGCCCTAAGTCGTATGCTACTAGCTCTGCAGACTTCCTCAAAGTCAAAGTAGGGTTCAACCCACATTAGACGACTCCAGGATTTCAAGCGATATCCCTTGTAGTAGGTGGGACCGTAATGTGGGTCATCAGCTATTACTCTCTTCAGAAAGTCCTTCGATTCGATAACAAACGTATTTGAGATAACCCAGGGTAGACTGTGGAAGATTAGTACGGCAATTGCAGCAGCCAGGAATCTGCTGTACATCGGCCCTTTAAGGTTCATCCTCGCCAGACAGAAGGCCGCAAGAAAGGTGGTTGGAATTGCGAAGAATGATAGCAGGTCCCAGTCACGGGCAGCACCCATTTTGGGGTCAATGATGAGAGAGAAGAACAGACCAGATGCGACACACAGGCTCAGGAATAATCCTTCACTACGTGACCGTGAGATGATCTGGCGTACCCCTGGCAGGCAGATTAGTATTGTGATGATTGGCAATGGTGCTGCAAGCAACGCTAAATTTCCAATGTCGATCAGGTGCCAGTAGGAGAACAGAGAATATGGATTCAGGTTGGTCGCCCACAACGGGACAAAGACTTGTGATCCTTCATAGCGGAGATAGAAAGAGACGGCAAGGAATCCGGCTGCAACCAATATCAAGACGAAGGCAAATACATAGAGTACCCTTCGGGAGCGGCGATATCTTTGCAATAGAAGAAACAGTGCGCCGGGAAGGAGAAACCACGCCGAAAGGTGAAATAACCCCGCCATAACGAAAGATGCCATTGCGAACCAGAAGAACTTGTCTTCAACCACGTACTTGTAGCCCAAGTATATGAAGATGGATACGAAGACTGTCATCCATGTATAATTCTCAGCATATCCGAAGAAGAATTGAATCTGTCCGATACCAGCAAAAACAAGAACAACGGCGGCTTTTAGGACCGCACTATCTGAGATAGACCTGGCATAAAGATATGCTATAGTCAGGAAAACCATTCCAGCAGGAACTCCCAAAACGACAAAAGACAACTCTGCACTACCAGTAAGATAGTAGACCAACCGTGTACTCAGATATGCCAGCAACTCGGTCGGCAGGACAACGTTGGGATCGGCTACGTTTGAAAGCACAGTGTAACCGTCTCCGAGCAAATGGTTCTTGGACCTGAGAACGATGAACAGGACAATGATCGCAAGCGATGCAACTGCCATGATAATCAGTGTCATTCGCTTCGAGAACTGTTGCCTGGGTTTGATCTCTGTGGTCGTCCTGACCATGCGGGAACCCCATAAGATAGCGAGGGCGAGAGCGAAAGTTAATACGGAGAGCCATCTGGGTATGACGGAGAGATACGCAATTCCCCAGATATCTATTACTCCAAGACCGGATAGTAGGCTGGCTACGGCGAATAACGTGACCAGAATGTCAAGAGATAGTGCTCGGAGATGTATTGTTCCTTCTCTCGTTGGGATCTTTCGAGTTTGATCATTCAATGGTAATCACCTCCGCAAATGCAAAGCGAATTATAGCGTTATGGGAGTTTGTTTCCAACTGGAAAAGATGAAGTGAGACCAAACCCTTCAGTGGTTCTGCCGTTTTCAATTTGTGGACGGCAGATGTCCACATCTGCCGACATCAATGCCAGATGGGGCAGACGAGGACGTCTGCCGCCCACGACATAATTAAGTTGATGTAGACTCAGTTCTCGATGTATATTGTTGCTGATTTGGTATATTGGCTAAGTAGATTACAGGGGAATTGTTATTCTCATAGTGAAATGGGGATGTGAAGCTTGACTAACGTTTCGCTTACATTGGTGCTCGCTGCGTCAATTGCCGCTCTTGTCAATGTGCTGAGCAGGAGATACAAGCGACTGAAGAAATATCGCTGGTATCTCACTGTATTTATCATGTTTGCAGGCGTTATGGTTGCCTTTTTCAAGATATTTTCAGCAGACGCGCAAATTGGTCGAGAGGAGATGGCCGAGATCGTCAGCAAGGCTGTTCATGAGGCGATGGTATTTTCAGAACTTAGGAGATCGGAAGAGGCCATAAGGAGCTACAATACCGTCATAATTGACAAACAGAACTTCGGTGTTGAGTGGTACAACTACGCTAACAATCTAAGAGAACTTGATAGCTTGGTGAGGGCAGTAGCAAGCTATGATAGTGCTGTTGAGTATAGTCCTCTACTCCACGAAGCTTGGTGCAACAGGGGACTTACACTTAGAGATCTTGAGAGATACGAAGAATCTCTTAACAGTTATGATATCTCCATCAATTGCAGACCAGATTGTCCTGAAGCTTGGTTCGGCAGGGCTTTCAATTTGTGGAAGCTTGACCGCCTCGAAGAAGCAGTAACGAGCTATGATAGTGCTATTAGCTATAGACCTAATTTCCATCAGGCTTGGCATAATCGCGGAATCGATCTGTGGACTCTTGGCCGAAAGAAGGAATCTCTTGCCAGCTATGACAGTGCCATTGTCTACAAGCATGATAAACATGAATCGTGGTTCAACCGTGGATATGTTCTGGGTGAGCTCGACAGACCTAAGGAGTCAGTTGACAGCTACGATAGTGCTATTATATACAACCCTTCAGATTTCATCTATAAAGTAGCTTGGGCAAGAGCATATTTTCGACTACATTTGATTGTAGTGCTCGGAATCGTTGTTGGGCTTCTTCTGATTCCTCTCGGTTGTTCCTTGATGAGATATAGACGAAGGTGCCGTCGGTACTCCAGTTGAGTAATGAGTCGAGTAGCAAATCGGTTGGTGTCGGTAACACCCGCCCTGCAAGATCATCATGAATCCCACATTCCCATTGACATTTGCGCGTATCGGTCTAAATTCGTGTAAAACCGGGTCCTATGGGAAACATTGCCCTGACAGGCAGTGTATATCAGGATACTGCTGCGCGCGACAAACCGATCGACCGGAGGAGATATGGCTGACGACATTACGGAATCGAAAGATATTCAGGCGGTAGAGAAACTCCAGCAAGCCCGCGACAAGATCAAATCGGAAATCGGCAAAGTCATAATCGGGCAGGAGATTGTCATTGATGAGCTGTTGATTTCGATTCTCTCAAACGGCCATGTCCTCCTGATAGGCGTGCCGGGACTCGCGAAGACATTGCTCGTTTCGACAATAGCGTCGATCCTCGAACTCGATTTCTCGCGAATTCAATTCACGCCGGACCTGATGCCGTCCGATATTACCGGCACGGAAATCATCGAGGAGGACAAGACCTCAGGGAAACGTGAATTCAAGTTTATCAAAGGTCCCGTATTCGCAAACATCGTTCTCGCCGATGAGATTAACCGCACCCCGCCAAAAACGCAGGCCGCGTTGCTTCAAGCTATGCAGGAACATGAAGTGACCGTGGCGGGCGAGACCTACAAACTCGACGAACCGTTTTTCGTGCTGGCGACACAGAATCCGATCGAGCAGGAGGGTACATATCCATTGCCCGAAGCACAACTCGACCGTTTCATGTTCAATATCATGATAGATTATCCGTCGGAATCGGAAGAGCGCGACATTGTCAAAACAACGACGACCATTCAGGAATGGAAGCTCGATCGTGTCCTGAGTGGCGAGGATATTGTCGGTCTGCAAAAGCTTATTCGGAGAGTGCCGGTCTCGGATCACGTGATCGATTACTCGGTGAGACTGGCGCGTTCAACCAGACCGGGACGCGATGGAGTACCCGACTATATTCGCAACTGGGTGTCATGGGGGGCGGGACCGAGAGCATCGCAATACCTGATCCTCGGCGCCAAGACAAGGGCTGTGCTCGACGGCCGATACACGCCATCGACTGAGGATGTCAGGTTCATCGCAAAACCGGTGCTGAGGCATCGGATAGTGACATCGTTCAATGCCGAAGCTGACGGCGTCGGAACCTCCGAGATAGTCGACAGGCTGCTTGACGACGTGAAGGAGAAATGACGTAAACCCCCCGATGTTTCATAGCATGTTGACAAAGCTCATAAATATCAGACCATGTCATCGCGAGGAGCGAAAGCGACGTGGCGATCTCATTGTCGAAAATCAAACGCGGAGATTGCCACGCTACGCTCGCAATGACGAGGTATATGCATTTAATGATCTTATAACTCTGGGTGGGCTACCGGATACCGAATACATGTGTAACCTATCTGAGTTGATTCTCTGATGCCAGAGCAGGATTACAGACGCTATCTTCAGCCCGATGTTGTCTCACGCCTGAAAAGCATGGAGTTGCGGGCGAGGCTTGTTGTGGAGGGCTTCATTGCGGGCCTGCACAAATCCCCGTACCATGGATTCTCTGTCGAGTTCGCCGAACACAGGCAGTACATGCCGGGCGATTCGATCAGGAATATCGACTGGAAGGTGTATGCGAAATCTGATCGATATTATGTCAAGGAGTACGAGGAGGAGACCAATCTCAAATCGTACATCCTCATCGATACTTCCGCCTCGATGGGCTACAACTCGGATGAAAAAGACCGTATCAACAAGCTCGAGTACTGCTCATACCTGGCTGCCTCACTGACATTCCTGATGCTCAGACAGCGCGATTCTGTCGGGATCGTCGGGTTCGATGAGGATATTCACACGTACATCCCGCCGAAATCGGTCGCCAGTCATCTGCATGTCCTTCTGAAGCAACTAGACAGGCTCTCGGCGTCGGAAAAGACAAACATCTCCGACACGCTGCATCAGATGGCGGACAGGATCAGGCGTCGGGGATTGATAATCCTCATGTCCGATCTGTTCGACGACCCACACAGGATACTCGCGGGACTCAAGCATTTCAGGCACAGAAAACACGAGATCATTGTGTTCCATGTGCTCGATCCGCGCGAACGGGATTTTTCGTTTCCGAGGGAAGCGATATTCGAAGACCTCGAAACCGGCGAAAGAATTACCACGCTGCCGTGGCAGATCAGGAAGTCTTACAAGCGCGAACTCGATAGTGTATTCGATGAATTCTCGCGGGAATGCCGCATGTCGAACATCGACTATCACCTGATCGACACATCAGTACCGTATGATCATGCACTACTGGCGTATCTCAACAAACGGGCGAGGCTCTACTGATGCCGCGAAAAAAGCCGGGCCCGCTGATCGGCGCGCATATGTCGATAGCCGGAGGCGCGCATAACGCTATCGAGCAGGGCAACGCCGTGAATGCTACCGCGCTGCAGATATTCACCAAGAACAACAACCAGTGGAAAGCCAAAGCGCTCACCGACAAAGATGTCGAGAGATTCGACGACGCGAGAAACAACTCATCGATCCGCGCGTATGTCGGGCACACCGGTTACCTGATCAATCTTGCCTCGCCGAAGGATGACGTCTATGAGAAATCGGTCGCATCGCTGATCGATGAAATCGAACGCGCCGACCGACTGAAGCTATCCGATCTCGTGATGCATCCCGGCGCTCATCTCGGAAAAGGCGAGGACTATGCAATCACGAAAATCGCCGAGACTCTGAACAGTGTATTCGACGCAACGCGCGACGCGAAGACGCGCCTGTCGCTCGAAACGACCGCAGGTCAGGGATCAGGCGTTGGCTACAAGTTCGAGCATATCGCTGAGATTATCGGTCGAATCGAGAACAAGGATCGCGTGTCGGTTTGCTTTGACACATGCCATGTGTTCGCGGCCGGATATGAACTCAGGAACAAGCGCGCGTGGAATGCGACATTCAAAGAGTTCGATGAGACGATAGGATTGGAGTATCTGAAGGTGATCCATGTCAACGACTCGAAAAAACCGTTCGGTTCTCGCGTCGACAGGCATGAACATCTCGGCGAAGGCGAGCTTGGATTGGAGCCGTTCAAGTTTTTGATGCAAGATAGGCGATTCGCGGACATTCCCAAGATACTCGAGACTCCCAAGGGCGATGATCCCGAAGCTAACGACCGCAGGAATCTGGATGTCCTGCGTGGCTTCGCATGATTAATCAAGTAGGGCAGGAGTGCCTCACTCCTGCCGGAACAGATAGCAGGTGTCGGAGACACCTGCCCTACTGAAAAAGGTTGCAAGATGATAATCGGAATAATAGGACTACCTCAGTCGGGTAAGACAACGCTGTTCAATGCTGTCTGCGGCGCTCAGCAGGAGACCGGTGGGTTCACCGCCGCGGGCGAAGTGCATCGCGGGATCGTCAAGGTCCCGGATGATCGCCTGGAGACTCTCACCGAGATCTACAAGCCGGAGAAGATCAGCTATGCCGAGATCGAATGGATGGATGTCGCAGGGTTTACCGGAGAGACATCCGACCGCGACAGGATCGACTCGGAGATTCCGTCCGCCGTTCGAGAGGCGGATGCTCTTGCACATGTCGTGAGGGCTTTCGAGGATGAAAATCTGCCCCACCCGAAAGGTTCGGTCGATGCGAAACGCGACATTCGAGCGCTCGAGGATGAACTGATATTCTCCGATCTCGTGCTCGCCGAGAAGCGTATGGAGAAAATCGATCGCCGTCTAAAGGTTGTCAAGGATGACAAAATAGGGAAAGAAAAAGCTGTTCTCGATAAATGTCTCGAACAGTTGAATGCCAACAAGCCTCTGCGGGAACTCGATTTCTCCGACGATGAGTCAAAAGCGATTCGGGGATTCCAGTTCCTGAGCATCAAGCCGAAGCTGGTCGTGCTCAATATCGGAGAGGATCAACTGTCGAAACGTGACGATGTCGAAGCAGAGTATGCATATGTCGGCAAAGCGCCTCACTGTATGGTCGAGACAGTGTCGGCAAGAGTCCAGATGGAACTCGGCGAGCTCGATCCGGATGACCGACAGATGTTCATGGAAGATCTCGGTATCACGGAATCGGCATTCGACAGGCTGATCCGCAATTCATACGAGCTTCTCGGCGTCATCTCATTCCTGACTGGCGGCGACAAGGAAGTCCATGCGTGGACGATCAAGTCGGGTATGACTGCGCAGAAATCCGCCGGTGTGATCCACGAGGATTTCGAGAAGGGATTTATCAAGGCCGAAGTCATTCCATACGACAAACTCGCCGAGGTCATGTCCGAAGCCGAGGCCAAGAAACGTGGCTGGATGCGTCTCGAAGGCAAAGAGTACATCGTCAAGGACGGCGATGTGATATTCTTCCGGTTCAACGTGTGACCCTGCCCACCAATCATTGAGATCATCTCGAACTATATTCGAATCATCGTCCCCGCGTATATTCAAGAGAAATATACTCCAGTTATTCCTTGACTTCCAGCCCGATGTACCGCTTATTTCAAATTGAGACGCCTTCGATATTACACTCCGGACATTGTCTGCCTGTCGGTAAGATTTGAACATTAACCTGTTGAGGATCGGCATCGATATCATGCGGATTCTTGCGATTGCATGCTGCAGGGGTGACAACCCTGTGCGCGGGAGGGAATGCTATGGTCTGTATGAAACTTTGGATAGTCGAACGAGAACCCCTGCGGAGGTTATGCCATGATGAAAAAGTTTTTAGTAGTGTCCCTCGGTCTGATGTTGATGATCGCGGTGACAGCAGCCGGATTTGACTTGACAATCGAATCCTGTTTGCGTATTTGTTTTATAGCGCTTGCACCGCTTTTTGGTTGAGATGAGCATAGCTTGCACTTGGGGGCAACATCGAGTCGGTGAATACTATCCGGCTCGGGAAAGGCAAATGTTGTTCTATGCTTGACTCAATACATCCCCTCACAATAATATCATCATTAAATTGTAATAACTCGCTTTCGACAAAGGGAGGAATATGAACAAACAATATCTGAAAAAGCAACTGCTATGGCTGCTCCGGCTGGTTTTATGTGGGCGGCAGATGTCCACATCTGCCCCATTCAGGAGTGCTGTGGGCGGCAGACCCTTCGAAACTCAGGACATGCGTCCTGAGGCTGTCCCAAAAGTACCCGTTCCGGCTGTTCTTGCGTCCGCCGAAAGCGGGCGTGTCCCTCAGGATCGGGATCAGCGACCGATGAACTGCCGGAAAATGGAAGCAATATCTGGCAACAGCTTACAGAAGATCGCCAGGTCACACCGACGACTCCGTCGTCGCCAAGACCCGGCGAAACTACCTTATGGGACAGCCTCTCCTCGTCTGCCCCATCATGCGGGATGGTCGATTGCCTGCGGGATGGTCATGCTTGCTCTGCTGATCGCAATCGGTTGTGGTACTGACAGAGTCATCAACAACGATGACAAGACTGCGCCATCGGCGATTGTTGATCTTGTCGCCGATTCATCGACGAGCAGCAGTGTATCGCTGACATGGACGTCGCCAGGCGATGACGGTGATGTCGGGACGGCCTCGGAATATGACATTAGGTATTCGACATCGCATATCGATTCGTCGCACTGGGCTGCCGCTACAGAATGCACAGGCGAGCCATCGCCGCAGGTATCGGGGACGTCGCAGTCGTTCGTGGTGACTGGACTGAATGAGAACACAGAGTATCATTTCGCAATCAGGACATCCGACGAAGCCTCGAACTGGTCCGAGTTTTCGAACGGAGCATCCTCGAAAACCAAACTTTCGCATTACATCACCCGGGAGAGAACATACGGTGGTCCGGGCTACGAATACGCCAATGCTGTCGTTGTCGCACCCGATGGGGGATACGTGCTGGCAGGAAGTACTACGTCGTTCGGCCCGGCGCAAGCTTTTCTGATCAAAGTTGACGAGTATGGGAACTTGCTCTGGCAGAACGCCTACGGCGGTTCCCTGGTGGTGATAATCCGTTCTCTGGCTGTCACTCCTGACGGCGGATATATCATGGCTGGCCAGACCGGATCAGACGATATTATGGACGCCTATTTCGTCAGGGTCGATGGTTCGGGCAATCTCCTGTGGGAAATGAAGTACGACGACGGCATCGGCATCGCCATGGCGATGTCAGCTATTGCCGGACCCGATGGTGGCTGTGTCGCTGTCGGATGGACCGCGAATAATTATAGTAATGAGGAACACTACGAATATGCCTGGATCATGAAGATTGATGATTCCGGCGAGATTGTCTGGATGACTCCTCTCGATGACACACTCGATATCGAAGGACTTTCTCCCTATTCAGTCACTACAACTTCGGACGGCGGGTACCTGGTTTTAGACATGTATTTTCGCATCGTGAAACTTGACGGGGATGGTAATATCCTCTGGCAGAAAGAAATCGATGTTGAGGGATTGGGACACATTAGATCGGTCGTTACCGCTCCCGATGGTGGCTATGTTGCAGCAGGATGGTCCTATCCCGATGGATCAGACTCAGCGGATGTTCTCGTGGTCAAGTTTGACGAATCAGGCAACAAAGAATGGATGAAGTTCTTCGGCGGGAACAGACGAGATGTCGCGTATCATATTACCCGCGCTTCCGATGGTGGTTATATCGTAGCGGGAGCCACTTTTTCGTTCGGATCCGGATACCCGTCTGATGCTTATCTGCTCAAGGTCAATGAGTTTGGCGAGCTTGTCTGGCAGAGGACTTATGGACAGGATGATAATGCAAACGGTGCGGAATCTGTTGCTGTTGCTCCGGACGGTGGCTACATCGTAGGTGCACGCGTGTTCGTAGGCGGTTTCGGTCCATCTGATTTCTGGCTTATCAAGACCGACCCGAACGGTGAGTTGTGATGATGAACATGTCGGTGATGAGACTCTGTCATTGCGAGCGGAGCGTCGAAGATCCTGAGTCACGAAGGGTGGCAATCTCAGCTTTGCAGAGAGATCGCCACGTCGCTTGCGCTTCTCGCGATGACAGGAACGAGGGAGAAAGGAGGAACATGAAGCATCAGACTTGCGCAGGGCAGACAAGCCCTTACCGTTTTACCGTTGCGGCGGGTCTTTTGAATCCGCTTTAGAGGATTTATGTGACCTGCCGCTCATGTCTGACAAAACGTGTCAGGTCACAATGCCGCTCACGCGGCATCAAGACCCGACACAACATTCAGGGCATGTAAGCCCTGTCAATGTTAACGCGGCCGGGCAATAACACCCGACCGCACACCAAACGATGTGTTGGCGAATGAGGAGCACGCCAACACAGTGAGAGCAGACATAGAAACGTCTGTCTCTCAACCTACCTATAGGAAGGGGAAAACCATGGTGGACCTCAAGAGAAAAACAGCCATTCTTATCATGGTTCTGACATTTGTCACAGCCTTTTCGTCGGTTTCTGCTGACGACTACTTCTACTATTCGCTTGGGCAGCAGATAACTGCTCAGACAAGTGACAGTCTCATCACTATCATCCCTGAAGAAGGATACAGGCCGGGCACGAAGGATGCAAAGGAGATATATCATCCCGCAATCGACCAGGATTACGATCCCGTGCAGGTCGGCGGCAATGCCTGGGAATACCATCTGTTGGAAAGCTGGGACCTCGATTCGGCGCTCGATGCGATGCATGGGTATCCGGGAATCGAGATCGCCAACCCGATCTTTGGCACTCCGGACAGTACGCCTGTCTATCTTACCGACGAGTTCATTCTCAGATTCGGCGATGAAATCCACTGGATTATTGCTGAGGACATCATCAATTCGTATAACCTGGAGATAGTAGAACCGCCTGTGGACTCGATCGATCCGCACAGGTATGTCGTTCGGATGACGGCTGAATCCGGCCTGGACCTTCTCGAGGTCGCGAATCTTCTCTACGCGAATGATACTATCGACTACTCCGTTCCCAACTTCCACAACAACATCAGATTCGACGCTCAACCAGTTAACGATCCGTACTACGAACACCAGTGGCATCTGCCTAAAATCGGCTTCGAGGAAGCGCTCGATTTCACGAATCTCTCCAATGAGGTTTATGTGGCGATCTTAGACGTCGGTTTCGATCTTGATCATGAGGATATGGACCTCAACCGTATCCATCTCACCTATGATGCTGCTGGCGATAATATCTATGAACCATACTACTGGGATTATGATGTCAGCCCGCCGGTAATTGATAGTCCCACCCTCAATCAGAATCACTACTGGGGTCACGGCATGAAGGCGCTCGGCTTGATCAACGCCACCATGAACAACGAGACAGGCGTCGTTGGCATTGCGCCATCAGTGAAATACATTCTGATCAAAGTCGTTGACAGCAACAAGAACTCGAAAGACTCCCGTACCTCGCTCGGTATCGATATGGCTGCTCTTCATGCGGCGTTCAGCAAGTGCCATGTGATATCTGCATCGTGGCATGAGGCGTATCAAACAGATGACATCGAGGCTGCGCTCAGCCGCGCACACAAGTGGCAGGCTGTGACATTCGCAGCTGCCGAAGATGAGGCTGGAGAGATGGCGTATCCTGCGACTTCCCAGTACACGATCGCAGTCGGCGCAACAAACGAATGGGATGTCGTGGAGAACTTCAGCGCGAGCGGACCTGAGCTGGACCTCGTCGCACCCGGTATTGATCTCTGGACCACCGACAGGATGGGCAATCTCGGAAGTAATCCGGATATACACCCGTGCACCGGAGATAAGCACTATTTTTGCAGGTTCTGGGGTACTTCGGCATCGTGTGCTATAGCTGCGGGTGTTGCTGCCAAGGTATTTGCCGTTATGCCTGAGGCGATGAGTCCGATGCCGGCATCGGGTCAGCAGGGTGCGTACGGTCATCCTGTCGATTTCATGCGTCAGGTTCTCCTGACGTCGGCTGACGACATGGTAGGGTCGGACAATACGCCCGGATGGGATCCTGACTATGGTCATGGTCGTGTGAATGCTCACAATGCGATGCTTACGGCTGCTGAGCACTGTCTGGCTGGCGACGCTAACCATTCGACAGGAGTGGACATCGACGATGTGGTGTATTTGATTAACTACATTTTCGGTGGTGGCCCGCCTCCTCATCCGATGGTCTGTTTTGGAGACGCCAACGGCAGTGGCGGAATCGATATTGACGATGTCGTCTATCTGATTCAGTACATTTTCGCCAGTGGCCCGGCGCCCGATCCGGCCGCCTGTGATCCTGAGTGGAAATGATAATCTTTAACATAACGGGAGTCGCTTTCGCGACTCCCGTTTATTTACCTGTTCCGGCTGTTCTTGCGTCCGCTGAAAGCGGGCGTGTGAACTGTCGGTCGCTGATCTCGATCCCCGAGGGACCGGAAATGGAATCAATGTCTGGCAGCAGTTCGCAGAGCCTCGACAGGTCACAACTCACCATTCGGGTCGGTCTTAATTAACCAGAAATCGGATGGGCCGAAACCACCTATGAATACCCGTGCACCGACAATGTAGCCTCCATCAGGTGCAACCGCAACTGAAAGCGCAAGATTAGCGTTGTCGTCCTGACCATAGGTTCTCTGCCAAACGAGTTCGCCAGACTCAGAAACTTTGAGCAGATAAACATCAGCCCGGTCTCCGGACCCAAATGAAAAAGTGGCTCCCGTTACGATATAACCACCATCGGAAGCTTGTGCGATATAATAAGCGTCATCATCTTCAGTGCCTCCATATGTCTTCATCCATATCTTGTTACCTGATTCGTCAAACCTGACCACAAGAAAGTCTGAATCTGATCCACCGGGATAGGACCATCCTGCAGCAACATAACCGCCATCGGGAGCAAGAACCACAGATCGAATGCGTCCCAATCCCTCAACATCGATTTCATTTTGCCAGAGGATATTACCATCCCCGTCAAGTTTCACGATGCGGAAATACATATCTAAAACCAAGTACCCGCCGTCCGGAGTTGTAGTGACTGAATAGGGAGAAAGTCCTTCGGCATCGAGTGTGTCATCGAGAGGAGTCATCCATGCTATCTCGCCGGAATCATCGAGCTTCATGATCCAGCCATAGTAGTAGTCTTTCCCATTCTGCATCAGATTCCAGGTCCATCCGACAGAGACACAGCCACCATCGTGTCCGGCGATAGCTGACATCGCCATAGCAATGCCGATTCCGCTGTACTTCATCTCCCACAGGAGATTACCCGAACCACCGACTCTGACATAATAGGCGTCAAAGATGTCGTCTGTTCCGGTTTGACCAGCCATGATATACCCATCGTCAGGAGTGACAGCCAGCGAACGTATAGCCTCATACGAACCACCATCATACGTTCTCTGCCATAGCAGATTGCCATAGTCATCGACCTTGATCAGGTAAGCATCTTCACCGCCACCGAACGAACTGCTTCTTCCGGCACAGGCATATCCCCCGTCGGGAGCGACAACGACAGCGTTAGCGTATTCGTACCCCGGACCACCGTATGTTCTCTCCCACGTGATATAATGCGAAAGTTTGGTTTTCGAGGATGCCCCGTTAGAAAACTCGGACCAGTTCGAGGCTTCGTCGGATGTCCTGATTGCGAAATGATACTCTGTGTTCTCATTCAGTCCAGTCACCACGAACGACTGCGACGTCCCCGATACCTGCGGCGATGGCTCGCCTGTGCATTCTGTAGCGGCAGCCCAGTGCGACGAATCGATATGCGATGTCGAATACCTAATGTCATATTCCGAGGCCGTCCCGACATCACCGTCATCGCCTGGCGACGTCCATGTCAGCGATACACTGCTGCTCGTCGATGAATCGGCGACAAGATCAACAATCGCCGATGGCGCAGTCTTGTCATCGTTGTTGATGACTCTGTCAGTACCACAACCGATTGCGATCAGCAGGAGAAGCACGAAAGCTATCCACCCGACGCTGCGCTCTGGGTGGGCTACCGCCTCTGCTATGTTACCCCGGTGAGAACAGGGGGATGTCTTCTCCCCGTCACAAAGATGGATTCCGGCTTTCGCCGGAATGACATGACGTGGAAGACACGGGTCGCTTTGTTTATCCGGTTCATCTGGATTGCCAGGCTTGTCTTCTGACTCTTGAGTGTTCATGTTAACGCCTCCTTAAGGAATAGACCCTTGATTTGTATCGGCTCTGGATCGAGCCGAATTCAGTACGTCTTACGAACAACATGTAGATTATAGTACGCTCATAACATCACCTCCCCGACATTCGAACCTTGATGCAGCGTCCGGGCGTAGAGCATCTTGCGGATAGTTGCTCTTAGGTGACTAAATATACCAAGCTACAGAAAAATATAGTGGATATTGAATAGTAACACAAGACAATTCATCCTGCTTGTCAAGGCAAAATAGTGTACGTCTTCAGACAATCCGGACATCTGGACTTCATAATTTAAGCCACAGTTTG
>CBDUQR010000013.1:0-62153 GCA_965369655.1 uncultured bacterium | reverse complement strand
GCTCATAACCCGAAGGTCGCAGGTTCACTTCGCTCGCTCAGCATCTGCGACAAATCCTGCCCCCGCTACCAAAATAGCCTATTACATAAATCGAGTTGAGATCGGATAGAATGTCGAAACCACCCTTCGCAGGCTCAGGACAGACAAGGGTTTCGACCTACTCGACCGTTCATCGGCGCGCTCACATTCAGATAGAATCTTTTCGATGTGACGGTCGGGATTTTTTGTTGGACTGGTTCGCTGGAGTAAAGTATATATGATTGAATCTTGATGACCATAACAGGAGCTACATGATGAAACGAATTACAGGTATTGTGCTGTTGATGTTGTCATTTTCGTTGCTTGCCTATGCCAACCCTGCACTAACGGAGGCTCAGGTTGCAGGTAAGTGTATGACTTGCCACAAAGAGAAATCCCCAGGTCTTTATCAGCAGTGGTTTATGTCCCAGCACGCCATGCACAAGGTGACATGTATTGACTGTCATAGAGCCCAGAAAGGGGACAAAGACGGGTTTATGCACGAGGGCGGGTTTATCGCCACGCTTGTGACACCCAAAGACTGTGGTGCTTGCCATCAGAAAGAGGCTACGGAAGTTGAAAACTCCTATCATGCTCATGCCGGCGAGATTCTCGAGTCCGCAGATGCTTATCTGGCTCATGTGGCCGGTGGCGCGCCGGTAGCTATCACTGGCTGTGAAAGCTGTCATGGTGGCAAGGTGGAGATCGATCCGAATTCGCTCAACCGCCTTTCTACCAAGTCCTGGCCCAACTCCGGGATCGGACGGCTCAATCCTGATGGTTCCAAAGGGTCATGCAACGCCTGTCACACCAGGCACTCTTTCTCAGTTGCTCAGGCCAGACAACCCGAGGCATGCTCGAAGTGTCACCTCGGCCCGGATCACCCTCAGAAAGAGATATATGAGGAGTCCAAGCATGGCAATGCTTACTACACGCACATTGATGACATGAATATCGATTCTGATCGCTGGGTTGTTGGCGTTGACTACTTTGAAGCGCCCACCTGCGCCACCTGCCATATGTCTGCGACTGCATCTACAGCAGTGACACATGACGTTGGCGAAAGAATAAGCTGGACACTGCGACCGCCCGTATCGAAGCACAAGGACGAGTGGCAGACCAAGCGCGCCAATATGATGGCAGTGTGTAAAACGTGTCACAGCAGCACTTTTGCTGACGGTCACTATTTCCAGTTTGATGCCCTTGTGAAGCTCTACAACGAGAAGTTCGCAAAGCCAGCCGGGGAGATCATGAAGATCGTCAAGGAACGCAAACTCATGAAGAGTCCGGCTGCTTTTGGCAACAAGATAGAGTGGACATACTGGGAACTGTGGCACCATGAGGGTCGGCGCGCCAGACACGGCGCCGCTATGATGGGACCGGACTACACATGGTGGCACGGCATCTATGACGTAGCCCAGCATTTCTATTTCAAAATGCTGCCCGAGGCACGCAAGTTCAACGATCCCGAGTTGAATGCGTATCTTGACGAATTGATCAAAGACAATCCTATGCACGCTTGGCTGACAACTCCGACAGGAGAACTCAAGGAGAGCATACACTCTGGTAAACTACAGAGAGTCTACGAAGGACTGTTCAAACAGCAGTAGGAGACAAGCTTGTTAGCAAGATACCTCAAATTCATTCGTGGCATTTCAATCTGCCAAACCTGTAGGCTGGGAGTGGTCCTGACCATCTCGTCGTTTGTCTGTCTGGTTATTCTGGAGCTGGCGCGGATATCTGGGATAATTACCAATGCCTACATAGGCCTTGTAACATACTTGCTGTTTCCGGCGCTGTTTGTGATTGGATTGATTCTCATCCCTGTCGGCTGGCATCGCGTCAAGAAAAAAACCGGGAAATCAGCCAGGGAACTGATTGAAACACGCTTCGATAGCAACGCTGTAAAGAGTGGTTTTATGGGGTCACGGTTGGGGCGAACCATCGTACTGCTGACAATCATCAATCTTGTTTTCCTCATTAGTATCAGTATGCGTATGCTCCATTTTATGGATGAACCGGAGTTCTGTGGGACGGCCTGCCACAGTGTGATGAACCCTGAGTGGGTTACATATCAGCAATCACCGCACTCCCGCGTAGCCTGTGTGCAGTGTCACGTGGGTGAGGGTGAGCGGGCGTTGATTGACAGCAAACTCAACGGGATCTGGCAGATGATCTCTGTGACGTTTGATCTGTTTGAACGACCAATTCCCACTCCCGTACACCAGTTGCGACCGGCCCGGGAAACTTGCGAGAAATGCCACTGGCCGGAAAAGTTCTACGGCACCCGACTGAAAACCATTGCGCATTACCAGAACGATTCAGCATCAACTCCTTTGTACACAACACTGAATCTGAAAGTTGATGCCGGCTCGGCCAACTCCAGGGCCGGTATACACTGGCATGTTGCGAAGGAAAACGAAGTCAGGTACTCTTCTGTCGATGATATGCGGGAAAAGATCCTATGGGTAGAAGTACGTCGGTCCGATGGGAGCTACCACCGCTACTCGTCAGGGGATAAATTCGCTTCAGAGAACCAGGTTTCATCTGTTCGGACAATGGATTGTGTTGATTGCCATAACCGTGCCACCCATATATACGAGAATCCCGAGCAAGCTATAGATTATCGTATCAAGCGAGGCGTCCTTGATAAATCACTGCCATTTCTCAAGCGAGAGGCTCTTCATGCGATCACGGTTGGCTATCCTGACAAGCAGGCTGCCATGGAAGGGATCTCCAACCACCTGTATGGCTACTACCAGCGTAATCATCCCGAATTAGTAATGAGCAAGTCGATACTAATTGACTCAGCTATCACTGTTCTGCAGGATATTTATAATCGCAATATACATCCTGAGATGAATATCGGCTGGGGAACTTACTCCAGTAATATTGGTCACGTAGGCGATGGCGGATGTTTCAGTTGCCATAACTCTCGTATGGTGGACGAAAATGGCAGAGCTATTTCCAGCGACTGTGCTCTGTGTCACTCAATACTGGCCAATGGCCATGAGGAACCATTCAAATTCCTGCAGCCAGCCGATTCGGCAGATATTGACTTCCAGATGCATCAATATCTGCAAGATGAGTTCTTGAAATCATTTGATGATATTAAGCAAGGCGATGTCGTAGAACTGTCACCTTGATATTGTTTTGGATATCCTCCCAGTTGAGTAGACAATATACAATGTCGAAACACCTGCCTGTCCTGAGCCTGCGAAGGGCGGTTTCGACACTCTTCTAATTTACCCGGTAGCCCGCCAAGAGCGGAGCGTCTGGTGGGTTTGCATCCTTTTTCCTATCTAATCACACTGCGGCCAGTTCTGGTCGGCAAGGTATGCACAACAGTTTATACTTATGTCATAACTGGCATCGGCAGATATGGACACGAGTGCTGATCCTCGAAGGAATCTGTCGTTCACAAACACATCCACGCGCTCAAGCGCCCCTTTAGAATAGATACAGAAAGGCCTGTAAATCCATGACTTACAGACCTCATATCTATATGCCGAGAGCGGGATTTGAACCCGCACGAGTTGCCTCACTACCCCCTCAAGATAGCGTGTCTACCAATTCCACCACCTCGGCATGAATACCGTCATGATTATCATCCATGATAACAGTACAGTCAGGAAACAGCGTCAGACTCGTCAGCCGCCTGAGCCTTCGTCCGGCTGCTGATCGGTCTGCGTGCCCTCATTCTGCGTCGGCTGCTGATCGGTCGGTACAATTCGTACAGGCAATTCACCCTGGCTTTCCGCAGCACCCTGACCGACATTTATCTCCTGAACATCAGCCGGTGTGACCTGCTCGGACTGTTCGCGCGCGTAGTCCTGAACCGCCGATCCTGCAGATGATGCGGCCTGACGACCGCCGCCAGTCACAAGTGTCAGCAGTATACACATTCCCATGAATGTGATCGCCAATACGGTGGTTGCCTTTGACAGAAACGGCGCGGCGCCTCTTCCACCGAATACTGCGCCGGATACTCCGCCTCCGCCGAACGCTCCTGCAAGGCCTTCACCCTTCGAGGACTGCATCAGGACCGCTATAATCAGCCCAATCGAAACGAAAATGTGAATAGTAATTAAGATCGTGAACAACTAAGTTCCTCCGGATGAGCGCCCAACTTGAACGCCCTATTTTACAGTTGATGATATTCCAAGGAAGCTTTCCGCTTTCAATGATGCTCCTCCGATCAGGCCGCCGTCGATGTTTGGCTGCGCAAGCAACTCAGCAGAATTCGACGGTTTCATCGACCCGCCATAAAGGATTCTCATATCTTCAGCGCTCTGATCTCCATACTTCGAAGCAATCCTGCCTCTGATAAACCCGTGTACCTCCTCCGCCATCTCAGGCGTTGCAGTCTTGCCGGTGCCGATTGCCCAAACCGGTTCGTACGCTATGACGCACTTATCGAAACCAGCCTTGTCAATCTCGGCAAAAATGCCGTCGAACTGACCGACGACGACATCCTCCGTCCTGCCCGCCTCCCGGTCCTCAATTACTTCGCCCATGCAGACGATTGGCAGAAGTCCGGAAGACAGCGCCAGTTGAACTTTCCTGCCGATCAACTGATCGCTCTCTGAGAAGTACTGCCGTCTCTCAGAGTGCCCTAAGATAACATATTTGCAGCCTGTTGTCAAGAGCATGGCTGCGCTCACCTCACCGGTAAACGCCCCCTCACTCTCCCAGCACATGTTCTGACCGCCGACAGCGATATCGGTCCCGGAGAGCGATTCGACCGCTTTAGCGATCGAGGTGAACGGCGGACATACTACTAACTCGAAGCGACTGTCGGGAGTATGATTTTTCCTGATCGCTTCGCAAAGCTCGACCGTTTCCTTGCTGTCCCTGTGCATCTTCCAGTTGCCTGCAATGATATATCGTCTCATAGCTCTTTCCTGTCGATTCGGAGATATTACTTATCCGTTAACGCCGCAAGTCCCGGGAGTGTTTTGCCTTCGAGGAGTTCGAGGCTTGCGCCGCCGCCTGTCGAAATATGTGTAATCCTTTCCTGCAGACCCGACTTCGCCACAGCGGCAGCCGAGTCGCCGCCGCCGACAATCGTGACCGCTCCGCTCGAAGTCAGATCGGCCAGCGCCTGCGCGATGGCGTTTGTACCGGCAGCAAACTGCTCGACCTCAAAGAGACCCATCGGACCATTCCAGACTACTGTCTTCGCATTCGAGATGATACTTCTAAACTTATCGATCGATTTCTCTCCAATATCGAGCCCCTTGAAACCTGCCGGGATACTCCTGACGTCCACTGTACGTATTGCCGCCGATCCATCAGCAGCCTCGGATACCACGACATCCTCCGGCAGAACAAGATCCACGCTCAGTGCCTTCGCATCTTCGAGAACCGATTTCGCCACGTCGATCCTCTCGTCCTCGACGAGCGACTCACCTGTCTCATAGCCCATCGCCTTGAAGAACGTGAACATCATGGCGCCGCCGATCAGAATAGCGTCTACTTTGTCAAAGAGGTTCTTGATCACATCGATCTTGCCAGAGATTTTCGCACCGCCAAGGATCGCGACAAACGGCCTGGCCGGTTTGTCGAGCGCACCGACGAGATACTGAATCTCCTTCTGCATCAGGTAACCCGCAGCGCATCTATCGAAATACTTCGTCACTCCGACTGTGGATGCGTGCGCCCTGTGAGCGGTGCCGAATGCATCGTTCACATAGAGATCACCCAGCTCGGACAGGCTCTTCGCGAAACCATCGTCGTTGTCGGTTTCACCCTTGTAGAACCGCACGTTCTCGACGAGCATGGTCTCGCCTGCTTCGAGCGCCTTTGACTGCTCGACGATCTCATCTCCGATACAATCGGACGCGAATGTTACGGGACTCCCCAGCAAGCCGGAGAGACACGCCGCAATCGGTTCGAGCGAGAACTCAGGCTTTCGCTCTCCCTTCGGTCTCCCGAGATGCGACATCAGCACAGGTTTGCCGCCGGATGAGATAATCTTCCTGATCGTCGGCAGCACGGCTTGCACTCGAAGATCGTTCGCAACATCGCCGTCGGATGTCAACGGAACATTGAAATCAACTCGCATAAGTACACGCTTGCCGATTAAATCAAGGTCGTCTACAATCAGCTTATTCATACTCGAACTCTTTCCTGCGGAGTTGACGGCGTTACAGCATTCTCTCCATCATATCTACCATGCGGTTCGAGAATCCCCACTCGTTGTCATACCATGAGAACACCTTGACCATTCGCTTTGCTATTACAGATGTCAGCAACGAATCGAACACAGACGAGTACGGGTTGCCGATGATGTCGGTCGACACGACAGGATCTTCGCAGTACTGAAGGAAGCCGACGAGCGATCCGCTCTCCGATGCCGCTTTCATCGCACCGTTGACATCGTCGATAGTCACATCCTTCCCGAGAACCGCAACAAGATCGACTATCGACGCATCCGGTGTCGGCACGCGGATAGAGAGTCCATCGAGCTTGCCCGCCACCTCAGGTATCACCAGAGATATGGCTTTAGCTGCGCCAGTCGTGGTTGGGATCATCGAAACTGCGGCGGAACGCGCACGCCTTAAATCTTTGTGCGGCAGGTCGAGAATTCGCTGATCGTTAGTGTAGGAATGAATCGTCGTCATAAGACCATGTTCGAGACCGAAAGAATCATTCAGCACTTTGACAACCGGCGCGAGGCAATTCGTAGTGCAGGAACCTATCGAAATAATGTTGTGCTTGCTCTTGTCGTAACCGGCACAGTTGACGCCGAGCACGAAAGTTCCATCCGGATCTTTAGCCGGTGCGGATATCAGGACTTTCTTCGCGCCAGCCTCGATGTGTTTGCCTGCGCCTGCCTTGTCACGGAATATGCCCGTACACTCGATGACGATATCAACGCCGTTTGCCTTGTGTGGAAGCTCGGCAGGATTCCGTATGGCGGTCACCTGTACGGCTTTGCCGTTGATGATAAGATTGTCGCCGTCGACTGCGACTTCACCGTCGAAGATGCCATGCACGGAATCATACTTGAACAGATGGCCAAGAGTTTTCGCATCGGTGATATCGTTGATCGAAACGAATTCGAGACTCGAATTCTTCTTCAGCGCCGAACGAAGCACGAGCCGCCCGATTCTGCCGAAACCGTTGATCGCAACCTTGAATCCCATTTCTCCTCCCTGGAAGAAGCCTATTGTTTTCCCAAAATGTATCCGACTCCAAAGGTAATCTGATACCCTGAATGATCCTTGTATCCCGCTATGTACTCGCCATGCTTAATAGATTGATACTTGAAATCCGATGTAATACACACCGACGACGACACGAACGATTCCAGTCCGCCGCCTGCCCACCATCCGAAATCAGTCTCGGACCGCGACCGGAATGCGTACAGATCGTTATACTGTCCCGCCAATTGACCGCCCTCATACAATTCCCGAGTCACCACAAGCGACCCGCCACCATGTATGTATGGTCGAAATTTTCTTGATGTGATTCCGGACAGAGGTGTCAGCTTCAGTCCAATCGCCATCGGGTAAATATTCGCCGACCCGATAAGCCTGTGATCGAAATCATCCTCAAACTCGATATCTCCCCTGCTGATACTGCCGAGGATGATTTCGAATCCAATCTGATCGAGGAAAAAATAGTTGTAAAAGAACTCAGCGGACAATGCGTTGCGGCCAATGCTCGAAGTGACCGGTAAACCGACAAACACCGACTTATCGGTCGAAGTCGTGTGATAGAGACCGATTCTCACCCCCATGTACTGCAGTGCGCTGTTGTCCTCCGACTGCTCGGTATCTTGCGCAGAAGCAGTAGACGCACATAGAGCGATCGTCGCAATCAGCAGGAGTGTGAGCTTCAAGAATTCCTCCGTTGCAAACCGGGTTCCATTACGATATCTGACCTGCGAGAAATCTCTCAGGCAGCGGCTCCGCCTTCGCCGAAAGAGCTAAAACAGAATTCGCCTGTCAAGTCTGATTTTCTTCCTCTCCCCGTCCCTCGAGATAACGATTTCAACAGACTCGCGGTCGGGCGGTTCCAACAATTCCATGACCTCAAACAATCCCAACTCGCTCAGATCGCTGCCATCTATCGAAACCACGACATCACCTGCCATGATCTCCTTATCGGCGGCAGATGAGCCGAAGATAACATCGACGACGATAAACCGGTCCTCATCCATCATCAATCTGAGACCGGTAGAAAGTATTTCGATCGGCTCGCTGAAATCCGGGTTCGGACTAAGCGTCAGCCTGTTTCGGCTGTAGTCGAACGTGCATATAAACTGTGAGAGGATTCCGCTTCCGATGTTTCCGTCAACGGATTCTATCGCCAGTATGCCGGAATCGGAGAGTGTGAATCCGCACGGGATATCCGTAAGCTCGAAGTCGCAGAGCTTCAGCGATGCAAGCCTTCCCGCAAGCGATGTGATGGTCTCATCGCCTATGCCTCGCAAGTGCAACTCAACTGGTTCTGTGCGTGACTGCGCGACAAGATCGTACTTCCGAACGATTTCGCTGTTCAGGTCGAGATAGCTCATGCTTCCGGTGTCAACTCTGAACCGTCCCTGGATCGAGTCGTTGACGACCCCCGTTATCATCGGGTGATTCATTTCGATCTCAATACCGAGTACGCAGCCGTCCGCAATTGCGCTGCTGTCGTCGGGCAGAAAGATAGTCAACACAGAATCATAGTAGTCTATCCGGACCACAAACCTTGTGAAGATATCGTATCCGAGAATGCCATCGACCCTTTCCGAAGTGAAACGATTCAACCCTTCGAGATCGATCTTCCCGATAACCAGATTCCTGATCACGACGTCACCTACGGTTATGGAGTCAGCTTCGGCGAAACTTCCCACCTCGACGCCCCCCATCCCGACCGCAGGCAGTTCGCCTGTCACAGGAAGTTTGAGATCAGATGCGACATTGCTGCCGACAACCGTCAAGCCGGCGCCGCTGTCGAGCACAAAACTGTACGGCCCCGCACCATTGATCTTCACGGGAATGTAGATATGGTTTCCGCTCAGCTTGAAATTCACTCGCGAAGGACCGCCATCCAATATCGAATAGTCGATGACTTCATCCCTCGGAAATCGAAAGGCACCGTCATCAATCGCGACATTGAACTCGTGGGATGTCGTCGTCAACTCCATATCGAGTATCGCCACACCGGTCTCCTGCTTCGAATGAAACGCCACCATGACGCCATCTATTTCCCGGTAGTCATCCTGCCGGACCCGGATATTGAACATCTGCACTTTCGCTTCTGTGAAGCTTATCAGATATGTCTCAGGATCGATGAACATCGTCATCGGCAAGCCGTTTTCAGGCTCTATCGCCAGGACATGATATGTCGTTTCATCGACCTTGAGTTCGCCCTTGTACGAAACGGCATCGCCTCGGTATTTCGCCTCCAGATACTTACCGGATGCAAGAAACAGAGTCGACACCATCTCCTTCTTCTCGTCGCCGGACATCTTGCGAGGCTGTCCATTGAGATCGACTGTCCACATATTGTCGCCATCAGCAGCCTGAATCAGTTTCGCCATTGGCAGCACAATATCATTTCTGATCTTGTCCGGATAGACATAACTGATGGTAAGTTCGCCCACCATTCCGGCAGTCTCAACAGTCGCGACAGTCCTGGCGGATATTATGTTGCGGATGTTGTCGAGGCCGCCGAGAGCCTCGATGTGCCGATCCATGACTTCATCCAGAGTCAGAGCGTTAAGACTAACGGCTATCGAGAATAGAAGCAAGCCGGCTAATAGACAGTGTCTCATGAAAACAGTCTCCTTGTTACAACTGCAGGAATATGTACCTCGCAAGGAAAAGCACACAGAGTATATATGCAAGCGGCGCGACCTTGCGGCCTTTTCCCGCGAACAGCATCAATATCGGATAACTGACGAACCCGAAAGCCAGCCCGTCGGCAACAGAATATGTCAGGGGGATTCCGATCAGAATCAGGAAAGCCGGCACAGACTCGGCGACGTTGTCCCAGTCGATGTCCCTGACACTGCGCAGCATGAGACTGCCGACCACGATGAGCGCAGGCGCTGTAATCGGGTAGAGCAGTGTTCCGTCATCAATGGGTACCCCAGAACCAACCATCTTGATGAGTGGATAGAAAAATATGGTCAGGAGAAACAGGATTCCGACCACGACCGCAGTCAGCCCTGTTCGGCCGCCGCTTTGAACGCCCGCGACGCTCTCGATAAAGCTCGTGACGGTTGATGTTCCTGTCACGGCTCCGAATGTCGTTCCAAACGCATCGGCAAGAAGCGCCCGCGATGCTCGCGGCAGTTTCCCGTTTTTCAGCAAACCCGCCTGCTGGCTCACTCCGATAAGCGTGCCGGTTGTGTCAAACATATCCATGAACAGAAAGATCACGATCACCGCAATCATATTCCATTCGACTAATGCAGCGAAATCGAGCTTGAAAAATGTCGGTGCAATCGAAGGCGGCAGCGAAGCTATTCCACTGTATTCCACCACTCCCGCGATAAGGGCAGCAACGAGTGTGACAATCATACCGATCAGGATCGCTCCTCTGATTTTGTAACACATCATGATCGAGATCAGAAGCAGCCCGATGACCGTCAGTATTGCGGGCGCTGTGTGCAGATTGCCGAGAGCAACTATCCCGGAGGGAGGCCGCGCGATAATCCCTCCCTGAACGAGCCCGATGAATGCTACGAACAGGCCGATCCCTCCAGCTATGGCTGCTTTCATGGATGGAGGTATCGCGTCGATAATCATCTCGCGGATTCTCACGAAAGAGAGGATGATGAAGACCACACCTGAAACGAACACGCAGGCTAACGCCGCTTCCCAGCTAACCCCCATCCCGATCACGACCGTAAATACGAAGAAGAAATTCTCCCCCATGCCGGGAGCGAGTCCTATCGGGTAATTGGCAAGCAATCCCATTAAGATAGATGCGAAAGCAGCCGACAGACAGGTGGCCATCATCACGGCGCCATGATCCATCCCGGCCTGCGAGAGGACTGCCGGCTGGACAAAGACAATGTAGACCATTGTCAGGTACGTAGTGATTCCGGCGGATGTCTCCGTCCCGATGCTTGTTCCCGACTCGTCAATCCTGAAGAATCTGCGAATCGGAGAAGACATTGTCAGTACTCCTGCCAGTTGAGTTCGGAGTTGACGATCAGACCGAGGATCATCCAACTCATCAGCAGAGACGATCCCCCATAAGAGATGAACGGTAACGGCAGGCCCGTCACCGGCATGAGACCCAAGGCCATCCCGACATTCACCACGAGTTGAAACGCGATGATTGTCACACCTCCGATAACGACGAATGACGAGAACCTGTTGCGGCATTTGAGTGCTATTCGTATCCCGAGGAGTATGATTCCGACAAACGCTATCAGAATCAGCAGTCCGCCCCAGAACCCGAATTCTTCCCCGATCACCGAGAACACGAAGTCAGTATGTCGTTCCGGGATAAATGCGAGATTCGTCTGAGTTCCCGCCATGTAGCCCTTGCCCCACAACCCACCGGAGCCGACCGCAACTTTCGACTGAATAATCTGGTAACCGGCACCCAGCGGATCTCGGCCTGGATCGAGAAACACGAGTATCCGCATTTTCTGATAGTCCTGGAGCCTGTTCCAGATGAACGGCATTATCATCCCCGAAAGCAGATTCACGCCGATCGTGGCAATTGAAAAAAGCGTGCCGGGTTTGATCATCTGCAGGAGCACGAGCACGAGCACAAAGAATACTATCCAGGATATCCAGTGGGAGGACGCTATCAGACTCACGACAGGCGTTATCAGGAGCAACATATATGTGGCCGGAAGCCCGGACCAGTAGAGGACAGTTATCAGCACCGCAACAAACACGATCGAGGTCCCGAGATCAGGCTGCTTCAACACCATCAGCATCGGGATCGCTACGAGAATCAATACAGAAGCAAATCTGCGCACCGAGTTCGCCGGCCTGCGCGAGTAGGTCAGGTAGCGCGCCAGAACAAAGACTACGGCTATTTTCGCAAGTTCAGCTACCTGCAGGTTGAAGAAGCCGAGATTGTACCATCGCGCTGCCCTCCCCCCTCCTTTGAAGAGCAATCCCGCAAGCATAATCACGACTACGCCAAAAAACACGTACGCAAACACTTCGAAAAACCTCATCGGCACGAAGACGACTATTACAAAAAGGAACAGCGCAGCCACCGTCCAGATCATCTGTCGCTTGAAATAATCCTGCTCATACTGAGTTGGCGCAGCGAACATGGCACTTTGAATTATCACAATGCCGACCGACGTGAGGAACAGCGCGGCGGCAAACAGCAGCAGAGCCGACTTGGAGATGTTGCCCCTAAAGAGTTGCATCGACAATCTCCTCCATTGGCAACTCAGGCTGAGGAACCTCCGGGATGATTCCGTTCGATTGCAGATATCGTTCGATCACTTTCGCCACTATAGGCGCAGCCACCGCGCCGCCATGTCCGGCGTTTTCTACAATACATGCGACCGCAATCACAGGATCATCCGCTGGAGCGTATGCGCAGAACCACGAATGTTCATTGCCATGGGGATTCTGAGCCGTGCCGGTCTTGCCTGCGACAGTAGTCCCGTCGATCCGAGCGCGACGCGCCGTCCCGAGTACGCCGTTGACGACCTCGAATGCCGCTTTCTGAAGAACGGCTATAGTTTCCGGGGAGAATGGAAGTCTCCTGATCTCTTCAGTATCCATGCTTATGGCTCCTTCCACGGTCTCCAGACCGCGCAACACATGGGGTCTGAGAAGTCTTCCGCCGTTGGCCAGAGCCGAATAGAAGGTCGCCATCTGGAGTGGGGTGACCAGTAATTCTCCCTGTCCTATTGTCAGATTCAGAATGACAGATTTCGGCCACTTCCTCTCGCCATACCTGTTGTCGTAATAATCGGCATCCGGAACAAGGCCGGGCACTTCATCGCCGAGATCGATTCCCAGCCGCTTTCCAAACCCGCATGCTCGTGAGTACTCGGAGAATTTCTCCAGCCCCAGTTTCTTGCCGAGCTGATAGAAGTAGACATTGCAGGAAGCGGCAATGGCGTCGACAAGCGTGAGGACACCATGTCCCGACAGTTTATGACACTTGAACACCCGATTCCCATACCGATACCCACCCGTGCACCCGAGAAAACGCGTTTCCGTCGTTACAGTTCCGGATTCGAGGGCAGCACCAGCCACAATAAGTTTGTAGCTAGAACCCGGCGGATATGTCGCCTGGATACATCTGTTCAGGAGTGGGTGTTGTTGATCTGTCGACAGACGTTTCCAATCCTCTGTCGAGAGTGGGCCGGTAAAAAGATTTGCGTCGAAAGTCGGTTGCGACACGAAAGCCAGAATACCGCCTGTGTTCGGATCCATTGCCACCAGCGCGCCGGAGAGTGAATCCCCGAAAAGCGACTCGCCAAGCAACTGCAGATCATAATCGATCGTGAGCGTCAAATCGAATCCTGCTGTCGGCATAATCGGAGCACGTTCGTCGAGCGGACCGACTATCTTGCCCTCGGCGGTGACTTCGAGATGCCTGGTCCCATCGATGCCCCGCAGGTAATGATCGTATGAACGTTCAATACCCTTGCGACCGATCAGCGAACCGGAACGGAATCCCTTGCCACGAAGTCTATCAAGCTCATCTTCGGTAATCTCGGAAGGATAGCCGAGAAGGTGCGCAGCGGAGCCATGTTCGGGGTAGTTTCTCGATTGATCCAACTGGAGGACAATGCCGGGATAATGATCCGACGCCTCCTCGATGCGACATACGACATCGAAGGAAGCGTCTCTCTTGAGTCTGACCGGCTCGTACCGGCGATACCTGCTCTTCCTGATCTTTTGCTGAATTCGTTCTTCGGGCACTCCAAGCAGTTCGGAGAGATCACTCGACACTGCGTTAAGATTCGTAATCTCGCTCGGAACTGCCGCGACGGCGTATGACGGTCGGTTGTCAATCAATAGTATTCCGTTGCGATCGAAAACTCTCCCCCTGACAGCTATTTCGGGAACAACACGAATGCGGTTCTTCTCCGATATTTCGAGATAAGCCTCATGTTGAAAGGTCTGCATGTAAAACATGCGAACGATCAGCAGGAGGATCACGGTCAGGAGGAAACCTGCGAGCAAGTTCGCCCGCAACGCTCTGGTATAGCCACCAACTGTCACGACTCAAACCTTAGCGTCAAACGTTTGTCGGAGAGATACAGCACTCCGGCTGCAATGATCGATGTGTACAACGCCGACGGGATTATTATATTGACGAGAATCATGGCGTCGAGGCGAGCATCGAATGAGAAGGCTACGAGGAAATAAATCAGGTCGTGCAATATGACCACTCCCGCTACAACAGCGATCCTGATAACAAGGCTGTCGGTCCTGACTCGGTGCGATATCAGGAAAACCGCCAGCGCGGATGCGATCTTGAGCAAAGCGCCGAGTCCGAGCAGCTGCGGGCTGTGTGAATCCTCAAAAAGTCCTGCGGCGAATCCAAACGACATCCCCCACGTCAAGTCTTTGGTCAATGTAAGCCATACGAGAAGCACAAGGATAATATCCGGTCGCGCAAGTCCAATAGAAATAATATCAGCCAGCAAAGCCTGGAATACGACTACGCAGAACAGAAGCCCGATGAAAAACAGCACGTTTCTCGCCATTACAAACCACCGCTTTTCTTGAGCACTATGAGTTCCTCGAGTGCTCCGAAATCAACAAACGGTTCAAGGGTGATGCTCTTGAAGAACGGCGACTCTCCTGTCACTACGCTGATTATGGTCCCGACAAGAAGACCCTCGGGAAACACACCGCCAAGCCCTGATGTTATCACGGTATCCCCGACAGCTACCGTATCCGAAATCGACACGTTATCCAGGAGAAGCCTCTTGCCGCCGGTCCATCGAACGATGCCGAGCACTCTCGTGTTCGCGTCCCTTGCGGCTGCCCTGCAGTTGGGCGAGGTCAGCAACTCCACGGTCACAAGATCTCCGAGGACCGACGTGGTCTTGCCGACAAGGCCATCGACATTGACGACCGGCAGGTCGACGGCGACCTGTGCATCGTGTCCGATCTCGGCAATCACCGCGTTCTGCCTGCGTTTCGGGTCGAGGGCAATTATCTCGGCGGGAATTAAGTCGTACTCGACAGACTCTTTGAAACCGAGGAGTTCCCTGAGACGGTCGTTCTCTCTTTCCTGCTCGCGCAGGACCGTCAGTTCAAGCATCTGTCCGGTGATGGTCGTACGCAACTGACGGTTTATGTCATAGACCTCGAAGGCATCGTCGATCTTGTTTGAAATGCCGTAGAATGGCGCATACGCGGTTATCAGCTTGCCGGAGATATATGTCTTAGCGTCAACGGGAAGAAGAAAACAGGCGACGCTGATTCCGACAAGTACGAGGCTTGTTCTAAACGCCTTCTGTCTGGTTAGAAGAGGCGAAATCCATTTCATTACATGGTCATTCTACTGTGTCGATAATCTGCAGAAGTTCTCCCGGGCTTTGCACTTCCATGAGCTTCTGGCGATTCTCCTCACTCTTCATGATGAACGACAGACGAGCCATGACATTCAGATGAGCGCCGATAGCATCCTCGGGCGCGGCAATGAGGAAAAAGAGGTGAACAGGCTTCTTGTCCATGGCGTCGAAATCCACACCGGCGTTTGAACGTCCGAATGCTATTAAAATCCCTCTGGTAGCGCGCGTTTTGGCATGTGGAAACGCCACACCGTAACCAACTCCGGTGGTGACGAGATTCTCGCGCTCTACGACATCACGATACAACTCCTCCCCGTCTCTGACCAGATTCGACTGCGCAGCCATGTCGACAAGTTCTCGGATAATGTCGTTCTTGCTGGTGCTTTTCAGATCGAACGCAATCAACTCTTCGGAAGAGAATTTCGACAGTCTCATTTCATTCTCCTTTAGGGCGGTTTAGAAGCTCTCGGCTTCATCGATAAGCATCACCGGGATGTCGTCTTTGATCTTGTAGATTAGCCTGCAACTGTTGCAGACCAATTCGTCTTTATCTTTCTTGTATTCGAGCGGTCCTTTGCATTTCGGGCACGCCAGGATATTCAGCATTTCGTCAGAAAGCACGTCAACTCCTACTCGTGGTAAAAGACTCCCATATTCCTGAACTTTTCGAGCCTCTTCGAGAGCATTTCCTCAGTTGTCATTTCCAGTATGGATAACAAGTGCTCCTCGATTGCTGCGCCAAGAATCTCGGCGGCGCCATCATGATCTCTGTGTGCTCCACCCGGAGGCTCGGGCAGTATCCTGTCGATCACGCCAAGTTCGAGCAAATCCGGCGCGGTAAGTTTGAGTGCCTCGGCGGCTTCGGGAGCCATTGCCGCGTCTCGCCACAGGATAGCAGCGCATCCCTCAGGCGAGATAACCGAGTACCAGGAGTTCTCCAGCATCAGCACGACATCGCCCACACCGATACCGAGCGCGCCGCCGGACGCACCCTCGCCGATGATCGATATAATAATCGGAACCCGAAGCCTCGCCATCTCCTTGATATTGAAAGCTATCGCCTCCGCCTGTCCGCGCTCCTCGGCGCTGACCCCCGGATACGCGCCGGGTGTGTCAATAAAGATAAGCACCGGAAGACTGAACTTCTCAGCAAGTCTCATCATCCTCAGCGCCTTACGATACCCCTCCGGATGCATCATCCCGAAGTTGCGATACAGTTTCGATTTCGTATCGCGAGCCTTCTGCTGACCGATAATCATAACCTTGCGACCATGGAACACTGCCGGACCGCACACGACTGCCTTGTCGTCCGCAAAGCCACGGTCACCATGCAACTCGACGAACCCCTCCGTCATGCGCTCGATATAGTCGTTAGTGTATGGTCGTTTCGGATGGCGTGCAAGCTGTACGCGCTGCCAGCGAGACAAACCCGAATATATCTCTCGTGTCAGCTTTTCGAGCTTGCGTTCAAGGCTCTCGATTTCGCTATTCAGTTCAATCGACTCACCGCTGGCGAATTCTCGCATTTCGAGAATCTTTTTCTCCAACTCTAAAATCGGCTTTTCAAAATCAAGTACTATTCCGTTTGCCATCGACTCGGTCCTGTTCGTGCTTCAACCTCAGCACAAAGAATGAAACAAACAGTATCAACAGAAACGCTATGAATATAGAAAAAACTCTCTTGCGGTCAAACCAAAAAAGGGCAGGCACAAAGGCAGTAAGGGCGAGGGATATGCAAGTCAGGATCATGACTGTTCTTTCACGCGAGAATCCCAGGTTGACTAAGTAGTTATGGATGTGCCTGTTGTCGGCCACATAGAATCTCTGACCCGACGCCGTCCTTCGCACCAGCGTTACGGCGACCTCGATAAGCGGCACGCCCACAGCGACTAACGGCACGAACATCGCAACGGCAGTGTAGCTCTTGACGGGACAGATGACCGCGAGAACAGAGAACATGAACCCGATAAAAAGCGCTCCCGAATCGCCCATAAACAGCCTTGCCGGAGGACGATTCAGGATCAGGAAGCCAACAATGGAACCGGACAGGCAGACTGTTGTAGCGATGACAGTCTCCACACCGAGGAGCAATCCGGTCACAAACATCCCGAAACAGACCGATACCGACACCGAGCCGGCGAGTCCGTCCAGGCCGTCGATCAGGTTGATACTGTTCGACAGGACTATGATCCAGGCGGCGGTCATCGGGTATGAAAGCCACCCGAGTTCGAGCGATCCCCAGAACGGGATGTAGAATCTCGGTATCGTAAACCCAGCGGCTATGATTATCCCGGCGGCTATCAACTGGCCGGAGAGCTTTCCGACGAAATTGAGATTCTTCAGGTCGTCCACGATTCCGGTCACCAGTATCACGGCTGAAGCCAGAAATAGCGCCCACATCCTGCCCGACAGTTCCAGATTGATCGCATCGAAATGCAGAGAAGCAAGCAGGAACAGAATCCAGAAGGAGACAAACAACGCTATTCCGCCAAGGTGTGGAGTAGGTTTCGCATGGAGTTTCCTGTGATCCGGGTAGTCGAATATGCCATATTTGACGCATAATCTCATTACGAGATGCGACATGCCAAGACTTACCAGCACAGCGAGGACGAACAGCGGTAGATACAGAATCATTCTACCCCCGCCTCCGGATCAGCGATAACATCGCCCTGATCCCGACTCCCGCCGCGAGCAAAAACTCGAACGCTGTCAGTCGAATCCGGTTTCCGGCATAATGCTTTCGGAAATACCTGCACATGGAACGATGATGATGATAGAACCTCATCCATGAACCGCTACCCCAGCTCTTCGCCCATCGATGCATAACAGTGGCCGATGGCAGAAAGACTATGTCCCATCCTCTCTCACCGAACCTTCGACACAGGTCAGTATCCTCGCAGTACATGAAGAAACGCTCATCGAATCCGCCCACATCATCGAAACAACTCCTACGAATCATAGTGCTGGTGCACGAACACGACTCCACCGCTGTTGGCTCGGTGTAATCGGGCAACGTGTAAGCATCATCCCCCGGAAGAAACCTGGAGATTGGCGACTGCCGGGAAAACAGTATATTCCCGAACGTGGGAAATCTCCTGCAGGACGCCTGAAACGAACCATCCTCGTTGACAAGCCTGCCTGTCACGATGGCCGCCTGCGGATGCGAATCGAGGTAAGCGATCATCGACGAAGCGACATCGCCGTCGATACGACAGTCGCTGTTGAGCAGCCAAATGTAATCCCCCGAAGAACATGTCACTGCGAGGTTGACAGCCCTGCCGAACCCGATGTTTCTCCGCAGACTTATGAGCTGGACCTGTGGAAATCGTATCGAGATCGCGCGAGCCGAACCGTCGATTGACGCATTGTCGACCACAATGATTTCGACATCAGGCCGGTCGATCTGTTCATACAATGATTGCAACAGTTCGAGAGTCAGACCGCGGGTGTTATAGTTGACGATTATGATGGAGAGCACCGCGGAGCGCCTACCTGAACTTGCCTAGGATGCTCCAGAGCCTCAGCCGCCACACCATGACGACAGCCTCGCGTATTATCTTTTTCGACATCTTCGATTGCCCGGCGGTTCTATCGACGAATACGATCGGAATTTCCTTGATCTTAAATCCCTTTTTCCACGCCCTGAAGCTCATCTCGATCTGGAAAGAATAGCCGTTCGAGCGCACATCGTCGAGATCGATAGCTTCAAGCACTTCTCTCCTGAAACACTTGAATCCGCTGGTCGCATCGCGAAGAGGCAGACCTGTCACTATCCGGGAGTACACATTGGCATAGTACGACAGCAGCAGGCGCATCATCGGCCAGTTGACAACGTTGACGCCGGATATATATCTCGAACCGAGAACAATATCGTTCTCTTTGATATGCTCGAGGAAATCCTTCAGGAAAACCGGATCGTGCGAGAAATCAGCGTCCATCTCAAAAACGAGATCGTACTCCCGATCGAGCGCCCATTTGAATCCCGCGATATACGCCTGCCCCAGCCCCTCCTTGTTCTTCCTGTGGAGCACCATGACGCGAGGATTCTCACCTGCGATCCTGTCGGCAATCTCGCCGGTACCATCAGGCGAATTGTCATCTATGACGAGAATCGAAAGCCGCTCATCCTGTTTCAGAATCTCAGGGATGATCCTCTCGATGTTCTCCTTTTCATTGTAGGTCGGCAACAGTACAAGTGCTTTTTCAGCCATTTTCTTTCTTCCGTTTCATTCGAGAGTGGACAGTTCCGCCGACGACAGAGATAACAATGAAAACAACTGTCGCATAGGAAATCATCTTCGATATCTGATACTGCTCTGACTTGTAGACGAACTCGATTACATGTTCGCCTTCGGGAACGCCAATCGCCCGCAGTGCCCCATACGCCCTGTAGATTTCGGTCTGCTCGCCATCGACATACGCCTTCCATGCCGGGTAGTGCGGATCACTCAGGCAGACAAACCCGGGCGCTTTCAGCATGGCGACAATCTTGACATACTCCGGCTCATAATCGATGATCTCACACTCCTCGACTCGATCCATGAGCGGTTCCTCAGGTGTAAATCCGGGTTCTTCTTCGAGAAGTACGAATCGCCTTGGATCGAATCTCGGGCTGGCGGCGATATCGACGATAGAATCGAGATCCGTTACTACTCCGTAGTGATGGACAATGAAAGAGCGCGGCAAAGCGTGCGGATTCCTGTAGATTGTTATCTGATCCATGTCGTACACCTTCTGAAGGGTGCTGTCTGGCATTGGGTAACCGGCATCATAAACAAAGTACCTCGCGCCGAGAAGATTCAGGATAGGCAATCGCGGTATCCCATAACGGTCGTGAAGATTCGATTTCTCCAGTCCGCCCATGAGCCTGTCATACACCGCAAGCTGATTCCCATGATAGCCGGCCACCTGGTTAATCCCGAAATATGCGTAGTAGTCCTGCGATCTGAACATCCGGAAAGTCATGTCGAGAATCCGATCGTAACCAAAATTCTGCTCCAGGTACTTCACAGAACGGTGCTTTGCGAATCTCTCCTGAGAATTGAGCGTGTGGATATACTTCGAGTCGATCCGCCAGTCATCGACAACTGCGAACAGGGCAACAATGCCAATCGCAATCGGCACCAGCTTCCTGGCGGCAATCATCTTCACGATCAGGAATGTCGCGCCGATCAATACAGCCATCAGCCACAAACTCACGACTATGGTATCCAGATTCCCCGCTGCCGTTGTAAGCTTCGCCTGAGCGATATCGGAATAGAAAATGCTTCGGTACAAGTCGAGCATCCCCGTGCTCGCGATTGTCCAGAGAAGCGCAGAGGCTATATATGCAATCGCTATAATCATCAGGATCTTGAGCAGCCTGCGCCGTCGATCCGGTTTGTCCGACAGGAAACCGGACAGAATGTACTGAACTCCCGCTGCGCTCAGGAGTGCGAATGAGAATGAAAACAGGAACATGATCATCGACGGTGCACGCATTGATTTTACATTGGGCAGCAAATAATAGAAAAGATAGAACAATGGCGTAGTCGCACCCAGGGCATATATCAGCGACATAATTCCAAGTCCGAGGAAGTACCACTTTCTGGTATCTCTGTAGAATATCAGTCCAAGCACACCCAGCAGGATTGGAAAAATACCAACATATTCGGTATTATCTTTGAATAGATTCCGCCCCCAATAGAGCCTGCCTTCGGCGCTGTCGGTACCTGCAAATAGCGGAATCAGCATGCCGACCGCTTCCTCAGTATGCATCGACCATGATGTTGCCCATTCGTACCCGCCGCGCCCTTCGCCGGCGCGAGGGGAGTATTCCTTGACATACTTGTAGCCCGGATAGAACTGAATGGCAGACAAAGCCAGCCCGGTCAGGATGGCGAGGACGAAGAACGCTGTCAGGATTCCCGCGGACCGTGCAGATTTTTCTTTGCGGTATCGAACGACAAGTTTGAAAATGAAATAGGAACCGATCGCCCAGAGTGAAAAATACGCCATCTGGGGATGCGGTGTCAGTATAATCAGTCCGATCACCGTGCCGAGCCCGATGAAATCGAGATATGATTTCCGCTCCATACCCCGTTCGAGGAACATCATGGCGAAAGGAAACAGCGCCGTAACGAATATCTTGCCGTCATGCCCGGGAGCTACCAGCGACACGATGTACGGAGCAAACATATACGAGATACCGGCTATCGACGACGCCAGATTCCCGAACTTGAACGCTCGCGCGCACATGAACATGCTGATGCCTGCGAGGAAAACGTGGAAGACGAGAACCCAGCCGAGCGCCCTGAATAGAGGGAAGATCATCTTGAAAACAAAGCTGATCGGATAGAATATATCGCCGTGGAAAGCATCGACAAACGGCATACCGCCAAATATGTACGGATTCCATTGCGGCACCGAACCGTGGGCTTTGAAATACTCGACGAAAAAATCTCTGAAAAATACACCGGCGAGAAGAGTGTCGGAACCGAACAACATCAGGTTGGAGAAGACGAATTCTCTGAAGAGGATTATGGTCAGAACTGCGATAGCGATGGCGTAGAATGCAAAGTAATACTTCGACTCGAACAACTTGTCGAGCTTCGGCATGCGTGCAGGACGAACATTCTTTGAAACGTCTGTCGCTTTCTTCATCTTCTTAGCCAATCAATCTCCTCTCATTTCACTCGCCATGCTATCGCCGATGCAATCAGTTCACCGACAATCGACCAGAGTCTCGCAGCAGCCGCGACAGCAGCCGACATTCCGGGTCCGAGGTACGGTGAGAGTAATACGACCAGCACTACCTCTCGCACCCCGATGCCGCCGGGAGCGAATATGCTCCAGTATCCTATTAAATACGCGACGCAAAAAATCCCTGACGCCTGCAAAAAATGACCTGTCGGAAAGCCTGAAACAGAGATCAGAAACAGGTAAAACGCCAGGCCATACAGATTCCAGCCGATATAATACATCAAAAGGATCAGCCCGCCACTCTTTTTTTCGACACGAAATTCGACGCTGTCTTTGCCGAGTTTTTTCAATACGAAATTCATCAGACGACTCAGCCATTCCGGTTTCAGGAGAATAGCGATCGACACAATAACAACCAGCGCAAGCATATATCCGACTGCCCGCAAGTCGATTGACTCTCCGACCGCACCGCCGGAGAACAGCAGCATCGGCACAGCAACCAGAATCGCAGGAGATGTCGCGAACAACTGCGCGAGTGCGAACGCAGTCACAGCTTCGCCTTTCCCCACTCCTTCTTTGCCCGCAAGGTAGACCATCGCCGGAACCTGCCATATTTTGCCGGGGATGTATCGTCCAAGCTGCGACAGGTAGGCAATCTTGAATGCTTTGGTGTATGAGATTTCTTTACCGAAGCAGGCAATGATTCTGGACAGAACAGAACTCATCACACCGAGAGCGAGAAGCATGACGAGAAGCGACAGCACCAGCAGCGCATAGTTGACATGCCACTCATGGTCACTGATCTCACCCCAGTTCGAGACAATACGACTGCCGATGAAGTAGAGCAGGACAGCGATCAGGAGGACCTGGAGTATCCTGAGACCAATTCGGGATTTGATTATCTTATCACTCAAGGTTCTTCGATTATATCGGGTTGAAGACACCTTGTCAAGAAACAGTGAAGTAATCTTAGCTTGATGCGGTGAAGATTCGCTTGCTCAGCTTGCAATTTCGCCGTCGCAACTCGAACCGGAGCTGACGATCATCTCTTTAGAGAAAAACCACCGCAACCGAGCAGTTTAGATAACCCGCCTACGTATTTGCTCGCTCCAGGGACATAGACAAATGGCGCCGCTTTCGTAATATCGAGTTTGCCGTAGTCATCGAGACATTCTTCATCGACATGAATCGCCAGAATCTCCCCGATGAACAGCTCGTGCGTTCCGAGCATCAGCGACTGCGTGATCCGGCATTCGATATTTACGGGGCATTCCTGAATTAGCGGAGCGGCAACCTTAGAACCCGGCACTGCGGTAAGTCCGCATTTTTCGAACTTGTTCTTGTCCCGACCGGAGACATGGCCGCAGTAATCGGCAGCGCGGGCGAGATCCTCGCCCGGTACATTGATGACGAATTCGCCGGTCGCTTTCACAATGTCATGCGAGAATCTTTCGGGTCTGATTCCCGCGCCTATCAGGGGCGGCTCGCTGCAAAGGACACCGACCCAGGACATCGTGATGATGTTAGGTCTTTCACCCGGCTTTGCACAGGTGAGCATCACCGCAGGCAATGGAACCATGAATCCCTGAGGTTTGATAGATACTTTGGCCATAATCGATTCCTTTTCTCACTTGAATGCGGCTGAAAACGCATCTGTAAGATGCGACACGGATGCAATCTCGATGTCAGTCTTTGTTCCCACTGTCCGGGCATTCCGTTCCGGCAGGATTATCCGCTTGAATCCGAGACTCGACGCCTCCGCAATTCGCGCCTCGGTATTCGGTACGGACCTGATTTCGCCGCCGAGACCGACCTCTCCGACGATGACCGTGTCGTCCCGCACAGGTGCATCCTCGTAACTCGAAATAACTGCAGTCACCACACCCAAATCGAGCGCGGGTTCGACAAGCCTCAGTCCGCCCGCCAGGTTTATGAAAACATCTTTTGCCGCAAGTCTGAACTTTTCTTTTTTTTCGAGGATTGCCAGTAGCAGATTCAGCCGTTTCTGATCAAATCCGGATGAGACCCGCTGCGGGACGCCGTAAGTCGAATCGGTCACCAGCGCCTGCAATTCAAAGAGTATCGGCCGTGCACCTTCAAGCGAGCAGACAACTACCTGCCCGGATATGCCGCAGGTGCGTTCGGTGAGAAAAAGCTCCGATGGATTCTCGACTGCCGCAAGCCCACGCTCGCCGATCGAAAATATCCCAATCTCGGACGTCGGCCCGAACCTGTTCTTCTGAGACCTCAGAATTCTATAGAAATGGCTCTTCTCACCTTCGAAATAGAGCACCACATCGACCATGTGCTCGAGCACTTTGGGTCCAGCTATTGCGCCTTCTTTGGTGATATGGCCGATCAGCAGGAGACCTGTGCCGCGAACAGCGCAGAGGTCCTGCAAGTCGGCAACACACTCTCGAATCTGCGTTACAGTGCCGGGCGAGGATTCGAATGCCCGCGACCTGAGAGTCTGAATTGAATCGATCACAACGAACGAATAGAACTCTTTCTCGATGATCGCTCGTATCTCGTACAGATCAGCAGTTGCGGCAACCGTGATCAGATCGGTCGATATGCCGAGCCGATCAGCCCTGTTTCTCGTCTGCTGAGGAGATTCCTCACCTGAGACATAGAGAACGCTGTGATGTGCGCCAGCGAGAGCGCCCGCAGCCTGCAACAACAGTGTGGATTTGCCGATGCCCGGATCGCCCGCGAGAAGCAGCGATGATCCGGCGACCAGCCCGCCACCGATCACCCTGTCGAATTCGCGCATGGAGGTCGGCACGCGGAAATCGTTGTTCGGTTCGATTTCATCGAGCTTCACGGCTATCGAAGCGATGTCTATCTTGTCGGCTCGCTTCCGGCTCGAGCGATTAACGGTCTCCTGTACTATGCTGTTCCATTCTCCGCACTGAGCGCACTTGCCGGACCATTTCGGGTGAACGGCGCCGCAGCTCTGGCAAACATATACGATGGAATCGCTTTTGCTCATGTCAACTCTTCGCGCCATCAGAAACCAACCAACGAGCTAATCATCTGTGAGACAGGAATTCTGACACAACAGGGTCATCGCTTGCCTGCATTTCATCAGGCGTGCCCACGAATCTGATCTTTCCATCGCTCAGCATAGCAAGCTTGTCGCCGATCTTGAAAGCTGACCTCATATCGTGAGTCACGATGACCGACGTTATGTTCAATCGCTCCTGAAGCCTTGCGATCAGGTCGTTGATCGTGTCGCCGATCACAGGGTCCAGGCCGGTGGTCGGCTCGTCGTAGAGGACGACAGCCGGATCGAGACAAATCGCTCTCGCCAGCCCGACCCGTTTCCGCATTCCCCCTGATAGCTCCGACGGAAACATCTCTTCAGTTCCTTCGAGACCGACGAGTTCAAGTTTCCGCGCCACAATGTCCTGCTTTTCGGCATGAGACAATTTTGTGTGTTCCGTGAGTCCGAGAGAAACATTCTCGTAGACAGTCATCGAATCAAACAGGGCAGCCGACTGAAACAGCATGCCGAAACTGCGCCGCGCAGCATACATATCTTTTCTGGAGAGCGATGATATCTCAGTGCCGTTGACAACCACTTTCCCCCGATCCGGAGTCATCAGGCCGATGATGTGCTTGAGCAGCACGCTCTTACCGCAGCCAGACGGTCCGAGAATCACCGTAGCCTCGCCCTGCGGAATTTCGAGATCAATCCCGCGCAGCACGTGGTTCTCATCGAAGCTCTTGTGCAAATTCTCTATGTGAATCACGATACAGACCTCAGACGCTGAACAGGAATGTCGCTATCACGAAATCGGAGACTAAGATCATCACCGATGATGTCACCACCGCCCTCATCGTCGCCTTTCCGACTCCCTCTGCGCCGCCGGTCGCTTTGAATCCATGGAAGCAACCGAGGAACGATATTGCCAGGCCGAATGCGACCGCCTTTATCAGTCCGGATATGACATCGCTCACTTGGAAAAAAGCCTTCACGCCGTTCCAGAATGTCTCAGGCTCGACATCGACCAGCAGGACCGAGACCCCCATCGCACCGAATATGGCGATGACATCCGCAAAAATGACGAGCACCGGCAGCATGATTATCCCCGAGATCACTCTCGGTGTGACAAGGTAGCCGACAGGATCGATCGCGAGCGTCTCCATCGCATCGATCTGTTCGGTTACGCGCATCGTTCCGAGTTCCGCGGCAATCGCCGCTCCGACGCGCCCCGCGACGACAAGCGCGGTCAGGACAGGAGCGAGCTCTATGAATACGGCCTTCGAGACCGCCGTGCCAATATACCTGAGCGGGACATAGCCCTTGAACTGATATGCCGCCTGCCACGCTGATACAGCACCAATGAATGTCGATGTCAGCAATATAAGCGGGAGCGAATTGACGCCCATCGCCAGCATCTGGTCGGAGATAAGACGGAGATGTCTGAACTGCGAAGGCAGCGACCGTATCACCTGCAACAACATGATGACAAGACCGCCGAGGTCCGAAAACAACTCAGTCGCGATTCTTCCGAGGTATCGAAATAAAATCAGAATGGCACGTCTCCCATGTCGTCGTCGACAGGAATCCCTGCCGGCTGGCGTCGATCGAATTCAGGATTAACGAACTGGATGTAGTCCTTCAGGAATGTCAACCTGACTGTCCCCGTCGGACCATTCCTCTGTTTCGACACGAGAATCTCTGCTCTGCCCTGTTTGTCAGGTGGACACCCTTCAGACGTCCTTTCGAGATAGTACTCCTCGCGGTATACGAACGCAACAAGGTCGGCATCCTGCTCGATAGCGCCCGATTCTCTCAGATCAGCAAGCTGCGGTCGTCGATCCCCGCCGCGAGTCTCGGGAGCGCGAGAAAGCTGTGAGCATGCCACAACAGGAATGCCGAGGTCCTTTGCGAGACCTTTCAGCGACAGCGATATGTATGCAATCTCCTGCTGGCGACTTTCATGCGACCCGCCGGAGTGCATCATCTGAAGATAGTCGACGACGATCATTCCGATATCATGGCGAGCTTTCAGACGGCGCGCCTTAGAACGAAGCTCCAGGATACCGATATTGGGAGAGTCATCGATAAATATCGGCGCTTCGCTGAGATAGCCAACGGCGTCGCCGAGACGAGTGTACTGCTCGAGCGGAAGAGTTCCGGTCCTGAGTTTGTGCGGGCTGATATGCGCGCGAGTGCAAAGCATACGCTGGGCAACTTGATTTGCTGACATCTCAAGAGAGAATATCCCGACCGGCGTTTTCTCCTCCATCGCGACATGCGCGCATATATTCAGCACGAGCGCAGTCTTGCCCATCGAGGGCCGACCCGCAATGACTATGAAATCGTTGTTCTGAAAACCGGAGGTCAGAGCGTCGAACTCATAGAATCCGGTCGGAATGCCGATCACCGAACCTTTGCGCTGCCTGTAGCTTTCTATCTCATCGAATGTTCCCGGAAGAATCTCTGATATTGAAACGAATCCTCGCCCAAGCCTTCCCTGGCTAATCTGGAATATCCTGTTCTCGGCATCGTTTAAGATCACCTCGGCGCTCTGCTCGGCGCGATCCGCCTGGTCGGATATCTCCATCGCAGCTCCCTTAAGCTTGCGAAGCAAGTACGCCTGATAGATGATCTGAGCATGGTGGCCGACATTCGCAGAAGACGATACAACCCTGAGAAGTTCGCCGAGGAACTCCAAGCCGCCGATCTTGTCCAGACGATTGGTTTTCTTGAGTTGTTCGGAGATCGTTATCAGATCTATCGGGATGCTATCGTTGTACAGGCTGATTGCCGCCTCATAGATCACCATGTGCCGCCCGTCGTAAAAGCTATCCGGCGTCAGAATCTCCGCGACTTCATGTATCGCGTCCCGATAATTCAGAATAGAACTAAGAACCGCCTGCTCGGCTTCTATCGAATGAGGGGGCTGCTTATGCGTATCAACCATCGATGCTTCCTTGCTAATCTCCGTCAGCCGACAATAACACAATATCGTACTGGAGTCAAGCTAACGCCAAATTGGACAGGACCGTCTCTGCGTCTGCACACGAATAGAGGCTGTTTCAAAAGTGCCAATTGACTCAAGTGGAAAGCTGGGCACGTCACTCCCGCGAAGGCCCTTCGCTTTGCTCAGGATACCACGGGAGTCTATCTAACAATAACGCATTCAATAGATTCCCGCCTTCGCGGGAATGACGCTACTTCCTTTCGCGTCTTTTAGGACAACCTCAATACTTCCGCCCGGACCGGGGCCGGACTCGCGTACACAAGCGACTCTTTTTCAGCCGATCGTCTCGATCTCAGAAAACTGCCTGACGAAATCATTCTCAGTTGGCATCGATGACGCTTTCAAAGTCAACTTGACGTTCTCGCGCTCCAGCGTCAATTCTCGACCCGATTTGCTCTCGATGAATCCGCTAAGTATCCTGTGGAGTCCCGGAATGACGTTTTCTGAATCGAGAGCCAGCAGAATATCGATGTTGTCGTCAGAAAGAGTCTGTCTGAATCGGGAGAACGGGACATACACGATACCACGGTTGCCGAGTTTGGCAGATATGAAATCCGGCAGCGTGGGATCATCTGACCTGATCTTCAGGAAGATCTGCTCCATGATAATCCTCCCTCATTACTGTTACAATGAATTTATTTTAATATAGCACATCACAAACATAAACGCAAGTCATTCAACAGAATATATTACTTGGGGTGCTCCGTAGCTTGCTGTGGGATCAGATTCTATTCGCCGGACTGTAGCCTGTCGTACTCCGCGCGAAGCATTTTCACATCCTCCCACGTGTCCCGTTTATACTGCTGAAATCTGAGGAGTGCGGCGGGATGGTATGTCACCATTAGCTTTGCGCCGTGGAAATCGTGGAATCTTCCGCGCAATTTGCCGAGCGGAGTTGTGGTCTGAAGGAGCGCCTGAGCCGAAATCCTGCCGAGGCAGCAGATCAGCTTAGGCTGAATGATCTCGATCTGACGCATGAGAAACGGCATGCATGTCGCCATTTCATCAGGCTGAGGATCGCGATTTCCGGGAGGTCGGCATTTGACAATATTGCCAATGTAAATAATTGATCGGTCGAATTCGATTGCGGCCAGTATTTTGTCGAGAAGCTGGCCAGCCCTGCCGACGAACGGCTCGCCTCTCAAATCTTCGTCGCGACCGGGTCCCTCGCCGACAAACAGCACATCCGCATCGGGATTGCCCACACCGAACACGAACTTGTTTCTGCCCTCGTGAAGCTTGCACATCGTGCAGTTTTCGATCTCGCTGCTGAACTGATGCAGAAGCTCCGCTTTTTCCCTGGAGCCGGGGCTGGTCGCAAACGAATCGAGAGTTTCTTTGTCGATTTCGGGCGCACCGACCCCGATCTCACTCGATTGAGTCAGGGCTTTTGCCGCCATCGCCGCGATCCGACGCGTTTCCTGTTTGTCTGTCATTTCGCCATCAGTGACTTGATATGATCAAGTATCTTGTCCGCAAGCTCGCGTTTGGACATCAGTGGCAACTTGATCGGTTTGCCACTGCCCATTATGATCGATACTTTGTTAGTCCCTTTCCCGAATCCTGCACCGGCTACTTTCGGATTGTTCACGACTATCATGTCGAGTTTCTTGTTCCGCATTTTCTTGCGCGCATTCGTGATCTCGCTGTCCGTTTCGAGGGCAAAGCCGACCAGAATCCTGTCGCCATCAGACCTGGAAACTTCCTGCAATATGTCGATTGTTGGATTGAGTTTGAGCGAGCGCGTCTTGCCCGACTTCTTGATCTTCTTGCTGTAAGATATCTCAGGTGTGTAGTCCGATGGCGCCGCTGCCATTATCACAATTCCGCAACCCTCCAGCCGCGACATCACAGCCTCAGCCATCTGCTCTGTCGAAACAACCGAGCAGAATTCGGAAACTCGAGGTGGATCAAGCTGCGATGGTCCTGAGACCAAAACTACGTCGGCGCCCCGCGCGGTAGCGGCATCGGCAATCGCATACCCCATCGCGCCGGTCGATGGATTTCCAATGAACCTGACCGGGTCGATAAACTCATGTGTCGGCCCAGCGGTCACAAGAATTCTCTGCCCTGACATGTCGGTAGATATATCGAGAATGCGAACTACCTCTTCGACGATGACTTCTGGCTCGGGAAATCTCCCCGGACCTTTCGCCCAACTCGCCAGATCACCCTCGGCTGGTTCGATAATATGACAGCCATGAATTCTAAGTTTCTCGACATTCCCCTGAACGATCGTGTTTGTCCACATGAACGAATTCATCGCCGGCGAGAACATGATCGGGCTCTGAGCAGCACAGATGGTCGTGGAAAGCAGGTCATCACAGATTCCCGACGCCGCCTTGCCAATCGTGTTGGCGGTAGCCGGAGCGACAAGGATCAGGTCCGCCCATTCTGCGGAGAACACATGATGCACCGAGACGAATCGATCCTGCGGGAATATCTCCACCCCCACCGGCTGCCCTGAGAGAGATTCAAATGTCAGCGGCGTTATGAATTCGCACGCCGATTTTGTCATCACGACGCGCACCTCTGCACCTTCGCGAATCAGGGCGCGCAACAGGTACCCGGCCTTGTAAGCCGCAATACATCCCGTGACGCCAAGTAGAATCTTTTTGCCGGATAAACGCACTGGCGTCAATTGGCCGTCTCTTCTCCGGAGACGTTAAACCAGTTGAGGTCCAGGGTTGGGGTGGCGCTGCCGAAAAGAACCGTGGAAGCGATCATTTTCATGGTGGAGAGATCTATCGGCTCGGGAGCCATCATCATCACTCTCTCCAGCACCAACTCGAATTCCTCGAGGTTAAGGAGTCCCATGCAGTATATCTGAATCAAGTAACCCTGAGCGTCAGGCGAAATCTGCTGCTTCTCGATCTCCGAAAACAGGCGTGGGGGGTTGTCTTCCAGATCGCTCGAAAAGATAAACTTCTCGCTTCGAGACTGCACTTCTTCGAGAAACCACCCGTAAGCCGATGAAATCTCACTTTCGGTGAACCCAAGATTTTTCAACGACTTGGAGATATCCTCAAGATGCGCCAGCGAGCCGTCGTGAGAACGGACATGCTGAACCAGATAGAAGACTATTTCGAGAATCCTGTCGCCCAATCGTCCTCCACAGTTAGTTGAAATTTACTACATCTGAAACCGCCACGCAAGCCAAAAAAACTTAATGTTTGAAGTGTCTGATGCCGGTAAACACCATTGCAATTCCATGTTCGTTTGCGGCATCAATGGCTTCCTGATCGCGCTTTGATCCACCCGGCTGGATGATTGCGGAGACCCCGGATTCGGCCGCTTTATCCACGCCGTCGCGCATCGGGAAAAACGCGTCGGAAGCCAGCACAGAACCTTTCGCCCTGTCTCCTGCCTTGTAAGCGGCCAGGAACGATGCCTCCACGCGCGAGGTCTGCCCGCACCCGACGCCAACCGTCTGTCTCCCCTGGACTAACACGATAGCATTCGACTTGATATGCTTCACGATCCGAAATGCGAACAGCATCGACTCGATCTGCTCATCGGTCGGCTTCACCTCGGTGACAACTGTCAGGTCGTCACGCGAAACCCTGTACTTGTCAGGTTGTTGCACAAGCATCCCACCTCGAATGTAGCTCCGCCCATACCAGTCCGGCGGATCACCGGTCTCGATCGACGGAAGCGCGAGAAGCCTGCGGGCTTTCTTTTTTTTCATCAACGCGAAAGCCTCATCGGAATAAGATGGCGCGAGAATGCACTCGACAAACGGAGTCTCGTGCAGAAGCCTCGCTGTCTCGATATCGACCGGACGATTCAGACCGATGATCGAACCATACGCCGACATCGGATCGGATTCATACGCGAGCCTGTACGCCTCCGGGCATGTGTCGGCCACCGCCGCGCCGCATGGATTCGTATGTTTGACCACGCAGGCAAATGGCTCCTCAAAATCCATCAGCATTCCGAGCACGGCTTCGATATCATTGTAGTTGTTATACGACAATGCCTTACCAGATAGAATCTCGGCATCGACGAGAGATGGTCCGCTGCGTCCAATCTCGGCATAGATCGCGGCCTTCTGATGCGGATTCTCCCCATATCGCAGACTGTCGTGAAGTGTGTAGCCATAATCGACGGAGGAAGCGAAGCCCTCGTCGTCATTGTCACCGGGGGCAGCCGTTCGACCGATGAAATACCGAGCTATCGCAGAATCATAGCGCGATGTCAACTCAAACGCCTTGCGGGCAAGTTTCAATCGAGTCTCGAACGAGACGCTGCCATCAGACGCAGCCATCTCCTCGAGGATTTCCGCGTACTGCTCAGGGTTTGTAATCACGACGACATCGTTGTGGTTCTTGGCTGCGCTACGGACCATCGACGGTCCACCGATATCGATATTCTCGACGATTTCGTCGTCTGTTGCATTCTCGCGCGCGACCGTCTGCTCGAATGGGTACAGGTTGACGACGACCATATCGATCGGCCTGATGTCGTGCTCCTTGATTTCCTGCACATGCGCGGGGTTATTCCGCATGTGAAGAATCCCGCCATGGACGGCCGGGTGCAGTGTCTTGACACGACCATCGAGAATCTCCGGCGCACCGGTGAATGACGATACGGGCACGACATGGATTCCGGCATCTTTGAGTTTTTTCTTTGTTCCGCCGGTCGATATTATCTCGATGCCGAACTGTGCAAGCTTCTCGGCAAACTCGATAATCTGCGTTTTATCAGAGACGCTCAGAAGCGCCCGTTGCACTCTCACGAATCCATTCTTCTTATTCGATTCCATAATTTCCTCTTTCACGATTGGCTGCTCAGACCTTTGCAAGAATCTCGTAAGCCCGTCTGTATTTCTCCGCCGTCCTGTTCACGATATCATCCGGCAGCATCGGCGCAGGCGGCTTCTTGTCCCATCCCGACTGGCTCAGGTAATCTCTGACGAACTGTTTGTCAAAACTCTTCTGCGATCTTCCCGGCTCGTACTCGTCGGCAGGCCAGAACCGCGACGAATCGGGAGTTAACACTTCATCGATAAGAACAAGCTGACCGTCCCGGGTGCCAAACTCGAATTTGGTGTCGGCGATGATAATCCCGCGTGTGCGAGCGTAATCCGCAGCACGGGTGTATAATTCAATGGATGTCTTCCTGATCTTTTCGGCCATGTCGTCTCCGGTGATTTTCGCCATCTCATCGTACGAAATGTTTTCATCGTGACCGGTCTCGGCTTTCGTTGACGGCGTGAAAATCGCCTCGCGCAGCTTGTCCGATTCACGAAGATCATCCGGAAACGATATGCCGTTGACAGTGACATCCCCGAATGAATCTTCGAGTTCTGTCATGTACTCTTTGTACAGCGATCCGGCGATGTATCCCCGGACTATGCACTCCACATCGATCCGCTCGCACCTGGTGACGATCATCGAGCGGCCTTCGAGCATTTCTCTATGCTTGTGGAGCGGCTCGGGATACTCATCTACATTCGCAGTGACGAAGTGGTTTGGGACAACATCCTTCAGGAAGTCGAACCAGAAAAGCGAGATCGACGTCAGAACATTTCCCTTGTCGGGAATGGGCGTCGGTAGGATCACGTCGAACGCGGAAATTCGATCGGATACAATAAACAGCAGTTGCTCTCCGAGATCGTAGATTTCCCGAACCTTGCCGCGAGCGTATTTCGGGTACTCGCTTATCTCGAATTCCCATTTCGATTCAGCCATACTGCATTCCTATCCTTCTTCAGATATTATTTTCTCGGCGAATTGCTTCAGCGCCAGCGGATACAACTCGTGTTCAGCTTCGAGCACGCGTTTCTGCAGCGATTCCGGCGTATCGTCCGGCATCACGGGGACTTTCGCCTGCATGACAATATTGCCATGATCGTAAATCTCATCGACAAGATGAACTGTCGGGCCGGATTCGGTCTCGCCCGATGCGAGCACCGCCTCGTGCACTCGCATGCCGTACATGCCGTCGCCGCCGAAACGCGGCAGAAGCGCCGGATGTATGTTTAGTATACGACCCCTGAATCGTTCCACCACGCGCCCTGGGATCAACTTCAGGTATCCTGCAAGACAGATCATCTCTATTCGATGTTCATGCAGAAAATCGAGCATAGCCTGCACGAAACGGTCGTCGGTGTCGAAGTCCTTTCGTCTGAGGCACACGGCTGTGATCGAATGCTGCCGTGCCCGTTCAAGACCGTAAGCTTTCATCTTGCTCGATACTACACACACGATCTCAGCAGGGAATAACTCATCGGCGCAATTGTCGATTAGCGACTGCAGGTTCGTGCCGCTGCCCGAGACAAACACCGCAACTCTCACCTTACGAATCATCCAGATATTTCCTCACCAGTCTGCCGGTCAGCTCCGGATCAGCCATGCCATCAGTCGCCTTCATTACCTGTCCCACGAAGAAGCCGAAAAGCTGCGTCTTTCCATCCCTGTATTTCTCAACATTCTCAGCATTAGCAAGCATGACATCGGCGATGATCGGTTTCAACTCGTCCTCATCGCTTATCAATCTGAGTCCATGCCTCTCGATAATCGCCGATGGATCGTCACCCGACTCAACCATTTCGGCAAAGATCGACTTAGCCATTTTGCCAGAAATTGCGCCATTGTCAACCGCTTTTAGCAACTCCCCGAGTTGATTTGGCTTAACCGCAAGCTGCTCAATATGATCGCCGGACTCTTTAAGATGCCGCAGGACCTCGGACATGATCCAGTTTGAGGCTTTCTTTGGATCGTCACAGGTTCTGACAGTCGTCTCAAAGTAATCGGCGAGTTCGCGAGTCGTTATCAGCGCCTCGGCATCGCTGGATGACAGCCCATACTGGGATCGAAATCTCAAGAACTTCTGGCGCGGCAACTCAGGCAGGGACTGCCGGGATATCCAATCGGCGCTGATTTCGAGCGGTGCAAGGTCCGGCTCGACGAAATACCGATAGTCTTTGGATTCCTCTTTGGGGCGCATCGGCGCACACTTTCCTGCGTTTTCGTCCCAGTAAAGAGTCTGCTGAGAAACACTCCTACCGGATTTCAATATCCTGATCTGCCTGTCGATTTCATACTTCAGGGCGCGTTCGATGAATCTGAACGAATTAAGATTCTTGAGTTCCGTTCGGGTGTTAAGCTCTGAACTGCCGCTCTGCCTGACCGAAATGTTTGCGTCACACCTGAGAGCGCCCTTCTCCATATCGCCGGTACAGACGCCGAGGTACTGAAGAATCTGCTTCAGACTCGCAAGATAGCGATGAGCTTCTTTCGGGCTCCTGATCTCCGGCAGCGAGACGATTTCGACAAGCGGGATTCCACACCGATTGAGATCGATGAGCGATCTTTTCTGTTCGCTCTCATCCGAATCAATATGAACAGACTTACCGGCATCTTCCTCGATATGAATCCTCGCGAGGCTGACCCGCCTCACCTGACCATCCGACACAAACTCTATTTCTCCACCCTCAGCGAGCGGATATTCGTACTGCGAAATCTGGTACCCTTTGGGAAGATCAGGGTAGAAATAGTTCTTGCGGGCAAAGAGAGAGCGTTTGTTGACAGTACCTCCGACTGCGAGAACTACCATCATCGCAAATTCGACAGCTTTCCCGTTGAGAACAGGCAACGCACCCGGAAGGCCGAGACAGACCGGACATGTTTGCGAGTTTTCAGGTGATCCGAACGCGGTCGAACAACCGCAGAAGAGCTTCGATTCTGTCCTGAGCTGGGCGTGGACCTCAAGTCCGATGACAGGTTCGTACTCAGGCATCGCTGCCGCCCGATTCTGATGTCAGAATAGATTCGAGCCTGTGCGCGATTTTCAGGAGCGTTGCGTCATCGAAATGTCTCCCGATGAGTTGGACTCCAATCGGCAGGCCGTTTCGGTCGCAACCACAGGGAACCGAGATCGCGCAGGTGCCTGTCAGATTCGCCGACACCGTAAAAACATCCGCGAGATACATCGCGAGAGGATCATTGAGTCTCTCGCCCAACCTGATCCCAGCGGTCGGGGATGTCGGCGTGATGATCACGTCAACTTTCTCGAACGCCCACCGCATGTCGCGCCTGATAATCTCCCTCACCTGCATCGCCTTGCGATAGTAGGCGTCATAATAGCCGGACGACAGCACGTATGTACCGAGCATAATCCTGCGCCTGACCTCGGTTCCAAAGCCGACCGTGCGCGATTCGGTGTACATCTCTTCGAGACATGAAGCGTCGTCGCACCGGTAGCCGAATGCAACGCCGTCATACCGTGCGAGGTTCGATGATGCCTCGGCGGTTGCGATCACATAATATGCCGCAATCGCCTGATCCACCCTCGGGAGCGTGATTTCTTCGACACGACATCCTTCCGAGCCGAGCAAATCGATTGCCAGTTCAACTGCGCGGACAACATCGCACTCAACGCCATCAGCGAAATACTCTCTCGGTACGCCGATTGTCACAGGTCGAAACTCGTCGATCTCAGCGAGATAATCGGGTCGATTGAATAATGCGCTGGTCGAATCGCGCGGATCATGGAATGAGATCGCATTCAGCATCAGCGCAGCATCCTCGACATTTCCGGCGATCGGTCCGATCTGATCGAACGATGAGGCGTACGCGATCAATCCGTAGCGAGACACAGAGCCGTATGTCGGTTTGAGACCGACCACTCCTGTCAGCGCGGCAGGTTGTCTGACCGATCCGCCAGTATCCGATCCGAGCGCGACCGGAACCTGGCACGCGGCCACAGCGACAGCAGAGCCGCCCGACGAACCACCCGGACTGTACTCTGGGTTGTGCGGATTGCGAACTGCGCCGAAGCTGCTTGTTTCGCTGGTCGATCCCATCGCGAACTCGTCCATGTTGGTCTTGCCGATGATCAGCGCACCGGCTTCGATTAAACTGTCGACAACTGTAGCATTGTAAGGCGGGATGAAATCCTCGAGCATCCGGGAGCCGCAGGTCGTCCGGTAGCCTTTGATGCAGATGTTGTCCTTGATCGCGACAGGCACACCGGCCATAATAGGCGAGATACTGTCGCCAGCAAGCCGCTCCCGAAGCTTCTCGGCAGATTCGATTGCAAGATCACGAGTGATGGAAGTGAAACAGTTGTGGCAATCCGCAGCGGTTATTCTTGCGCAGCAATACTCGGCAGTCTCGACCGGATCAAGCTCGTCCGCGATAGTCTTTCGCTGAATCTCGCGTGCGGAAAGCTCTTCAGGCTTCATCAGAGGATGTTACAGCATGGGCAAATACTTGTCAAGCTCGTACTGTGATACATGCGTCCTGTAAGCGTCCCACTCGACCTTCTTGTTCGCGATCAGAGATGAGAATATGTGATCGCCGAGTGCTTCTTTCATCAGCGCAGATTCCTCAGCCGCCCAGATGGCATCGAGGAGATTCTTAGGCAACACATCAATCTTCAGCGCTTCTTTCTCCTTCTCGGTCATGTGGAATATGTTCTTCTCGACAGGTTCAGACAGTTCATACTTCTCACGCATGCCCTTGAGTCCCGACGCCAGCATAACCGAAAACGCGAGATATGGGTTGCATGCAGGATCGGGGCTGCGAAGCTCGATTCGAGTCGCCTTCTCCTTGCCGATCCGATACATCGGCACCCTTAATAGTGATGACCGGTTCCGCCTGCCCCACGAGATATAACACGGAGCCTCGTATCCGGGCACGAGCCGCTTGTATGAGTTGACCCACTGGTTGGTGACGAGAGCGAATTCCTTCACATAACGAAGCAGTCCGGCCATATAGTACTTTGCATCATCCGAGAGGTTGTAGTCGTTGCCCGGTGCAAAGAATATGTTCCTGTCGCCATTAAAGAGCGATTGATGAACATGCATGCCGCTGCCGTTCTGACCGAAAATAGGCTTCGGCATGAAAGTGGCGTAGAAGCCGTCATGCTGCGCGACTTCTTTGACAATCAGGCGATATATCTGCACAAAATCGGCCATCTTCAAGGCGCTCTGGTACTGCAGATCGATCTCGTGCTGGCTATGAGCAACTTCGTGATGCGAACATTCGACAGGAACACCGACCTGTTCGAGGAACTTGACTGTTTTCTTCCTGAGCCGTACGCCATCATCCACAGTCGAGTAGTCGAAGTAACCGCCGGTATCCATCGTCTCCGGATTCTTGCTGCTCTTGAAGTAGAAATACTCAAGCTCCGGCCCGACATAGAATGTCAATCCGAGCTTGGATGCCGCCTCGAGGTTTCTCCGCAAGCAATATCTTGGATCACCGTCGTATGGAGTGCCATCGGGATTCTTGATGTCGCAGAACATCATCGCCACCTTCTCGCCGCCCATATCCCACGGGAAGATGTAGAATGTATCGAGATCGGGCCACGCCATCAGATCAGATTCCTCGATTCGCACGAAACCCTCGATCGATGATCCGTCGAACCCCTGCCCGTCGTTGAGTACGTTCTCGATCTCACTCAGGGTGATCGACATTCCCTTTAATTGTCCGAGAATGTCGGTAAACCAGAGCCGTATATACTTGACGCCGTTCTTTTTGATCTGCTTGAGGACATCATCTTTTGTAAGCGCCACGTATCATCTCCTTCTTCAGCTTGTGTACTCCCCATTACCCTGTATCGGCACGAAAATCAACAAGAATACGCAACAGGACACTTTCCGGGCACTCCTCAAATCCGTGTAGGTCAAGCGCGCTCGCCTGTCCTGAGCATTGCGAAGGGCGCTTGACAATTAAAAGCCACGTCAAGCGGGCAGGCCGCTTGACCTACAATCTGGCTATTTATACACAATTGCAAGCATGAAGAGGTGCGTGCGCGGCAGACCTCTCGGTCTGCCCGTTCAATTGCACTTTATGTTGGGGCAGATAAGAAGAGGCTGTCCCAAAAGTGCTATTCAACTCAAGCGAGAAGCCGACCATGTCACTCCCGCGGAGGCGGGAGTCTATTCAACGGTAACGCATTCAATGGATTCCCGTAATATCCTGAGCACAGCGAAGGGCCTTCGCGGGAATGACACCACCTTCTTTCGCAAACATGATTACCTGCTTTTCGAGTCTTTTGGGACAGCCTCTGGACATCTGCCGGGCTAAAAAAATCCGGAGCAACTTCCGTCACTCCGGATCTATTCACTGATAGACTCTCGTGTATCAGAGCCAGCGCCGAATTATCTCTTCATCAACGATTCGAACATCTCGATCGGAATCGGGAATATGATCGTCGAATTGCGTTCGCTCGATATTTCCGTCAGAGTCTGCAAATAACGCAACTGCAGCGTGCCAGCCTGCGCGTTAATTATGCTCGCCGCATCCGCCAGCTTCTGAGAAGCCTGGAATTCGCCTTCGGCGTGGATAACCTTCGCACGGCGCTCACGCTCGGCCTCGGCCTGCCTGGCGATAGCGCGGGTCATCGACTCAGGCAGATCGACATTCTTGACCTCGACAACCGAGACTTTGATTCCCCATGGTTCGGTCTGATCGTCGATAATCTGCTGAAGTTTCTGGTTTATCGATTCTCGCTCTGTTAACAGATCGTCAAGCTCGACTTCACCGAGAACAGACCGCAGCGTTGTCTGGGCGATCTGCGATGTTGCATACATAAAGTCTTCAACGTTGATGATCGCCTTGTTTGCATCCAGCACCGCGAAGTAGATAACTGCGTTGACCTTTATGGTCACGTTGTCCTTTGTGATCACATCCTGTGGCGGGACATCCATCGTGATCGTCCGAAGCGACACCTTCACCATCTTATCGACGATCGGTATCAGCAGGATCAGCCCGGGACCCTTCACCCCGATGACTCGACCCAGCCTGAATACTACTCCTCGTTCATACTCTCTCAGAATCCTGACGGCATTCGCAAGTATGAACAGGGCAAGTATGACAATCGTGATCCCATACGCGGAAAAAATACTCATCGTGTACCTCCAGACTATACCTCTCTTTGAACTTTCAGAATCATACCATCGACCGAAACGACCACAGCTTTGCTACCTTCTTCAATCGGCTCGTCAGCGACAGCCTTCCAGAGTGCACCGGCGACATAGACCATGCCGTCCGGATCGATCCTCTGCTTCACGACGGTGGCCTGTCCGACCAGTCCTTCCCCGCCAGTGGCCACCTGCCTCTTCCGTGCTTTGAGAATATACCTGAGCGCAAACAGGAAAAACGCGGCGGTAATACCCACAACTGAGGCGATCACTCCTTTTGATACCGCAAGATATGGGCCGGGCGAATCGATCAGGAAAAGCCCGCCCAATGCAAGTGAGATAACACCCCCGATCGACAGGACGCCGAATGATACCACCTTGATTTCGAGCAGGAATAGCACTATCGCGAAGATGATGAGTGCGACCCCGGCGTAGTTGATCGGCAGAGTCTGGAACGAGAAAAACGCCAGGATGATGCAGATTCCACCGACGACACCCGGCACAATCGCTCCGGGATTGTAGAGTTCCATCACGAGTCCGAGGGAACCGAGGGTAAACAGAATGAACGCGATATTGGGATCGGAGATGACCTCGAGGATTTTCTCCGAGAAGGTTCTCTCTATCTTGATAGTAGACGCGCCCTCAGTTTCTAGAGTGTCAACTCCTCTCTGAAGCGTAACCTCGTAGCCGTGAACCAACACCAGAAGCTCCGTTATGTCATCTGCAATGAATTCTATCACGTTGGAATCGAGTGCCTGCGATGCGGTGATCGATTCGCCATCACGAATGGCGCGCTCGACCCAGTCCTGATTCCTTCCACACTTTTCGGCAATCGATCTGAGATTCGCGACCGCGTCGTTGGTCACCTTTTTCGCGAGAGTCGAATCCATCTTGCCCTCCATCTGAATTGGAGTGGCCGCGCCGATGTTTGTTCCGGTCGCCATCGCCGCAACATGCGCCGAGTATGTGATAAACACCCCCGCCGATCCGGCTCGCGCTCCCGATGGCCAGACATAGACAATGACCGGGACGTCGGCGTTGAGTATCGCGGTCGTTATCTTCCAGGTCGAATTGGTCAATCCGCCCGGTGTGTTCAGTCGAATCACGAGAGCGTTGGAGCCATTGTCCTCGGCCTCCACTATCGCTCGCTCGATCAATTTGACCGCAATCGGTCCGATCGCGCCATCGATATCGAGAATCGTTACCTGTCGCTCGGATAACGATGATTGTGCGACAGCCGCACTCATGATAAGCAGCAGGATTATAGCTGAACAAATTATCGTCTTCATTCCATACACTCCATTTGAGAGTTTGACAGGAGTTCCATAAGAGAGATTATCCTAACTGTATACACCTGTCAAGCAAAAGAATTCATGCAGAATAGAGTTTGTCCCATGAGTGGGCCTGGCTTACCTGGAACCTGACATAAAATGTAACTATGTCTCGACACTGAACAACAAGGACGTCTGCCGCCTCCGTCTTCGCAGAGAGATCGCCACGTCGCTGTCGCTCCTCGCGATGACCATAACCTCAAACACGTCATTCCGGCGAAAGCCCTTCACTCTGCTCAGGACCCACCGGAATCTATCTTCCCGTGCCCGCAGGAGTTGTGCTCCTGCGCATTTCGTCGGGCCACAGCCCCGACAAGCATGGACATCTATCGTCACACCCTCCTTCGTCAAACTCAGGACTATGCAAGTGGGCGTGACCTGCTACCGCCGCAATCTCGCAACAGCAAAGGGCGGGATGAACCCGCCCTTCTGTCCAGACTCGACTGGAAATCTACTCTATTTGAGATACTTGTCGAAGAAATCAACCATGCTGCCGTAATACATCAGGCGATTGGACAGCTTCCCGATACCGTGACCTTCGTCCGGGAATATTAGGCTTTCCACCTCGGCGCCTCTCGCCTGCATCGCCTCGATAATCTGGCGCGCCTCGCCCACCGGCACTCTCGGATCGTTCTCGCCATGAACGACCATCAGCGCCGCTTTAATCTTGTCGACTTTGTGTATCGGGCTGATTGATTCGAGAAAAGCTGAATCCGACAGCGGACCATATTCAGATTCGCGCAGGGCACGCCTGTAGGCTCTCGTATTCTGCAGGAAAGTCACGAAGTTGACTATTCCGACCTGATTGATACCGGCACGATAAAGGCTCGGATACTCGGTCAGAGACGCCATGACGGCATAGCCGCCATACGACGCTCCCTTGATGCCGAGCATGCTCTCGTCGGTGTAACCATTCCTGATCAGCCACTTAGCGCTCCATGCGTAGTCCTTGATCGAATTCAGCCGCATCTTGTAATTATCCATAGCCATATATTCGCTGCCGTATCCTTTCGATCCCCTCGGATTGGGAGCGAGTATACCATAGCCATTCAGCATCAAATACTGAAAATGACGGGCAAATGACGGGCGATACTGACCTTCAGGGCCGCCGTGCGCGTGGATAATGAACGGGATTTTGCCGCCATCATAGCCCGCCGGCAGAAACAGAAACGCCGGAATCTCCACACCGTCGAATGACTTGTATCGAATTAACTGAGGTTCATTGAACAATGCCGGATCGATGCCCGCATAGGTCGAGTGAGTGATCTGCTTCAGTTCCTGAGTCTCCCAGTTCCAGAGCCAGAGATCGGGAGCCTTAGTCGGTGAATTGAAAGAGAACAGAAAACTCCCGACTTCTGTCATCCATTCGCCGCTGTACATCCCATCGAGCGGAGGCGTAGGAAGCATTTCACCCGTCTGGAGGTCTTTGAGATATACTTTCGTGAATCCATCCTCATTCACTCTCCAGCCCAGGTACCGGCCATCTTCAGAGAGAATGCATCCTTCATATTCCCACTTGGAATCCGTGTCGATGAATTCGAGTTTCTGTGTGGCAATGTCGATTGTCGCGAGACGTGCGATGCCGTCGTCGTTGTAATTAGTAATCAGATATGCCATCAGGGCATCCGGAGTCAGATTGAACGAGCTGAACGTAGCGTCGCCATCGTGTGGCGTCAGGAGGGTTTCCTCGCCCGATTCGAGATCGAACAGGAAATAATTGTTATCGACATTTGAGTTGTATAAGTATGTAAGCAGATATTTACCATCACGGGAAAGTCCCGCCGGACCGTTGTAGCCGGGCTTGTCCTGGACCAGTATCTCCTCGCCGTCGGGTAAATCCATCTTCCAGACCTGGAAATCCTTGCCGTTCGTCCTGTTTGACCGGAAGTAGAGGGTCTTGTTATCACGCGTCCAGATCGGGTAATCATATCTGACTTCCGGATTGTCGGTCAGTTGCTCCAGTCTCCCTGTTTTGATATCCATCAGGTATAGTTGGGCATCCTCATTGCCGCCTGTGGCTGCGCCGACAATCGCATACTTGAAATCACGTGACGGCGAGTACCATTCGATGCCGTCCTCGAACATTGTCAACTGGTACGGCCAGCCATCGTCAGTCAGTCGAAATATCTGGTTGGCATCGGTGAATGATGCCGTAAACAGAATCGTCTTGCCGTCGGGCGAGATCGATCCATCAGCAGCCCAGCCGATCTGCATGAAAGTCTCGATATCCGGGACATAAGTCGAATCACCGCCGAACAGGTCCATCCCGAACAGGCTCGAAGCCGCGATCAAAAGTGACAGGGAAGCAATTAGTGCCGTTCTCATAGAACCTCCTGAAAGCTTATTCTTAACATTGCGCCATTGTACGATACGTGCGAGACGATGTCAAGTTGCCCGGCACTATTTTTCGGTTGCTTTTCGGCGAGTTTTCGGTATATTCTCGATTTATTTCGTTCACGACGGAGTGCAAATAGACTATGCCCGGACCAATAAAGCTTATCTCAGGAAGATCGAACAGCCCGCTGGCTGACAAGATTGCCAACTACCTCGGAATAGGCATGACCAGAGTCGAGATCACCGATTTCATGGATGGTGAGTTCCGCGTTCAGATCAAAGAGAATGTGCGCGGTTCTGACGTGTTCATCATTCAGAGCACAAATCCGCCAGCCGAGAATATTCTCGAACTCCTGATGCTCATCGAGACAGCGAAGAGAGCCTCCGCCGAAACTGTCACCGCCATTGTTCCATATTACGGTTACGGGCGACAGGACAGGAAAGATCGCCCGCGTGTCGGCATAACCGCCAAACTGGTGGCGAATCTGATCTCGGTGGCAGGTGCGGACAGAGTTGTGACTTTAGATCTGCATGCGCCGCAGCTTCAGGGTTTCTTCGACATCCCGTCGGATCACCTGTTCGCCAACCCGGTCTTCTACGCACGGTTTGAGGCGATACACCTCGATGATCCTGTGATGCTCGCCCCGGATATCGGCTCAGTCAAGATGGTGCGGTCGTTCGCGAGGAAGCTGCACTGCGGGCTCGCAATAGTCGACAAGAGGCGGCCCGACTACAACAAGTCCGAAATCCTGAATGTCATCGGCGACGTCAAAGACAAGACCGTGATCATCCGCGACGACATGTGCGACACGGCCGGTACGCTGGCCGATGCGGCACAGGCAGTGATGGATCGAGGCGCGAAAGAAGTTGTTGCATGCTGCACTCACGGCCTGTTCTCAGGTAACGCCATCGAGAGAATCAACCAGTCGCCCATAAGTGAGCTTTGGGTGACTGACAGCCTCGACCTGAGCAAACGTCAGCTTTCATCTAAAATAAAAATAGTGCCGACAGCGCAACTGTTCGGAGAGACTATCAGAAGAATATCAAACAAAGAATCGATCTCAATACTTTTTGATTAGAACAGGAATACTAAGGAGAATAAGTTGGAAACGAAATCGCTGACTGCTATAGCGCGCGCAGACTCCGGCAAGGGCGTCGCGAGGAAACTTCGGGCTGACGGAATGATCCCGGCAGTTGTCTATGGACCCGAGATCGATCCGAGGGCTATTGCTCTCAATGAGCGCGAAGTGTTGAAGATGTTCAGGACGTCAGAGTCCATGAACATACTCGTTGACCTTTCGATAGAGGGTGAGGATAAAGATCCTCTCAAGGTGATGATTAAGGAAGTGCAGAGAGAGCCTATCGACAGCGCTGTGCTGCACATTGACTTCCAGCAGATATCCCTGACAAAGAAGATCACCATCGATATTCCCATCCGCCTCGTCGGCACAGCCGAGGGCGTCAAGACGATGGGAGGCATTCTGGAGTTCGTGCAGAGACAAATATCTGTCGCCTGCCTGCCAAACGACATTGAGGACTACATCGAGATCGATGTTACCGAATTGGTTATCGGGGACTCGCTTCATGTCAGTGATCTTGACCTCCCGCAGTTTGAAGTCCTGACCAACCCCGACCAGGTTCTCATTACGATAGCCGCACCGACAGTCCAGGTAGAGGTTGAGGCAGAAGTTGAAGGTGAGGCCGAAGAAGGCGTCGAAGGCGAAGAGGCCGAGGCTGAAGCCGAAGGTGAAGGTGGAGAGCAAAAAGAACCCGAGGTTATCAAAGAGAAGAAGAAAGAATAGCAATCATTCTCGATCGCTTAAGTCGATCACTACACATATCGAAAGCCGGGAGTCCATGCCCGGCTTTTACTATGATCTCTCAGCCAATTGAGATGCCGGGCTGAGCGTTTGTTGAAAAACCCCGTAACAGGCATTGCCTGCAGACTCGTCATCACGAGGAGCGACAGCCCAGTCCTGAGCTGCGAAGGAGACGTGGTGATCTCTTGGCAGAGCTGAGGTTGCTTCGCTTCGCTGGCAATGACGACGGTCAATCATGTCATTCCGGTGCAAACCCTTCGCTCTGCTCAGGACCCGCCGGAATCCATCTTCGCTTTCCTTCGATGGCTGGTTTTGCATCCTATCATTGCGGCGATGACCTGAATACAAAATGAAGATGGCACCCGCCTTCGGGCTTGTTGAAAAAGTCCTTTAGATCAGCGTTGAATAGTGTTGATTGTGGCTATGCAAACAAAACGAGAGCAATTTCAACAGGAGATGACGCTCCTCCCGCCGTTGGAGAGTTTGATTCCTAAGGATCATTATCTTTATCGCCTGAATCGTGTACTTGATCTGAGTTTCATCCACGATTTCGTACGCGATCGGTACTGCCAGGATAACGGTCGTCCATCGATTGATCCTGAAGTTATCGTCCGGCTGTTCCTGATCCAGGCGATGGATGGCATCTCCCACGTGCGTGAGTTGATGCGTCATGTGTCGGTCGCTGATCCCGTCATTGACCCCGATCTTCTCCCTCCGGGATCCCGTGGGAGAGGGGATCCTGAGGGACAGGGATTGTGCACTGAAGGCTTCTTGTGCACCTGGCAGATGCCGTCATTTGAATGTAGTATCATGTCCCAGGAATCCATTCACAATAAAAAGCGGCATATTAAATCGTGGCATGGGCATCTTGCCCATGATTCACGGGCAGGATACCCGTGCTACTACAAAAGAATATATGAACATATATCCGGGACACGACAGTAGGGGTTCATCATGAATCTTTGGTTCGTTTGCGTGCTGACAGCAGGACAGGCAGTTTCAGGCGATTGTACAGGGCACGTGCTCCGGTAATCGAGGGAGTCTTTGCTGAGGCGAAGCAGTGGCATGGTTTGGGAAGAGCCTGGAAGCACGGTTTGTCTAAGATGCTGGTTCAGAGTCTGTTGATAGCGACGGTTATCAACCTGAAGCGGCTGATGGCCCGCTTTATTGGCCTGAAATGCACTATCAAATCACTCCTGAGAGTTCTCTGGACCCTATTGGAGTTCATTCTGGGATATATTTGCCGAAAACAAGAATCAACCGTCCAATTCCGATGCATCTGACACGCGTTCGGCAAAAACAGAGGTTTCTCAACAAGCCCGGAGGCGGGAATCTATTTAACTATAACGCATTCAATGGATTCCCGTGATATCCTGAGCAAAGCGAAGTGCCTGCGCGGGAATGACCTCGCTTTCTTTCGCAAGCATGAACACCAACCTATCAGGCCTTTTGTGACAACCTCTCCACATCTGCCGTCCATGAAATCAGTGATCGTTTCTTGTTGTGTCAGGTCTTGATTGCGCAAAGCGCAAGTGTGACCTGAGACCTGACTATCGACCGGCAGGTAATTAGGGCAGGCCCCTCGAGGCTCAGGACTTGCCCTTCGAGGCTCAGGACTTTGCGAGGACGTCTGCCGCCCACGGTCCACGGTCTGATGAACACACACTTCCTGTTGACTGCGCGGAACATTTGGCTCTGTGCGTTTTGTTTGCTATATTGACCGGCGTGGACTACGAAATCTAACTGCGGATGGAGACCATGAGAGTCGCATCGATTACTTCGTTGCAGGTATCGGCACCGGCGGTACGGTTTCCGGTGTCGGGAGATTTCTGAAGGAGAAAACCCGAATATCAAGATAATCGCGGTCGATAATGATTGTACAATCTGTGTGAACATATTCTGATTCCTCTGGGGGGAAAATGGCTAAAATGGAATACACATTAAAAGCTTATGAATGTCTCCAGGGAGTCCTGGACAAGCTCTAATCCCAACCTCGGGAGCCGATGTGAAACCGATATACCTCGATTACAACGCTACGACGCCGATTGATCCGGAAGTGGCTGATGCCATGCTTCCATATTTGAAGGAAGATTTCGGCAATCCATCGTCCGGCCACTACTATGGATTCCGTACCCGTGCCGCCATCGAGACGGCGCGTTCGCAGGTGGCGAATATGCTCGGCTGCGGTCCCGATGAAATTGTTTTCACAAGCGGTGGCACCGAGTCGAACAACTACGCAATTCGCGGTTACGCATTCTCGAACCGACAGAAGGGCAGGCATATTATCACATCGCAGATCGAACATCCTGCGGTGCTCGAGGTCTGCCGGTATCTCGAAGGCTACGGTTTCGATGTAACGTATGTCTCGGTCGACAAAGATGGGATCATACGCCTCGATGAATTCGAGAAGGCTATCCGCGACGATACGATTCTCGTGACAGTGATGCTGGCCAACAACGAAGTCGGAACGTTGCAGCCGATCTCGGAGATTGCGGAGATCCTGAAGGACAGGGTTATATGCCTGCATACGGATGCCGCGCAGGCTGTCGGCAAGATCCCGACCCGCGTGAATGATCTCGGTGTAGACATGCTCAGCATCGCCGGTCATAAGCTATATGCTCCCAAGGGCATCGGCGCGCTCTATATTCGTCGCGGGATCGACCTCGAAAAATTCATGTTCGGTGCGGATCACGAAGCAAATCGCCGCGCCGGTACGGAAAATGTCCTTGAAATCGTCGGATTGGGCACGGCATGTCGGCTTGCAGGCATGAATCTGAATGAATACTCGGCGAACATGTCCCGGACGCGCGACAGAATGCAGCAGCTTCTCGTTGACGAGTTCCCACAGATGAAAATAAACGGTCATATCGAGAAGCGGCTGCCCAACACGTTGAGCGTGAGCTTTCCGAATGTCGAAGCGAATACGATAATCTCTGAAGCTGTCGGCATTGCGGTATCGGCTGGCGCGGCGTGTCATACCGACTCGGTGGATGTTTCTCATGTGCTGGTTGCGATGGAAGTGCCCGAACATATAGCGATGGGTACTCTGCGAATCTCGACAGGTCGCGGGACGACAGACGACGATATCGACGCAGCATTCGATGAACTGCGACGCGTCGTCGGCAGCCTGAGCGAAACTGCCACAGGCATTGCATCCGTCGAGGCGGAGTCGGGCGAATACAAGCTAACCAGGTTTACTCATGGTCTCGGTTGCGCATGCAAGCTGAGACCGCAGATGCTCGAAGAAGTGCTCAGCAAGCTGCCGTCGTCTGATGATGAGAATGTGCTTGTCGGTACCGAATCATCTGATGACGCTGCGGTCTACCTGATCGATGAGAAGACAGCTATTGTGCAGACAGTCGATTTTTTCACTCCGATAGTGGATGATCCATACGGATTCGGTCAGATCGCGGCTGCCAATTCGCTTTCGGACATCTACGCTATGGGTGCAAAACCGCTCTTTGCGCTGTCGGTCGTCTGTTTTCCATCGAACAGGCTGCCGCAATCGGTTCTCGTCGATATCCTGCGAGGAGCGCACGACAAAGCGAAAGAAGCTGGCATAAGCATTATCGGTGGGCATACAGTCGATGACACAGAGCCGAAGTATGGACTCGCTGTGACAGGAATAGTCGATCCCTCACGCATCTGGACAAATCGCGGCGCCAGGCCCGGCGACAGGATTATCCTGACGAAATCTATCGGCACCGGGCTGCTCGCCACGGCAGCCAAGCAGGGCACTGTCGGTCCCGAGGTAGCAGATATTCTACTCAATCTTATGTCGACTCTCAACAAGACGGCGGCCGATGTGCTGTCTCGATTCGAGATTCATGCCTGCACCGATGTGACAGGTTTTGGTCTCGCCGGTCATCTCCACGAGATGGCTGTAGCGAGCGGTGTCGACATGACTTTGGAGAGCAGCAGCATACCGTTCATCGATGGTGCGCGCGAGGTTGCGGTTACGGGCGCGATTCCGGGTGGCACTGTCTCGAATATGGAATATGTGGAAGGCAAAGTCGAATGGCCACAGTCGCTGGATCATGCCACAAAGGCGCTGATCTGCGATGCGCAGACATCGGGTGGCCTGCTCGCTGCGATAGAACCGAATCAGGCCGAGAAAGCAGTAAAGGCGCTCCACGACGCCGGTGTTCTCGATGCCACGATAATCGGTCAGGCTGAAGCAAGAGGTCTCGGTATTATTACAGTCAGGTAATCTGCGCTCAGTTTATATCTTTCAAACAACGGAGAAAACATGTTGTGAGCGGCAGATCCTTCGAAGCTCAGGACTCGTGTCCAGAGGCTATCCCAAAAGATCCGAAAAGCATGAACACCAACCTGTCAGACCTTTTGGGACAACCTCAGATCATGTGCCGTTCATATCCTGGCACATAGCCAACCAGAGAAGTGAGGAAAGCAACATGAAAGTGAAACTAAAGCAAATCAGTGGACTTGCCATGGCTGCGGTCAGCGATTCAGGGCACTGGGTCACTACGGATGGCCCCGAAAAGTTCGGCGGTTTTTCGGCTGGATCTCGTCCAATGGAATTGCTGCTTATGGGCCTGGCAAGCTGCACGGCCATGGATGTAGTATCGATACTGAGAAAGAAACGTGTCAAGCTGAATGACTTTCACATGGAAGTCGAGGCAGAACAAGCGTTGGAGCACCCCAGGGTATTCACCAACATCAAGCTCAGATATATATTCACGGGAACAGACATCCGCCCCTCTGATGTTGAACAAGCAATAGAGCTGAGTGAAAACAAATACTGCAGTGTGTCGGCTATGCTGAAGAAGAGTGCTAATATCACTTATGACTACAAGTTAGTTGACCCGGATGACGAGAGGAAAAGCTCAACTGCCGGTTGATGCACGACAGTGATATGGAGGTTGTCCCAAAAGTCATGTAAGGTTGGTGGTCACGTTTGCGAAAGAAAGCGAGGTCATTCCCGCGCAGGGGCATGTTGAAAGACCATCAATCTGGACTAATGATCTTGGGGTGCCCCACAGCTTGCTGAACATCCACCGCGACGGTTCCTTGTACGACACCGCAACAAACAACATGGATTATCTGACATTCAAATCACACAAGACCGATTCGAATCTTTCCGAAGCATGTCGCAAGTGTTCGATCTTGTCCGACCACTTACCTGCATACGCTGCTGGATTCGGAATGAATGGGTACCTGACCTAACTGCGGCGATTTGGACTAAAGGACACTTGCTCTTCTCTTGACATCCTCCGTTTTTGCGGTATATTTTGCCCTAAGTACAGTCCAGTGCATTGTTTGTAAGTGCAGCTCCTTGAATGAGCTGCGTGGGGAACGTTTAGGAGGTACCTACCATGTCCGACCTGATTACTTGCCCGCTATGTCATAATGAATTCCAAATGTCTGAAGCTCTGATGGAAAAAGTCAGAGAAGAAATGCGGGTTGAATTGGAGTTGCCAACTCTGAAATTGCGAGAGGAGGTTAAACAGGAAAAGAAGAATATCGAGGAGCAAAGAAGCGAACTTGCGGCTGATATGAAGTCGTTTGATGAATTCAAAGTCACAGAATTATCCAAGGAAAAAGAAAAACTGAAAAGAGAACTTCGCGAGAAGATAGAGAAAGAAGTCAATTCAGAGGTTGAAAGTCTCCAGACTCAGGTTGAGAATCAGGCTGCCAAGCTTGACGATTTCAGGAAGAAAGAGCTTGAATTGAGAACTGCGAACCAGAAGCTCGAAGAAGAGAAGAAAGAGATTGACCTGACAGTGGCAAGAAAGGTGGATGAGGAGCGAGCTCAGATAGAAAAGACATTGAAAAAGCAACTGCGATCCGAAGTCGACGATCTCCATGAGCAACTGGAAGAGCAGGCAACTAGAATTGAAGATTTCAGGAACAAAGAGCTTGAATTGAGAACTGCAAAACAAAAGCTCGAAGAAGAGAAGAAAGATATTGGTCTGACAGTGGCAAGGAAGGTGGATGAGGAGCGATCTCAGATAGAAAAGACGTTGAAGAAGCAATTGCGATCCGAATTAGAGGCTCCAGTCTTGGAGAAGGAAAGACAACTCGAAAAAGAGAAGAGGGCAATCGAAAAACGGAAAGAAGCACTGGTGATTGAGAGGGAGTCATTCGACAAATTGGTCGCTGATGAGCTGGCCAAAAAGAAGGCGGAATTGGAGAAGTCACTTCGGGAGGAAATTGCTGGAGAAACAGGAACTGAACTGGAGAGTCTCAGAACGCAAGTGAAGGATCAATCGGCTAAGTTGGGTACTTTCAGGAAGCGTGAACTGGAACTGATAAAGAAGAGTAGCGAGTTGGAGGAAGAAAAGAAAGAAGTCGAGCTATCTGTGGCACGCAAACTTGAGAAAGGGCGAGGCCGGATTGAAGAGACAGCTGTGAAGAGAGTTGAAGAACAACGCAGGATTGAAAAGCGGGAATACCAGAAAAATATGGAGGACCTAACCAAGCAGCTTGAAGAGACTAGAAAGCGCGCAGATAGGGGTTCCGAGCAGCTTCATGGGGAACTACAGGAGTTAGAACTTGAGGATATTCTACGAGCAGCATTTCCTGAAGACGACATTGATCCCGTGCCCGCGGGTAGGAAGGGAGCCGATGTTACGCAGGTTGTATTTTCTCCATCGGGAAAAAAGTGCGGCCTCATCTTGTGGGAATCGAAGAGAACGAGCAATTGGAGTAACGCCTGGATTGAGAAACTGAAGAATGATCAACTTTCCGCCAAAGCCTCCATCGGGATAATCGTTACGAAGACACTTCCAAAATCCATTGAGAGCTTTGGTGAGATAGATGGCATCTGGGTGACAACGTGGAGCTCAGCTATTGGATTGACCACGGCACTGCGGGCTGGCATTATTGAAGTTGCGCATGCAACAGCTTCAATGGAGGGTAAGTCTCAGAAAATGGAACTGCTCTACATGTATTTATCCGGACCCGAATTCGGACGTAAATTCAGTGCCGCCCTTGACACTTTTGTAAATATGAAGGCCGAGCTGGACAAAGAGAAGCGGGCAATGCAAAGGCTTTGGAGTAAGCGCGAGAAGCAAATGAATGGAATATTCTTGAATCTATCCACTATATATGGTGATATGCAGGGAATAGTCGGGGCATCACTACCAGAATTGCCTAGCTTGGAACTGAAGATGATACCTGAAGGTGAAGAGTCAGGGAGAAGAAGCACTGACAATGTTGATGATCTCCCGCTCTGAGCCTATATCCTATGCATATACCTGAAAATATCCTCGTGTTGAGTGAGGATTTTGCAGCCGAGGGAGGATTCGATTTCGTCTAAGGATGATTTGAGGTCGTCGAATGAGATCGTGGCGCCCGACATATCCGCGATCATTATCATGCCGAAAAACTCCTGCATGATATTCTGCTGAATATCCTGAATCGTGATATTCCCGTCTGCGAGCGTATTCGCAATTGCGGCGACAACGCCGGGGCGATCTTTGCCGAATGCCGAAATAATCACACGGCTCGAATTCGTCTTCTCGATAGAATCATAGAGCCCGGTCGATTTTAATTCAGGCGTCGATGGCTGCGGCACGATTCGTCCTTCGAGACGATCTACAACCTGCAGGATCACCTGCCGCAGTACCTTCGGCGGGAGATCGCGATCCCTGACCTGACCCGACACAAGGTCGATAATCTTTTGTATATCAATTTCACTGAGCGCCATGTGGTCAATCTAACGAGGCAACTACTCGCACGCAAGCCAAAAAGCGAATGCGATCTCTGTTCAACATTTGAACAGCAGCACGCGCATAAGATGGGTCGCTCTCGCATAACTATTGACAGCATCCGATAGTATTCACAGGATGCCGACAGGTGTGTCCGCGCATGGATTAACTTAATCACTTACGCTACTACAACTTACAGTACAATTTACTCCGGGCATCTATCTTGCAACGTAATCCGTCAGAAGGAGGACTCCGGTATGATGGGATTGTCAATTAACACAAATCTGGGGACTCTGAACACCGTTCGCAATCTGTCGACCATGCACAGGTCGATGAGGAAGACAATGGAGAAGTTGTCTTCCGGGGAGAAGATTAACAGGGCATCGGATGACCCTGCAGGGTTGGTCATATCGGAGAATATGCGTGCCCAGATCGGGTCGATCGCGAAGGAGATCACAAATCTCGACTTAGTTCTCGCGAAAAACAGGACTGCCGATTCCCACCTGATGCAGATGGAGGAGCAGCTCATCAATATGCGCGAGGTGGCAGTCGCTGCATTGTCGACCGGTTATGCCGACGAGAGCATGATCGAGACGTATGAGTCGGTTATGAATGACACTGTCCGGTCGGTCAACCGGATAGCTGATGAGGCCTCGTTCGGAAATACTGAACTGTTCGATGGCTCCGAGGGGAGTGTCGCGGATATCGATGAACTCTCGACGTTCGATCTGTCGGATCCCGAGCAGGCGCAGCAGGCTGTCGAAAAGATTGATGACAAGCTTGCTGAGCTGCACAGTGTCCATGGCAAACTTGGTGCGAAATCTGCGTACGAGGTTCAGTCCATGCGCAGGAACCTGGCTGTCACTCATCAGAATTTGACTGAATCGGAATCGGTAATTAGGGATGCAGACATGGCGAAGCTTCAGACCGAGCTTGTTGCGCAGAAGTTGAAGGTCAATATCGGCACTGCTCTGCTTGCGCAAGGCAACCTGATGTCGAAATCGGTGCTGGGGCTGGTACAGGGCTAATCACATGGGGCGTTAGCCGCATCGATTTCACGAACAGACGACACTGGGCAGCAGGGGCACAATCAGCCACAGGACAGGATGTCGTCAGAATTGCGCTGGGGGCAACTCCGGCGCTTTTCTTATGTCACACACAGCGGTGAAGATTCCTGCATTATGCATACGGTATCGATGTCGATATTGCTCGATCCATTGCAATCTCCCCGTATGAAACTATGCTCGACTTTGTGTATGCAGAATCTCGATTTGATCAAATGATAATAGGCGTAGATTGAAGTGAGCAATGTGTAAAGCTCTACCAGAAAAGCGACGGGGCTGCCATTGCAGCAGCCCCGTGATATGAAGTCTATTTCATCAGCACCATCTTTCTGGTTTCAGCGTAATCTCCTGCCGTAGCTTTGTAGAAATACATGCCGGAAGCTTTGGTCGTGGCATCCCAGGTCACGGTCACCTCGCCGACATCACGACCCGAGAAGCTCTCAACCATCTGTCCCATAATGTTGTAGATCTCGAGTTTCCACTCCATCTCTTCAGGTAGATGTATCGTGATATCAGTCAGTGGGTTGAATTGGTTCGGGTAGCCGGTAGCCCATCCAAAGCGCAGCGTCGGGTGGGTTTACCTCAATATCAACATCCATCCGAAGGAGGACAGCCTGATAGTGCCAGTCATTCCACTATTCAGGAGCTATCTTCGAACCGGCAGCTTCTTCAGTTCCCAGAGCACACTCCTTGCTCAAGCTCTTGTTAGAGTTGAATAATTCACATTATCTCAACTCAGCTATCGAGAATCGTGTCGACCTCATCTTTTGTTGCGTCCATGATATACTGAATGCCGCTTATTTCAGCCGCTTCGTGCGTCAGGGCTGCGATGTCGGTTCTTTCAATGTACTCAAGGCTGAACTTACGGCTGCCGCACATAAGCTGCTTCAGTCCCTGGGCAAGACGCTCGTAGTAAGTGTACAAGCCGATTGCACCGGCTGGCAGAGCTTCGAATTCCTTGTCTCCGAGTTCCTTTCGAAGTTCGCCCGACGTGACGAATATCTCGTCAAGACTGGTACCAAAACGCTCGATATATACCGGTAACTCGTAGGCCTTGACAGCCGCTCCAATGGTCTTTCCAACCATCGCTGCTGCAATCGGACTGCGTGCCATTCCGATGAGTTTCACATAAGGAGCACCCAGAGCCAATCCCTTGAACATCTGATCCTCGAAAGTGAACCCACCCGCCGGAATGAGATCAGGTACATACTCTCCTTTGTCTGCGAGGCGCTTCGCATATTGGTAGAGCAGCGAATGCAACTCAACAGGAGGAACTCCCCATTCGTTCATCATTCTCCACGGACTCATGCCGGTGCCACCCCCGGCGCCATCAACCGTCAGATAGTCAATACCATACTTTGAAGAGAACTTAATCGCCCGTGCAAGATCCGCCGGGGTATACGCGCCAGTCTTCAACGACACGTATTTTGCTCCTGCAGCGCGCAATTCTTCGGCTCGTTTGGCAAAGGCTTCCTCTTCGACCATCCCAACACGAGAATGTCTCTCGAACTCCTTGAAAGCCCCGCGTTCGAAAGCCTTGATTACATCAGGGTCTGTCGGATCGGGCAGCACCACATATCCCCGGTCATAGAGCATCTGGGCTTTCTTGAGGCTCTTGACCTTCACCTCGCCCCCGATATCTTTCGCGCCCTGACCCCACTTCATCTCGACAATTTTTACGCCAAGCTTCTCGATCGCGTACTCCTGCACGCCGAGTCGCGTGTCCTCTATGTTCGCCTGCACAATGATTGCGCCGTATCCGTCACGCTGATGGTCCGTGAACAGCTTCACCCGTCGCTTGAGGTCCACCGTATCGACTACACGACCATTCTTGAAAGTCGCCTCGGGGTCCATTCCAACGACGTTCTCGCCGATTGTCAGGCCGGTTCCCGCAAGAGCGGTCCCTATCGCCAGGCCTTCCCAGTTATTCTTTGCAATGTCCGTAGATCCTATCCCTGGAATAATCAGCGGGAGACGGTATTTCAAGCCCTTATCCCGACCAAAAGCCACTTCAAGGTTGACGTTCGGAAAGATTGCTACATCGCTGTCGGCCTTGATGCCCTTCGCTCCGACGGCAGTTCCCATTATGTTAAAGTGAGAATAGTCTACCGGGTAGGTCTTTTCAGAAGCTGTCGTGATGACACCGAATGGTTGCGGATAGATTACTTCGTGACCTCTGTAGGCCGACTTGCCGATTTCGCACATCCCGATGCAGCCATCCACGCACGTAACACACATTCCCGAGTTGGGACAAACCGATCCTTCCGTCCGATTCTTTGTGAGGGTTGCGGCGGTAGCGTTTATTTTTGAGAGCGTAATTGACATCCCTCTTCCTCCGTTAGCAAATTCAGTTTTTCTTTATCTCACATGCAACACATGGGTCCATGTAACACATCATATCATCAAATTCATCTTTTTCAACACATGGGGGCCGCAGGTTTGCGCACGCGCCGCAGACCGCCTTCTCGGGTTCATTGTATGTACACCTGAGAGTGCAAGCGGGGCAGACATAAATGCAGCCACCGCACAATCTGCAAACATCCGACTGGATATCAAATGGCGTCCCGATGCTGCGATTCTCTCCACGTCCCCTGAATCCTATTGCCTTCGCCATCATCTGTTCTTCGCACATCCGAACGCATAGTCCGCACAGGATGCAGTCTTCGTATTCCTGATGGAATCGCTGCTGATGGACGCCATGCTTCGCGGCCAGGTCCTGGATCACTTTTGACTGTGGACATGAAGCGAGGTGCAGCTCTATTACCATCCTGCGAGCTCTCAAAACGCGTGAAGAGGCTGTGCGAACTACCAGACCCTCCTCGACCGGATAAGTGCAGGAAGATACCAGTCGGGACCTTGAGCCTTCTCCTATTTCAACGACGCACAACCTGCACGCCCCGTACGGCGAAAGTCCCTCCATGTGGCATAACGTCGGAATGGGAAATCCGACATATTTTGCAGCTTCGAGTAGAGTGGTGCCCGGTTCGACAGTGACCTTGAGACCATTAATCTTGAGTGTGATCATTCTCACTTACCTCCGACGGCTGCCGGTTCGGCATGTTGCTCTTCGCTCTCTTTGGGCTTGGTAAACTCCAGATCGCATCTGAGGCATCTGCAGGCTTCGCGAGTAGCCTCCTGAGCAGACAAAGATACCTCAACTTCTGCGAAATTCCGCTTTCTCCAATCAACCGATGCGCGGGGCGTCTCGACCCGACCGCCTTCCTGTGCTTCGACCATGTCCGCACTTGCAGGCTCGACATAGACTTTCGGCAAGGTCGGCTCAACGGGTTGGGCCAGCTCTCCTCCCAGGAGATACCTTTCAATCATGAATGCCGCTTTCTTGCCGGCTGCTATTGCTTCGATAACAGTATTGGGACCAGTCGTAACATCGCCTGCTGCAAACACTCCTGCCTTGTTCGTCTGCATGGTTTTGGCATCGATCTGAACAGTATTCCACTTGGTAATCTCGATTCCACTTGACTTGGCCGGAGATATGCAGTCCGTACCGCTGTCTTCACTTATTGCCACAATCAGGGTGTCGAGTTCGATTGTGTGTTCAGTGTCCTCAATCGGAACCGGTCTGCGCCGCCCGCTCGAATCGGTGTCACCCAACTCATTCCTGACGCATTCCAGAGCGGAGAGATGACCCTTTGTCGTCAGGACTTTCCTTGGAGTCAACAGCGTCTTGATCTCCACACCTTCCTGCTCCGCAGCCTCGATCTCTTCGGAAAATGCCGGCATCTCTTCGCGAGTCCTTCGGTAGAGGATAGCTACGCTGTCAACATCTTTCTGTCGCGTTGCCATCCGTGCGGCGTCAATCGCAGAGTTTCCTCCTCCGATTACGCCAACGCGACCTTTGGCAAGTTGCTCGTCCCTGAGATTGAACGCTTTCAGGAATTCGATAGAAGGATATATGCCGTCAGCATCTTCGTTCTCAAGCTGGAGCGGCCGACTCTTGTGAGCTCCCATGGCAAGCAGAACCGCACTGTAACCACCATCGAGCAACTTTGCAACAGTGAAATCCCGTCCCAGTGCGCTGTTACACTTGAGTGTTACATTCTCGTCAAGCAGGCTCTCGATCTCCTTCCTGATAATATCGCGCGGCAATCTGTATGAAGGTATGGCACAGTAGAGCATTCCGCCGGGTTCGCTCTCTGCCTCAAAGACCGTAACCTTACACCCATGCAGCGAGAGATAATGAGCAGTAGTCAATCCAGCCGGGCCGGAACCGATAACCGCGACGGAAGGAGGACTATCGGATGGCCATGGTTTTCTGGCAGGTACATAGGTCGATGGATCAATCCGATCAGTCACGAAGCGTTTCAGCGCTCGTATTGCCACAGGATCATCGCCGCTCGTTCCAAGGCGACATCTTTCCTCACAAAGGTGGTCGCACACGCGAGCACATACCGACGGGAATGGATTCGCTTCCCGTATTACACTGTAAGCCTCTTCATACTCGTTGCGAGCTATGTGAGCGACGTAACGCCAGGCTTGTGTCCCCACCGGACATGCGGACTGGCACGGCGCCCCGACCAGGTCCTTGCACACAAACGCATCACATCTCTTATCTACTATGTGTCGTTCATATTCCTTTCGGAAATATCTTAAGGTACTGAGCACTGGATTCGGAGCCGACTGCCCGAGACCACACATGGTAGTGTCTTTGACCGCATAAGCGAGCTCTTCCAAAAGATCCAGATCTTTCAGCGTCGCTTTGCCCTTTGATATGTCATCAAGTATCTCATACATCCGCTGAGTTCCCTTGCGGCAGGTGAAGCATTTCCCGCAGGATTCGTCTTTCAGAAAACTCATGAAATACTTCGCCATATCAACCATGCACGTGTTTTCGTCCATGACGATCATGCCGCCGGAACCCATGATGGAGCCTGCCTCCGCCAAGCTGTCATAGTCTATCGGCATATCGAACATACTGGCGGGGATACATCCTCCCGAAGGACCGCCGGTCTGTACGGCCTTGATCCTGGCCTTGCCGACAGCTCCGCCGCCTATGTCATAGACCACTTCGCTTATCTTCATGCCAAGAGGAACTTCAACCAGTCCCGTGTTTCGTATCTTTCCGACGAGCGAGAATATCTTGGTCCCCGTATTTCCCGGAACCCCTACCTTGATATACTCCTCTGCGCCCTTGTCAATGATGACAGGTATATTGGCTAATGTTTCGACATTGTTTATGCACGTTGGCCGATTTCTTATGCCTTTCTCTATCGGATATGGCGGGCGCTGTCTGGGCTCGCCCATGAACCCCTCGATCGACTTGATCAGAGCAGTCTCTTCTCCGCAGACGAATGCTCCGGCGCCTCTGACCACTTCTATATCGAAGTCAATGCCAGTGCCTAAGATATTCTCTCCGAGAATGCCCATATCACGGGCTTGTCGCAAAGCAATCAATGCATGCTTGATTGCCAGGGGATATTCACTTCGTACATAGATGAGACCCTGAGTAGCTCCGATAGCAATACCAGCTATTATCATCCCCTCGATGATTACATGCGGATTACCCTCCAGAAGACTCCTGTCCATGTACGCACCCGGATCGCCTTCATCAGCATTGCAGACGATGAACTTCTGTCCATCCGGGCTCTTCGAAGCTCTGGCAAGCTCCCACTTCTTGCCAGTGGGGAAACCAGCACCTCCACGGCCTCTGATCTGTGATTTCTTGACCTCTTCGATGATACGGTCAGGATCAGGGCTACTCAGAACCTTCTCCAACGCCGAGTAACCACCTACTTCGATGTAGTTGAATATTCTAATTGGGTCCAGATGCTCGTTGTTTCCCAGGATAGTCCGTGTCTGCTTCCCAAAGAAGGGAATATCGTTCTGACAGTGATAGCATTTTTGATCGCGTGAATCTTTGTAAATCAATTCATCGACGATATAGCCTCCGACTGCTGCTTCGATCACTCGAGGCACATCTTCCATCTTCAGTTTTGGATACAGTTGTCTCCCGGGCTCTACAAGAATAAACGGGTCCATCTCGCAAAATCCCTGGCACCCCGTTATCCGAAGCTGTATCTTGTATTGCATGCTCCTTTCCAGGATGTACCGCTTGATCACGCGAATGACGTCGTTGGATCCGCTGGCTAGTCCACCTGTACCAGCGCATATTACGAGTGTAGGTTTATCGTATTCCGTGTCTCTTTCGCTCAGTATACGCTGACGAAATCTGCTGAATTCCTTAACTGATAAGGACTTTTCCATTTTTCCTTCTCTCCTGCTCGCAAGTCATTCGCGGGTCAATCAATTGATGCTCCACCAAGGTCCAGGATATGTCCTTTGCATCCTCTTCGGCTGCATATCTGAACTACACCGCCACCACGAACAATCATCGGAATCATTGGAGCTGCACACTCCGGACATTTTGCGCCACCTATCAGCTCAGCATGGCAATGAGGACAGAACACGTGAACGATGGTATCAGGAGGAATCGTATACTCGCAATCCACTTGATAACTGCCATAAAGGCTGGACAGAGTCATCCAGCCATGTTTATCCTCAAATGAAACTGTTATGCGAATGGGAGGATGACCATCAATAATGTGTCGAGGGTCCATCAGACTGTGATTGCAGCGAGCACAACTCACATCAAGTGGGAAGACTCGCTGGTCGGTTTCAACTTCGATCTTGTCGATGCCTTCGCTGGCTTTCCTGAGGATATCAGTGATCTGGGAAGTTTTCACCTTGGGAAAGTAATGGCCATCGACAACAATGACAGGACCTAAGGCACATGCACCGAGGCAATTCACAGTCTCGAAAGTGAACTCCTTATCCGCAGTTGTCTCGCCAGCTCTGATGCCGAGCTGACGCTCGATCTCCTTTGCGATTGCCGGCCCGCCGCGCACGTGACAGGCCGTCCCAAGACATGCCGAAACGAGATGCTTGCCACGAGGTTCCAGGCTGAACGCTCTGTAAAACGTCGCGACTCCATATATGTCAACCAGCGAGCGCCCGGTTTCCTCCGATACTTCGCGCAAGACTTTCTCTGGCAAATATCCATACTTGGCCTGAATCTCTTCAAGGACCGCTATCAATCCACCGTAATTATCTATAGCATTAGCAACAACAGATTCGTTCTCTTGGGAGTTCATTTTAAGATTTCCTATTCTTGAGTGGTCAGACATCCGCGAAACGGACTAACAGTACTCCTCACAGTGCCACACACCCCCTTCTGGTCGTGGAAGAGTACAGAAGTCCCTGTTATCGCAGTTGATGCAAAGTCCTTTGAAATTTGACTGTACTGTTGTCTCTGTCGTCGGTAACGCTGTCTCTTTATCATGATCTCCATTATCCCTGCTTTCCGGCAGAGCATAGCCATCAAACATCTCGCAGTAGATGGCATCCATCCCACGTTTCTTCCTATATACACACGAAGTCGAATTATTGCAAGTCGAACAGAGACCAACCGAACTGATTTTACTTACGCTCAACATGACAAACCTTCCAGTGTCTTGTTCCTAAACTGATTATGTTTTTTTGAAAAGGGAGGACATATCTCCGAAAAGCCCGGTCCGAGGTTTAGGGTATTTCCTCGGCTTGGAGTGAGTGATGCGAGCTCTCAATTTATTCCTCCCTCATCATTGCTTGAGTAAGCAAGTCCTTGTCATAGCTCTTTGTCAGCGTGAAAGGACTCCTCAGGTCTTGCATTTAGCAATCGACTTGCCAGGTAATCAGTCACACATACTAAGCTGCCAATTCAGGTGGCATAGGGGGCCGTTCAACCCCCTATTATGCTGAAATACAATGAGATGCGATTGCGCTATGGTTGGAGATTAAGTGCTTGTTTGGAAAGCGAACCGAAGCCGCCTAAGCCAGGATTGATCTTCCCCCGCTATAACGGACATGTTAAGAAGATAGTGTTTGCAGTCGCT